>JAURMR010000012.1 GCA_030830565.1 Acidimicrobiales bacterium
AGGAGGAGCTTCCAACCGATGAGTCGATCGGATTGTGCTGGGGCGATCCTCGGCCAGGCAACATCATTTGGCAGGGCACAACCCCGGTCTGCCTCACTGATTTCGAAGCAGCTTGCATGGGCCCCCCAGAGTTTGATCTCGGATGGTGGCTCATGTTTGACCGGACGATGCATGAGCTCGCTGGCATTGAACGACTCGATGGCGATCCCAATCGTGACGAGCAGCGCAAGATGTACTTCACACATGCCGGACGAGAGGAGCGGGACACCTCGGCCCATGAACTCTTCGCTGCGGCCCGCTATTGCGTCATTGTCGTGCGGGTAATGAATCGACTTGATCAACGTGGGCTCCTACCTGCCGACAGCATGGTCTGGAGAGACAATCCTGCAACTGAATGTCTCAAGATGGTGCTCGACGAGCGCTCCTAAGGTTGCCGACGACTCCCCAGCCGCCCCTTTGTCGGAGAAACCCCCTGCTACCTTGCCCGGAGTGAGTATGCGGCCGAACCCTCACGCCTCTAGAGATCCCGGGGCGTTGTGATGAGTGACAGCACCGCGACAATCACTAGCGCCGAAGCAGATTCCACCGCCCGATCGGCTGCCCTTCCCCACCTTCCCGCCCTTGACGGAGTACGCGGCCTAGCGGTTGTCGGCGTTCTTCTTTTCCATGGCGGATTCACCTGGGCCAAAGGTGGATTTCTCGGCGTCTCGACCTTCTTCACTCTCTCAGGCTTCCTCATCACCAATCTTCTCGTTCGAGAATTTGAAGGTTCGCAGTCGATCGATCTCTGGCGTTTTTGGGGCCGACGCCTGCGTCGACTCATGCCCGCCGCACTTGCCGCAATCGCCATGATCGGAATCGTCTGGTGGCGAATCGGTTCCCCAGAGCAACTCGCCTCGATCCGTGGCGACATGCTTTCTTCTCTTGGTTATGTCGCCAATTGGCGACTGTGGACCTCGGGCGTCAGTTACGGCGATCTCTTTTCTGATCCGACGCCGTTTCAACATTTTTGGTCGCTCGCAATCGAAGAGCAGTTCTATTTGGTCTTTCCGATCGTTGCGTTGGTACTGATGCGATTTGGGGGTCGAAGACTCCTAGCTGGTGCATGTTTCGCAGTCGCCGCTTTGTCGATGGCGCTCATGTGGCTCCAGCGGTCCGATTTCGATCGCGTCTATTACGGAACGGACACGCGAGTTGCGGAACTGCTGTTCGGCGTTTTGCTCGCTCTTTGGTGGTCGAGTCGATCCCGCACGACATCGGAACCAACGAACCGCGAAACCTACTTCGACCTACTCGGTGTTGGAGCCCTACTTGCGATCCTCGCTGCTTGGTTCACCGTCGGTGAAGCTTCGCCTGGCTTGGCACAGGGCGGCCTTCCTGTTTATGCAGCGCTTTCCACCGTCGCGATTTACGTCGGTACACGAGCGGGACGTTTTTCAAAACTCTTTTCAACGGCGGGAATGCGATGGGCCGGACTGCTTTCCTACGGTCTCTACCTCTATCACTGGCCCGTTTTTTTGGTGCTTTCCGAATACAGGACAGGACTCTCTCTTGCCCCTCTCTTCGTGCTGCGCATGGCAGTCACGATCGCCATCGCATTGGTTTCCTATTTCATCCTTGAGATGCCGGTCCGCCGGGGAACGTTGTTCCGAACGACCAAAACAGCAGGGTCAGCTGCGCTCGCAGGCGTTGGCGGAGTCGTCGCCTGCGCATTCTTGATCTCTCTGCATCCGCCGATGAGTTCAGTCCCCTACGCCAATATGAGCCTCGACCAAATCGGAAACCGCCTCGAGAGTCTCAATCCAACAGTTACACAAGGTGCCGCCGCTCCCCCAGCGCCCACCGTTTGGATCATTGGAGATTCGGGTGGCATGGACGTCTCCCCCGCTCTCGCTGCCGCTATGGAAGCCAGCGGAGCCAGTGACTTTGTCTTTGGAGCCGGCCCCGGATTTGGCCTCAGTACGGGTGTCGATTGGCGAACGGACTGGTCCAACGCAATTTCAGAATTTCGTCCTGATCTCGTCGTGATGATGTTCGGAAGCTGGGACCTTCCCTTTATAAGAGAGAACGGCGAGGCAGCGTATGCAGATCTCGTCGACGACGCTGTCTCCTTGCTCGTTGACAACGGAATCCGTGTGATGCTTCTCCCCGTGATGCCAGGAGGAAAGCTCGATGTCAGCGCAATCGATCGAGTCTTTGCGACTGTCTCTGCCCGCCACCCGGGAATGGTCGACAATCCCTCCATTACCTCGGCGTTCACCGCTCCAGATGGTTCGACTCCGCGTTATTGGGTCGGAGACGACGGCACTGTTCACCTTCTCCGCAAAACCGACGACTGGCACCTCTGCCAGGAGGGTGCTGCGAACCTCACAGATGTCATCGTGAACCGAGCCGTTTCCCTTGGATGGTCAACTCCAACTGTGACCGACTGGAAGAGTGGGCCTTGGCGTCAGGCATGGCAATTCGATGATCCCGTCGGCGTCTGTGATGGCATCAAGTGACTCTCACGGACACCACCAACGGCGATATGAGCGAACCGACATCCCCATCTGTTGAGGAACCGCGCACACGACGCATTGACCGCTGGACATATGCGGCGCTTGCCTGCATCGCGTACATCCCGATCCTCTTGACGGCTCCCGGTCAAGTTTCTGCCGATACAAAGGCCTACTTGCTTTTGGATCCGAGCAAGTTGCTCGCACGTGCGCCATACATGTGGGACTCGCATATCAATGCGGGGACCGTTACTCACCAGAACATCGGCTACCTGTTCCCCCTCGGTCCTTGGTATTGGATCTTCCGCACACTTGGCGTACCGACATGGATCGCTGAACGGTTGTGGTTCGGCACGCTGTTCTTCCTCGCCGGAGCGGGAACGCTCTGGATGCTGCGGAAGCTCGGTCAACGAGGTCCAGGAGCAGCCGTTGCGGCATTCGCCTACATGCTCAGCCCGTATGTGTTGTCCTACATGGGCCGAATGTCGGTCATTCTCACGCCGTGGTGCGCGCTTCCGTGGCTGATCGGCCTCATGATTTGCGCGCTGCGGGAACGAACCTGGCGTGCACCGATTCTGTTCGCGCTGGTCGTCACCGCTATGGCGGGTACCAACGCGAGTTCTGTCATCTTCGTTCTTGTTGCACCAATTCTGTTAGTCCCGTTCGCGATTTGGGTGACGCACGAGACCACTCTTCGAGATGCAATCAGGTCCCTTCTTCGCATTGCAGTAACCACGGGACCAGCCCAGTTGTGGTGGTTGTCTGGCCTCTACATCCAAGGGAAGTTCGGCCTTCCGATCCTGCAATTGACTGAAACTGTCGAAACTGTTGCTGAAACTTCGACTGCCCCCGAAGCGCTTCGCGGACTTGGCTACTGGTGTTTCTACGGTCGTGATGGGCTCACTGGATGGATCGAATCTGCACCGATCTATACGACCAACCTCATCATGCTTGCGCTGTCGTTCGTACTCCCGTTGTTTGGTCTCCTCGGGGCGATTCTCACGCGCTGGAAATATCGAGCTTTCTTCGTTGCCCTCATTCTCGCTGGTCTCGTCTTCGCCATCGGCACCTACCCGTATAACGACCCATCGCCGGTCGGTTCCATCATCAAGTACACGACGTCACTCGAGATCGGGTTCGCCCTCCGGAGTTCGCCACGAATCGTTCCGATTGTCGCCCTCGGACTCGCAGCACTTATCGCGACTCTTGTCGATGCACTTCTACCGGTGATCGTTCGCAAGTTCCGAGCACCTCTTAATCGACGACTCGCACTCGCGTTACCGATCGGCCTGATCTGCATTGCGATTCTTAACCTTCCTCCGCTTTGGACCGGCAAACTTGTTCAATCCGATCTGAAGTTCCCCGGCACGCTTCCCTCATATTGGACCGACGCTGCATCATGGCTCGATGCACAAAGCACCGACCTTCGCGTTCTCGAACTTCCAGGTGCCGACTTTGGCGCGTACCGATGGGGAGACACTCAAGATCCATTGACTCCCGGCCTTATCGATCGACCGTGGATTGGTCGCGAGATCACCGCATATGGAACGCCAGCAACCGTCGATCTGGTGAGAGCACTCGATCGCACGCTGCAAGAGGGCATCAGCGAAACAGCGGCCGCTGCTGGAGTTGCCCGTTTACTTTCTGCGTCTGATGTCCTCTTGCGTCTCGACAGTCAGTTCGAGCGCTATCGCGGACCGCGACCAGCAGACCTGTGGGAACAATTTGGTGGAACGAATCCCACAAATGGCCTTGGTGTGCCAACCACTTTCGGTGAACCCACCGTGAATACGCCCGACTCCCGCCAACCAATGGTTGACGAGCAGTACATCGCGAATCCCAATTCGACGGAACCGACTCCACCTCTCGTGATCTATCCAGTCGACAATGTCCGCCCGCTCGTTCGTTCAGAAACCACCAATCAGCCAACGGTCATTTTCGGCGATGGTGACGGTGTCGTAGCGGCTGCGACTTGGGATCGGTTGCCGAGCGAACGGCCACTTTTTTACGCGGCGACAGCCACCACGTCCACCTCGCTACTCAACGGAATTCGTGCCTCAAAGCCAAACTTGGTTATTACCGACACCAATCGCAAACGCGCGCAACGCTGGGGAACGCTTCGCGAAAACAACGGTGCGACCGAAACCGCCTCCTACGTCCCACTTGCGGACGACCCGAAGGATGCTCGCCTTGACATGTTCCCGGGCGAGACAGTTGCCGATCAAACAACTGCTTGGTACGGAGATGACGTCGCTAGCGTCCGGGCAACGTCCTACGGCAACATCGTCGCGTATTCCTCTGAAGTTCGACCGGTGAATGCGATCGATGGCGATCCTCGCACGGCATGGACCACAGGCGGATTCTCTGATGTCGTCGGCAGTCGTCTTGTTATCGACTACACGCATCCCATAACCGCCGACCATATTGATCTCCTTCAGACTCAAGGAAACCGCTGGATCACAAAAGCAACGGTCCTGCTCGATGGAGTGCCCGTAACCACCGTTGACATGACCGACGAGTCGTTCCTCGGAAACGGCCAGCGAGTTCAACTTGATGGTGCACGCACGTTCTCGTCACTCACCATCAGAATCGACGACGCAAACGTCACGAACCTCGCCTCATGGCTTGGCTTCTCCAACGTCGGTTTCAAAGAAGTAACCGTCCCTGGGGTTTCCGCACAGGAATGGATCATTACACCGACCGCTGGTGTTGACGACCTCGCCCCCACCGCTACGAACGTTGCGTATCTCTTTACTCGACTCCGAGCGAACCCCGTTGAAGGATTCCGCCAAGACACGGAACTTCAAATGCGACGGCTATTTCGCGTGGGAAGCACAAGCGACTTCATGATGGTGGGACGTGCACGGCTCAGCACGGGCATCAACGGCGCCGTCATCGACGACACGGTTGGTCGACCCGGACTTGCCGCCGGTTACCCAATCGTGAGCGGGAGTGATTACCTCGAGGGAGACCTTGACGCTCGCCCATCCTCGGCGCTTGACGGTGACCTCTCCACCGCTTGGACGACCAAGTTCGATAATCAAGTAGGTGCGACAGCAACTGTCACCGGCCCAGCACCGGTGACGTTTGATCGACTGCGAATGTCGGTCGTCAATGACACAGAACATTCCGTCCCTACAGCCCTTGCACTCACCTTGGAAGACGGAACGGTTCGCACCGTTGCTGTTCCAGAAATCCCAACCGTTGATCGAATTGGCAATGTTGCAAGTATTGACGTTCCAACCGGAACGATTACTTCGAAAGTTATCCAGATCGCAATCGCCGCTGAGCGCGAAGTCACCACGAAAGAGTTCTTCAGCGGTGGCCCCCGAATCCTTCCGATTGCAATCGCCGAGTTCGGGCTCCCGACCACCGTTGCCCCACTCCCCACCCAGATGCCAAATATCTGCCGCACGGGTTTGGCAACGCTCGATGGAACCGACCAGTCGTTTGTCGTGCAAGGTTCAGTCACCAATGCGCTTGCGCGGAACTCTCTCGAACTCGTTCCATGCGAGAGGTCGGAAGCTCCGCAGACACTCGAACGTGGAGATCACCGGTTCGTCACCACCAAGGGACTCGACAGCGCCATTGACATCGACGCGTTGGAACTCCGATCCGTTCCAATCGGTCAATACGCCACGACTACTGACACGCCATCAACGACGGTGACTTCAACGGGCAAGAACTCCTACAAAATCGATATCGCAAACGCGTCAGCTCCTTTTTGGTTAGTGCTCGGACAGTCACTTTCGAACGGCTGGAAGGCCACCGTTCGTGGCGGTGAGTCACTCGGGGATCCAACACTCATTGACGGCTTTGCAAACGGCTGGATGATCGATCCAGCCGTCACTGGAACAACGTTCACCGTTGACATCACCTGGGCCCCGCAAAAAGTCGTGTGGGGAGGACTCGCAGTCTCCGGACTTTGGTTCATCGGTTTATGCGCGGCCGCCATTGTTATTGCGTGGCGACGTCGCCAATTAGTTCGCAAGCTTCCCGACGCAACCGATCCCGTCTTAGTGACGTCTGAACTCGCAAACCGCACGAGTACCAAGATGCGTCTTGGTGTACTGATCGGTGGTACGGCCTTGTCCGCATTCGTAGGCGGCCTTGGTGTTGCCATCGCAATGGCAATCATCACGTCGCTCTTCCTCTGGACTCGACGCCGCTCCTCAATCGCCACCCTTGTCGTTCTTAGTTCGATTGGTGGGATAGTCGTTCTCTATACCGGGCTCCAGTTCGGGCGTGAGTACCGATCAACCGCGGTGTGGCCTTCAGGCTTTCTGTTCGCCCATCAACTCGGACTCGTTGCCGTGCTTGCGGTCTTCGCCGAATCCGTCACTCGATGGCTGTTCCGAATTCGCTCAAAGAGCACACAAAGCGCCAGTGACGCAAGCCAAATGAACGACGGTTCTGCACTCACTCGATAGCGGTTGTTTCCAAAACTCGCTGCGGCCACCAACGCAACTAAAGCCGGCCAAAGAATGACCGGGAACAGCGTGAGACGACGGCGCCAAGCGATGACACCGCCAAAGATTGCGAGTGCGGCGACCAAGTAATACTCCATGAGAGAAAAAATCGACTGACGGAATTCGCGATTTTCAACTGCCATGTCGAATCGCGCCGTACCGATGGGGTCATAAAGATTGAACATTCGTAAAGAACGCAGCGGCGCCACAACAAGGAGCCGGCCCTTATGCGTCGAGATGTAGTCATTCGCCCATCCCCGCTTGATGGCATCGCGTTCAGATTCATCAAGCATCGTTCCGTTATCGCCGACAGGCTCAGGCTCGGCACAGAAACGTTCCCAGTAGCCGGTCTTCTCGCCGTAATAGGCCTCGTCGCAGTTGGTCTGCGCCTGCAAGGTTCCGGTCGGCGAGAGAAAAATCGGTTGCCTGAATGCCGTCATGTTTCGGACGAACCAGGGGGCAAGAACGGCGAGACACACCGCGCTCACGATGGCGAAATCTCGAAGCTGACGTTTCCAACGAGCGCGGTTCACAATCAATGCAGCGAGAGCCAATAACGGACCGTAGGTAAGGAGCTCCGTTCGAAGAAGCCCTCCAAGGCCCGAGAGAACGCCAAGAGCGATCGCCATCTTCCAGGTGGGAGTTCTCCACCATCGCACCGCCACGATCGTCATAAACGGCACGAATGCAATGACGAGCGACTCGCTCATCAGCGACCAGTCGTTCAGCCACAAAAAACCGTAAACCGCGGCAATGAACGCAGCAACGACGCCAACCTTTTCTCCGAACAGCTCACGACCGGCGATACCGATGAGCACAACCCCGAGAACACCGAAGAGGAGTCCCACCATTCGGTGTTGATTGACACTGTCGAAACCCAGTCTCGAAGCGAGCGACAAGATCACCGACCACAGCGGCGGATGGGCGGCAGTCGGTTCTTCGGTTCCGGGAGGGAGGCTCACGATCTCTGTCTGAACCGATCCATCAGCCTGCACAACCTCAACACGCGGACAGTTCTCGAGTCCCGGAAGAAACGAGTACTTCGGGCCGTCACTGACTCCGGTGTCAAAGCAGTAGCCGGCATGGAAGAAGACCGGGTTGATGTAACCCTTTCCATCCGCAAGGAGATTCGCGGTCTCGTGGTAAAAGACGGCGTCGCCTGAAAGCGGTGCCGTTCGTCCTTCCCAGAGAAATGTTCCAAAGCGGACTGCGAATCCAAGTGCAGCTGCGAGAGCGAGACACACGACAAATGCTTTGGTCGACATAGACGCTGTAGGTCGATTGCGCCGCTCGCTCGTCACGGACGGACAACTTACGACCTCAAGGCTCAACTCAACAGCCATCGGGTGCTTCAAGTGCAAACTTCCGACTGGTACCGTCAATGCGTGCCGATTCGGTCGGCAGAACGGTTCGAGGAGGACCCTTGGCTCTTCGCAGCCCCGATCACTACGTGGCGTCACTCCGAGACGACCGAACGGTGTATTTCGGAGGACAATTAGTTCCGGATGTCACCGAGCATCCGGTGATCTCTCGGGCAATTCGCCATGCATCTGTCGACTTCGAACTTGCCGAAGATCCAACTGTTCGCGAGTTGGCGGTCGTCGAAGGAGATGATCCCTACAGTCGCTACTTCCTTGAGCCCAGATCAACATCGGACCTCATTGACCGTGCTCGGCTCATTGAAACGGCGACCGCCCGTTGCCACACACTCGTCCCCCTGATCAAAGAGATCGGAACGGATGCGCTCTTCGCATTACGACGCATTGGACGAGCACTTGATGCGTCACGTGGCGACACCGAGCGTTCGCAGCGAATTGCCAAGTTCTTTGATCATTGTCGTACCAATGACCTCGCAATGTCGGTTGCCCAAACCGATGTCAAGGGCGACCGTAGTCTTGGACCATCGGCCCAATCGAATCCTGATTCCTACCTTCGGATTGTTGAACGACGCGCCGACGGCATCGTGGTTCGAGGCGCCAAGGTCCACACCAGTTGCACCCCGAACACGAATGAACTCATAGTTCTTCCCACTCGAGCGATGGGCCCCAACGACGCAGATTGGGCGGTGAGTTTCGCCATACCGGTGAACACTCCAGGGCTTCGTCTGGTCGCAAGCCCGTACGGATCGCATGCCGGCGACGAGTTCGACTCCCCCATCAGCTCTCAGAGATTAATGATGGAAACCACCACACTGTTCGATGACGTCTTCGTGCCGAACGAGCGGGTTTTCCTTGATGGCCAGCACGAGTTCGCGGGCCCCTTGGCCTTGGCCTTCGTCGATTACCATCGCTTTACCGCCATTTCGTACAAGCTCCCACTGGTTGATGCGCTCGTCGGGTGCGCAGCCCTCATGGCCGATATGAACGGAATCAGCAGCGCCGCTCATGTGCGCGACAAATTGACCTCGCTCATTTCCTACGCCGAAACGCTGCGTGCGCTTGTTGAGTCAAGTGCACATCGCGGCACACCTGACGACGACGGTGTTTTCGTGCCGGATCCACTCATCGTGAATATTGCGAAATCTCATTTCGCGCACGGGTACCACCACGCCCTGCAGCAGGTGCAAGATCTCGCCGGTGGTCTCCTCGTCACCGCCCCTGGCGGTGCAGATTTTGCAAACCCTGAAATCGGACCTCTGCTCACCTCATTGCTCGGCGGTCGTGAGGGGATCGACGGCGAACAACGCATTCGGGCAATGAATATGGTGAGCGATCTCACAACCCGTGAATTCGGCGGCTACCACGCGGTTTTGGCCATCCATGCCGAAGGATCTCTCGAAGCAGAGAAGATGATGATTTCTCGTTCCTATGACCCGAGTCGCGTCGTGGCGTACGCCCGGAAACTCGCCGGCATCGACTGAACAAGCGCCACGAAGCGTCGGTCAGTACGCGTCGAAATCCAAGAATCCAAACTCTCCGAGTTCGAACGCGTCTCGATCGAACTCGGAGACAAATGGATGCAACACCAGCGAAAGCGGCGAGGGCATGAGCTTTTGAGGAAGCGGTAGTCCTCGCATCCGTAGCGCTGGCGATCGGCCCCAATGAATGACGAACGGGGCCTTGTGGTGACGTCCAACGACCGCGGCCACACGACCTACGGGAATCGGAGTCGTTGCCCGCCGTTGGAGGACTCCGAGGAGTATCCCGAACGGAAGTTTCGACACATGTGTACGCGTCGAGACGACGACGAGATCATCCGAAATATGGACGCTGTAGTCGTGACCTGGACGCGAGAGCCGCCACCGAAGCAGTTCGGGTGTCCAGACTGGAGCGAAACCCGATGTTGAGGTGCGGAGAAATTCCTCCTCCACCAACCCATCGACAACGTCGATCGTCGATTCGTTGATCGAGGTTGATCGGAAACCGCTCGTTCGCCCTAAGGCCGGAATCAAAGTGACCGGAAGCGAGGGCAGTGATCTCCACCCAAGCGTCGCCACCATCCGCGGTGCAGAGTTGGCGTTGGCAACACCGAGGATTCCATCAAAACCCTGTTGGGTTCCACGGACGTAGGAATCCTCAACTGTGCGGCGAAACGCACCAGATCCACGAGCATCTGGGTCGACGGCAAGATCGACCCCAATGCCCAAGACCCGCTCTTCGCCCGTAACGGAGCGGTACCGATTCGGAATGAGCGCATAGTTCCCCAAGCGCTTTCCATCTTCCTCGACTCTCCCCACTGCCGCCCTGCCCGCAGGGTTTTCGTCGTAATACCAACGAAGCGAAGACACCGTCAGAGGATCAGCATGCTCAAACACATGATTGAGCAGCGTCGCTGTTCGTTGAAGCTCAGCGTCGTCGGTCATCACAGCGATGCCATTTCTGCCGAATCATGCTCAGGAGATGAATCGCGATTTCGTTTTCGTTGAATCAACAACCAGATCGCTTCAATCGTGATCGCCGCAAACATCACGATCGAAACCTCGGCTGCGGTCCGGTACCGGGTGGTACCAAATGCAGTCGCCGCAGTAATCGTTGCGAGAACAACCCACAGCCCCACGACCAAGACAGGTTGTCGGCGACGCCACTGGATCGCCGCACCGACAAGCGCAGCCGGGACGAGAAGCACATATTGCAGGAAACCCACCTTCGCAGGAATCGACGGTCGCCCTTCGCCGATGTCGAGCCGTATCTGCTCAAGAGGCTCGTAGAGACCCCACATACGTCCGATACGAGCGGGCACGACAACCGTGAGAAGTCGAACCTTGTGACTGGAGATGTAGTCCGTTGCGCGTTCCCTCACAACGACGTCGCGTTGGGATTCATCGAGTAATTCACCGTTGGGACCGTATGGCTGTGGCAAGCCGCAGGGAAGGCTCCAATAACCAATATGTCGTCCGTAGTAGGTGTCGTCACAATTTGCCTGGACCATGACGGTGCCCGCCCCATCAGACAACGTGACACGCTCCTCCATCACCACGTTGTTTCGGATGACCCAAGGCGCCAGAACTGCGCAGCAAACGAGCCCGGCGATGCCATAGCGAATAAAGCGCTCTCCCCATGCAAGTGGAGCTCGCCAAAGTGCAACCGCGGCCACAATCGGGAGGAACAGGATCAACTCGGCTCGCGAGAGCGCAGCAAGCGCTGAGATAACGGCAAAGAATGCTGCGTTACGGCGACTTGGTTCCCGGACAAAACGTAGGCCAACGAGCGTTGCCGCAAAGGTGAAGAAAATCGCAGCAGTTTCAGACATCACTGCAGTGTCGTTGATCCAGATGTTTGCGTAGACAGCGGTCAGAAATGCCGCAATAAGGCCCGTTCGTTCGTTTCTCCACGAACGTCCGAGCAAACCCGCAAGAACTATCGAGCCACAACCGAGGAGGATCGAAGCAATCTGATGGGCCGCAATTGATTGGAGCCCCAAAGCTGAAAAGACACTGAGATACAGCACATAGACCGGAGGGTGACCGGCTGTTGGCTCAATATGTCCGACTGGCGTGACGACCTCGGCCGTTGTTCCGTTCGCCAGTGTCACCGTTTCTTTGCCACCGTATTGGTAGCGATAGGGATCAATGAATCCCTTGCCATCAGCGAGAAGGTTCGCAGCGTCGTGGTAATAGACCGCGTCGCCGCAGAGATACACCTTGTAACTCGGGCAGTCGAGCAACACCGTGTCGGGCAATTTGTGAGGCGCCCAAATCGCCATTGAAACGACACGAACACCGAAGCCGAGAACCACGATGAGGATGAGAGCCAACCAGAACCGCGAAATGCGACGAGTCATGAAGATCCAGAAATTGGGATGAGTTCTGAAGTGGCTGGGTCGAAAGTTGGTAGATCACCAAGCGACGCAATGATCTCACCCAACGTTGCACCCGCCACCGGTGAAAGCGTCGCTTCAACTCTCTTCAGCATGCCTTTTCGGTTCAGCCACCCAATACGACTGACCAGCCAGCCACCATGCTCATAGACGTAGAACTTTTCATCCGGGTCGAACTCCCACGGATGGCAATAGGTCCACAAAACCGTTTCAGCGTCGGCGTTCTTCACTCCCCTGCGACGCAGCGCCGCTGGTAGAAGACGGAGGTAGGTACCACCCAAGAACGGGATAATGAGCGGGCCGATGTGCATGACTGGACTGGGAAGTTCGATGAGCCCAGATGGCCACCGAAACGGCGATGACGGAGCGCCAGGCCACCCGTAGAGAGGACTACGCGCTGGCAAAACGCTCGACGAAGCAATGAATCCCAATTCGGTCAAGATCTCTGGCACCCACGCAGTACTCGGAATAAGCGAGTACTGCGGTGCTCGGTACAACGTGACCTCGGTACCAGCGAGGTCCGAGAGGATCGCTTTGGCTTCGCGGTTGTCCGATCGAAAGCGTTCCGGACCCAGGAGGTCGTTGGGAATGTGGTGCAGCCCGTGCACTCCAAGTTCGTGTCCATCGGCAACGACTCGACGGATGAGTTCCGGATGCCTTGCCGCGAGTTCTCCAACACAAAAGAACGTGCCCCGGATACCCAACGCCCGAAGCCGATCGAGAATTCGGTCGGTAACAACTCCGACCCGCTCTTCTTGAACGGTCGGATCGGTTCGTAGGTCCTCAAAATCGAGGGTAAAGCTCACCGGCCGATCCATGTCAGCAAGTGTAGGCACCCCACTCCTTGCACCCGAGCCCGCCGAAGGTCCCCCGTTGTCCCATGCCAAGATGGCGGACAGTTTGGACCCGACGGGAGATCTATGGCGCCACAGGAGACCGATACTGCGCCTGACATTCCCGTTGCCACCGCGGCTCGCTCGTGGCGGCCGGGACTTGACGGCTTACGAGCCATCGCCGTCCTTGGTGTCATGGCCTACCACGAGCCCAACGTGGAGCTCGCTGGTGGATTTCTCGGCGTTGACCTGTTCTTTGTGCTGTCGGGATTTCTGATCACGGGTCTGCTGCTCGACGAACGCCGTCGGTCCGGAACGTTGTCCCTTCGATCGTTTTGGAATCGGAGAGCCCGACGTCTCCTCCCTGCCCTCGCCGGACTTCTTTTGGTCGTCCTTTTGGTCACCACACTTATTGGCGACGTTTCACAACGGCGCGATCTGCCAAGCGGTCTTCTCTCGGCAGTCTTTTACGTTTCGAATTGGAATCTGATTGCCCACAACCAGAGCTATTTCGATCAGTTCACCTCCCTTTCGCCGCTTCAGCATCTGTGGAGTCTTGCGATTGAGGAGCAGTTCTACGTGGTTTGGCCTCTCGTAGTCATTGCGTGCCTCGCGCGGAGTCGACGTCTCCTCATCGGCGTTACCGCCTTCGCCACACTTACAAGCATCGGGCTCATGGTGTTCTTTCTTGGTGATGGCGACCCATCTCGTAGTTATTACGGAACGGACACGCGAGCGTTTTCACTTCTCATCGGAGCGCTTGGCGCAATGTTCGCGTGGCATCTACGTCCATCTGGTCGCAAAACGCTCGTTGCGGGACTGCTTGGAGTACTTGCGCTCGCCGGTGCATTTCTTTTCATTCACGACAGCGATCGATGGATGTACCGCGGCGGTTTCGTCGTCTTTGCTCTTGTTGCTCTCGGTGTCATCATCCTCGCCTCAGGCGACACGGTCGTCTCCAAGGCAATGTCGCATCCGATCCTGCGCAAGATCGGATTCCTTTCGTACGCGCTGTACCTGTGGCACTGGCCGATTCGAGTATTTGTTACCGATACGCGTCTGCAACTACCTGACACCACCTTCGGACAAATCGCCGGAGTTCTGATCCGACTGGCACTCACGTTCGGATTGTCATGGCTCTCGATGGAACTCATTGAACGATGGTTTCGACGCTCCGAACTTGGAGTTACCCGATTTGGGATCGGCTGGCTTGGCGTGGGCGCGCTCCTCATGACCTTTGCTCTTCTCGCTGCACCATCGGTGGGATCAACGATCGCGACATCAATCGGCACTGATCAGGCGGCCACTCGCGAGCGCTCACTCGCCACCCCACGTGATCAGAATCGGCCATCGCTTCTCATCGTTGGCGATTCCGTTGCCGTGACCCTCGATAACGGCGTCCGCCGCATCATCGACCCAAACGTTTCGGTCTCTGGAGGTGCCGAACTCGGATGCGCGCTCCTCGTTTCGCCGAAGGCGATGACGTTCGATGGCACCTGGACAGCTGACGGCACGCAGTGTCCTGACCACGATCAGTACTGGTCGCAACTCGTCACTTCTCAAAATCCTGATGTCGTGATCATCCTCATGGGTGCGTGGGACCTCTACGCAAGAGATTGGGGCAACGGTGCGGTCGCTCCTGGCGATCCTGAGTTTGACCAGAACTACCGCGAAGCGATGAACGCAACGCTCAGAACGCTTTCGGCAAACGGTGCCGAGGTCATTGTCCTAACAACGCCGTGTTTCGCTCCCGGTCCCGGAGAGCGCGCCGGACCGCAACACGACCCGCAACGAGCACAACGGATCGCAGCATTGCAGCGCGAAGCAGTTGACACCCTGAACATCTCGCAGCCGGTCGCTCCTGCATCAATCGTCGACCTGCAATCGATCACCTGCGACAACGGCTTCACACAGACTCGAGAAGGCATCTCGTGGCGTCCAGACGGCGTGCATTTCTCGATCGATGGATCCCAAGTCGCTGCACGTTGGCTGCTTTCAGAACTTCCTGAATCTGCACGCTTGCGGCTCGGTCTCTCCTAGAGCGCAGCAAAATTCCCCTCGGGGGCGATGCTGCCCGACGCAAGGCCTGTGTCAGACTTTGGAGAGGGCTCGTGTTCGCGAGTTAGAGGGGTTTCTCGGGGATGACAATCACGACCGGCGACAAGGGAAATCAGGCCGACGAAGTCGGCACTGACCCGCTAGCAGCGGCGATTGCCGTTGCGGTCGTCGACGATGGTCCCGCTGACGGAGCAACGGTAAACACCGTACAAAAGCTTGCTCACATGCCAGCGCTGGACGGAATGCGTGGACTCTTCGTCATCGCTGGTCCAATGATGTACCACTTCGCGCCGTACCTCATTCCCGGCGGAATTATCGGTATCGACCTCTTCTTCGTACTCTCAAGTTTCCTGATTGTTTCGCTTGCGCTCAACGAATGGGACCGCACGGGAGGCTTCGACGCAGGTGGCTATGCCTCCCGCCGAGCACGTCGACTGATGCCCGCCCTCATCGTGTGCTTTATCGCTGTCGCATTCGCAACTGCGTTCTTGATTTCTCCGAGCCAAATTCCGAAATGGACTGCAGGAACAACTGCCGGCATGAGTTGGATGGCCAACTGGAAAGAGATCTTCTCTCACAGCAATTATTTCGACGCCGACCAATATTCGAATCCTCAGCCATTCCGGCATGTTTGGTCATTCGCAATTGAAGAACAGTTCTACCTCTTTGCTCCGTTCTTTCTGATCCTCTGCATGCGTTGGATTGGCCGCAAGTGGCTCGCGATCCTTTCCATCGGCGGTGCCATCGCCTCCGCAGTATGGATGTCGATTGTTTTCGACCCCAATAACCCGGCAACAGTTTCCCGCGCGTATTACGGCACCGATACCCGAGCCTTCGCCTTGCTCCTCGGTATCGCTATGGCTTCAATCTGCGCATCGTGGGGCCAACCCAAAACCCGATGGGGTCACTGGTTCACGCAACTCTTTGGGCTGGTCTCCACGATCGGGTTTGTCGTGCTGATGTTCACTATCAGCGAAAAGACCGCCTGGATGTTCGAGTATGGCGGATTTTTTCTTGTAGCCATCATGTCGATCTTTATGACCCGAGCCGTTTCGGCAAAAACCGGTTGGCTGCACTGGCTGTATCAGAATCGTTTCTTGATGTGGGCGGGTCGACTCGGATTTGGCTTGTACCTCTACCACTGGCTCGTGTTTATCGTCGTCGATAGCGACAAGTCACCCGATAAACCCGGGCTCAACTCATTCAAGGACCTCGCTCTCGGCTTCGGTCTTACCTTCCTGCTGGCATGGCTGAGTTACAAATACATCGAGAAGCCGTTCCTCAAGGGCCGCTGGCCCGGTTGGAAATTCATCGCTGGCATGGCCGGCGGCCTCATCATTGCCCTTTCCCTTTTGCTCTATGCCAATGCCGTGCGGACACCAAAGGCAACTGCGGCAAACAACCCCCTTGCGCTTCAAGAACAAGGGGCAACGCCGGTTGCGCTCGGCGAGGGAAAGCAGTGCGTTGCGCCTGCGGGAAGCGACCCAACTCGAGTTCTGGTAGTCGGCGATTCAGTGATGTATCAACTCGGACTCGCGCTCTCAGATTGGTGTGCAGAGAACCCCGGGCAAATCATGGTCTTCAACGAAGCTCATTTGGGTTGCGGCACGACCCGAGGTGGCGAAAAGCTCTACGAAGAAGGCCCCGGCTCGATGGGCGATGTTTGTGCGACATGGGCAGATCCCGTCGATCCCCGCCTCGTTCAAGACGCCAACGTTGTTTCGTGGGTGTCGGCTATCGATCTCTATCGACCCGATGTTGTTCTCGGCTATGCCAGCCCATGGGATTCCATCGATCGCAAACTCCCACAGTTGGGTGATGACTGGTTACGACCTGGAGACCCGAGCTACGACCAGTTCCTCGAGTCAGAATACAGAGAAGCTTTGAGCGTTCTCTCCGCACACGATTCCACCATCGTCTGGCTCGTTTCGCCCAGGCTTGATCGGGCGAGTTCATTCAATGACCCGGATCGGATCGATCGAGTAAATGAGATTGTGCTGCCAATGGTCAAGGGCCTGCCGCGGTCGGTGATCATCGACTACCAGGGGTACCTCGGCCCAGTCGGTGGAACGAAGGACAAAGCCACCCGAGCAGATGGCGTGCACATCCGTCAGGACCAACTTCAAACAGTGGCGAATTGGCTCGCTCCACAACTCATCGACGCCAAGACCTCCACAACGAACTGAGCCCCGCCGCAAGTTGCGACGGGACCCAATTTGAGTTCCCTTGATGGCGTTCGAAAAACGCCTGAATCCGCTCAGCGCGGTGGCGTGTACAGAACCTGCATCTTGTACAGCAGTGCCGGACGGTCAGAACCTTCGGCAGCGATCTCGGCCTCGGTGGTGATGAGCGTGCCCTTCGGCTTCGCCTCTGCCTTCACAACTCGGGAGCGGGCATGGACCTTGGCACCGGCCGGAACAGGCGAAAGGAAACGAAGGCCTTCGGCTCCGTAGTTCACAGCACTTCCGTTGCCAACAACCTTCACCGGGAACGTAGCGAGCTTCGGCATGAGACTCAGGGTGAGGAACCCATGCGCAACTGGTCCACCGAACGGGCTTTCCTTCAAGGAGCGCTCAACATCGATGTGGATCCACTGGCGATCACCAGTGAGTTCCGCAAAGTCATTGATCATCTGCTGCGACACCTCAATCGAATCGCCCCACTCACCAAATTCTTCGCTGGCAAGCGCATTGATCGCATCGATGTCGTCGAACTTCACCTCGGCCATGGACCACCCTCTCGTTCACGTGCACTCCGGGGGCTCCCGGCCTGCGGTGGGCGATAGTACCGGCAGATCACCATCTCATTGCCACTCTCCCCATTCCCTCGAAGAACAGCGACACCGGCGATTACCGCTGGGTAACCTCTCGGCGATGAGCTCCCCCGACGCTGCCGCCCTGGTCGACGAACGAATCTCGACTCTGCTTTCTGAACTCGACCCCACGGTCACCGATGAGGTCACCTTCCGAGGCCGGCAATACGACCTCGGACTGGGCTGGGTCCACTTCCCCGTCGGACGCGGCGGTCTCGGACTCGCCCCGACATTCCAGAAGGAAATCGATCGGCGCCTGCGCGAAGCCGGCGCGAAACAAATCGAAACGCGATTCTTCTTCGGCATCACGATGGCGGGCCCAACAATTGCGACACACGGCACCGATGAACAATGTGCCACATTGCTGCGTCGAATTTTCACTGGTGAAGATGCATGGTGCCAACTGTTCTCCGAACCCGGAGCCGGCTCTGACCTCGCTGGGCTCGGATGTCGAGCCGTGCGCGATGGTGACGAATGGGTGATTACCGGCCAAAAGGTTTGGAACACCCTCGCCCACATCTCGAACAGGGGGATGCTTGTCGCTCGTACCGATCCAAACACACCCAAGCACAAGGGTCTCACGTACTTCGCGCTCGACATGCACGCTCCCGGCGTTGAAGTTCGGCCACTTCGCCAGATGACCGGCGAAGCAGAGTTCAACGAGGTGTACCTCACTGAGGTTCGCGTTCCCGACGCTGATCGAATCGGCGACGTCGGTGAGGGCTGGCGCGTCTCGATGACAACACTCGCAAACGAGCGCACCACGATCGGCGGAGGAGGCGGTGGCACGCCGCAACAAGGTTCTGGCGCAATTGCAGAAGCACTTCGCCTGTGGGCCGACGACGAAGCAACGCATAATGCCGTGACTCGAGATCGGCTCATGCGACTTTGGATCAACGCCGAAGTTCTCAGACTCACAAATATTCGTGCATCGCAGAACCGCCGTATCGGTAATCCCGGTCCAGAGGGTTCAATTGCAAAGCTTCAATTCGCCGAAGTGAACAAGGACATCTACGAGTTCTGTGTGGAGCTTCTCGGCGCAAAAGCCCTCATCGATTACGACTACACAATGAAGCGTTCTGATCACATAGGTCTCATTGGCCCGCCCGGAACAGGCCGAAAAATGTTCTTACGTTCTCGTGCAAATTCGATCGAAGGTGGCACCTCAGAAATCCAGAGGAACATTCTCGGAGAACGAGTCCTTGGGCTTCCCGGCGAACCTCGAGTCGACAAAGAACTCCCCTGGATCGACGTTCCTCGGAACTAATCAAGTTCTATGCGGATTTCTCTCGACATCTCAACGAATCCCGCCGACTACGCGTTTTCCTTCGACATTCGCGTTCGCTTCGCCGAAACCGATGCCATGGGCGTCGCTCATCATTCGTCGTACGTCGCTTGGCTTGAGGCATCCCGTGTCGAATTCCTTCGCGAACTCGGAACCCCGTATCCAGATATTCGCGCCCAAGGTTTCGACCTCGCTGTCCTGGAGTTGTTCACGAATTATCGACGTTCAGCAAGGTTCGACGAACTCGTCACCGTCCATACCCGCGTGTCTTCGTTCAAGGCCGCAACATTCCAGATGGACTACCTGCTAATCGTCGATGACGAGGTTTGTGCGCTTGCCGCGACGGTCCACGGAGTTGTCGATCCGACCGGCCGTGCAACGCGTGCTCCCGCGTGGATGCGCGAACTCCTCGCTGGCGCCTGATCTCAATCGCGAAAGACCGGTTTGCGGCCTTCGGCTCGAGCAGCAACTGATTCGTCCCAGTTTTTTGTCGTGAGTCGCACATAAAGCTGCGCAGTCATTTCGTTGCGCATATGAGAGCGGAAGCTGGTTGATTCAAGACCGCCAAGAATC
>JAURMR010000013.1 GCA_030830565.1 Acidimicrobiales bacterium
CGCGCCACACCACGGTATGTAAACGCCCAGACCGGGAATCTCCGGCGCCACTTCCTGCGCCTCCACCGCCAGCTTCGATCCCGTGCCCGCCCTCAGAACCAGCGAGCGCGGCTGCGACCTGTTCGGCCGAGGCCCGAGACAACAACACCGGTGCCGAACCGGGCTGGGCCAGTAATTCGGCCACGATCGCCGCACATTGTTCGGGTGTCTTACCCGGAGCGAACACGGTTTCGGCCAATCCCTGACGCAGCGTTCGGTGATGGTCGACCTTGGCGAATCCCAAATCAGCAAAGGGCAATCGCCGCAGCACAGCAACGGCATCGTCGGGGGTGACCTCGCCCTGACGAACCCCTTCTAACAACTCACTCAGGGCTTCGGCGTCCATTCCCCTATCCTCGCCCATCGTGACCTCATCCGCAGCACCAGCATCCGGCATCGACTGGACCCGCCGCACGATCGCCTTCCTCGGCCCCATCGGGACCTTCTCCGAGCAGGCGTTGTTGAGCCAGGCCGATCTCGCCTCAGCCAACCTGCGCCCACTCGACACCTTCGCCAATGTGCTGAGTGCCGCCGAAGACGGCAAGGTCGATTACGCCTTCCTCGCGCTCGAGAACGCCATCGAGGGAACGGTCAACATCACCCAAGACGCTCTTGCGTTCGATTCCGATCTGCTTATTCAGCGAGAAATCGTTCTGCCCATTCATCTTGAACTTATGGCCCGGCAGGGCGTGAAGCTTGAGGATGTCACGCAAATCTGGTCGTACCCGCACGCGCTCGCGCAGTGCCGTAAGTACATGAATGCGAATCTTCCGAACGCAATTGCCGAAGCATCGAATTCCACCGCAGAAGCTGCGCGCATGTTGGCCGAAGCCACCGATGCACTCGCAACAAACGGTGCAGCGATTGCACCGGCACGCGCCGCCGAGGTCTACGGCCTCAACGTTCTTGCTTCAGCGATTGAAGATCACGATGACAACGCGACGCGCTTTGTTCTCGTTGCACCGAAAACCATTCCCGCACCAACTGGGCATGACAAAACCTCAATCGTTGTGTTCCAGCGCGCTGATGAACCCGGTTCGTTACTATCGATTCTTCAAGAGTTCGCCGCGCGCGGCATCAACCTCACCAAGCTCGAATCTCGCCCTACGCGTCGTGGTCTTGGCGACTACTGCTTCCTTATCGATCTCGAAGGCCATATCGCCGATGAGGTCGTGGCCGACGCGCTGCGTTCGCTGAAGTCCAAGCACGCCGAAGTGAAGTTCATGGGCTCGTACCCAGCTGCGGGTGAACATGGCCACGCCCTGCGCCAGGAAGTGGCCGACGCTCAGTCCAAGGCCTCGGACTGGATCACCGAACTTCGCAACCGCGTCGACTGACCAGCAACCATCCGACACCCAACGTGCCCATTGGGGCCCACCACGACCGAGTCGCTATTGTCTCGGGCGGAAGGGTGGCAGAGCGGACGAATGCAACGGTCTTGAAAACCGTCGAGGTGAAAGCCTCCGGGGGTTCGAATCCCCCTCCTTCCGCCATTCGAAATCGCAGGGGTTTGCCCTGTATGTTGCACTCCTGCATATGGAGAGGTGCCAGAGTCCGGCCGATCGGGCCTCCCTGCTAAGGAGGTGGCGGGTAACACCGCCCGTGGGTTCGAATCCCACCCTCTCCGCTCGCAACGATGGGTCCCGCTCAGGCGGGGCCCATCACTCTTTTTGCTCCAGCGTTCGAGGCTGATTTCAGAGCACCCGGAATTCGCAGAGTGGCCCGTTGGCGTTCGCCAAACGACGATCGGTCGTCACGACAGGAATACCCAAACGTTCAGCAATTGCGACATACCAGGCGTCGTGAGCCGTGACGTTGTGGCGAAGTTCCCACACCCGATTGGCGAACGGTTCAAACGGAAGCCGGTCAATATGGAGTCGGTTCACATTCCAGATCGCGCGCTGAGCGATCGCTTCAGAACATTCACCTGAAGAAACCAGTCGATGAAAGCCCTGCACCACTTCGACGCCCAACGAATGCGGGGCAACAAGTGTGTTGCCTGCAAGCTCGTTTCGAGCGCGATCAGCGACCGGGCCAACGCGATTGGCGGTGATCATCACCGACGCATCGACGACCACCCTCATAAACGATCCCACTTTTCGTCAGCCTCGCGACGGCCTTCGTGGACGGCATCGAGAATCTGTTCGCTCGTCACTGAGCCCTCCCACGCGGATGCGATGGCCTCCATTTCGGCAATGACCTCAGCCACCTCCACCCGATCACCGATCTCGACGAGGCGAGCCAGCAGATACTCCTGTAGCGATTGACCAGCTCGACCCGCTTTCACGGCCAAGGCGTCACGAGTCGCTTGCGGCACGTTCCTGATCGAGATCGAAGGCATGCATGTATTTTGCAGGCACTCCTCACAGTGGTCAATCATTTTTCGTTCCCCACCCAACTGGCCACCCTTCCCCGAACCCCGTGAGTCCAAACCAAATGGGAACTCAATCGCTTGGGGGAACTAGCGTCATGGGCCATTCGCACTCGATCGACGACACCGGAAAAGGCCATGGCGACCGACAGTCACACCATCATTTACACCCACACCGATGAAGCCCCCGCTCTTGCGACCAAGTCGCTGTTGCCGGTGGTCAATGCGTTCACCAACGTTGCTGGTGTCGTGGTCGAACTCCGAGACATTTCCGTGGCCGGTCGCATCCTCGCCACCTTCCCCGAGGCCCTCACTGCCGATCAGCGCATAAGCGACGACCTTGGCGAACTCGGCGAACTCGTCACCCGCCCCGAAGCCAACGTCATCAAGCTTCCAAACGTGTCTGCGTCGCTTCCGCAGCTCAAGGCCGCGATCGAAGAACTGCAGTCCAAGGGCTTCAACGTTCCGAACTACCCGGAAGATCCGAAGTCGGCCGAAGAAAAAGACATCCAGGCCAAGTACGACAAGATCAAGGGCTCGGCGGTGAACCCGGTGCTGCGCGAAGGAAACTCCGATCGTCGCGCGCCGCTGTCGGTCAAGAACTACGCCAAGTCGCATCCGCATTCGATGGGGGCATGGGCTGCCGATTCAAAGACCCACGTTGCAACAATGGGCGCGAACGACTTCTACTCAAACGAAAAGTCGGTCACGTTTGAGAAGGCCGACACGCTGAAGATTGAACTCGTCGGCAACGACGGTAGCAACACCGTCCTGAAGGAAAAGCTTCCGGTTCTCGCTGGTGAAATCGTCGACGCAACGTTCATGAGCGCAAAAGCACTCGACACGTTCCTTGCTGCACAGATGGCAGACGCCAAAGCACAGAACGTGCTGTTCTCGATTCACCTCAAAGCCACGATGATGAAGGTCTCCGACCCGATCATCTTCGGTCACGCAGTCAACGCGTACTTCGGTGACGTGTTCGCCAAGCACCCGGCTGCATTTGAAGGTCTCGGCGTCAACGTGAACGACGGCATGGCTGATGTGCTTTCCCGTATCGAAACACTTTCCGATACGCAGCAAACCGCAATCGAAGCTGACATTTCGATCGCAATGCTCAACGGCCCCGAACTGGCCATGGTCGATTCCGACAAGGGCATCACCAACCTGCACGTGCCGAGCGATGTCATTGTCGACGCCTCCATGCCCGCCATGATCCGCGACAGCGGAAAGATGTGGAACCCAGAAGGCGAACGCCAGGACTGCAAGGCCGTCATTCCCGACTCTTCCTATGCCGGTGTGTACACAGCCGTCATCAACGACTGCAAAGCCAATGGCGCGTTTGATCCGACCACGATGGGCACTGTTCCCAACGTTGGCCTCATGGCGCAAAAGGCCGAGGAATACGGTTCGCATGACAAGACGTTTGAGATTCCCGTCGACGGCACCGTGCGCATCACCGACAGCGCCGGCAACGTCGTTATGGAACATGTTGTTGAAGCCGGCGATATCTGGCGTGCATGCCAGGCCAAGGATGCGCCGATTCGCGACTGGGTGAAGCTCGCCGTTTCTCGTTCACGTCTTTCCAATACGCCCGCGGTGTTCTGGCTCGACGAAAACCGTGCGCACGACGCGCAAATCATCGCCAAGGTGAAGCAGTACCTCCTCGAACACGACACCACCGGCCTCACGATCGAGATCATGGCGCCCGAGGCTGCGTGCCTGTACTCGCTTGCTCGTGCCCGCAAGGGTGAAGACACCATCTCGGTCACCGGCAATGTGTTGCGCGATTACCTCACCGACTTGTTCCCCATTATGGAACTCGGCACCAGCGCCAAAATGCTTTCGATTGTTCCGCTGATGAACGGCGGCGGCCTGTTTGAAACTGGCGCCGGCGGTTCTGCCCCCAAGCATGTGCAGCAGTTCGTGAAGGAAAACCACCTTCGTTGGGATTCACTTGGCGAGTTCCTTGCGTTGGCCGCATCGCTTGAACATCTCGCACAGGTGTCGAACAACAACACCGCGCAGATCCTCGCCGACACGCTCGACCGTGCAACCGGTTCGGTGCTCAACGAAAACCGTTCGCCGTCACGCAAAGTGAATGAACTCGACAACCGCGGCAGCCACTTCTTCCTTGCGCTCTACTGGGCACAAGAACTGGCCAAGCAGACCGACGATCCCGCACTCGCCGCAAAGTTCGCTCCGATTGCCGAAGCGCTTACGTCGAAGCAGGCGGACATCGTTGACGAGCTCAACGCCGTGCAGGGCAAGCCCGTTGATATCGGCGGTTACTACATGCCTGACGACGCGAAGGTCATCGCTGCGATGCGCCCGAGTGCAACGTTCAACGCCATCATTGACGCGATCTGATTCCGCGTGAAGCACGCAGCCGAACCACACAACGCAACGAAACAACAGCGCCGCAATCTGATCATTGCTGGCGTTGGTACCGCGGTCGTGGTGGTCGGACTCGGCCTGGTTGGCTTGGGGGCGTTCAGTAATCGTTCGTCCACACCCAAGACAGTTGAGACAAACAACGCGTCCTCGAATGCGGACACTGACTCAAAGCAGACCACCGATCCGGCTGATTCTGCCGACGGAAGCTCAACGACGCGGGTTCGAGCCGGTGCTGCGGGCGGTGTTGGCGGACAGGCCAAGAACCGACGCCAATCCACGACCACGACTGCTCGTGCAAACCGTCAGGGCAAAACTGCAACCACAACCACATCACAGGTGCCTCCCGGTCCTGCGCCTGAGCCGGAACCGACAACGACTCAGACAACGACTCAGACAACGACTCCAAACACGACCGAAACACCCCCAGCCGACACCAGCACCGAGACGACAACCAGTGTTGACCCGAGTTCTACGTCAACTGTTCCGTAGCGATACTCCCTCGACACAAATACCGGTAATTCAGTACCCGAAATAGATTGCCTGTATTCTGCTGAGCATGTCGACAGCTGAGAAGCCCCTTGCAGGAATTCGCGTTCTTGAGGTTTCGCTTCTCGGCGCTGCGGCCATCACCACTTCGCTGGCCGATCTCGGTGCAGAGGTCATCAAGGTGGAACCCCCCGGTGGCGACTACGGGCGAGTGATGACCTGGCCCATCGTGGAGGGTGACTCACTCCTCTTCCTTCATTGCAACCGAGGGAAACGATCGATCGTTCTCGACCTCAAGACCGATGAGGGAGTCGAACTGTTCAAGGAACTCGTGACCACGGCTGATGTTGTTGTTGAAGCAATGCGTCCCGGCGCGCTCGAACGAAGGGGGCTGGGATACGAATCGCTCAAGGAGATCAACCCGCGGATTGTGCACATCGCTATGAGTGGGTTTGGCGCAACTGGCCCCTATCGCGATCTTCCCAGTCACGGAATCGCGTTTGATGCGTGGGCAGGAGTTGTCGAACCCGAGCGCGATGACCACGGGCGCTGCACGATTCCTCCGCATGTTTCGATTGGACTCAATGCCGCGCCGCTCTATGCATCACTCGGTGTACTCGCTGGAATCATCGCTGCACAACGCACTGGCGTCGGCACCACTATCGACCTTGGACAAGCTGAAGCTGCAGCAGCATTCGACTGGTTACGCATAGAGACTTGGCGGGCCTATGAGCGCCCTGAAAGTGAAGTCACCGGCAACGCCAGCGACAACTTCCAACGACGCGAGCCGGGAACCGCCGGCATGAGCGATGGCGTTCGTTATCAGTTCTATGAAACTGCAGATGGCCACATTTTGTTTATGGCATCAGAGCAAGAGTTCTGGCGGAACTTCTGCGAAGGAGTCGGACGTAGCGATCTTTTCCAACGTTGGCCGGGAACGACCTACGCAGATCACGCCGTCGGCAACGAGGAACTCCGGTCCGAACTGATTGCACTGTTTCGTTCCGAATCAACTGCGCACTGGGCAGAGTTCGGCACGCGTCATAACACTGCGATTGTTCCGGCAAATTCCTCGAAGACGCTCCCGACTGATCCGCATTTCATACAACGGACGCAATGGCTGCCGGCCGACACCCATGGTGCCGACATGTTGCCGCTACCACTCAAGTTCGATGGGTCCGAACTCGAAGTACCCGGTCGCGCGCCATCAGCGGGTCAACACTCGCAACAGATTCTTCGCGATCTGCTTCAACGAAGCGACGCCGAGATTGAACGACTTCTCGCTGCAGGAATTATTGAATAGACCGACTGGCTGCGTTACGACCGACGTCGCTTCGGTCGATCAAGCCGACCAAGAGTGACGAGCAATTCACCCACGGTGTGATCTTGCTCAAGCGGGTGACGCAGCGGAACGTCTCCGTGCACTTCGTAGGTGTTGCGTCGACCTTCTTTGGTGCGAGTCACGTACCCAGCGTCAACGAGATCGCCGATGATCGCCTGAGCTGAGCGCTCGGTAATGCCAACAAGTTCAGCAACATCACGGGTTCGGAGATCAGGATCACCAGCGAGGCAGACGAGCACATGGCCGTGATTGGTGAAGAACGTCCACTGCGGTTTGTCTGAACTGCTCACGTTTTTGCTCAGGTCTTTGCTCACGTCTGCTCCCTCCTACGAGGTGAATTTCCTGAAAATACGAGCATAGACGGCGCCGATCTCTCTTCCCTGAGCCCTATTTCCCCATTTTCGAGATTATTTACGAACTGAACTACCGGTTTTTGAATTCGCCTGATATGGTTCTTATTTGAAGGGGAGTATCCCTCAACAGAGTTGTCGTCATCACGGATCGCAAGATCCCGGCAACTCGGCTCCTACGAGCGGGAGAGACCTTCGAACGAAGTCCACTTCGATTCGAAAGGTTGGTGCCATGAGCACTGCGAACGTCATTACCCGTCTTTCCACCCCCGAATCCCACCCTGCCGATGTTGCGGCACGGCTGGACCGACTCGTTTCGGAACGCACCGTTCCTGCCGAGTTCCTTCACACCGCACGAACGCATCTCGATCGAATTGCGTTGCGTTGGCAAGAAGGAACCGATTGGAACGAAATGTCGTGGGCGACCTACCTCGAGCGCGTCGCCCGAGTAGCGAGCGGCCTCACCACGCTCGGCACCGGCCCTGGTGACCGAATCGTGATGTTGCTGCCGAACTGCCCGGAGTTCCACATCCTCGATATGGCCATCATGTCCATCGGTGCCACACCCATCTCGCTCTACCCCACCGCTTCA
>JAURMR010000002.1 GCA_030830565.1 Acidimicrobiales bacterium
CCACAGAATCGTCGGAGGTGACGAGAACGGCTTTGAGTTAAAAGGCGACAACAACTCCGCGATTGATCCTTGGCGGCCGACGCAAGATCAGATCGTGGGACAGGAATGGTTCCGGATTCCTAGTCTCGCGGGGTTGCTTGTTCATCTACGCAATCCGCTCGTGTTGGCGATTGCAATTGGATTCATGACGCTGGTAGTGACCTTGTCGCCGTCCTCGTTGCGATCAACGGTGTGGCAATGGATGAAGAAGTAGTACTGGTTTAGTTCGCAGCGTGAACCGGAGCGAGTGCTTCGGACATCAATCGGTACCGATAGCCGAAACCTCGAACGGATTCGATCGGGGATGAAGCGGGATCATCCCATCCGAGCTTGCGGCGAAGTCGAAGCACGGTGAATTTCACTCGCGACGTATTCGTCGTTGTGGGGTCGTCCCAAGCCAATTCAAGCAACTGCTCCGGCGAGAGGATCTGTCCAACATGCTGAATAAGTGCCAGCAGTAGACGGAACTCTCCAGGCGTGAGTTGCACGTCGACGCCATCGGCTTGCACGGAGCGTGAGCGAATATCGATCTGCAGTCGCGGATCGGCGTATTCGGTTTCGGGCTCGCCTTCATCGGTTGCTCGTCGGAGCAGGACGCCAATGCGCGCAATGAGCTCCTGGTGTCCAAACGGTTTTGTTACGTAATCGTCTGCGCCACTTTGCAGGCCTCGGACTTTTTCGGCCTCAAGTCCGCGAGCCGATAGGATCATTACCGGCGTTGTCGTTACGTCACGAATGCGCTGCAGCACCTGCCAGCCGTCCATGCCCGGAAGCCCGATGTCGAGAATGACGAGTGCGGGACGCCGTTCGTGAACGGGACGGAGTCCGTCTGTTCCATTCCCCGCTTCGATGGGCTCATACCCGGCGTGTTTCAGGCGAATACCGAGAAGGTGACGAATATCGGGATCATCTTCAATGATGAGCACAGTCTTGTGAGTAGTTGACGACATGAGAGCTACCGCCTTTTTTGTTCGTGTTCCGAGGCTAACCAAAAGAGTTTGCGTTGTGCTCTCGGTGCGGGCCGGTCACGGGTGCGGAACGGTTGCGAAGCTGCAATTTGACGAGCCGCAGAGCGATCACGCCCCCAATGCGGTACAACAGAAGCGTGCCGAAGTCAGTACCGATCGCCGCTGAAGTTGATGATGAGTATGAGAACTCTGTTCGCAGACTTACTTCGCTGCTTCGTGCTGATCCACGCGATATTGCCCCCTCTTCTTTTGACCACCTCGTCCGGCTGGCTCAGAAGGTGATGCAGTGCTCAAAAGCGGTGCTGATGCTTTCGGGAACCGCTGATCCAGACGAGGGCGATGTCGTGCGTAGTCCGAGTTCGACTCCGATTGATTCAGCCCTCGTGCGGTTTGCGCTTGACACCGACGAAGCCTTCGTCATCTCTGATGTCGGTGCCGATGAACGCTTTGCGAATGATCCCTTGGTTACTCGACACCGAAGCATTGGGTATTTTGCGAGCGCGCCGTTGTTGAACACTGTGGGCGAGCGAGTCGGAACCCTCTGTGTGACCGATGAAACTCCGAGAAAGTGGTTGCGATCGAACGAGATCGATGCAATGGACGCACTTGCCGGAGCGATCATCGCGGACATGGCGCTTGATGAATCGCGTTTAGAAATTCTCCTGCAGAACACTGAGCTTCGACGCCTCAATGAAGTGCAGGCACTGAAAGACGATTTCGTTGCCACGGTATCGCATGAGTTACGCACACCACTGACATCAATCATGGCGTCACTTGGACTTCTCGAAGACGGCATTGTCGGCGACCTTTCCGATGAGGCCCGAGACGTTGTGCGCGTCGCCACGTCGAATTCGGCTCGATTGGTTTCTCTTGTTGACGATCTTCTTGATCTTGAAAAAATGGAATCGGGAGTGATCGACTTGGTGATCTCTTCAGCATCAGTTGAAGACATCATGGAAGTTTCACTATCGGCTGTTGCTGGCAATGCACAAAAGTCCGGAATCGAACTCGTTCGTGAAGATCGGTTTGAAACGGGAATGAAACTTGACTGCGATCCGGAGCGAATTGTCCAAGTTCTCGTCAATCTTTTGGGAAACGCCATCAAGTTCGCCGGTTTCGGAACAACCGTGACACTGAGATGTGAAATCGCGCATCACGATCGCCTGGTGTTTTCGGTGGTTGATTGGGGAGAGGGAATCCCCGAGGAATCACTTTCCAAACTCTTTGAGCCGTTCTGGCAAGACGACTCATCGGCCTCCCGGCGCGTTGGGGGGACGGGTCTTGGGCTCGCAATTAGCAAGAAAATCGTCGATCAGCACCACGGACGACTCGAAGTCGATTCCACGCTTGGAATCGGATCAACGTTCCGAGTGATTCTTCCAATAAAAGCGAAGTGAATTCAGGACGCAAGAGCGAGCGGTTGCTCCCCGTTGCCATATCTGCGTTTCTTCCCCCAACCGGGATGTGCGAAAACGTGACCGAGGCGCTCTCGCCAACTCGATGATTTTGCGATGTCACGAATGATGTCGGCGTATTCATGCGTTGCAATTCGCACGGGGTTGAATGTTCGGATGTTATTGGTGAGTCCATAGCGAACCCGTTCACCTTCACGCTGGAAGGTGCCAAAGAGTCGGTCCCAAAGAATGAGGATCCCGCCATGATTTTTGTCGAGATACTCCTGCTGCACGCCGTGATGGACCCGGTGATGGGAAGGCGTATTAAGAATTTCCTCGGCAACACCGAGGCGATTGATTGCTTCGGTGTGAATCCAAAATTGGTAGATGAGGTTGATCGCTCGTGCGTTTTCGATCACTCGTGGACGGAACCCGAGCCATGCCATGAGCCCATAGGGAACAAACATTCCAAAGACATCAGCGACGGGTTGACGAAGCGCAGTCGTGAGGTTGTAGTGCTCACTTGAATGGTGAACAACATGGATCGCCCACAACCAACGGCTTTCGTGCTGAATGCGGTGATTCCAGTAGTAAATGAAATCCCAGGCGAGGAGTGCGCCGGCAGTTACGGCAATTCCTGCGCCGAGATCGCGCTTTGCGCCGCCGGAATCCCATAGTCGCTTTGCTGACGTGCGTGCGGCCCACGTTGTGGAACCGGTGACGACTCCAGCGGCAACAGCAGCAACGCCAGCCGAGGGACGAATGCGTCGTGCGAAACGAGTGAGCGTTGAATCGTCCTCGCGTTTTGCGAGTGCGTCGGCAACCGTGGTGAGTGCAGCGGCACCAACAGCTGTCCCTACAAGAACTTTGCGGTACTTGCCCTTGCCCTTGCCGGGAGCAACGGGGGAGAGGAGTGCATGAAGGGCAAGCGGCACATAGAGGCTTGCTGTTCCCATCACAAGGCTGGCGATGGAGTCGCGTTTTTCAAAACCAATGGCGGAGTCGTTGCCCGCTGCGGCTTGGCGGTCGAGGGCAACCTTTTCAAGGCCCATCGCCGCGAAGAATCCAGGCGTCGCGAGTTGGATGAGATCAATTTCACTCATGTGAACTCCTGGATGACTATCGAACGAATTTCGTGATCAGCCTCCCACTCAATCACCGCATGAGCCAGTGGTCGGGTGGGCTCGATGTAGTCGACGAGATTGGGGAGGTTCACCGTTTCCCACGCGACGTTCACCATCTCAAGGAAGAGCTCTTCGGGAACATCGACCCACGGATCGAAAAACGGCGAATAGGTCGTGCGAGCGGCATCGCGAAAGTTGCTGGTGCGTTGGATGAACCACTGGCGCATTACCGGTTCATCAGCATGCAAATAGATGCTGATGTCGAACTTTTCGTGGAACTGCAACGCATTCACACCTTCGAAAATCAACACATCGACTGCGGGAACTTCGATGACATCGTCGACGATGTCGTAAATGTGGTGGTCATAAACCGGGACCGACGTTGGCTTCGAGGATCGGGCATCGCCAAGAAATGCCGAGATCGCTGCGGCGTCGTAACTCTCGGGAAAGCCCTTTCGGTCGGTGAGGCCCTTTGCGGCCAGCACAGCATTTGAATGCAGAAACCCATCGCTGGCGATGACGGCAACTTCGAGGCCGGTGTCTTCTGAAAGTGCCTCGGCAATGGCTGAACTGAACGTGCTCTTTCCGACGGCGACACCGCCTGTCACCCCGACGAGAGCAGTCGACCCTTTCGTTGCATGCGCCCCGATAATGAGCGAGAGCACTGGGTCGAAGTTCGCTTTCGCCATTGCCCAACGGTAGGCCGATGACACGGTCTTGGTGAAGCCGAAGTCTTCATCGTCCTACACTCAAGCGACTGCCAGATCATCGGATCGGCGCACCGCCGCAGGGGGACAAATCATGGGTATGCCGACAGATATCGGCATCGTGGATCTCGGTATGGGATTCCCGTTCACGAGCATCGAAGAGAAGAAGTCCGCGTACGACTTCTTCAAGGCCAATCTGAAAGACAAGCAGTCTCTTCAGGAGTTTGAGTTCCCTGCTCAGTACATGTTCAAAGACGTCCCCGATGTCGTTTCGCCCGATACCGATGTCGTGGCGTGGATCGTCGAAAAGATGGACGCATTCAATATCGAACAATGCATGACCGGTGTGAACGAACACTCCATTCGTGCCAAGGCCGAACATCCGGGTCGTTTCCACCTGTGTGCACAAGCCGATCCCAATAAGGGAATGGAAACCGTTCGAAATCTGAAGCGCCTCAAGGCCGAGAACAACATCGTTGCGGCAATGACGTTTCCTAGCGGCATGGTTCCGCAGGTCGGCGTTGGCGACAAGAAGATGTACCCGATCTACGCAACGTGCTGTGAACTCGACATTCCGATCTGCATCAACGGCGGCATCGTTGGCCCACGCATGCCAAGTTGGCCACAGCACGTTGAACAGTTTGATGAAGTGCTTTATGACTTCCCCGAACTCACGATGGTGATGATGCACGGTGGCGAACCATGGACGGAACTCGCAGTGAAGCTCATGCTCAAGTGGCCGGGCTTGCACTACATGACCAGCGCGTTTGCCCCGAAGCATTATCCAAAAGACATCATCAAGTACGCGAACACTCGAGGCAGTGACAAGATCATGTACTGCGGCTATTTCCCCGCTGGACTTTCGCTTGAGCGTCAGTTCTCTGACATGCCGAACGTTCCGTTCAACGACAACGTGTGGCCGAAGTTTCTGCGTGAAAACGCATTGCGCGTCTTCAAACTTGATCAAGACAAGTAGGAAACAATGAAGATTCAAGCGGGAATGGTCGCTGTCGTCACCGGAGCCGGAAGCGGCATTGGGCGTGCGATTGCTGAGAAAGCCGCGCACTCCGGAATGCGTGTTGTTGCGGCTGATATCGAACAACCCCGTTTGGATGACACGGTTGCTGCGCTCGGTCAGATTGGCGCTCAGGCGATTGGCGTTCGCACCGATGTTTCGGTTGAGGACGATGTGCAACGCCTTGCCGACGCGGCGTACTTCGAGTTTGGGCAAGTCAATCTGCTGTGCAACAACGCCGGGGTTTTTAGCGGCGGTCTTATGTGGGAACGCTCGATGGCTGACTGGCGTTGGGTTATGGGCGTGAATGTTGATGGACTCATTCATGCAGTCCGAGCATTTGTGCCGCGGATGCTTGAATCCGAGACACCTGGTCACATCGTGAATACCGCTTCGATGGGCGGGCTTGTGACTGGCGCCTACTCCGGTCCGTACTTCACATCGAAGTTCGCGGCCGTTGGTCTCACCGACTGTCTCGCACAAGATCTTCGAACTACCGGCAAAAACGTGGCCGCCTCAGTCCTTGTTCCGAGCCTTATCAATACGAACATCGGAACCTCAGGTCGCAACCGCCAAGAACGCTGGGTTGATCGCGATCGTGAAGCGACTCCAGATGCCGAGTTCGTCGAAGCGATGTTGGCTGAGTCCACCGCTGCAGGAATGGACCCAAACGAAGTTGCGGACCTTGTCTTCGATGCCGTCGAAGCAGAGCAGTTCTGGATCCCAACGCAGCCGAGTTATCACGATCAAATTCGTGCTCGTCACGAAGACATGCAGGCGTTGCGTGTTCCGGTTCCACCGACGCTCGATTAAGTCAGAACGCAAACGGCGCCCCACGAGGGGCGCCGTTCTCACAATTCTGTGGCTTTGGATTAATTGGAAGGTGCGCCAGCGCGCTGGATGCCGCAGGTTTGTGCAGCAGCCTTCAGTTGCGTCTTGAACGCGGCGCGTTCTTCGGCACTGAGCTTGTGGTCGGGCTTGGAAACGCCATTACTAATGAGGCAGTCGCGCTGTTCTTGGGTGAGCTGCGCAGCACGTTGGGCGAATCGGCCTTTGCCTGCAGGAAGCGTGATTCCGCAGTTGGTTGCAGCCTCGACAATGGCCTGACGCTGTTCAGCAGTCGGCTTGCCTTCGGGGCGGGTGACGCCTTGGCTCGCCATGCATGTTTTCTGCTCAGCAGTGAGTCGGCTGGATCCGGCTCCCGAGCCAGTGCCGAGTGCGCCGGCCGCGCTGGCGGCGAATACGCCGGTCAGAGCAGTGGCGCCAAGTGCGCCAACAGCGACGAGTGTGCGGAGTTTGGTGGACGTCATGAGTGACCTCTTTGTCTTCTTTTGGGGGTGCGGTGACGGTGGACCCGTCGAGACATCACCACCATGGCGAACGGACCTCAAGTGATGGCCAACGTACCCTTGAGATCTGCTGGATCATTCCTTTTCAAGGCAATCTCAAGGTTCTCTTGAGGTTCGACGCAGACGAGAACGTCAGGCTTCGCACATGACAACAAAACCCAAGGTGCTTGTCGTCGATGACGAGGAGAACATTTCCTTCCTCGTGGCATCTGCTCTAAAACTCGATGGTTGTGAACTGCGAGTCGCAGCAACGGGCCGAGAGGCAGTTGATGCCGCTGAAAAGTTTGCGCCCGATGTCATCGTTCTAGATGTGATGTTGCCTGACTTCGACGGATTTGAGGTGTTGCGGCGCATTCGCAATGCCGGATGCTCTGCCCCGGTGTTGTTTCTCACTGCACGCGATGACACTGATGACAAAGTGCGTGGGCTTATGGCCGGTGGCGACGATTACATTGTCAAGCCGTTTGTTCTTGAGGAACTCGTGGCCCGTGTGCAGGTCCAGTTGCGCCGTCGAGGCTCGTCTCCGCTTTCTTCGCGCATCCAAATTCATGATCTTGTGATTGATAACGATGCCCATCGAGTATGGCGGGGTGAAACCGAGGTGTTTCTTTCGGCCACTGAATATCGGTTGCTGTTTTGTCTTGCTTCGAATGCGGGGCGTGCAGTGAGCCGGGCACAGATTCTTGATCATGTATGGCAGTACGACTTCGACGGTGAATCGTCGATTATCGAATCGTTCATGTCGAATCTTCGGAAGAAGGTCGACAACGAGGAACCGAAATTGATCCATACCGTGCGCGGCATTGGCTACAGCATCCGAGAACCCGGATGACGCTTCGCACTCGGCTCATCGCCGCATTCGTTGCGATGTTCATACTTCTCGTTGGAAGCAGCATCGTTGTCACGCTTGTGCAGCGTTCGTATTTGATGCGACAGGTCGACCAGCAGCTTGAAACATTGACAGCAGCGCCCGGTGGAATCATCGCTCGAATCGCTGCGTCGACGAATCGGCCAAATATGCAAGCGGCACTTCGGAGTGACTTTTCCGAGTTCTATCTCGGCCGAATCAATGCCGATGGCTCGCTTCAAACATTCGTCGCTCCACTTAGTGACCCCGAGTTGGTTCCTGATCTCCCTGCCGAGCCGGAACTTGGCCAACCCGTCACTGTCCGAACCAGTTCGGGCACGACCGGTCGGATTCGAATTGTTGAGTCGAAGCTTTCTGACGGAACAACGGCGGTCACTGGTCTTTCTCTCGTGAAGACCGAACAGGCAGTGCGAAGACTGATGGCGACCGAAGCGATCGCGTCGGCGATCGTTCTGCTCGTGATGGGCATTGTCGTGTTGTGGGTGTTCCGCTTGGGGATTCGCCCGATCAGAAAGATGACCGAAGCTGCCGATGCCATCACGGCAGGCTCACTTGATGCCCGTATCGATATTCCTGCAGCTGGAACGGAAGCAGCACGGCTCGGTCAAGCGATCAACACGATGATCGACACAACGCAGGAAACCGAAGCTCGCCTTCGTCGGTTCGTTTCCGACGCCTCACATGAGTTGCGCACTCCACTCACCACGCTGCGGGGCTATACGGCACTCTACGAAGCGGGTGGGTTTACGGAGAAGGAAGAACTCGACGACGCTATGCGTCGAATGGGCCATGAAGCGGCTCGTATGAGTCGAATCGTTGACGACCTACTTTTGCTCGCGAAACTTGATGAACGCGGCGCGAGTGAACCTGAACCAGTTGAACTCGGTGGGGTGCTTCGCGATCTTGCATCCGACATTGCGGTGGTGCAGCCAGGGCGGCCCGTCACTGTCGAATGTTCAACGCCAGTGACAGCGATGATTCATCGGGATCATCTGATTCAAGCAGTGACTGCGTACACGACCAACGCGCTTCGTTACACCGACGAATCTGCCGAAATCATTTTGCGAGCTGCAGCAGTCAATGATCGGGCTCGCGTCGAGGTGATGGACCGTGGTGCAGGAATTGCTGAGGCTGACTTGCCTCGACTGTTCGACCGCTTCTACCGAGCCGATTCAGGAAGAGCTCGAACTGCGGGCGGCAATGGCTTGGGTCTCGCAATTGTTGCCTCGATTATTTCGAGCTACCACGGCACCTATGGCGTGCAATCAGTCATGGGTCTCGGATCGACGTTCTGGTTTGAGTTGCCGCTTGCCCAAGATCCCCTTATGAGTTGAGTCAACTCGGGCTACGGTCGAAGGGTCTTCTCGACGATTTCGCTTATCGGGGTTGAACCATGTCGGTCACTGAACACACAGCGGCGCACCAACACGCGGTCACGATGGATCTGCCGTTCGACAATGAGCAGGACTTCGTCGATGCACAACGCGGTTTCCTTGCTGCGCTTGATGACACGCTGATCGAATCGACTGACGGTCGAGTGATCTGGGACCTCGGCTTGTACGGCGACACTTCCGGTGAAGCACCAGCAACGGTGAATCCGAGTCTTTGGCGACAAGCGCAACTCAATCTCATCCATGGACTCTTCGAGGTTGTTCCAGGCATCTATCAGGTGCGTGGCCTTGATCTTTCAAGCATGACGATGGTCGAGGGCGACGAAGGCGTCATCGTTATTGATCCGTTGGTGTCGTGTGAGAACGCGGCTGCTGCGCTTGCGCTCTATCGGTCAGTGAGAGGCGATCGTCCCGTAACTGCACTCATCTATACCCACAGTCATATTGATCACTTCGGTGGCGCCGGGGGAGTAGTTCCCAATGGTGATGCGGGTGACATTCCGATTGTTGCTCCGGAACATTTCCTTGAACATGCAGTGAGTGAAAATCTTCAGGCGGGAACAGCGATGACTCGTCGGGCGACCTATATGTACGGGTCGCTTCTGCCGCGTGGCCCTGAGGGTCAGATGACATGTGGCCTTGGGCCTGCGCCATCAAATGGCACGCTTTCTTTGCTTCCGCCAACCATTGACATCACCACGACTGGTCAGGAACTCGTTCTTGACGGTGTTCGCATCGTTTTTCAGATGACACCCGGCACCGAAGCTCCTGCCGAAATGAATTTCTATTTCCCGGATTTTCGCGCGCTGTGTATGGCAGAAAACGCAACGCATAATCTGCACAACGTCGTGACATTGCGTGGCGCACTCGTGCGCGATGCCCATGCTTGGGCGGGGTTCCTCGATGAAACCATCGCACTGTTCGCCGTTGGTAGCGAGGTCTCATTTGCCTCGCACCATTGGCCGACATGGGGAACCGACAACATCGTCGATTACCTCTCCAAGCAGCGGGATCTCTACGCGTATCTGAACGATCAGACGCTGCGATATCTCAATCGAGGTTTCACTGGTGCCGAGATCGCCGAGATGATCGAACTTCCACCAACACTTGCAACGTCGTGGCACTGCCGCGGCTACTACGGCTCGGTCAGCCATAACGTCAAAGCGGTCTACCAGCGCTACATGGGCTGGTTCGATGGAAATCCAGCCCACCTTTGGCCTCATCCGCCGGAAGAACAGGCTGTTCGCTATGTCGAGTTCATGGGTGGGGCAAATGCGGTAGTCGAAAAGGCACAGCAGAGTTTCGACGAAGGCGATTACCGCTGGGTTGCTGAAGTGGTGAACCACGTGGTCTTCGCTGATCCGACGAACATGGCGGCACGTGAACTTCTCGCTCGCACCTACAGGCAGATGGGGTACGCGCAAGAGAACGCGACGTGGCGCAATTTCTTCCTCACTGGCGCGCAGGAACTTCTTGGAAACGAAGTCGTTGGAGCTGGAGGACAGAACGCGCTCGCGCTCATGGCGCATATTTCGGTGACGCAGGTGTTCGACGCAATCGCCATTCGTATCGACGGCATGAAGGCTGCAGGGCTGCGCTTTGCCATTAACTGGACGATTACGGAAACCGGTGAACGTCATCTGGTTCGACTCGAAAACGGCGTGTTGTCGAATGCAGCGAATCGACATGTTGATGACGCGGTTCTGTCGGTCACCATTCCTCGTTCGCAATTACTTCTGCTTATGGTCGGTCTCGTAACGCTTGAGTCGCTTATTGAACAGGGCGTTGTAACCGCCGAAGGCGACCTCAGCGTGGTGGAGTCAATCCGGGGCTTGCTTGACCCACCCGATCCGTTGTTTTCGATCGTGTTGCCCTAGGAAGCCTCACTCCGCGCGCTAATCGACAACGTAGGACGTCATCGACAGCGATCCGTAGGCATAGCCATCGAGCAGTGTTCGTGCCGAACGGCCGACAGCATCAGCAACACCAGCGATATATGCGAGCGGCAAGAAATGATCTGGCGTCGGAACCGCTGCCTGCGCTTCGGAGAGTGAAAGAACCTCGCGAAGTCGTGCTGGATCGCTGTTCATGATGTTGCGAGTCGCGTCATCGAACACATGAGCCCAATCGGCGCCGCCATCGGTGTTTGACCAGTCGATCATGCCGAGGTTGTGCACAACATTTCCGCTGCCGAGAATGAGCACTCCGTCATGACGAAGCGGCTCAAGTGACCGCCCAATCTCGATGTGTTCGTCGATTGACTTCTGCGCATCGACAGAAAGCTGAAGCACGGGGATATCGGCAGACGGCCAAAGGTGGGTAAGGACCGACCAGGTTCCGTGATCGAGGCCCCAACTGTCGGTATCGAGCCCGCACCAAGTCGGCGCGAGCGCGTCGACGACTTCTTGCGCAATTGCTGGTGATCCGGGAGCGGGATACTCGACGTCGAAGAGTTCCTGCGGGAACCCGTAGAAATCATGAATCGTGCGCGGCGTTTCCATCGCGGTCACAACCGTTGCGTTTACGTACCAATGCGCTGACACACAAAGAATGGCTCGTGGCCGCGGAATCGAGGCACCGAACTCCCGCCACGCAGTGGTGTAACGATTGACCTCAAGTGTGTTCATCGGACTTCCGTGGCCAATGAACGCAGCGGGAATCGTGGTCATGTCGTCAGCCTACGGACTCAACAGCTGGGAGTTGTCGGGACTTTGGTCACGATGTCGTGAGTTCAACGGCGTCGATCATCACTGATGCCATTGCAAACGTTTCTGTGCCGATCGCTGTCCAGCGATGGTTCGTGCCCCGTTGGATCACGACATCGCCAGGTCCAAGTTCGGTCTGCACGCCGTCGGGAAGTTCGAGCAACACACGTCCACGCAACACGACATCGATGTCTACGGTGGGAGTGACGTGCCAACCCTGTTCAATCGGAGGCGCAGGTGTGAGTTCCACAAGGCGGAACCACAAACCACCTGCGGGTGGAACAAGCGACCAAGGCCCGTCAGGGTCGCCACCTTGGTCGACCGATTGCAGTGGACCTCCGGTGTGCCATAGGTCAGTCATCGTTGTCGTAGGTGATGACACCGCATCCACCGCGCCGCCATCGACAACTGGAGAACCGGTCACAACGCGGCGTATCGGTTTGTCGCCAACCGCCGCGGGCTTCACATTTCCAGCGATCGCGGTTGCATCGACATCGGGTCGGAGCATTGTGACGAAGTAGGTCCAACCATGCTCATCGGCCGGACGCCAGCGGTGCGGCGTGCCGCGTTGGATGACGAACTCACCTGGCCCGATGATTCGTTCGCCATCTTCGAGCCCCATAACGACGGAACCTTCGAGAACAACCATGAGATCAAGGGTGTCGGTTGCGTGCATTCCGGGCGTGGTGTCGTCGTCGCCAGCGACGCGCAGCCATGTGCTGTCAGGATCCGCGCCAGCGGGAATTCCCGGCATGCGAATGACTCTTGCGCTTGCTCCACCGGAAGGTGGCTCGAGGGCAAAGCCAGAGTTCTCGTTATCGGGCGAATCAACGATCGATGGCTGGGGCCCATCGATCCACAGCACTTCGCTCACCGCAACGGTGTCGGTGACGATTGTGTTGGGCGCAGCACCGTCGTCAGTAATGACGTGCCGACCATCGGCATCAATGCCGGTAACGACCCTGCGAACGAATGGCAAAGACATCCCGGGATGGTAGGTGGGACGTCACTGCCTCGGCCGAATAATTAGCCTGCGAATACTGGAACGACGGGGTCGCTGCCTGATGCACCCGATTCGCTCGATCCAGAACCTGCTCCTGGAATCGTGGTCGATGAACTTGTCGGAGCGGATGCCGCTGGCTCAAATGCACCAATCGAGCAAGCCGAAGGACGAGCGAAACCTCGCTGATCGAGCCCAGAGATTGGTGAGGCCGCGCACGTTGCTGGGTCTCCGGCGCCTGCAGCAATGCTGCTTGAGAGGATGGCGTTGGTTTGCGTCGGTCCACCGTTCGACGCAAGTGCAGCCGCGTTCGGGTTTCCGGAAAGGAACGCTGTTGGAGCAGTTGTACTTCCGTCAGGAGTCAGCCGCACGTAGTTGCAGGAGTTGTCCTCAATCAGATTGTTGAGGTTGACCAGTAAGGGCACTGCGGACGCAACATCGCATTGACCTCGAGAGGCGAATGTATTTCCGGCGATAAGAGTGTTGGTCATGCTGAGACTGTGCTGTGACTGGTAGACGTATTGCGCAATCGCTCCGCCGAAACCATCCATTGCGACATTTCCAACGAGCGATGTGTTGGTAAGAAAAAGATGTGTTGTTGACTTGATGCCGCCACCATTGTCCCGAGCTGTATTTCCCGAGATCGTGGAATTGGAAATGTATGCATTGCCCGTATTGAGGATCATTGCGCCACCGTTGCAGTAGCCACAGGGAGCATCGGCTCCAGCCGCATTGCCGGTGAACGTCGATTGATCGATGTAGAGGTCGGCGAAATCGAGCCAGAGGCCGGCGCCCCATCCGGCGGTATTGTTCGTGACCGCAACTCGTGTGAGGTTGACGCGAGTTGCGCTATGGACGTTAACGCCGCCCCCGGTTGCGTTTCCGTTGGTGATCGTCATGTCGGAAATTGAAACGACGGCTGCTGCATTATCGATGTAGAAGATCCCAAAAGTGGGAGTTCCACCAGCGGAACTTCGGCGCACCGTCAGCGAGTCTGTTCCTGATCCAGTGATCGTGACACTCGTCGTGATGTCCAAGCGGCCAGTCGTCAATTCCACGACTGATACCGAGGGATCGAACGTAATCACATCGCCGGCGTTGGCACTTGCAAGCGCTGCACGTAGAGTCCCCGCGCCACTGTCTGCACCACTACTCACCACGATGGTCGTGGCGCTTGCCGGGTTTGCAAGGAGTGCTATCGACGCCGAGATGATGATGGTGATGCTTGCTGCGAGACCACAGAGGCGGCGACGAGAAAATGAGCGTGACATGAGAAACCTCTCAAAATCAGTTGGACGGCGAGAATGTAGCAGTAAGGGTGCAAGCAGTCTCTTTCCCGGCGCGCATTTCACGACGTGAGCAATCAAACCCCCCCTAAAGTGCGGATTCACTTGGGGGTATGAAAAGTGTCGAAAATTGGAATTGTGCGCAACGGCGTGGTCGCCGCGCTCCTTGGGGTGGGACTATTGGCGTGTTCTTCGGGTGGATCGCCATCGCCGACGGCCAAGGAGTCATCGCCACCATCACGTGAGTCCGTCACCATTCCAACGGTCGTTCCTGCTACCGGCGGACGAGGTCAGGCATTTATTGCTGCGGCAGGCAGCGATCTTGCTGCGGTTGGATACGAACAGTCCGAGTTCTTCATCAGTGGAACCGCAACGTCGTATCGGTCGGCGCAACCGTTAACTGTTGACGGCAACTGGTCGGTTGAGCCGGCAACAACTGCTGACTATAAGACCCGCGCCATCGTTCGCCGGCCAACCGACCCGGCCAAGTTCAACGGCAATGTCATCGTTGAATGGCTCAATGTTTCCGGTGGCCTCGACGCCGCGCCGGACTGGACCTACACACACGTTGAACTCATTCGTGAGGGATACGCGTGGGTTGGCCTCTCGGCGCAGGTTGTTGGAATCGATGGTGGACCGTCAATGGGACTCGTTGCTGGGTACACGCTGAAAGCAGCTGATCCCGGTCGGTACGGATCGCTCGTGCATCCGGGTGATCAGTACTCCTATGACATGTACACACAAACCGGTGCCGCGGCATGGTTTGCGAATGACGTACTGCTCGGAGGACTGCAGCCCGATCGCGTCATTGCGATCGGTGAATCGCAATCAGCGTTTCGACTCACGACCTATGTAAATGCGATTGGTCCAAACACTGATATCTGGGACGGCTATCTCATTCACAGTCGCGGAACTTCAGGTGCAGCACTGAATGTCGATGTGAAGATGCCGACCGATCAGCGCATTCGTACCGATCTCAAGGTTCCTGTTCTGCAATTCCAAGCTGAAACCGACATGTTGGGCAGGGGCCTGAACTTTGTTGGTGCCCGCCAACCAGATACCGACTTGCTTCGCACATGGGAAGTCGCCGGCACCGCACATGCCGATGCCTACAACTTGGGCATTGGCGATACCGACAACGGCGATGGCGTGGCTGACGCAGCATTGTTCCAAGCCATGCTCACGCCGCCAGCTTCGATTTATGGCGGATTGTTGTCGTGTTCGACGCCGATCAACGCAGGGCCACACACCTACGTGCTGCGCAGTGCATTGAACTCACTCGATACTTGGATTCGCACGGGAGAAGCTCCCGAGTCACGACCGATTCTCGATATCAATGCGGGAGCGTTCGCACTCGATGCAAAGGGCAACGCCACTGGGGGGATCCGCACACCGCAAGTCGACGTTCCCGTGGCCACGCTTTCTGGTCTTGGCCAATCGGGTTCAGCATTTTGTGGGCTGTTCGGAACGACGGTGACGCCGCCTCCGGCAGCGTTTGCGTCGTGGGCGCTCCCGAATGGCCGCCCAGCATTCGACATTGCCTGGATCGCATCGCTTGACGATGCAGTCGCGAAAGGGAACATCCTCGAAGCCGATGCAGTGAAGCTTCGTACGGTCGTGAAGAACGCAACGATGCCGTCATGAGCACCACCATCCTTCGAGACGGCCTGTTCTTCGGCGAAGGTCCTCGGTGGCACGAGGGTCGGCTCTGGTATTCCGACTTCTACGACCACGCTGTACGCGCTATCGACCTTGACGGCAACGACCAACGCATTGTTGAAGTGGCGTCGCAACCTTCGGGCCTCGGATGGTTGCCCAATGGCGACCTGCTCGTTACCTCCATGCTCGATCGCAAACTCATGCGTTGGGACGGTTCAGCACTGAGCGTGCATGCCGATCTCGGCAATCACTTCACATGGCACGCCAACGATCTCCTGGTTGATCATCAAGGGCGCGCCTACATCGGCAACTTTGGTTTCGACTACGAGGTGTTTCTCGATGAACAGGGGATCGAAGGCTTGTTCGCCGATCCCGATTCACTGACAACCGTGATGTGTCGCGTTGATCCCGACGGCACCATCAATGTCGCGTCCGACGGTTTGATCTTTCCGAACGGGATGGTCATCACTCCCGATGGCAAGACAATGATCGTCGCCGAAACGCTTGCGCTTCGACTCACCGCGTTCGATATCGCCGCCGACGGTTCACTTTCGAACCGACGTGTGTGGGCTGATCTCTCCGCGCACATGGCAGCGCCCGACGGAATTTGTCTCGATGCTGAAGGAGCGGTCTGGATCGCGAACGCACTTGCACCTCGCCTCATGCGCATCGGTGAAGGTGGCGTTGTGCTCGACGAGGCCGAAACAACAATGAACACCTACGCGTGCATGCTTGGCGGGCCGAAGGGCAAACACCTCTTCGCCATGACTGCGCCAACTTCCGACTCGCGTCACGCGCCGCTCGCACGCAACGGAGCGATTGAAGTTGTGCAGGTCGCAGTGCCCCATGCCGGGCAGCCCTGAACTACTCGCCGGGAATGCACACCCAGCCGCGACGCACGAGTTCGTCGGCCAGAACTTCGTCGGGCATGGCAGCAACGGCTTCGGCCTGACGATTGGCGGCGCGCTTTGCCGCGCGCTCGTTGGCGTCGGATGACGAGGCGATTGCACGCTCGGCTTGTTCGACATTGAGCTCGCCTTCGCCCGCAGCAAGGCGTGCAATGAGCTCGTCGGCCTCGCCACGAGTGAACTTTCCGCCGGCCTGGCGCTGGGTGAGTCCATAGATATGGCGCGCTTCACGGAACGAGGAGTAGCCCGCGCCTTCAAACAACGCGAGGAGTTCCTCGACCTGTTTCGACGATGCTGGTGGGCCTGATTGCTGTCCGAATGCCATGGGCTGAGCCTCGCACGCGCCACTGACACTGGGGGCGATGAGGGAAAACGCAGGTCGCCGCACTAGAGTGACTCTGTCGTTCCAGTTCCGGAGCGGCGCCGCTGAACCGCTTAGGCCCCAGCACCCCGACACTCACACAGTTTCGGCAGTGCTCACTTCTGGCCAATTGCTTTCTCAGCGGACCTCAGTAGGAGAAAACTCATATGGCGTCACAACGCCCTCGTACCAACCGTTCCTCTTCGGGCGCGCGTCCCCGACCCGGTTCCGATCGTTCCCGCAACGAAAAGCCCCAGGCCCCGCAAAAAGCCCTTCCGGCTCTTGATCCCGACAATGGGTTCCTTGCCCTCGGCGTTCCCGACACCCTTTGTGGTGCGCTCGCCCTTGAAGGCATCACTGATCCGTTCCCCATTCAGGTCTCAACCCTTCCCGACTCGTTGAAGGGCCGCGATGTTCTCGGCCGCGGTCGTACCGGTTCCGGTAAGACCCTTGCCTTCGGTCTCGCTGTGCTCACTCGTCTTTCGATGTTGCAGCTCGACCGTCAACCGTTCCGCCCGCGTGCGCTCATCCTTGCGCCCACACGCGAACTCGCGTTGCAGATCGACGCAACCATTTCGCCGCTTGCTCGTCGACTTGGTCTGCGCACCACAACCATCTTCGGTGGTGTTGGTCAGAACCCGCAGGTCGACGCACTTCGTAAGGGTGTCGATGTTGTTGTCGCATGCCCGGGTCGTCTTGAAGATCTCATTAGTCAGAACTTCTGCAAACTCGATCGCGTTGAAGTCTGTGTTCTCGATGAAGCCGATCACATGGCCGATCTCGGATTCCTTCCCGGCGTGAAGCGTCTTCTCGATCGCACACCCGACGACGCACAGCATCTTTTGTTCTCGGCAACCCTCGACAAGGGCGTCGACGTCATCGTCAAGCGCTACATGTCTGATCCGGTCACCCATAGCGTCGATTCCGAACAGTCACCGGTCAACACCATGACCCACCATGTGTTGCACGTAACGAACGACGATCGACTTCCCGTCATCATCGATCTCGCTGCCGCACCTGGTCGCACAATTATTTTCACTCGAACGAAGCATCGCGCCAAGCAACTCACGCGTCAGTTGAACGCACACGGAGTTGTTTCGGTCGAGATGCACGGAAATCTTTCGCAGAACGTCCGCACGCGAAATCTTGCGGCGTTCTCCGACGGAACGGCAGCGGCAATGGTCGCTACCGACATCGCAGCGCGTGGCATCCATGTTGATGACATCTCGCTCGTGATCCACGCTGATCCGCCTATGGAGCACAAGGCATATCTCCACCGTTCTGGACGCACAGCGCGCGCCGGAAACGAAGGAGTTGTTGTCACGCTCGCAACGGAATCGCAGCGCAAGGACGTCGATCAACTCATGCGTAAGGCGGGCATCAAGCCCACCGTTACAAAGGTTCGCCCTGATTCACCGCTACTGCAGGAAATTGCTCCCGGTCAGCGACTGAAGAAGAGCGCTTCCGAAGTGAAGGCATTGCTCGATGTTCCGGAACCGGCCAACAAACCTGGGGGTCGACCGAATTCGCGTAAACCGCGTTCGGAGACCCCCACGGCCACCGGTCGACCGCGCCGCAGCAGTTCAGGTCGTGGACGCAGCGGTGCTGGTGCTGGCGGCGGATCGGGATCAAGCGCCCGTTCCGGTTCGGGTTCCAGTTCGCGATCAGGCTCGGGCGGCGGTTCCCGTTCGGGCGCTGGCTCAAGCTCACGTTCGGGTTCGGGTTCAGGCGGCGGCGGGCGTACCTCGGGTGGTGGCGGATCATCTGCCGGTTCCCGTCAGGGTTCGAGCCGATCAGCTGGTCGACAGGGCGGCCGCGCCCGTTAGGCGCGATGATTCAGCCATGAATTTTTTCGAAGCAACCATGGCAATCGGCGCAGCCGAGAAGCTCGATATCGAGACAGCAGAACTCCTCATCCGCGTTGAGAATAGCGGCGACGTGCTGTACAACGAACTCGCCTCGCGACTCAACAATGAAGAGGCTGCCGATCTCCTTCGCAAGAACGGTCGTGAAGAAGTTGGCCACGCTCGCCGAATGATGAAAGTCCTTTCGCTCAAGCTCGGCACCGAGTACGTGCCTTCGGCCGAGGTCCTCGAAAAGTTCGAGGTTGACCTCCCCGATTCTCTTGATGCGTCGTCGTTGCCAATGATTGTCGAAGGCGAACTTCAGGGCGACCTCGGCTATCAGAAGTGGGCCTCGCACGAAACCGATCCCGAGATCATCGAGCTTCTGCTTCGCAACGGCCGTGAAGAAACCAAGCACGCCGAGCGCATCAAGCAGGCCATCGCAATTCTCGAAGCTGCTGAGGCAGCCCAGTAACCGATCGTCGAACACGACGTCGTCGCAGTACCTGCTCTCTATGGGGCAGAATCACATTCCACTTAGGGGAGGACATGACATGGCACTGACCATGATGCGTTTCAATTGCATTCAGCCCGGACTCGAGCCGAACGAGATGGCCGATCGTTACAACGCCATGCTCGACATGGCTCAGGTTCTTGATGAACTTGGTGGCGGCATGGTGACGCTCGAAGAGCATCACGGCGCCGAGAACGGTTGGAGTTCCTCCCCGCTCACAATGGCTGCAGCAATTCTCAGCCGCACCAAGAACGTTTCTGTTTCGATTTCTGCACTTCTCGTGCCATTGCACGATCCGTTGCGCATCGCGGAAGACATCGCGGTCATCGACCTCATGTCAAAGGGCCGACTCACCGTCATTGGCGGCCTCGGCTATCGCCCGAGCGAATACGAAGCCCACGGCAAGTCCTGGGCCGATCGCGGCAAGATCATGGACGAATGCGTCGACACCATGCTTAAAGCCTGGACAGGCGAACCATTCGAATACCGCGGCACCACCGTGCGCGTCACGCCGCGTCCGTTCACGCAACCCCACCCGATGTTCCTTCTCGGTGGAACCTCAAAGCCCGCAGCACGTCGTGCCGCGCGCTTCGGCCTTCCCATCATGTGGGCAGCTCCGGTTCCCGAGATCGAGGCGCACTATTACGAAAAGTGCGAGGAATACGGCACGCAGGGTTTCGCTATGGCTCCGCCTGAAGATTTTCACCACGTCTTCTTTGCCGAAGATGTCGATGCCGGTTGGGCCGCCATGGGCGAGCACATCCTTCACGAAGCAACGACCTACTCCTCATGGCAGACCTCCGACATCAAGTCCTCGGCACACTCACACGCCAAGACCGTTGCCGAACTTCGTGAAGAGGGTCTCTACCAAATCGTTTCGCCGGCCGAAGCAGTTGAAGAGGCCAAGGCCGCCGGCGATTTCGCCGTCTTCGCGATGCACCCTCTCTGCGGTGGCATGCCGATTTCAGAAAGTTGGAAGCAGATCGACCTGCTTCGCAACGAGATCCTTCCCGCACTTGCCTAGGTGATTCCGGCGGCAGCGATGCCGTCGGAGTTGTACCTTTCAGGAACTGACACGTCGATCCATCGGGGGAAATCATGAGCAAGAACAACTGGGGCCGTTGGGGCGCCGACGACGAGCGCGGTGCGCTCAATCACCTCACTCCTGAGGTCATCCAGGCCGCTGCTGCCTCGATCACAACCGGCAAGGTCTACAGCCTTGGTATCCCGATTCAGGGTCAAGGTGTTCCGTTGCTTGACTACCGCGGAACGCCGATGCGTCTCACGCTGCAGGACGGCACCGACGACGGAATGTTCGCCGTCTACGGAGCGCAGGATGGCACCGGCGCACACGAGGACGTGCTCGTCATGGCCTCGCATACGACTTCACACATGGATGCACTCATTCATGTGTATGAAGATCACAAGCATTACAACGGCGTGCCTTTCGGCGAGATGCGGGCGCTTGGTGGCGCCGCCAAGCTCGGCATCGAAAAGGTCGACAGCTTTGCTGCACGCGCAGTCATCCTCGACATCGTGAAGCTCAAGGGTGCCGACAGGTGGCTTGAACCCGGCACCATGATCATGGCCGCCGATCTTCAGGCCGCAGCCGATGCACAGGGCGTTGAAGTTCGCGCTGGCGATGTCGTGCTTATCCGCACTGGTCACCTCGACATGTGGTGGGCCGGCAACGCTGCAGGCGAACCCGAAGGTTTCGCTCAGGCTGGTATTGGTGCTGATGCAGCTGCGTGGCTTGCCGATAAGGACGTCACTGCAGTTGGTTCTGACAACGCAGCAGTCGAGGTCATTCCCTTCGACAACAACGACTTCCTCATCGTTCACAAGATGCTTCTGGTCCAGGCCGGCATTTACATGCTCGAGCACCTTGACCTTCGTCAACCCTGTGAAGACGGAAACTACGAAGGCGTCATCGCTGTGTCGCCGCTCAAGGTCACGGGTGCAACGGGCTCGCCAATCAACCCGGTGTTCATTTCCTGACTCATTCATTCTGCAACGGGCCTCGACTTCGTTCGGGGCCCGTTTGCGTTTTGTACGTGGCGTGGTGGGTCAGAATGAACGAATGGCAATCACCACGGTGCTGTTCGATCTCGATGGAACACTGATCGATAGCAGTCCTGGTATTCGTCGCTGCGTCGATGAGTCACTTGTGCATCACGGATTTCCCGCGATTACCGATGAACAGTTTTCGTCGTTCATTGGACCTCCGCTAACAAAAGGGTTTGGATTCGCGACTTCCGATGAAACGCTGATCGAATCACTCATCACGGTGTATCGCGAGCACTATGGCGCCGGCGGAATGTACGAGTACGCGGTGTACGACGGTATTCCTGAATTGTTAACTCGTTTGAACGACGCGGGTTTCCGACTCGCGATTGCGACATCGAAGCGCACTGCGTTTGCGCAACCAGTCGTCGAACATGCTGGTCTCGTTTCGCACTTTGAACTCGTGGTTGGTTCGGAACGTGATGGTGCCGGTGCCGAGAAACCAGTCGTGATGGGTTCGGTGTTTGAGCAGCTAGCGATTGCTGAGCCGCACTTGGTCGTGATGATTGGTGACCGGGAACACGACGGCCATGGCGCAGCGGCGCTCGGGACTCACTTCGTTGGAGTGTCGTGGGGTTTCGGTAGCCACGAGGAATTGCTGGCTGCGGGCGCATCTCGAATCGCCGATCACCCCTCTGAAATTGAGGCGTTTGTGGCCTCGATTTCCTGAGGAATCACGAGAACCGCATCGCTAAACCGTGTGTGGTGGGGTCTGGTGTGGGAGGGTGTCGCCCATGTCAAAGCACACTCGCACCCTTTCTCTGCCCGCAATCGTCGTCATTGTTGGCGCCCTTCTTCTCGCCGCTTGTGGCGGAAGTAGTAGTTCGAAAGCAGCGACACCGACCCCGATGCCCGCTCGGTCGGGTACCTATGCAGTGGGCCACGACACCGTCTCGATTCCCGATGCGTCAACGGGAAAGACCATCACCGCTGATATCTGGTATCCGGCGGCCGACGGAGCGAAAGGCGCCTTCGCTCGCTACTCGCTGCTGCCCACCGCCTATTTCGATTCAAAGGTGGCGATCGAAGACGCCCCGATCAATAGCTCTGGCGCATTTCCGTTCGTTGTCTACTCACACGGAAGTGGTGGCCAAAGTTTTGTCGCCTCGTTCCTCACTGAAGACATTGCAAGTCACGGCTACGTCGTGTTGTCCGCAAATCACGATGGCAACACCGCTGCCAATCAACTTCTCGGAACATCAGTTTCTCAGGACGTGAATGACTTCCTTCGCCCCAATGTTGTGAAGGCAGAGATCGACTGGGCCCTTGCGCAGTCTTCCGGCAAGGCCTCCGCCTATCCGGCGCTGAAGGGCGCAATTGACGAAGCGCGTATCGGCCTCGTTGGTCACAGTTACGGCGGCTACACAGTGTTGGCCTCTGCTGGCGGACACACCGGTCCGGCCGGAACCATTGCGCCCGATCCGCGCATCAAGGCCGTTGTTGGCCAGGCTCCCTACACCCGCCGACTCTCCGACGCAGAACTCACCGGCATCAAGATTCCGGTGATGCTGATGGTCGGAACAAAGGACATCACAACGCCGCTCGAACTCGATTCGCAGCGCCCGTTCGACCTCATTACCGGACCGCCAGTCGTGCTCGCAGTTATGACCGACGCTGCACATCAGTCATATACCGATGTGTGCATGTACCTCAATGAGATTCCAAAGCTTCCTGATGCGCCGGCTTTGGTTGCAACGGCGATCAAGACTCAAGCCACCGAAGGTTGCGGAGCAGGGTTCATGCCTTATGCCCGCGATCTCGAATTAGCATCGGGGCTCACCGTTGCGTTCCTCAACGAATTCGTTGCAGGCACACCGAACGCATCATGGTTCGCTGGCCCAACGGCGACGATCAGCGCACCCGACCTGACCATCAGCATCAAGCGCTAATACCGCCGATCATCGGAACGAGCCAGCAAATCGTCAACAACCGATTTGCTAGGTTCGATCCGTGAATCCAGTCGCCCTTGCATTTGCTGCATTTCTCACGGCAGCAATCGGAACACTTGGTGGATTAGGTGGGGCAATCCTTCTCGTTCCGATCCTTGTGTTGTCGGGAATGGAAGCGAAGTTCGCCGCGCCTCTCGGACTGGTCTCGGTCGCTGCGGGTTCTCTTGCGGCAGCTCCACATCAACTCACCGCTCGTGTCGTGAATCATCGCCTTGGCGTTGCGACGGAAATCGTTGCTTCCTCGGCGGCGCTCGTTGGCGCATTGGTCTCGGGTCTCATCGGCCAGTCACTGCTCGCTGTCCTGCTGGGTTGCGTTGCGTTAGTCGCTGCTTTTGCTGGCGGTCGCCGCAAAGGAATTCGCAATCTCCCGGATCCATCTCTGACTGCAGCCGATGTAGGTGAAACACCTGGAACGCTCGCGGGCGCCTACCCCTTGGGCGACGAGTTCGTTCCGTACCGGGCAAAGCGCCTCCCTGTCGGACTCTTGGGAATGGGCATGGCCGGTTTGATATCAGGCCTGTCTGGAGTCGGAGGCGGATGGGTGAAGACACCGACTGCTTCGGAAGTCATGCATGTTCCGGTAAAGGTCGCTGCGGCAACGTCAACATTCACGGTCGGGGTAACGGCTGCAGTTGGACTTCTTGTTTATGAATCACAAGGTCGCGTTGTGGTTTCCGACGCTGCGCTTGTAGCGGCTGCCGGTTTAGTTGGTGGCACTGTCGGCGTTCGACTCCAACACGTACTTCCGCCCCCGTTGGTACGACGCGGACTGTCCGTCATCCTCGCCGTCATTGGCGTCTTGCTGATTGTGCGCCGATGAACGATCTCAACACGCTCTCGAAAATATTGATGGTTGCGCTCGTGATCACATTTGCGTGCGCACTTGGTGGTGCATTCATCCCGGGCACGGTGGGTCAGTGGAGCGGGACCGCCTGCATCATCATCTTGATTGCTGTGCCCGTTTTGCGGGTGACATGGCTGGTGGTGGATTGGACCAGAGCTCGGGACGTGAAATTCGCGCTTTTGGGTTGTGCGTTGCTGGTTGTCCTCGCAACGAGTGGTGCAATCGCTCTCCTTCGCTAACACCTCTCTCTGAAGGCGAAGCCAAAAGAGGCTCGGTAGGCTTTCACGATGGCTGCCGACGGACTCGCTCGACCGATAGATTTTTCTGCCCGTTCTGCTCAAGGCATTCACCTTGGTGTGTCGTTAGGCGGCGGAGGAATCTTCTTCGTTGCTTGGCAGGTCACCTATCTGCAGCAATTGGCACAGTTGGGGGTGAACCTCAAAGGAGCCGCTCGTGTTGTCGGCACATCGGCGGGCTCGCTGGTTGCATCGATTCTTGAATCTGGAAACCTTCGACGTTTCGAACGTGAGGTTTCGTTTTTCGCCAAGACGCCGGCCCTTGTCAGCATGTTGGCGCCGTCAGGTTCATTGAAACCAAGTCAGCAGCGTGCACTCGATGTTTTTGTTGCGGCGCAAAATGCAGAACCGGAAGTGATTCGGTCCATTGGGCATGAAGCACTCGCTGCATCAACGCCTTCGGCGAACAAGATGGCGCGGAGCGTCTCGATGATGCTGCTCTCACGTTCATGGCCCGCCGACGCACTGCACATCACCTGTGTTGACACACTCACCGGTGAACGTTGTGTTGTCACACGCGATGCCGGTGTCCGAATCGAACGCGCCGTTGCCGCGAGTAGCGCGGTTCCAGGCATCTTCAGTCCGCAGCCCATTGGCGATCGGCGGTGCATGGACGGGGGAGTGAGCGGTTCGGGTACACACCTTGACCTTCTCGCCGGATGTGATCGTGCCGTTGTCCTGAGTCTCACGACAACAACTCCGGCTCCGATTGGCGCAATGACCCAGTCGCCGGGCAACTTCGCCAACGAAGTTGCGGCGCTTGAAGCGACGGGCACGAACGTGTTTCTTCGAAGCCCGGAATCGATGGACATCAACAAACTGATGGATCCAAAGTCGGTACCCGAGGCCATCGCGATGGCAAAGCGTCAGGCAGCTGCCGATGCGAGTGCACTTCGGGACTTCATCGCGTAGTTCATTTGCGCAGAGGTCGTACCCGTGAGGCAGGATGAGGATATGGAACGCATTTCTCCAACTCGTGCAGTGACGCAGGACGAAGTCGAGACTTTTTGGCGCGACGGCGTTGTCTGTTTGAGGTCGATTCTTCCCCTCGATCTTGTCGCTTCGATGGAGGCTCCTATTGAAGACGCGCTCTCGGGCACCGCGATGGCCAATCTCTCCGAGATGGCTGATGCGCTCGAATCTGGCGGCATAGCTCGTCTTGTTGATGACTCGGTGGCGTCGTCAGGAGCACCCCGCGGTCAGTTCAGGGCAGGTACTGATCACTGGCTTGTTCAAGAAGAATTCCGAGAGTTTGCACTTCGGTCGCCGCTACCCGGAATTGTCGCGTCTCTTCTTCAAAGCGATGAGGTGCGTCTCTACGAAGACAGTGTGTTGGTGAAGGAACCAGGAACACAGGAGAAGACCGGATTCCATCAGGACATGGCGTATTTTCATCTCGACGGCGATCTTGTCTGCACGACGTGGGTCCCACTCGATGTTGTCACTGCTGAAATGGGAGCAGTTCGATTTGTCGTCGGCTCTCATCTCGACGCCACGAAGTATCGGCCGACCATGTTCGTTTCGGAACTCGCGATTCCCGGAACTGAAGGTGCAGAGGTTCCCGACTACGACAAGCAGGTGGGCGAGGCGCGAATCATTAGTTTCGACACCGCACCTGGCGATCTCACTGTTCATCACGCACGAACTATTCACGCAGCGAGCGGAAACTTGAGCCGCACCCAGCGCCGAAGGGCAATCAGCGTTCGCTACACAGGTGACAACACGCGCTTCAGGGTTGTAGCCGGTTCACCCATGAAGGAACATCACAGTTCGCTTGTCGAAGGCGAACTTCTGAACGATGCCTGTCCTCTTGCCTGGCCATAACGTCAGCGGGTTGGCGTTAACGACGACAACTGCCACTCGCCATCTTCTTTGTAGGTGACTTCGCCGACGGGTGAATCGGTCCGCAAATTGATGTGGCGTTCCATTCGTACAAGCAGCATGTCCTGGACGGAATACCAATACTCAATCGTGGTCGTTCCCTTTTGCGGACCGCTAAGGACATCATTTTCGCGGTAGTGGAAAGTTGGGAGAGCGACTGAGTCGATGTCAATGGATGTGGCGCCCAGTGACTCGAAGGTGACCGCAGACGTCGTTGTCCCGCTAATGCTGTCGCTGGTTCCGGTGCAGGTGTAGGTCGAAACTTCGTCACGACGTTCGCCCGTCTTGACGATCTCACCAGGAGGCGAGCAGTCGAACTCGGAGACATTGGTGATTGACGTTGCGCCGAGATCCCAGCCGGTGACGGTGTGATTGCTGTGTTCGGTAAGGACACCATTTTCGATGCAGTAGTTCCATCGCTGCTGGAAAGCCGTATTGAAATCGACTGTGGTTGTCCAGCAGTTGTCGCCTTGATGGGTCACGGTCACGGGTGCAGACGCGCCGTAATTCTGACTTGTCGGGGGAAAGCTGATCGACGCCTTTCCTGATGCGTCGGCTCGATACACGCCGGCGGGCGGCCGCACGACGACAGCACCAATCGATTCGACGGCAGAGGTGTCTCCTTGGCGAAATGCATGTAGCGCGTCATTGAGGGACTTCGCTCCAGGATTGTCACGAAAGACGAACATCGAAAGCAGCACGATGATCGGAATGAGAACGAGGGCCGCGATGATGGAGCCAGTGATGGCGATCCATCGCAACGAATGTCGCGAATCGGACATCGCACCTCCCAATCGAGTGGCCCGGGATTCAATCTACGACGGTGCGGTGGCTGCGTACAGGGCAGCGCAATTCGAGATGCTGAAACTCTCGTTGACGATCTGAAAAACATCAGATCCGGTAGTCGGTGACCTGTGTGTCTTCGGTGCCCAGATCGGTGAAGTTGTCATAGGCCCGCGCGGCCATGAAATCTCGCCATGCAAAGGGCCGATAGCGCGGACCGGACTCTGAGAGTTCGGGGATGGGTTCAATCGTCGCTTCGCGCGGCGGATTCGCGAAATACGGAATCGAGAAGCGGCGATGTTTGGTCATCGGAACAACTCGATGAATTGCCGCGCGGTAGCGATCGTTCGTCCATGCTTGTGTGCAATCGCCAAGGTTGACCACAATCGTGCCCGGTTCGGGCGGAACATCGATCCAACTGCCATCGGACGCGAGCGTCTGCAGTCCTCCGGTTTCATCTTGAAGGAGGAGCGTGAGGGTTCCGGGATCAGTGTGGTGGCCAAGGGCAACGTCACCAAGGTCGGCCAGCCCGTCTCGCTCATCGTCAGGAACGGGATCGCCGACCGTATAGAGGTTGAGTCGAACGGTGCTTCCTTGGCGCGCGCATGTGAGCGCGTCACTTGAGGTGGGGCCGAGATCAAGGATCGAATGGAGAAGTGCAGTTGTTCGTTGCGCGAGGTCACTCATCGCCTCAAAGTGCTGCACCATGGCATCGCGAAAACCAGAGAGTTCGGGCCAGCGGTTCATGGCATCGCCAACAGAGGGGTCAACGAAATCGAAGACCTCTTTATGGTCTCGAACGCGCTTGGTGAGTTCCCGGTCGAACCAACCCAAGGGGTTCTGCTCGGTTCGTCGGATTGCGGTGCGGGTTGCCCGAGGAGCATCGAAGAACCGCTCGGTTTCACTCCACGTTTCACTGATGACGGAATCGAGGCCATGTCCAACAAGGAGGAAGAACCCATGGTCGCGGCAAGCAGAGTCGAGTTCATCTCGTGCTGTGGCGCTGGGATTGGTGATGTCAAGGATTGGAACGGCGGGCATATCCCATTGTGGCCCGTCGGTCGTTGTTCCGCCTGACCCGACTCGGCGCCGTCGTCCTAGGCTTAGGGAATGGGTGTTCCTCTTGCGATTCTTGATCTCGCCATAATCGGCTCAGGTGATTCCGTTGCCGATGGGCTCAACGCATGTGTTGAGGTAGCGAAGACCGCAGAAGCGAATGGCTACAGCCGGGTTTGGTACGCCGAGCATCACAACATGGATGCGGTTGCGTCTTCGGCAACGGCGGTACTCATCGCCCATGTGGCAGCAAACACCGAGTCAATCCGTTTGGGTTCGGGCGGCATCATGCTTCCGAATCATTCGCCCCTCACTATTGCTGAACAGTTCGGCACTCTTGCGACGTTGCATCCCAATCGAATCGATCTCGGGCTTGGTCGTGCTCCAGGGACAGACCAAGTCACCGTGCAAGCGCTTCGGCGCGACCCGCGTGCTTCGGAGTATTTCCCCCAAGATGTTCTTGAACTTCAGGCCTTCCTCGGTGATACGACGCGAGTTCCGGGCGTTCATGCAACCCCGGGCCGCGGAACACACATCCCGATCTACATCCTCGGTTCCTCTCTCTTCGGAGCCGAGCTCGCTGCAGTGCTTGGTCTCCCATTCGGATTCGCTTCGCATTTCGCGCCGCATCAACTTCGTGAAGCAGTCGCGTTGTATCGATCAAACTTCCGTCCGTCCGAGCAACTCGATCATCCGCATGTGATCGCTGGAGTGAACGTGATCGCTGCTGATTCTGAGGACGACGCACAGTCGCAATTCACAACTACACGCCGGGCACGACTCCGCCGCTTCCTCCTGAAGCCGAATGTCGATGTTCCCGATGCCGAAGTCGACCGAATCCTTGCGTCTCCTCAAGGAGCGCAGATCGCAGCCATGATGAAGCACACCGCTGTGGGAACGCCCTCTGCAGTGCGTGATCAATTGCTCGAGTTCACTGACTATGCCCAAGCCGATGAGCTAATGGTTTGTCACCAGTCACCCACGATTGAAGAGCGTTTGCGCTCGATCGAACTCACAGCAAACGCAATGGAACTCGTGGGGGTCTAGCGCGCGAGTGTTAGCAGTGAGCGAGGATCTCGCCTGCTAGTTGGGCGCAACGATGATTCTCGCGACGAGCACAACCAAAACGACGAGCGACAGTGATGTCTGCACCATCATCATGACCTTCACTGGTCGAGTTCGAATGCCTTCGATGGTTGGCCCGAATGTTGATTGTGTGTTGAAGGAAAGAAACAGATAGTCGATCCAGCGAGGCGGGTCATCTGGGTGCGCGGCATTTGGCGGAAAGTCGAAGGCCCCACCTTCGAGGTATGCGTCGGCGAGTTGATACCAGAGCGAGAACGCCAGCATGTTGGATGCGAAGAGCAGCACCAAGTCGAGGATCAACCAGTTCTGACTGGCGTTTTGAAGGCTGGGAGCCATGACCAACGTGATCATGTTGACGATCACATTCAGCGACGCTGCCGAGAGATAGACGCAGAGAATGAGCAGTGTGAATTGCGAGTGCGATTCCCGTGACGCGATGAATCGACGGCGGAGAAAATCAACAATGACGACGACAAGAACGACGACGAACAGGACATCTGTGAGGTCACCGATTGCTCGAATGAGTTTTTCAGTGGTGTCAGCGCCGTTGCCAAGGTCCTCGATCCGCAGCGTCAGTACGACGTCCATTGCCTGAATAAGGAGGACAACAAGAAAAAACGCTCCGAGGCGGATGGGGTTGCGATGCCAGTCGTCTCGACAAAGGTCTCCTTCGCAGCACGGCAACTCTGGTTTTGAGGTCTCAGACTCTTTATTGTCAGACACAAAACAACTTTCTTCGATTTCAGTCGTCGGCCGGAATCTTGTGCTTCCGGATCGCACCCCTGAACTGTATGCCTGACTACTCTTTGCCGGTCTACCAAGGAGCTCAAATGAAGTTGAAAATCGCTGGTATCTCGGCACTTGCGGCCATTGTTGCCGTTGCAACACTCGCTGCGGGGTGTTCCTCCTCATCTTCAAAGTCCTCGAACACACTTCGTATTGGTCTTGAGGCGCCCATCACCGGCAGCCTCGCGGAACTTGGCCAAGGCATGTTGAACGGAGCCAAGCAGGCGGCAACGTACGTCAATGAAAATGGTGGTGTTGGCGGAAAGAAGATCGAGATTGTTGCCATTGACGACAAGGGCGATGTCGATGCAGGTGTCACTGCTGCGAACGCCGCAGTGAAGTCCGGACTCGACGCAGTTGTTGGCCCGTACAACTCGGGCGTGGGTCTCAAGACGCTTCCGATTTACACCGCTGCCGGTCTTGTTCCGCTTCGACTCACGTCATCTGACGCAACCGCAGGGATGGGCTTCACCTTGCAGCCGATGACCTCGCAGATTGCACCAGTCGCAACCGATGCGCTTGTAAAGCAACTCAAGGCTTCGTCAGTTGCGCTCATCGTTGATTCCACTACCGACTACACCAAGTCTGCTGCTCAGGCCATGACCGCATCGTTGGGCAAAGCGGGTATCAAGATCACGGCAACCGAGTCGATCACGCCGGGAGCAACGTCCTACGCCGACACGGTCACCAAGATTCTTGCAACGAACCCGTCAGCTGTCTACGTCATCACGTACTTCCCGGAAGCGGGGCTCATCGCACAGGCGATGCTCGCCTCAAACACTGCGGCAAAGTGTCTTGCTGACTACGGCGCCTACGACAACGGATACATCACTGCTGCTGGAATTCCCGCGGCGCAGAAGTGCCCGGTGGTTGGCGTGCCCGCACCGAGCGATTTCCCGAATAGCGCATCGCTGGTCGCGGCCTACACCAAGCAGTTCAATGCAGCACCGGGTTCATGGTCGCCCTATACCTATGACTCAGTGCTCGTGCTCGCCGACGCCATTGGCCGTGCGGGTGGTACGTCTGGGGCAGCACTGAAGACTGCGCTTGCAGCAACGAGTGGCTGGAAGGGCTGGACCGGCACCGTTGCGTTCGAAGCGACGACCGGCAACCGCATTCCTGCGCCTGTCACCGTCAATACGGTGACCACCGGCGGCGTGTTCCAAGTCGATCCGGCCTGGATCACGGCAACCGGCTTCACTTACTGAGGCTGAGTTCAGGAGCGATTTCGCACCAGGATTCGAAGGAGGGGACCGAACGAACAGATAGTGTTCGTTCGGTCCTTCCGCTGCCACCGCAGCAACGATGGTTGTCACGATTCCGGCTGGGCTTTCGGTGGAGGCTGTTCCTAGCGGATGCACCGCATCGGGCGTCACGGTTACGTGTGCGTTGGGCGACCTCGCAAACGGCGCATCAGCAACGATTGACATAGAGGTTCGCTCGGCGAGTACGCCGGTTCCGACATCGCGAGACACCGAAGTGGTCGTGGCCTCGAACACAGCTGATCCAATCCCCGAAAACGACGTGGACCTCACTCCACTGGCTACGACCGCTGCTCCAACAATCGATTCGGTGACACCAGGATCGGGCTCGGAGTCAGGCGGCACTGAGGTAACCATCGACGGCACAAATCTCACAACGGAAACCACTGTCGAAATCGGCGGCGTGCCATGTGAGCCAGTCATTTTTGTCACGACATCGCAGCTGATCTGCACCACGGGCCCCCAGGATCCCGGGGTGTTCGACGTGATTGTGACGACTGCCGATGGCCAGACAGCAACGCTCGTCGGAGGCTTCACCTACGTCGAGACCCCTGACGTCGCCCCTTCGTTCACGGGTTAAGCGTCGCGTTCCAACTCGACAAGATTCAGGGGTGAAGAATCGCGCCCGGCATGACGGCGGGCCTGGATCCGTTGACGGACTGAACGTGGTTGATTACCGTGCCGCGCAACAGGTGGAGTTCCAGTTACTGATCCCCTGAACCAAAGGAATCCCCATGAGCGCATCCGAAGCAGACCGCTTCATCGCCGAGCTCCTGAGCAACCAGGAACTCGCCAAGAAACTCACCGATTTGGGTAGCGATCCCGCTGCTGCCTACGCCGAAGTGCAAGCACAAGGCTTCGACGTCACTCCTGAAGAACTTCGAGATGCGACCCTCGAGCTCGCTGGTCAGTACATGAACGAGGACGAACTTGAAGCAATCGCAGGCGGCATGAACACACTTGCTATGGGGGTGGCTGGAGGTGTAGCCGGCGGTGTAGCTGGTGGCATTGTCTTAGCTGGCGGCAGCCTCGGCCTCGCTACGGCAGTCGCAATTACCGGTTCTGCCGCCGCTGCCGCCTGAGCGGTTGAAGGAGCAACTCGTCAGCCTCGTCGACAGGATTCGGGGGCGAAGAATCGCGCCCGGCATGACGGCGGGCCTGGATCCGTTGACAGACTGAACTTGGTTGAGTACGGTTCGGCGCATCAGGTGGAGTCCCATCTGACCCGACCCTGAACCAAAGGAATCCCCGTGAGCGCATCCGAAGCAGACCGCTTCATCGCAGAACTCCTGAGCAACCAAGAACTCGCCAAGAAACTGACCGATTTGGGTAGCGATCCCGCTGCTGCCTACGCCGAAGTGCAGGCCCAAGGCTTCGACGTCACCCCTGAAGAACTTCGAGATGCGACCCTCGAGCTTGCTGGTCAGTACATGAATGAGGACCAACTTGAAGCAATCGCAGGCGGTCTTTCCGCGGGCGCAACCGCAGGTATTGCGGTGGGTGCAGCTGCAACCGGCGCTGTAGCCGGTGGCATTGGCGTCGGTGTGGCAATCGCAGTCACTGGTTCCGCTGCCGCTGCCGCCATCTGATCTGGTCGTCGACAGACACCACAAGAAGGGAACACTCATGAGTGCAAGCCAAGCCGACGCGTTTATCGAGAGGCTTTCCGCCGACGAAGCCTTTGCGGCCGAAATCGACGCCGTGAAGAACTCGCCGGAGCAGGTGCAAGCAATTGTTGCGGCCGCCGGTTTTGAGGCAACCCCGGAAGAGATCCGCGAGGCTTGGCTTGCCTCAATAGGTGAGTACCTGACTGAAGAACAGTTGGCCGAAATCTCGGGCGGCGTCTGGGAAAGTTCCGAGATCGCCTACGCGGCAGTTGCTGGCACCGTCAGTGTCGTCGCGGTCGGCGTCATCGTTGCGTCCTGCGCATCTGCGGCCGCTGCCGCCTAAACGGTTGAGGGAGTAACCCGTGAGCCTCGTCGACGCAACGCTTTTTATCGATCGAATCGTTGTCGACGACGAATTCGCGCAGGAATTAAGCGAACTTTTAGACAACCCCACTGACGTGGTTTTTGCAGTTCGCAAAGCGGGATACGACGTCACTGTCGACGAAGTTCGTGATGTTTTTCTTGAACGATTCGGCGACGTTCTTCCCGAAGATGAACTCGCTGCAATCGCTGGTGGCATCGTGCAGGGAGACGATTTTCTCGCGCGCGGATTGTCGACTGGTCGCACACCAGGAATGACCGCCGCGGCTGCTGCGGCCTAAACGAAAGTTTTTGTCATGTCACATACCGCAGCCGAAGCATTCATCGATCAGGTAGCAAGTAACCCTGATCTGCTCCTCCAACTTGAAAACGCTCGCCACTCAATCGATGACGTTGCGGCGGTCATTGCCACCTCCGGTTACGACGCAACCCCTTATGAAGTTGTCGATGCATTCCTCGAACGGTTTGGTCGCTTTTTGAACGATGACGTCCTTGCTCAGTACGCAGGTGGCTACACGACGGATGGGTTGACGACGGTGGAAATCTTGGCGCTCTATGCGTCGGTGTTTGAGTACCTGCGAAACCCAAATTCACTGCCGTTCTGACACCATTGTTTTCCGCTAACCGAAATTGGAGTCCGCTATGACCATCGAACAAGCAGAAGCATTCGTCACACGCCTGGAGTCGGACTCAGCATTTTCTGACCAGCTGGCCGAACTCAAAGCGTCGCCCGAACAGGTGATGGAGCGCGTGCGTGCCGAAGGCTTCGACGCCACTCCCGAGGAAATTCGTGATGTCTTCCTCGAGCATTTCGGCTCCGAGCTCAACGAAGACCAGTTGGCCGAAATCGCCGGTGGTCTGAGCAACGAGCAAATCGGCAACATCGTCACTGGGGTTGGCGTCACGGTGACTGCCGCCGCAATCGCCGGCGCATCAGCTGCTGCTGCCGCCTGATTCAAGCCGCGAGCAGTCAGGACGTGCCCTGATTCCCAGTAGGCACTGGGTTGCTTGCTTCGGACTGAACTGAGTTCTATAGTTCCGAGTACGCAGGATTCAGCAAAAGCTGAACCCTCAAGACACCCATGAAGGGGGACGAACCATGAGCATCGAAGAAGCCGATCGGTTCATTGCTGATATCCGCGCCAATCCAGAGAAGTTCGACGACCTCGAGGCCATGGGCCGCGAGGGCGAAGCACTCGCCGTATTCGAAAAGGTCCAGACCATGGGTTACGACGCCACCGGCGACGAAATCCGCGAAGCCTTCCTTGAATACATCAGCGAAGAACTCGACGCCGACCAACTTGAAGCCGTTGCCGGTGGTCTCTCGGATGGTGGCGCAATCGGTATTGCCGCTGGCGCCGCTGTTGGCGTTGGTGCCGCGGCCGGCACAGCTATTGCGGTCGTCGTTGTCGCAACTTCATCCGCTGCAGCTGCTGCTGCCATTTAAGAACTCACACGACTAAGGAGACATCATGAGCACCAAGGAAGCCGATCGCTTCATCGAACGCACCGCATCCGATCAGGAATTTCTTGCTTCAATTGAAGCGCTTGGCAACGATGCCGACGCTGTTTTTGCCCTTGTGCAATCTGAAGGATTCGACTGCACGCCCGAGGAAATCAAAGAAGCATTCCTTGAGGCCTACGCGTCGCAATTGACCGCCGAACAGCTCGAAGCAGTTGCTGGGGGCCTCTCCACCAGCGAAGGTCTTGGCATCGGCCTTGGCGGCGGTCTTGGTGCTGTCGCTGTTGGCGTCGGTGTGGCTTCAGCAGCAATCGCTGCTGGCGCGGTTTGAGAACAGAACAATCGACCTAGGAGATCCAATGCCTTATAACGACGCAGACGCATTCCTCGACCACATTGCCGAGGACGAGGCGCTGCAGGAAGAGTTCCGCTCCGCTACCACCGAAGACCAGATCCTGGCGATCCTCGCCCGCGAGCAGGTCACCTGTACTCCAGCCGAAATCCGTGACGCGTTCCTCGAGCGCTTTGGCTCTGAATTGAATGAAGAACAGCTGGCCGCCATTGCTGGTGGCATCGACGCCGCCACGATCGGTGCGGCAGTTGGTGTGGGCACTGGCATCACTGTCGGTGTCGCCGTTGCGGTGGGTGCGTCGGCTGCTGCAGCGGCCTGACTTCCCGTCTCCGGCCAGTAAAACCGCTGGTCAGAGGGTTTTTTAGAAAATCCTCAAAAAAGTGTGACTGTCAGCCTCCTCGGTGACTCTTCCTTGCAGACATTGCAACGAAGAGTCCCCAGGAGGACGTCATGAACACCACCACCACCAACAACACAAACACCGAACACTCGAGTGCCAAGAAGAAGCTGGCCGTCGTTGTCGGAGCCTTCATCATCTTGGTGGCGCTGGCGGCGCTGGTGGGAGAACTGTCCTGGGGCCAAAAGTCACAGGCTGAATCAGTCCCGGCAGTGCAGGTTGCGCCGGCATCAAGCACATCGTCGGCGGCCGGCACATCATCGGATGGCTCGGCAGCATCGGCGGGCCAAGGTGCCAACAACGCCACGGATGCAGCTGCGCCCGCATCGGTCGATGCCGACGGCAAGGCGGTAGTTCCGGGTTCGACGCCAGGTACATCGGTGGCCCCGGGTGCAACGACGCCGGTTCCTGCTTCTCCGGTTGCTCCTGGTTCGCCAGTGACCACACCGTCCACCAATGTGAACCCCTCGGTTCCGGTCACGGTGCCATCGAACCCCAGCGATGACCATGACGACCACGGTGACGACGATGCTCATGAGTCCGATCGCCGCCACGGTGTTGACGACCATGCGGTGGATCACTCTGATCGCCACGACGAGAGCGAGCGTGAGTCACACGGAAACGACGACAACGCACACCGTGAGCACAACGATCGTTGAACAGACACAACTCACAACCGGAAAGGGCCACCGCGTTCGAGCGGTGGCCCTTTCCGTTTTCAACTCAACACGGTTCAGGTCCGAAGACTACGGTTCGCATCTGTGACATTTCGCGTATCGAAAGGCGTACAGCCAACTGCAACCGACGCCGAACTTGTCGAAGCGATCGTCAACGGAAACGAGCAAGCATTTGCAGTGCTTTATGACCGTTATGCAGATCGCGTGTATTCATTTTGTTTGACGCTGACTCGTGATCGAGGACTCGCTGAAGACGTTGTGTCAGACACGTTCGTTGCCGCATGGCAAAACATGTCGGCATTACGAGACCCTTCAGCAGTTCGCGCGTTTCTTTTTCGCATCGCAAGGAATCGAGTCGCGCGTGTTGGTGAACGTACCGCACGACAGGTGCCCGTCGATCCGGAAGGTTCGGTGCTTGCTTCGCTCGCAGCTGAAGTCGATGTTGCCGATGGTGTGAGCGAAAAATCTGAAGGTGGTTCGTTGCGCGACGAATCTTTCGAACTTGTTTGGGCCGCGGCAGAAGGCCTAAACGAAAACGAACGCGCGGTGCTCGAACTTTCTGTGCGTCAGGGTCTCGAAGGCGAAGAGCTGGCAAAGTCGATGGGAGTGACGCGTCATAACGCCACAGTGCTCACATCGCGAATGCGCGCCAATCTTGAACGGTCCATCAGTGCGCTGTATCTCGTTCGCCAGGACAATCCGCGTTGTGAGGAATTCCGACAGGTGACGACCACCTACGAGGGTGTCTTCACACCGGTGTGGCGCAAGCGCATTGGTCGGCACATCGATCAGTGCGCCTATTGCGAGGGTCGGTCTCGTTCGACGGCGCTTTCGACCTTTGCGGCATCCCCGTTGGCTGCCGCCCCAGTCGAGTTGCGGGCCAAGATTCTCAAGCGGGCCACGGGCCTGGTGCGGGCCTTCATCGCCGGGAGTCGGCAGCTTGAAGCCAAGGCCAAAGCGGCAGCGACAGGGCCCGTGGACGCAGAGGCCTGACCCCGATCCCTTTGAGAGCAGGCCGAACGCCGTCAGCCTTGGAAAAATCGGCATATTGAACTAAATTCAGCGCCCTGCGCGGAGAGTCTCCACTCGACGCGCTTTTTCTGACTATGCGCTCAACTCTCCTTCCTGCCTCTCGCCCTGCCCGACGTCGATCCGGCGCGTCCACGACCACTCGTGGCACGGCCGCGATCGCAGTGGGAGCGACCTTGGTCGCGGGTTCGGGAGGCGTGGTTCTGAGCCTGCTGGCCAGTACCGAGGCTGGCGCTGCGCCGAGCGATCTCATCGTCAGCAACTTGCTCGACAACTCAAACCCCGGTTCGCTGCGTCACGCCATTGAATATTCAAACGCCAACGGCGGCGGTGCCATCACCGTGCAGTCGGGGCTCACCGGCACGATCAACCTTGCGTCGAACCTGCCCTACATCACGAATCCGATTTCGATTACTGGTCCCGGAAGTGGGTCGCTAGCGGTTGATGGCGGCGACACGTTCAAGATGTTCGACACCGGCACCTCGTCGATCACGATCAGTGGGTTGTCTCTTACGAATGCGGGCGGCAACCAGGCTGCAATTCAAGCCGGACACTTCTCCTCTAGCCCTTCGTTTCTCAACGTTCACGCTCCCGTCGTATTGAGTGATGTTGTCATCACCGGTGGGACCGGTAGCGGCGTTGCGAGCTCGAACTACTCGAATGGTTCGTACCTCAATTCGTCGTTGACTAATTGTGTCATCACAGGTAACGCGGGTTCGGGTGTAGCGACAACGGATATGAATTGGACCGTCAGCGGTTCGGATATTTCATATAACGCTCAAAGTGGATTTAGCGACGCCTATGGACAGACGGTGACGCTCAGCCACTCAACGTTTAGCCACAATGGTGGACGAGGTATTGATCTTTTCGCTACACGCGGAGTATCGATAGACAACGTCGAATCTGCTCACAATGTGTCGAGTTTCGGAGCCGGTCTTCGAATGCGTGGTTCCGGTAACGGTGCGACGGTGACCGACTCCTCATTCCACGACAACACCGCTACCTACTTTGGTGGTGCGGGCGTGTGGCTCTACGGCGGTACGTTCAACTTCACTCGGGTGACTGTGAGCGACAATGTCTCTGCGCTCGGGGGCGGAATGGCGATCGGTTCGTTCTCAACGGTGGATATCACCGACTCGGACATCACCGGCAATTCGGCATCCGGGAAGGGTGGCGGCCTTTCGATCGCGAACACCAACCTGCAAGCAAACACCAAGGTCACGCTCACCAACACTTCAGTTACGGGTAACACCGCAGCTGGCGGCGGTGGGGGAATCTCGGTCGACAATGCTCGCCTGTACACCGATAACGCGGAGATTTCGAATAACGATGGCAATCACGCTTCGGGCACCGCAAAGGGTGGCGGTGTTTTACTCGTGCGTTCGCAAGCCGAGTTCGTTTCTTCGGTGCTTGACGGCAACTCCGCCTATGCCGGTGGTGGCGTGAGAGTTTCCAGTTCTACCGTCAATGTGCTGTATTCAGCAATCACGTCGAATGTTGCGACACAAGGTGGCGCTCTCAGTATCACTTCGCAGTCAACCGTCTCGATCGATCACTCCCTACTCGCCGACAACTTGGGCACTCTTGGTGGCGCGTTGTGGAGCGATATTTCAAGCACGACGCTCAATAACACCACGATCACTGGCAACCAGGCCGCGTCGTATTCGGTTGCTCGTCTTTTGGGCGGAAGTTCGCTCACCGTTGTTGAGTCAACAATTGCCCAGAACACAGACTCTGCCGTTGCTCCGACCGAAGCCATCTCTGGTCCCGATGCAACTTCGTCGTTCACGAGTTCAATTCTTTGGGGCAATACGCGCAACAACACGAATGAAGTTGGCAACACGACCAGCGTTTCGGGAACGACCTTCACAAACTCAATCGTTGATCATCACGGAACCATTGTTGATGGTGGCGGCAACTTGGCTTCGGATCCGTTGCTTGCTCCGCTTGCCGATAACGGCGGCCAGACCGACACGATGGCGCTGACCTACGGCAGCCCTGCACTCGATGCCGGATCGACCGCCTCGACCAGTTCCTTCGACCAACGCGGTGCCGGCTTCACTCGCAAAATTGGTTCGCACTTGGACATTGGTGCCTACGAAGCGCAAACGCCTCCAACCCCACCGACACCGACGACCACCATCCCCGACAACGGCGGCGGCGGTTCGGATCCGGCCGATGGCGGGTCGGGTAGCGGTTCGCTTCCAGTAACGGGTGTTGAGTTCGGCGCGACGCTTGCTGGTGGCGCTGTCTTACTGACGGGCGGCGGTCTCCTGGCCGGGTTTGCTCGTCGTAATCGCAAGCTGATCTGACGAGATCTTTGCCGGGAGTGAACGTTGGTTGATTCCGGCGCTCGGCCTGGGAATCGATGGCGCGCTCGCTGACATTCCGATACGGTCCGCATCGTAATGGGGGAGAACACGAACGAGCAGACCTCGGCCGGTCGGCCGCGAGACCCGCGACTTGATGCCGCGATCATCGACGCGACCATCGACCTTCTCACGGAGCGTGGCTACAACGAGTTGAGCCTGGCCGCCGTTGCGGAACGCGCGGAAACAACGACCGCTGCGATTTATCGCCGGTACGGATCAAAGTCTGAACTTGTCACCAAGGCCGTGTTCCGCACCGATGGTGATGATGTTGTTGCGGATACTGGCGACCTCGAAGCCGACCTCGCCATGATGATTCGATGGTCGGTGGAGAAACTTCAACGCCCCGCAGCGTTGGCTGCGATCATTGGTCTTCTTGGCGAGTCGAAATCCGAACGCAAGAAGAACGTCGTTGAATCTCGTTCTGCAACGCAACTCACTACCGAGCGTCTCGAGCGTGCGAAGGCCGCAGGTGAGTTGCGCGGCGATGTTGATGCTGCGCTTCTTGCTTCGCTGATTGATGGTCCTGTACTTCACGTTGTTCTTGGCGGCATGACGACGCCGATTGACGATGCGTGGATTGCGCAACTTGTACAGGTCGTGCTCAATGGCGCCCGCGCAGACGCGACGCGCACAGCTTCGACTACTCGTCACCCGAAATCTCGAACCCACACAACTCCGAAAACCCGAAAGGTCACTTCGCTATGAAGCAGATCATGTTGCACGGCGCGAACGATTGGCGCATCGATGACATCGATGAACCAACTCCTGGACCACGCGATGCTCTTGTGCGCATTGCCGCGTGCGGTATTTGCGGAACTGATGTGTCGTACATCCACATGGGTATGACCCCAGGACATCCCATTCCGATGGGCCATGAAATGGCGGGCGTTGTTGAATGGCTCGGCAGCGAAGTGACTGGCGTGTCGGTAGGCGATCGCGTTGTGGTGTGTCCATCCGATGCTGGACATGGGCCGATGGGAACGGGCGGTCCGCAAGGTGGCCTCACACCTGTTCTCTACGTGCCAGATGCGGCGAATGGAAAGCGCCTCTTCAAAGTCCCCGAAGGATTGGCGTTGACGACGGCAGCACTTGCCGAACCGTTGGCCGTTGGCATGCAGTCGGTCAACCAGTCAGAGGCGAAGCCGGGGGACAAGGTTGCAGTGTTTGGCTGCGGTCCCATCGGTCTCTTTGCCATCGCCACGCTCGCCGATCGCGGTGTCACTGATGTGGTTGCTATCGACTTCAGCCATGCCCGCCTTGAATTGGCGAAGCAACTCGGCGCTTCCCATGTGCTTGACCCGTCTGAGGTTGATGTGTGGGCGGAACTCAAGCGCATCCACGGTGAGGTGCCGTTTATGTTCGGCCCGACAGCAGCAACCGACGTATTCATCGAAGCCTCTGGTGCCGACAGTGTGATCGGTGATGTGCTGCAGAACGGGCGAGTCGATGGCCGTCTTGTTGTTGTTGCCCTGCACTATCGCCCGGTGTC
>JAURMR010000001.1 GCA_030830565.1 Acidimicrobiales bacterium
CGATGACTCCAGTGCGCGAAGAAATCTTCGGTCCTGTGGTTGTTGTCGTTCCGTTCGACACTGTCGATGACGCGATCGCTATCGCAAATGACAGTGATTACGGTTTGTTCTCGTATGTCTTTGGCGCCGACACTCCTGCTGCGTACGAAGTTGCCAAAGAGATCCGTTCGGGTCGCGTTGGTATCAACAGCGTGCAGACGCATCACGAAACACCGTTCGGTGGTTTCAAGATGTCGGGTATCGGTCGCGACGGCGGCAACTGGGGACTCGACGCTTACACCGAATGGCAATCAATTATCTGGGGTAGCTGAGTTTCAGCTCTCTCGACGCTTTTGTACTGAATCAAACTCAACGTTTACTGACTCACCTCTGGGGGAATCCATGAAGGGCATCGTTTTCACAGGCGAAGCAGCCGAAGTACTCGACGGACTCGAAGTTCGCGAGCCAGGTGCCGGCGAGGTCATCGTCAAGGTGATGGCTGCTGGTGTGTGTCACTCCGACGTCACCGCTGCAGCTGGCGCGTTCGGTTGGCCCTCTCCCGCTGTGCTCGGTCACGAAGGTGCGGGCATCGTTGAAAAGGTTGGCACTGGCGTTACGCATGTTGTTGAAGGTGATCACGTCATCATTTCGACACTTGCGGCGTGCGGGGTGTGTAAGGCATGTGCGCAGGGCAAGCCAACTCGTTGTCGTCAGACCCTCGGCAACATGGCGCAGCCGTTCACTCTGAATGGTGAAGCGTGCTGGAACTTCGCTGCGGCGTCGGTCTTCACTGAACGCACTGTGGTTCGTGGCTTTCAGGCCGTGAAGATTCCAAAGGACGTTCCGTTCACCTCGGCATGTCTGGTTGGTTGTGGCGTCATGACTGGTGCGGGTGCGGTTCTGTACCGCTCCGACGTCAAGATCGGTCAGACCGCAGTTGTGTACGGCTGCGGTGGTGTCGGTCTCAACGCAATTCAGGCGCTTCGTGTAAAGCGTGCATCGCGCATCATTGCGATCGATACCGAGCCCGAAAAGGAAGCGCTTGCTCGTCAGTTCGGCGCAACCGATTTCCTAAATGGTCGCGATGAAGACATCGTCGAACAGGTTCGTCGACTCGTTCCCTACAGCGAGACCGAACTTTCCGGTCCGTTCAACGCTGGCGGTGTCGATTGGGTCTATGACGTTGTTGGCCACCCAGCAGTGACGTCGAACGCACTTGAGATGCTTGATTGGGGCGGCACTGTCGTCATCATCGGTACGCCCGGTGGCGATGCAACGTTCACGCTTCCGTACCAGCGCTTCACGCAAAACGAGCGTGCCGTTATTGGTTGCCGTGCAGGTTCGTACAGCCCGCATAGCGACATGTTGCAGATCATCGATCTCTATCGTCGCGGCGAGTTCATGCTCGACGAACTCGTGACGGCCACCTACCCGCTCGAAGGCTTCCACGACGCCGTTCACGACATGCACTCCGGTGCAGTTGCTCGTGGCGTGCTCACCATCGGCTGAGTTCGCCGCCGCAGGAACGTTCGTTTCGTGAAATCGTCACGCGCTGACGTGACGATTTCACGCGCACTACTCACAACAATGGGGGAACAATGGAACAGCGATATGTAGGAAAAGGCGTCATCGTCACCGGAGCCGGATCAGGTATCGGTCGTGGTGTCGCCGAGCGTCTTGGTGCTGAAGGCGGCATGGTTGCGTGCCTCGATGTGAATCTTGAGAACGCACAAGAAACCGCCAATTCGATTGGTAACGGCGCATTGGGAATCGCATGCGATGTCAGTAACTGGGAACAGGTTGAGTCAATCGTCGCTGATGTCACGAAGGCCTTCGGCCAAGTCGACATGCTGTGCAACGTTGCAGGCATCGGCGGATTCGACAACAGCCACGACGGTGATCCGGCGAAGTTCGAGCGAATGATCGCGGTCAATCTCACCGGCACCTATTTCATGTGTCGCGCCGTGTTGCCTCAGATGGTGGAGCGGGGCCACGGCGTCATCGTCAACACTTCCTCAACCGCAGCTGTTATGGGCCAGCCCTGGAGCGCCGCGTACTGCGCATCGAAGGGCGGCGTCTCGGCGCTCACTCGAGCCTTGGCCACCGAATACGACGTTCCGATTCGTATCTGTGCGGTTGCTCCTGGCGGTGTTGAGACGAACATGTACACAGCGTTCGTTCCGCCCAAGGGCGCCGACTGGGGTCGCATGCGCAAGATGTCGCGTGACAACGTCGAGGTCGGAAAACCTTCTGAATTAGCGAGTTTTTACGCGTACTTGGGCTCAGATGAAGCTCGGTACGTGAGCGGTGCAACCCTGATGATGGATGGTGGCATTTCCTGTTAACCGCGTCTCGAGTGACCGGTCGGAACAGTGGTTACCGGCCGGTCACTTTTTGCGTTTTGGGGCGATTCCGTCGAGGGGATCGAGCTCGAACTTCACACCAAATCTGAATCTGTGCCGGTCGTCACACATGAGATTGTGAAGTCGGTTATGGTTCGCGATGTAGTTCAACAACTCCCAGGGGGGAACCAAGTGAAGCGATTCAGAGCAGGTGTGCTCATCGCGGCTCTCAGCGTCAGCATCCTTGCTGTCGGCTGTGGTCGCAGTGGGTCAGATAACGCGAGTACCGACTCGGGTGGTAGCTCGCAAGGCAAGGCAAATGCCAACTGCACGAAAGAAGCACTGCAAGCAACTGAGGTTGGCGTCACTGCTGACACCATCTCGGTCGAGGTCATGGCCGATACCGGCTCGCCGCTTGCTCCAGGCTTGTTCCAAGGCAATGTCGATGCGTTGAATGCCTACGCCAAGTGGATCAATGCCAATGGTGGTGTTGGGTGTCGTCAGTTGAAGGTTGAAGCCTGGGACTCCAAGCTCGACCCCACTGAAGCCAAGAACGGCATCATCAATGCCTGCAAGAACGATCTTGCAATGGTTGGTGGCAACTCGCTGTTCAACCCGGACGTTTCGGTAATCGGCAACTGCGCAGACAAGGCTGGCCAGCCTGTTGGTCTTCCGGTCTTCTCGGCTCTCGCCAATGACGTCAACGAACAGTGCGCCGCGAATGTTTGGGTGATGCAGGCTGTCGCCGAACCGTGCAATGGCACCAACACCGGTGTGCGCGATCTCAAGGCGTTCGTTGGTTCAACCAACTACTACAAGACCATCCAGCCGAACCTGAAGGGCGTCTTCCTGGTGCCTGGCGATCTGCCCACCACCGTTCAGTCCGCGACCTATCAGATCGAAGGTCAGAAGCAGGCTGGCGTGACATGGATTGATGCGCTCAAGGTCTCCGGTCGTTCCGAGCAGTCAGCGTTCAACACCTACGTTCAGGCCCTTAAGAACGGCGGAGGCAACTACGCCTACATGGGTTCAAACGACGTTGCGATGACCAAGCTCCGCAAGGAAGCTGCGGCTCAGGGCCTCACCGGTGTTGATGTTTGGGCGTGTTCACTTGCGTGTTACACCGAAAACTTCAAGGCCGCAGGTTCCGCAGTTGATGGCACCTACGTCTGGATGCAGTTCATTCCGTTCGAAGAGGCCTCAAGCAACGCCGCAGCGAAGAATTACGTCGACGCTGTTGGCGGAAAGCCCGACTCCTTCGGTGCACAGGCCTGGCAGTCAGCGATGGCATTCACGCAAGCGGTGAATGAAATCGTTGCGGAAAAGGGTCCGAACGCCATTACTCGTCCGAACCTTCTTGAGAAGATGAAGACACTGTCGTTCGATGCAGACGGCTGGATCGGTAAGTCCCGTGTTGGACAGAAGGTCTTCTCGGACTGCTTCGTCCTTCTTCAGATCAATGGCGGCAAGTTCGAGCGTGTCTTCCCGAAGGAAGCCGGAACGCTTGATTGCAAGGCCGAAAACGTTGTCACCGTGAAGCTTGATCCCGCTGCAGCCGCAGCCAACGTCAAGTAATCATCTGACAGTGCAGTACTCGGAGGGACCAGCCCCTATGGGCTGGTCCCTCCTCATCACATTGATCACCACATTAAATTTTTTCGCAGCACATCGTTCGAAGTAGGGGGGAACATGCGGCTCAAAGTCAGTCCACGACTGATCTCCGCGCTCGTCGTCGCTCTCATCGTCCTTTTCTTGATCACCAAGAACTGGGGCGGAGCATCGGTGAACGCAAAGACGATCTCATCGTTCCTCGTGGTGGGCATCGCCCTCGGTGGCATTTACGCCATCACCGCAGGTGGATTGGTCGTCACTTATGCCACCACCGGCATTTTTAACTTTGCTCATGCCGCTATCGGATGTTTCCTTGCGTTCTGTTATTGGCAACTCACGGTGAAACAAGGGTTGCCCACGTTGGTGGCGATCGCCATCACCTTGCTCGTGATCGCGCCAGCGATCGGGTTCTTGCTCGACAAAGTGATCATGCGTCGCCTGCGCGACGCAGCCCTCGTCGTGCAGTTGATGGTCACTGTGGGACTCATGCTCACATTCATGGGCATCACGCTGACGATCTGGTCGCCGAAGACCGGTCGAACGCTTCCGCAGTTCTTTGAAAGCAGCAAAGGTGTTCAGCTCGGTGACGTCACCGCAACCTGGCACCGAATCATCACTGTTGTGATCGCGTTACTCGTTGCGCTTGGACTTCGTTTCCTCCTCTACCGCACGCGACTTGGTATTTCGATGCGTGCAGTCGTTGATAGCCGGAGCCTCGCTGGTCTTACTGGGGCCAAGCCGTCGATCATCTCGGGTGCTTCGTGGGCACTCGGATGCATGACCGCTGGCCTCGCCGGAATTTTGATTGCTCCGGAAACTGGTCTGGTTGTTGACAACTTGACACTGATCATCGTTGTTGCTTCCGCAGCTGCAGCAATCGCACAGCTGAAATCAATCCCGATGGCATTTATCGGCGGTCTCATCATCGGTCTCGCGAAGTCGTTCTCTTCGGTGTATCTCGAATGGGGCACCGATTGGGCCTATGCCGACGAAGCGATTCCCGCAGCAATTTTGTTCATTGCTTTGCTCTTCTTGCCGATGGCTCGACTCGAGACCGGCAAGATCCGCATCACCAAACGCACTGAGCGACTCACGAAACCATGGGAGGCCGCGCTCGGCGCTGGTGTGATGATCGCGTTGGTCGGCGCCTGGGCCAACGGTTGGATTCCGTGGATCAGTGGCACCACGTTCGGCGAACGATCTGCGGTTTGGCTTGGACGCGGTGCAGGCTTCATGGTCATTGGTCTGATCATGATTTCGCTCATCCCGCTTATTGGTTGGGCTGGTCAGGTGAGCTTTGCGAACTTCGCCATCGCCGGTATCGGTGCGGTGCTCTTCTCGCACTTTGGTGGCCAGAACGGCGATGCGATTGGCATCGTGTTCGTAATGCTCGTTTGTGCGCCGCTTGGTCTCATGATTGCCCTTCCGGCGCTGCGCCTGAAGGGGCTGTACCTAGCGCTCGCCACAATGGCCTTCGCAGAAGTCGCAGACAAGGTCATTATCAGGCATCCCAACATGCTTGACCCCTCAGCCACAGGTGTGCTGTTCAAGCCAGTCAACATCTTTGGCATCACGATCAGTTCCGATCCCAGCGATCGAAGAGCATTCCTGATGTTCCTGGTGGTCACATTTGCGCTGTTGTTCTTCATGCTTGAAATGCTGCGCCGCACTCGGTGGGCCCGACGTTGGATCGCCATGTCCGATTCGCCCGCAGCATCAGCAACGATCGGCGTCAATCTCACAACCACCAAGATGATGGTGTTCATGCTGTCGGGAGCGATGGCGGGCTTTGCCGGATGCATGTTCGGTTTGCAGCGTGGCGCACTCTCAGTGGATTCATTCCCGCTCTTTGCCGGTTTGCCGCTCGTCTTGCTGCTCGCCGTGCAAGGTGTGCGTTATCCAGTCGCTGCATTTATGGGTGTGATTGGTTTGGCATCGTTCCCCGCGCTTTATGAAGTGCTGGGGAAGCCCTCGTGGCTTTCTGCGATCGAGCTCATCGGTCCTGGTATCGCAGCGATTGCAATGGCCTACCGACCCGAAGGTGCCGTGTTCTATTCCGGCCGAGACCTCGCCGGGCTTTTGCCATGGCGAAAAGACGCCAGGCTCGAAAAGGAACTCATGGTGGCCAAGGAGCGAGAACAAAACATCGGAAAGGACGAGATCAACGATATGGGTCTCACCCGACCGTTCACGCCCGACAAAGTCGCGCAACTCGATCGGGTTCTCGACATCACCGACCTTGTCGACGAAAAGAAAATGGTTCCCACGGGAGGTGCATCGTGAGTGCGATTCTCGAAACCCGAGACGTTGTTGTTCGATTCGGCGTTCTCAACGCTGTTTCCCACGCGAGTATCGAAGTCGTCGAAGGTCGCGTGACTGGGCTCATCGGTCCCAATGGTGCGGGTAAGACCACCTGCTTCAACGTGATCACGGGTCTTCAGGAACCGACCAGCGGAAAAGTCTTTTTCGAAGGAAAAGACATCACCAACAAGAACCCCTATAAACGTGCTCGTATGGGTATCGCCCGGACATTTCAGAAGCTTGAAGTGTTCGGAAGTCTCTCGGCACGAGAAAACATTCTCGTCGCTGCAGAACAACGAAAGACCTGGGACCGTTCTGGCTTTGATCCCAACAAGGTGTGCGACGAAATGCTCGCCAAAGTGGGGCTCACTGATGTGTCGGAGTTCATGGTCGGCACGTTGCCGACAGGAACTGCTCGGTTAGTTGAATTGGCTCGAGCCCTAGCATCAAATCCTCGTGTATTGCTTCTCGACGAGCCTTCATCGGGTCTCAATGAAGAAGAGACCGAGGAAATGGCCTCGTTGCTGCGCAAGTTTGTCGACGATGGTCTTGCCGTGTTGTTGGTTGAGCACGACATGTCCTTTGTTATGGGGACCTGCGAATACATCCATGTTCTTGATTTCGGCACAATCATTGCCACGGGTACACCGGCGGAAGTGCAAGCCAATGCCCAGGTGCAGGCTGCCTATCTCGGAACTGAAACTGTCGAGGAGGCGTCGTGACCCCAATTCTCGAACTCAGCAACATTCGTGGTGGATACGGAACGATTGATGTTCTGCACGGTGTCAACCTCAAACTTGAGGCTGGCCAGGTGCACGCACTACTCGGCCCCAACGGTGCTGGAAAGACAACGACTCTTGGTATTTGCAGCGGTCAGATTGTCCCGTCTGGTGGTCAGTTGCTCATTAGCGGTCGCGAGGTCAACGGTGTTGGGAGCGATTCACTCGCGCGAGCCGGTGTGTGCTTGGTGCCCGAAGGGCGCGGAATCTTCCCGAATCTCACTGTCACTGAGAACCTCCGGATGTTCACCCATGCGGGCACGTCGATGTCTGAGGTGCAGGACAAAGCGTTCTCGCAGTTCCCTCGTCTGAAGGAGCGGCGCAAGCAGATCGCCGGAACGATGTCGGGTGGTGAGCAGCAAATGCTCGCAATGTCACGAGCATTGGCCGTGAACCCGTCACTTCTTCTTCTCGACGAACTTTCGATGGGTCTTGCCCCACTCATCGTCGAAGAGCTCTATGAACGTGTGGCCGAACTCGCGGCTGACGGAATCTCCATCCTTGTGGTGGAACAGTTCGCCCAAGCCGTGCTGGGCGTGTCGACCGTTGCGTCGATCATGTTGCACGGACGCATTACTCGTACCGGACCACCCGCTGAGATCGCCGAGGAACTGACCGAGGCGTATCTGGGCGGAACAACCCACTGATCAACGCCAGAACAACGGAGGAAACATGAGTAACACTGAAACCACCCCGTCGGCCCGCCTCCAGGAGTTCCAGGGCGAAGTCGATGCGATGAAGGTCGACGGCGGAAAGGCCAATCCCGAGCGGACATGGCTGATCCTCGGATCGCTTCTGATGATCGCCGGCATTGTGCTGTCGCTCGTCGCTTGGCTGACTCTTCAAGGCAGCGGTAAGGGAGCGAAGACAGAGGACCTTGTCGCAATGGGCAACTTTGGTCTCGTCCTTGCTGTCGTGGGCGCTGCGCTTTTCATCGTGATGTCATTGCGTCGCTATTTCCGGTTCTGGCTCGTTCGTCTCATCTTCGAACAGCGCGAAGCAGCCGATCGGATCGCAGGGAAGTAAGTACCGCTCGCGCAACGAGCTGTAGTGGCGGATCCGTTATGTGGGGCGGGGTAACCCGCCCCACATTTCTTTTTGTTGTAACTCGCTCCTCTGTGAGGGGTGTCCTAGATTGACGACGTCAACGAAACAACCGTTGCCGATTCCAGGGGGAATTCACATGGCTATGCCGACCGATGTTCCGGTCATCGACACGATGATTGGCTTTCCGGCTCGCGACCTGAAGGCGCAGTACGAGTTCATTACGAAGCAGACCAAGGACTCGCAATCCAAAGAAGAGTTTGAGTTTCCGGCCGAGTACATGTTCAAGGCTCCGCCGGATAAGGAAAAAGAAGTCCGCGAATCCGATGATCCCGTTGGCTACACGCTCGACCAGATGGACAAGTGGGGCGTCTCGGTCGGCATGGTCGGTGTGGGTCACCGTGAAGGTCAAGGCGAAGCAACGGGCGAAGAAGCGATCAAGCGGTATCCCGGTCGATTCGTTGGTTCTGTTGGCGCCGACCCCAACGACGGAATGGCGGGCATCGAGAACATCGTTCGTGCCTATGAAACCTGGGGCGTGCGTTCCATCAGCATGTTCCCGGCCGGTTGTTTCCCGCAGGTCGCCATCAACGACAAGAAGATGTATCCGATTTATGCCAAGGCCTGCGAGCTCGACATTCCAGTTTTCGTCTGCACCGGAATTCCTGGTCCTCGTCTGAAGTTCCAGTGCCAGCACGTCGAGCACGTCGACGAAGTCATGTACGACTTCCCTGAACTCACCTATGTCTCCCGTCACGGCTGTCAGCCCTGGACCGAACTAATGGTGAAGCTCATGCTCAAGTGGCCAGGACTGCACTACTCAACCTCGGCCTTTGCCCCGAAGCATTACGACCAGCGCATTATCGATTACGCCAATACCCGTGGCGCGGACAAGATCATGTACGCGGGCTATTTCCCTATGGGTCTGTCCCTTCAGCGGATCATGACCGAAATGCGTGATGTGCCGTTCAACGACAACGTCTGGCCGAAGTTCCTCCACGACAATGCGGCTCGGGTTCTAAAGCTGGATTGATCGGGTCCTAAAGTGGGCCCATGGCTCTTCCCGTAGATGTCTCGACCGTCTCCGACGAGGAATTCCGTGCCGCCGCCAAGTCGTGGCTGGCCGAAAACCTCGTCGGAGAATTCGCGTCCCTCAGAGGGCGCGGTGGCCCCGGCGATGAAGAAGTCGGATTTGAGATCCGTGAACGCTGGGAGAAGGTGTTGGGCGCCGCCGGCTGGATCGGTCTGGGTTGGCCCACCGAATTTGGTGGACGGAATGCCACCGTCGGTCAGCAGATCATTTGGGCCGAGGAATACGCACGGGCTCAGGCTCCGGGTCGCGTCAATCACATGGGTGAGAACCTCCTCGGCCCGACGCTGATCGAACATGGCACTCCCGAACAGTGCGAACGATTCCTCCCGCCGATCCTCAGTGGCGACGAGCGTTGGTGTCAGGGGTATTCCGAACCCAACGCCGGTTCCGATCTTGCCAACGTGCAGACCCGCGCCGTTCTCGACGGCGACCAGTGGATCATCAACGGTCAGAAGGTCTGGACCTCGTTGGCTCATGTCTCACATTGGTGTTTTGTTGTTGCTCGCACCGAACCCGGCTCAACCCGTCATAAGGGTTTGTCCTTCCTTCTTGTTCCCATGGACCAGCCCGGTGTCGAAGCGCGCATCATCGTGCAGATCACTGGCGGCGGTGAATTTAACGAGGTCTTCTTGAGCGATGCCGTGACCGGTGCAGACATGATCGTCGGCGAACCGGGTAAGGGCTGGGGCGTTGCGATGGACTTGCTCGCGCTTGAGCGCGGTATCTCGACCCTCGCTCAGCAGGTTGGGTTCGAACGTGAACTCGACAACCTCATTGCTGAAGCAAAGAAGAAGGGTTCGGCCGCTGACCCGATCATGCGTCAGCGTCTCGCTGATGCCTACACCGGTCTCAAACTCATGCAGTGGAATGCTCTGCGCTCGATGGGTTCAGGAGTTCCCGGCCCTGAAGCGTCAATTTCGAAGTTGTTCTGGGGCACTTGGCACAGCGACCTCGGCGAACTCGCCATGGATATTGGCGGCACCGAGTCAATGATTGCCGAGGGTTTCCCCTACGAACTCACGCTCGACCAGAAGATGTTCCTCTTCACCCGATCCGAAACCATCTACGGCGGTAGCAACGAAATCCAGCGCAATGTGTTGGGTGAACGCGTGCTTGGCCTGCCCAAGGAGCCCAACCCCGCATGAGCACGACACCGACCTACGTCGACGGACATGGACTTCTTGCGGGCAAGAAGGTTCTTGTCACCGCCGCCGCCGGAACAGGCATTGGTTTTCAGGCAGCAAAGCGAGCGATCGAGGAAGGCGCGCAGGTCGTGATCTCCGATAAACACGAGCGCCGTTGCGGAGAATCAGCCGCGGAACTTGGTGTTGTGGGCATTCCCTGCGACGTAACGGTTGAGTCCGATGTGCAGGCGCTGATCGAAGGAACTGCTGCTGCGCTGGGTGGTATCGACATCTTTATTAATAACGCCGGTCTTGGTGGCGAAGTTCCAATCGTCGAAATGACTGACGACCAGTGGAGCCTCGTTCTCGATGTCACGCTCAACGGAACCTTCCGATGCATGCGTGCCGAGATGCAGTACCTCTATGCAAACGGTGGCGGCGTGATCGTCAACAATGCGTCGGTGCTGGGTTGGCGAGCCCAAGAAGGCCAGGCGCATTACGCGGCGGCGAAGGCCGGCGTGATGGCCCTCACTCGTTGCGCCGCGATCGAAGCAGCTCCTCATGATGTGCGCATCAATGCCGTCGCACCGAGTCTTGCGATGCATCCGTTCTTGGCCAAGGCCACCACGGAAGAAACGCTGGCAGAACTCACCAAGCGCGAAGCGTTTGGCCGCGCCGCTGAGCCGTGGGAAGTTGCCAACGTCATGATGTTTTTGGCCTCGGACTACAGCTCCTACATGACCGGCGAAATCGTGTCGGTCAGCAGCCAGCGCGCCTGATCAGGCAGGTTCGGCGAGGGACTTCTCTTCGAGGTATTCCTCGAATCCAGAAACGCCTGATTCTCGACCTACGCCCGACTGCTTGTAGCCGCCGAACGGAACATCGACCGCGTACCAAGAACCGCCATTGATCGACATTGTGCCGGTGCGGATGCGTCGGCCAACTGAGAGCGCGCGGTCTCGGTCGTCACTGACGACGGCGCCCGACAGCCCGTAGTCCGAATCGTTGGCAATACGAATGGCATCATCGTCATCCTCATAAGGAATTGCGACGAGGACAGGTCCGAAGACTTCAGTGCGAGCAATCTCCATGTCATTGGTGACGTCGGCGAGCAGTGTGGGCTTGAAGAAGTAGCCCTTCTCAAATTGTTCGGCGCGGCCGCCGCCGACAACGACTCGTGCACCGTCAGCGATGGCACGGTTGACGAGACTTTCCATCCGTTCCAGCTGGGCCTTATTGACGATCGCGCCGGTCATCACGCCGGGATCTTGGGGGTCGCCGTAAGGGAGTGCTCCGAGCATGGCCGCGGTTGCCTCGACCCCTTCTTCGTAACGACTGCGAGGAAGAAGCAGTCGTGTTGAGGTCGCACAACCTTGCCCGCCATGGGTGCACACCATGAAACACGGGCTGGCTGTCGCCGATGCCATATCGGCGACATCATCGAGCACGATGTGTGCGCTTTTGCCACCAAGTTCAAGGAAGACTTTTTTTATCGTGGCTGACGCTGCTTCCATGATGCGGCGACCGGTCGCCGTTGAACCGGTGAAGGAAATCATGTCGACATCAGGTGAGTTGGTGAGTACCTCACCGACAGTTTTGTTTCCCGACGTAATGATGTTGAACACGCCGGGAGGAAAATCGGTGTGGTCGTGGATCATACGGCCGAGTGCGAGCGCGCTCCACGGAGTATCGGGCGCAGCCTTGAGTATCACCGTGCAGCCAGCGGCAAGTGCTGGAGCACATTTCGCGAAGGTAATTTGGTGCGGGTAGTTCCACGGCGTGATCGCAGCGACGACGCCGATCGGCTCTTTCTCGACCCAACGATGCGCCGTTCCGGCCATGCCCGAGTGCACCCCGAGGTCATAGGACCATTCGAACGTGTCGAGCATGTCGGCGTAGTAGGTGAGGTAGTCAAGGGGGGCCAGGAGTTGAGGGCCGCTCATGAACATGCGCGGCGCACCAACCTCGGCAATTGTGAGTTCGGCAATGGCATCGAAGTTGTCGACAAACGCCTGATGGAGTTGACGAAGACAGCGCTGGCGAAGCTCGGTATTGGTTGACCAATCGGTTGTGTCGAATGCACGGCGAGCCGCAGCAATGGCCTTCTCCACATCTTCGGCCGATGCATCGGCAGCAACCCCGATGATCTCTTCGGTGGCCGGATTGATGTTGGGGTAGGTCGCGCCACCCGAGGCTTCGACGAGTTGACCGTCAATAAGCAGACGTTCTTCATGCCAGAGATCGGCCATTGTTCATCTCCCACTGGGCCGGGTGAGGCCGGCTGCGTTTTTCGTGAATCTCGGTTCAATGTAGTTTACGCTCGTTACACAGCGCCGATCTTGGGCATTCTGCATGCGAAAAGTTGGGGGAACCATGGGGAACGAATCATTCCGTTACGACGGCAAACGAGTGCTGGTTGTCGGCGGAGCCACAGGGATGGGAGCCGCCGCCGCACGCCAGGTTGCATCGTTGGGCGCTGATGTCGTGGTGATGGATTACGTCCCTGTCGAGGGCTTTACCTCCATCGTGGTTGACCTTCGTGACAAGGATCAGATCGATGCCGCCGTTGACCAATGCGGTGGCACTGTCGATGCGCTGTTCTCCTGCGCCGGCGTTGCCGATGGCACTCCTGGAATCGAGCGCATCAACTTTCTTGGTCATCGACACATGATCAACCGATTGTTCGAAAAGGGAATGCTCCCCAAGGGTTCATCGATCACCGCAATTTCCTCTTCGGCCGGACTTGGTTGGTACAACAACCTCGACACCGTTCGCTCGTATGTCGATGGCACCGACTTCGACAGCGGCGTTGCCTGGATGGAAGCCAACCCCGGCAACAACCACTACATGTTCTCCAAGCAGGCGCTGTGTTACTACGTGGCGTTCAACGCCTATGAGTTTGGAAAGCGCGGCGTTCGCATCAACGCCATTTGCCCCGGACCAACCGACACGCCGCTTGCTCGATCGAACGAAGATCTTTGGCTTTCATTCGGTCGCGATTTCCGCGACGAGATCGGTGTCGACGCTTCGTCGCCCGAAGAGCAGGGCGATGTGATGGCATTCCTTGGTAGTCACGCTGCCCGCTACATCAGTGGCCAAACGGTCATCGTTGACGCCGGCCTTGATGGCGCTGGACTCACCGAGTCCTATCCATCGGCAACTCCAATCGTGAAGTTCCTCTACGGAATCAGTTGAAGGGGCACGAAATGACCGATATCTACTGGGATCCCTACGACACGGTGATTGACACCGATCCTTATCCGATCTGGAAGCGTCTTCGTGAAGAGGCGCCGGTGTATCGCAATGACAAGTTTGATTTTTACGCACTCAGTCGCTTCGACGACATTGAGAAAGCATCGAAAGACACGGCGACCTTTTCTTCGACGCACGGAACGGTTCTCGAAATGATGGGTCCGGGCATGATCGGCTCGAACCAAATGATCTTCATGGATCCGCCTGAGCACACGATGTACCGCTCACTCGTTTCTCGCGCGTTTACCCCACGTCGCATGGCATTGCTCGACGATTATGTGCGTGACGTGTGCGCGGAATTGCTCGAAGACCTCGCCGATCGCGAAGAGTTCGATTATGTCCAGGATTTCGCTGCTCAGGTCCCATCGATGGTGATTTCTCGTCTCGTGGGTGTTCCCGAGAAAGAGCGTGAAGAGCAGCGAGTCAACATCGACACGATGTTTCATATCGATCCCGAACAGGGAATGGTGAACGACGTCGCGTTTATGGCTCGTATTCGTGTGCACGAATATCTCATGGATCTCGTGCAGCGCCACAAGAACAATCCCGATGACTTCGGCGACGACATGATCAAAGTGTTGATCAATGCCGAAATCACTGGGGACGATGGCGAACTTCGTTCGCTTGACGACGATGAACTCGTCCAGTTCACGCTTCTGCTTTATGTGGCTGGAACCGAGACGGTGATGCGATTGCTCGGCAACGCTGCAGTCGTCCTCGCTGCGAATCCGGAACAACGCGCCGAACTTGTTGCCGATCCTTCACTTATCCCGAATGCAATCGAAGAGTTGCTGCGCTTCGAAGCTCCGTCGCCGGTGAACGGTCGATGGGTGCTGAAGGATGTTGAGATTCAGGGAACGAAGATCCCCGCTGGCTCAAAGGTGCTCTTGCTCACCGGTAGCGCGGGTCGAGATAGCAACGTCTTCCCGGACGCTGACCGATTCGACATTCACCGTGACATCAAAAAGCACGTCACGTTTGGGTACGGCATCCACTTCTGTTTAGGTGCGTCCTTGGCTCGCACCGAAGGCCGTATTGCCCTGGAAGAGACGCTCAAGCGCTTTCCGGAATGGTCCGTCGTTCCGGGTAAGACGCATCGTCAGCACACCAGTACGGTGCGCGGGTACTCCGAAGTCGGAGTCAGGGTTCGGTGAACGTTTAGCGGAACGTCTGGATCGGCAGATGCGTTGCCATCGCTGATCCGGGCGGTCCGAGTAACTGATGTGCTCGCAGATTGCGCTTATGGAACAGCACGAGGAGTTTCTCGTCGTGCGCGCCTGTCTCCGCATCGGCCAACACGAATGCCTCAAGTTCTGCTTCGCCGGTAAACCAATCGGCGGGACGATGGCCGAGTAGTTGATGAAGATCGTCAAGATCGTCGTTGCTGACCTGATCGCCGATTTCGATTGCGCGGGCGGCATGGCGGGCTTCGCGGAACAATGCTCGTAAGCGGTACTTGAGGAATTCGTCGTCGACAGCTCCGTCACCCACTGAGAGCGACTTCAATACCGTTGCCATGTGCTCGACCGGTGTCGAAGCGCGTCCTTCGCGAACCTCGGGCTCGTTAACCGTTGGTAACTCGACCTGCAGGATCTCGGCCAAAGCTTCGGTCGCAAAGAGATTGGTTTCGTAACACCACTGCATGTTCGTCATGAGGTCGGTGTCGACAGTTGGTCGACGAACTGCTTGGCCTAGAGCAAGTTGGTTCGTAAGAGTGAACGCAAAATGGTGACGCATAAGTGCATCGATATCGATTTCGGTGCCAGTGAGTTCTTCGTAGCGTGCATACAGCGTGGGGAAGTCTCCGTAGCCAACGATGGTGTCGCGCATTCGCCAGGCGGCGAGGTCCATCATTGGATCGCCGATATGACCGATCTCGAGATCGAGAACCGCAACAATTTTTCCGTTGGCGTTGTGAAATTGTCCGGAATCCCAACAAATGACCGCCTCTCGTCCCTTCGAATTCGGGGGATTGCGGCGTAACCAGCCGAGACAGAACTCCATGAATGGATCAGGGCCGTTCTTGGTGGAGCGATACACCGTTTCGTATTGACCCAAGCCCAGGAGTCCAGAGAGTTCGGGCGACTCGGCCCGCATGATCCCTGCCGACGCGAATGGTTCGATATCGAGCGCGTGCATGCGGGCGAGGATCTGAAGGTAGTCATCAACCGCAGAAGCTCGGTCAGCGTCGCTGGTGTTTTCGAAATGCTGCTGGCCGCCAACGCGTTCCATGACATAGGCCATGGGTTCGTCGATCCAGCCAAGGACCGCGGGAGTGGGAATGTCGCGCTCATGCAACATGGCTTGCAGCGTCATTTCATGCCGCAGCGGAAAGATGAGCGGCATGTCAGTGCGATCGCCGCGTACAACGAGCGACTGCGTTACGCCGTTGCGTTCAACTTCAGCGAACCACACCGGTCGCCAACGGGGCTGACGCCAAATGGAGGTGACGGTGCCGCCGAGGTTCGATTCAAGCCAGGCCTGAACCTGTGCGGTGTCCTGTCTCGGTTGTTCGCTCATGGACTCAGTCGGCGCCGAGGAAGGGCGGACGCTCGCCACCGCCATGCGCCGCGATTTCGGCGCCGGTCACGTAACTGGCCAAGTCACTGGCCAGGTACACGGCGATATCGCCAACGTCGGACGGCATCGCGAACCGGCCCATGGGGATACCCGATTCAATGCGCTCTCGTTCGGCGCCTTCCCCGTAGAACAACGCTGCTTGTTCGGTGAGGATGAGACCAACCGTGATCGTGTTGACCCGAACCGTGGGGGCCCACTCCATGGCGAGTGTGGTTGACAACTGAAGAAGACCAGCCTTCGCTGCCCCATAGGCTGCGGTGGTGGGCGAGGGGCGCACCGCGACAACGCTGCCGATATTCACGATCGAACCGCCGCCGGCCTGGTTCACCATGTGATGGTGAGCGCGCTGGGCAACGTAATAGGGGGCGAGCAGATTCAGCTCAACGATCCGCTGGGTGAACTTCGGCGGGGCTTCGGCGGAGTCGGCGGGAGGCGAGCCACCAGCGTTATTCACGACGCAGTCGAGGCGCCCCGACAGAGCGAACGCAGCATCGACCGCGGCGTAGGCGGCGTCGCCATCGCGCAGATCGGCCGAGATGAAATGCCAGTCCGACGGAAGTGGGTGCTCCGCCTCGCGGCGGGCACAGACGATGACGGTCGCCCCAGCATCAGCGAACCGCTGGGCGATCCCGCGGCCTACGCCTTTGGTGCCGCCGGTGATGAGGACGGAACGTCCGGTCAGATCGATTTCGAGCGCCATGGGCGAACCCTACAACGGGCCTCAGGACGGCTCCTCGAAAGGGTTCCTCCATCTGACGATTCGAGGGTCACCGGCTAGCGTCGTTTCCCTATGGGTATCGAAGTCACCATTGGCACGGACGGCATTGCCGACGTCGTGCAGAACTGTCCGCCGGTTAACGCCCTCACCGTGGCCGAGTGGTTCCAGCTCGGCGACGAGATCCGCCGACTTGGCGCCGATCGCAGTGTGCGGGCGGTCATTCTCCGATCGGAGGGGCGCGGCTTCAACGCTGGCGTCGACATCAAGGAAATGCAGAACACCGAGGGCTTCGACGCTCTCATCGGGGCGAATAAGGGCTGCTACCACGCCTTTGCTGCGGTCTACGAGTGTGAGGTTCCTGTGGTCGCTGCGGTCGCAGGATTCTGCGTCGGTGGCGGCATTGGTTTGGTGGGGAATGCCGACGTCATCGTCGCTTCCGACGATGCGTTCTTTGGACTTCCCGAGGTCGACCGTGGAGCGCTTGGCGCGGCCACACATCTCTCACGTCTCGTTCCACAGCACAAGATGCGCGAAATGGTCTACACATCGGCCAATGCAACCGCTCAGCAGTTGCATGCGTGGGGTTCGGTGTCACGCGTTGTTCCTCGCGACGAACTTCTTTCTGCTGCCCGCGAGATCGCCGGCAACATCGCAGCCAAGTCACCCACAGTGATTCGTGCTGCGAAGGAAAGCCTCAATGGCATCGATCTTTGGGACGTCAAGAAGTCCTACCGGTTCGAGCAGGGCTTCACGTTCGAACTGAATCTGTCTGGTGTGTCCGATGAACTGCGCGACGACTTTGTCGCCGAAGGAAAGACTGCAGGCTCCAGCGGGGCAACCAAGTCCGAGAAGGGAAAGAAGTAAATGGCTGACAAGCGCATGACCGAAGATGAAGCGGTCGCAACGCTTTCTGATGGCATGACGATCGGTATCGGTGGCTGGGGTTCACGCCGCAAGCCGATGTCGCTGGTGCGAGCACTCCTTCGCACCGATCTCAAAGATCTCACGATCGTTTCCTACGGCGGTCCCGATGTTGGTCTGTTGTGCGCTGCCGGAAAGGTCAAGCGCCTGGTCTATGGCTTCGTTTCGCTCGACTCGATCGCACTCGAACCGCATTTCCGGGCCGCTCGGCAGAACGGCACCATTCCTGAGGTCGTGGAATACGACGAAGGCATGTTGCAGTGGGGCCTTTACGCAGCTTCGCTTCGTCTTCCCTTCCTTCCGACCCGCGCCGGTCTCGGCTCCGACGTCGTGAAGAACGACGCAAGCCTTCGCACGGTGAAGTCGCCGTATGCCGATGGTGAAGAACTTCTCGCAGTGCCTGCACTCAATCTCGATGCTGCGTTTGTGCACCTCAACCGTTCTGACGAACGCGGCAACGCACAGTTCCTCGGCCCGGACCTCTACTTCGACGACCTGTTCTTGAACGCGACTGCAGTCGGCCGTCGATTCATGTCGGTCGAAATGATCGTTCCGACCGAAGATCTGCTGAAGAACGGCACGATCCACACCATGAAGATCAACCGTTCGATGGTCGATGGGGTCATCGAAGCGCCGAATGGTGCTCACTTCACGAATTGTCAGCCCGACTATGAGCGCGACGAAAAGTTCCAGAAGGAATACGCCGATGCAGCGAAGGATCCAGAAACGTGGAAGGCCTTCGTTGACACCTATCTCTCCGGCTCTGAAGCCGACTACCAGAAGGCGGTGGCAGCCCGATGAGCGATGCAACCCTCGGTGAAATCTGTGTCGTAGCTGTGGCTGACACGTTCCGCGGTGATGGCGAAATCTTCGCTTCCGGCATGGGAACCATTCCGATGCTTGGCGCTCGTCTCGCGCGAGCCACCTTCGAACCCGATCTCCTCGTTAGCGATGGCGAGGCCTTTTTCGTAGCCAACGATCTTCCGGTCGGTGGCACGGACAAGCAGGTTGAAGGCTGGATCCCATTCCGCTCGGTGTTCGACACCCTTTGGGGCGGTCGTCGTCACGTAGTGATGGGTGCGAGCCAGATTGATGCCTATGGCAACCAGAACATCGCCAACATCGGTGATTGGGGCAAGCCGAAGTCGCAGTTACTCGGCGTTCGTGGCGCTCCTGGCAACACGATCAATCACACCACTTCCTATTTCATCGGAAATCAGACCAATCGTGTTTTTGTCGAGAAGGTCGACACGGTGTCGGGCATTGGTTACGACCGTGCTGCTGAACTGGGCGACTGGGTCAAGGCGCATCACGAACTTCGTCGAGTCGTAACCAACCTTGCGGTCTACGACTTCAACACCCCCGACCATCGCATGCGAGTTGCTTCGTTACACCCGGGCGTTTCGATCGATGATGTGATTGCGGCGTGTTCGTTCGAACTTGTGATTCCTTCTGACATTCCGACGACTCGACTTCCCACCGATGAAGAACTTCGCGTGTTGCGCGAGGTGCTTGATCCCAAGTCGTTCCGCGACCGCGAACTTCCGGCGGCCTGATGCATCCCGCGCTTTCGACACCGCTGCTTGATCTCCTCGGTTCTAAGTATCCGATTGTTCAGACCGGTATGGGTTGGGTTGCGGGCCCGAAACTCGTTTCGGCAACCTCGAATGCAGGTGCGTTTGGCATCATTGCCTCGGCCACGATGACCTACGACGAACTCGTCGTCGCAATCGCGGAAACGAAGAAGCGCACAACTGCACCGTTCGGCGTCAACATGCGCGCCGATGCCGACGACATCATGGATCGCCTGAAACTTCTGGTTTCCGAGGGCGTTCCGGTCGCGTCATTTGCGCAAGCTCCGAAAAAGGATCTCATCGTCTACCTGCACGATCACGGCATCAAGGTGATGCCGTCAATCGGAGCAAAGCGTCATGCCGAAAAGGTCATGGAATGGGGAGTCGACGCCATCCTCGTGCAGGGTGGCGAAGGTGGAGGACACACCGGTTCGGTTCCGACATCGCTCTTGCTGCCTGAGGTTGTCGACGTCGTTGACGGTCGAGTTCCTGTTGTTGCTGCCGGAGGCTATTTCGATGGCCGCGGTCTTGTTTCTGCGCTCGCCTATGGCGCCAGCGGCATCGCAATGGGCACGCGTTTCCTGCTTACGTCAGATTCTGCAGTGCCGATGGAGGTAAAGAAGCAGTATCTCGGCACTGCTGTCACCGGCACTGTCGTGACGACCAAAATCGACGGCGCTCCGCACCGGGTCATCCGCACGAAGTTGGTCGATCAGATGGACGGCGCATCCCCGATTACCGCTGTTCCCAAAGCCATCGCCAACGCGGCGCGCTTCCGTAAGTTCACGGGTCTTTCTTGGTATCAGATGGCCAAAGAAGGCCTCGACATGAAAAAGCGCATGGACATGCCGTGGGCCGAGGTCATCATGGCCGGCAACACCCCGATTCTCACCAAAGCCACATTGGTCGATGGCGAAGTTGACGCTGGCATTCTTCCGACCGGCCAGGTCGTCGGCGTCATTGACGACCTCCCGACTGCTGCTGAAGTCGTGAACCGCATCGTCGCCGAGGCGGAAATGACGCTTGATCGACTCGCCGGGCGTACCCCCGGTTCCTGAGCCCGTTACCTGGAGGATTCAATGACCACGATTATCGACGGACCTGATGCCGTTCGCGCTGCCGAAGGCACCCATCTTGGTTACAGCGAGTGGCTGACCATTGAGCAAGACCGCGTCAACATGTTCGCCGATGCGACTGGCGATCACCAGTGGATCCACGTCGACCCAGAACGAGCGAAGGACGGTCCGTTTGGCGCGGCAATCGCTCACGGCTATCTCACGATGTCGTTGTCGAACTACTTCCTTCCTCAGATTGTTGAAGTGCAAGGTTTCTCTGCCGGAATCAACTACGGCGTCGACAAAGTTCGATTCCCGTCACCGGTGAAGGTTGGCGAGAGCGTTCGTGCCGGCGCCGAACTGATCGAAGTGACCGAAGTAAAGGGTGGTCTTCAGACGCTCATGCGCATCACGATTGAAATCGATGGTAACGATCGCCCAGCCTGCGTGATCGATGCCATTTCGCGCTGGCTCGTCTAACGCATCCAGCATCGTTCGTTCTTTTCACAACAACTGGGGGACACCATGGCCAATCCGATCGGGCCGCTAACTGCGGGCGATGAATTGTTCCAGCATCAGATCATCGACACCGTTGCGGTTGTCGGTGCGAGTGATCTGGCTTGGACGGAAAAGGTCTGTGCCATGGCGATGGCCAAAGACGGAAGCCTTCAATTGGGCTTCGGTTTAGGGAAGTACACCAACCGCAATGTGATGGACGCCTACAGCGGCGTTTCACGTGGTCGGGAACAACTCACCGTTCGCATGAGTCGCCGCCTTTCCGATGCACCCGAACTTCTTGGGGGTGGGCCAATCCGTTATGAGATTGTTGAACCGCTGAAGAAGATTCGCTTCGTTCTTGAACCAAACGAGACGCAACCAATAGCGTTTGATTGGTTGTTCGAGAGCATCATTCCGCCGATGGTGGAGGAGCGAACTCATAATCGCTCCACGTTCCGCATTGCATCCGAGCTTGTTCGCTACCACCAGATCGGCACCTGCAGTGGTTGGGTCGAAGTGGATGGCGTCCGCACCGAAATGAATCCTGAGACCTGGGTGTCGACTCGAGATCACTCGTGGGGCGTTCGTTACGACGTGGGTGAACCGCCGGCCGATATGGAACCTCAGCGAGGCCTTGATGGCGGTCAGTTCCAGTTCTTCTGGAGTCCGATCCTCATGGAACGTCCCGACGGCAGTCACTATGGCTTGTTCTTCAATGTGGCAAAGACGATGTTCCCCGGCTTCTTGCAAAAGAACGTCACCGCAATCATCGAAGAAACTGATGGTTCCGTTGTGCATATGGCTGACGTCGAGCAGGACTTCACCTACGACACCACAAACCGTCGACTCAAGGGCGGGCAGATTCTCGCCACCATGAGCGACGGATCGGCTCGAACCTTTCAGGTCGAAGTGCTCGGCGATACCGGCTTCCATCTCGGTGCAGGCCTCTACTTCGGGTGGAACGGGCACCATCACGGTGAATGGCGCGGCGAGTTCAACCTTGAAGGCGAACGCATCGCCGATTGCACCGAACCAGAGATAGCTCGGAAACTTCATCAAATTCGTGACACCACGGTTCGTGTGACTGACCCAATCGGTGGTGGCGTCGGTTATGGAAATATGCAGCCAATTGTTGTTGGCGCCTGGCCCGAACTTGGCCTGAGCGCCGAGTCGTCGTTCATGTGAGGAACTGATGCTGACCTATAACGAAGGCGAACCATTTTCCGGCACTGTGGGCCGGACCCTTGAGGATTCGGTACAGGCCTATCCCGATGTCGTGCTTCCTCCAAAGGGAACGCCGAACGTTGTCTTTGTCATTCTCGACGATGTTGGCTACGCGCAAATTGGCTGCTTCGGTTCAGATATCGAAACGCCGAACTTCGACCGCCTCGCCGAAGATGGATTGCGTTACCGCAGTTTCCACACCACGGCGATGTGCTCGCCGACGCGTGCCTGCTTACTGACTGGTCGCAACCAGCACACAACAGGCATGGGTGGCATCGCCGACAACGCCACCGGCTTTCCCGGCTTCGATGGCCGCATCAATAAAGACACCGGTTTCATTTCCGAAGTTCTTCGCGACAACGGATTCGCCACAATGGCAGTAGGGAAGTGGCATCTCGCTCCTCGTGAAGAAACTGATCTCGCGTCGTCACGTAAGCGTTGGCCCCTCGGTCGCGGTTTCGAGCGCTACTACGGCTTCATGGGCGCGGAAGCGAATCAGTACGCACCCGATCTCGTTTCTGATAATCACTTTGTCGAGCAGCCGTACGGTGCCGAGGATGGCTACCACCTCACTGAAGATCTTGCCGGTCGCGCGATCGAGTTCATTAACGATCTGCGCAACGTCACTGTCGACAAGCCGTTTTTCTTGTACTTCGCGCCAGGCGCGTGCCATGCCCCGCATCAGGCGCCGCGTGAGTACATAGACCGCTACGCAGGCAAGTTCGATATGGGTTGGGATGAATGGCGTGCCGCAACCCATCAGCGCCAACTCGATCTCGGCATCCTTCCTCCGGGAACCGAACTCACCCCGCGCCCAGAATGGATTCAGGAGTGGGCAACACTTCCCGAGGAAGAAAAGCGCGCCTATGCGCGCATGATGGAGGTCTACGCAGGCTTTCTCACCCACACTGATCACCACGTTGGTCGGGTGTTTGATCATCTTGAAACGATCGGCGAACTCGACAACACGATCGTGGTTGTCATGAGCGACAACGGCGCTTCACCCGAAGGCGATAAGCACGGCGCCTTCAATTCGGTGGCTTGGTACAACGGCGTTCCACTCACACTCGACGCGGTGCTGCCAAATATCGATCTCCTTGGTTCGGCCGAGTCCCATGGTCACTATCCCTATGGGTGGGCCCACGCCGGAAATACGCCGTTTCAGCGTTGGAAGCGCGAGTGCCACGAAGGTGGTGTCGCCGACCCCCTGATCGTGCACTGGCCTGCCGGCACAAATGGAACTGGCGAGGTTCGCACGCAGTATCTGCATGTCATCGACATCATGCCAACGGTGCTCGATGCGCTCGGAATCGAGATGCCGACGGTGCTCGAAGGGGTTCCGCAGAAGCCCATTGAGGGCAAGAGTCTTCTTGAATCGTTCTCGGTGCCCGATACGTCGCAACAGCGAACAACGCAGTACTACGAACTTCTTGGTTGTCGAGCGATTTACCATGAGGGCTGGAAGGCCGTTGCCTATCACCCGATGCGGGGACAGCTCTATGTCCCCGGCATTGATCCCGATATCGCATTCGATGATGATCCCTGGGAGCTATACCACGTTGCCGAGGACTTTTCCGAGAGCAACGATCTTGCGGCAACTCATCCGCACAAGCTGCGTGAGATGGTCGACCGTTGGTGGGCCGAAGCCGGTGCGCACGGTGCGCTGCCGCTGCATTCGAGTCGCCCGGTGCAGGTGGAGCGCCCTGCTCACTATGGGCTTCGTGAGCGGTACATCTACCGGCCTGGCGCGCCAGTTGCGACACCCGCTGCCGTTGACGTTCGCCATCGTCCATCGCTCACTGTTGCCGATGTTGATTACTCCGCTGATGATGAAGGTGTACTCGTCGCCCATGGCGGTCGCTTCGGGGGGTACGCCCTCTACATGCAGGACAATGCGCTCCATTACGTGCACAACGTTCTCGGCGCGCAGCGATTCCGAGTGTCGTCGCCTCCGCTGCCGGAAGGTCACCACACTCTCGGGTATTCCTTCACACCAACTGGTCAGTTTGCTGGCACTGTTGACTTACTCGTTGACGGTGAAGTGGTAGCAAGCGGCGAGATTCCGCAGACGACGATTTACTCGTATCACTTGTTCGGCGAATACTTCTGCATCGGCTTTGACGACGGAACGCCGGTCGACAACACCTATTTTGCTCCGTTCCATTTCACCGGTCATCTTGATTCAGTTGTCGTCGATGTTTCGGGAACACCGTTCCGAGACCTCGCCCTCGAAATCGAAGCGTTCTTCGCCTCGCAATGATCTGGTTCGCGTGAGTCAACCCGTTACGTTCCGCCGCAGTGGCGAACCTGAACTCCCGCCAACGTGGCCCGAGGGGTTTCCTACAGCGTTCCATGTGCTCGCAAAACCAACCGGTGCAATCTGCAATCTTGATTGCACCTACTGCTTTTTCCTCTCAAAGGAACAGCTCTACCCCGGCGATCGCTTTCGAATGTCGGACGATCTCGTCACGATCTATCTGACGCAACTCATTGAGGCGCACCGAACCCGCGAAATCACCATTGCCTTTCAGGGTGGTGAGCCCACGCTTATGGGAGTCGACTTCTATCGGCGCCTTGTCACGAAGGCGAAGGAAATCGCCGGACCACAGCGACTCCTCGAATTCACATTGCAGACCAATGGCACGCTGCTTGATGACGAATGGTGTGCGTTCCTTGCTGCGGAGAACGTATTGGTCGGTCTCTCCCTCGATGGGCCTCCAGCAATGCACGACGCTTACCGCGTGGATAAGCAAGGCCGACCCACCTACGAGCGAGTGAAAGCGGCCTGGGAGCTTCTTCAGCGCCACAACGTGGCGACCAATGTTCTTTGCTCGGTCCATGCCGCCAATGCTGATCACGGCCTTGAGGTCTACAAACACTTTCGTGACGACCTCGGGGTTCGATTCATTCAGTTGATTCCAATTGTCGAACGAGCCACTCCTGAGCTCATCGTCCAGGCTGATGCCGGTTGGGGAGAGCGGGCCTCAGAGCGCCCTCTGTACGTGCAAGAGGGTTCGCTCGTCACCGAACGATCCGTGACTCCAGAGCAGTGGGGGAGATTCCTCACCGCAGTCTTCGACGAATGGGTCCGAAACGACGTTGGCGTGGTCTTTGTCCCATCCTTTGATGCTGCACTGGCAGCTTGGCTCGGAATGCAGTCATCGATGTGCATCTTTTCTGAGACCTGTGGAACGGCGATTGCCCTTGAACACAACGGTGATGTGTACTCCTGCGATCACTATGTCGAACCGCAGTATCTGCTCGGCAATATCTCAGAGCGTCACTTGGCTGAAATGGTGGCCTCGCCACAGCAACAAGCGTTTGGTTCCGCCAAAGCAACGACGCTGCCCTCAACGTGTGTGAGTTGCGAGGTTCGGTTCGCATGCCACGGTGAGTGTCCTCGGAACCGATTTACGGCAACTTCCGATGGTGAGGACGGCCTCAACTACTTATGTGAGGGCTACTTCGCCTTTTTCACCCATATCGATCGACCCATGAACATCATGGCCGAGCTTCTGCGAACTGGTCGCACCGCCGACGAGGTCATGAAGATCCTCGCCGACGGTGACTGACCGTAAGTTCTTCCGCCTGCGTTCGGCTTAGGAATCGGAACGAGCAATGGCTCGTTCGTCGGTGCCGAGGTAGGAAGCGATGACTGCGGGGTCATTGCGGATTGCATTTGGTTCGCCTTCGGCGATGACGCAACCAGCTTCGAGGCAGTAGATCCGATCTGAAATCGACATCACCATCGGCATGTCATGTTCGATGATCAGGATCGATGCCCCGAGTTCCTTACGAATTGACTCGATAAGCGGACCGAATGCTTCGGTCTCTTTTTGAGCCACACCAGCGGTTGGTTCATCAAGGAGCAACAACTCGCTATCAAGAGCGAGGAGTGCACCAAGCTCGACGATGCGGCGTGAGCCGGTCGAGAGTTCACCGAGGAGTGAATCGGCATAGCGGGAGAGGCCGAGGTAGCCGATGATCTCGTTGGCCTGCTTTTGCTTGCGCTTCTCACGTTGTGGTGACGGCGGAAGGGAAAGCATGGACGGAACGAGGAGCGAACGTTCTCGAGCTTCGAGCGCCACCATCAGTGTCTCGCGAACACTGAGAGAAGAGAACAGGCGAGCGTTCTGGAACGCACGACCCATTCCTAAACGGGCACGACGAGGCGAGGACATCTTCGAGACCTCGGTGCCGAACAGCTCGATACTCCCCGACATCGGCACGAAACCGCTGATGGCGTTCATGAGCGTGGACTTGCCTGCGCCATTTGTTCCGATGAGGCCGACGATTTCACCAGGCTTGACGCTGATCGATGCATTGTCGACGGCGACTCGTCCTCCAAATCGAACCGTGACGTTGGAGGTGATCAGCGGCATCTTGCTGGCTTCATCATGGGTCTTGACCGATGCGAGCGAACCAACAGAACCGGTTTGCGTATTGCGCTTTGGTTCCCAGCCCGAACGCTTTGCGAGCCAGTTCAGCATCATGTCGCGACCGCTATGCAGGATCGAAATGAGGCCGCCGGGGAAGTAGAGCAACACGACGAGCATGCCAATGCCCGATGCGAACAATTTCACCTGTGGCGTGCCGTCGAAAAGGATGGGCAGCGCAACAATGACAAGTACTCCGAGTACGGCGCCGGTTATTGAAGCGATGCCGCCAACGACAGCAACAGCGACGACTCGAAGCGATTGTTCAACCTCAAACCATCCAGTGAGTGGCGTGAGTTCTGCTTGGGCAGACAGCAGGGGAAGAAGGCCACCGGCGAGTGCAGCAAGACCTCCGGAAATCGCAAAGGCGAGGATCTTCTTCGCCGTCGGCGACACGGTGTAGGCCGAAGCAGTGAGTTCGTTGTCCCGCACCGCAATGATCGAACGACCCACACCTGTGCGGCGAATCTGCCAAACGAGCACGAGAGCAATCGCCATTGCCAGAAGGCAGAACCAATACACGCCGTGGAAATTGTTTCCCTTGATCTCCCAGAAGAGCAGTTTGTAGCCCTTGGCACGATTGACATTGAGCTTGGCAATACCGCCTTGACCGGACAGGGCACTGTTGAAGATCAACCAGTTTCGGACCATCAAGCCGAATCCGAGCGTGATGACCGCGAGGAACAACCCCTTAATCCGCAAGGCAGGAACACCAACGATGAGGGCAGCGATGATGCCGATGACGACACCGAAAAGAATGGCGATCGGGATTGGAAGCCCTTCGGCAAATTTCACGGTGAAGTACGCGCCAATGGCAACAAAGCCGAACTGGCCGAGCGAAAGTTGACCGGCCCAGCCTGTAAGCACGGTGACGGACAGCGCGGCGATGATCCAGATCGGAATCTCGGAGTAGCGAAGCCAATCGGTGGGCTTATCAAACATCATTGGGAGCAGGAAGGCTCCGGCCACGAGCACGCCAATGCCGAGAATGGTTGAGGTTCGATACAGCGGATGCTTGCGAAGTTCTTCGTTCGCCGCGCGCATCTTGGTTGTGAGCTGCCATTCACCAGCGGTCATGCCTGCGGACTTGCCCTTCACCAAAATGAGGACGAGCAGGATCACGAAGATTGCGACGGTGTTTGAGCCGGTCGGAACATCGCCGGTCTGTCCCCACGTGACCAGCAGCATGTCAACCACGCCGATGACGACGCCACCGAGAACGGTCCAGTTGAATGAACGCATTCCGCCGAACATCGCTGCGGTAAGAGAAAGTAGAAGAAGCTTCGGGCCAAGGGCCGAACTCACAACCGCGATGTTTCCACCCTGAACCGGAGCAATGAGGAGTGCTGCGATGACGGCAAGCAACCCGGCGAGGCCCCACACCTTGGTGGAGACGGATCGAATCGAAATGCCAGCCAACTGTGCCGAGGGCGCATTATCCGCAGTTGCTCGAACCTGACGGCCGAACTTCGACTTCTGTAACAACCACGTGAGGCCGAGCATGAGGAGCGGAGCGGCGATGAGGATCGTGATTTCCGGACCGGTGACCGTGATGCCAAAGGGCTCCCACTTTCCGCTGAGAAGCGTGGGGTAGGAAACGTTGCCGCTGAGGTCGTCGGGAATTGGAAGTCGCAACTGCAACAACTGAATGAGCTGCGTGATACCGAGTGTTGCGACGAACAACAACAATCTCGGTTGGGTAAAGAGTCGTCGCAGGATGAGTTCGGCGGCGACTCCGAGGATCACGCCCGACGCCAGTGCAATCGGCATTGAGAGTGAATACGGGATGTCGTATTGCAAGTACAGCAGTGCCATTGCGTAACCGCCGAACGCGCCGATCTGCCCTTGGGCAAAGTTGATGACGCCGGTGGCACGGAAGATAAGCACGAGTCCGAATGCAACGAGTGCGTAGACGAGTCCTTGGACGACGCCGGAGAAAACAATGTCGCCACTAAATGCAAGTCCAAACATGTCAGGCACCCTCTCCGCTCAGGAACACGGCCCGCAAAAGGTCGTCACGCTCCAAGAGTTCCTGGGCAGGTCCTTCAAACCTCACCTGACCACGTTCCATGAACACTGCTCGATCGGCGACGGAAAGGGCAACGTTGACCGACTGTTCAACGAGCACCATGGTTGTTCCTTGCGCTTTGAGTTGTTCAACGATCGCGAGCAAGCGTTGAACGATGATGGGAGCCAAGCCCAGTGACAGTTCGTCGATGAGCAGCAGGTCGGGCTGAAGCATGATCGCCTTTCCGAGAGCCAGCATTTGCTGCTGTCCTCCGGAGAGCGAACCAGCTTTGGAATCGACAAGATGAAGAAGTTCAGGGAAGACCTCGAAGGTCGCGTCCAATCGCTCAGCACGCTTGGACCTGTCTTCGATGAGTTCGCTCCAGAGCTCGAGGTTCTCTGAAACGGTCATCGACGGAAATACCGCCTCGCCGCCTGGGATCTGCATCATGCCGAGAGCTACTCGGTACTGCGGATCAACAAGGGTGATCGTGCGGCCGTTCATACGAACCACGCCACGGTCAGGGTTGAGCAGACCACTAATAGATTTCAAAATTGTGGACTTGCCGGCACCGTTCGTTCCGAGAAGGGCAAGACATTCGCCCTTCTTGACTTCGAAACTGACATCGAACAGGACCTGAAGAGTTCCGTAGGAAGCGTCGACGTTACGGACCTGAAGAACGGGAATGTTCTCCGGGTCAGCGGCCATGCGCTTTTGTTCTTCCTGCATTTCCATGAGCTCAGCAACGGTGAGTGAAATATCGCGCTTCATGTAGCGGGATCCGTAGATGATGAGCAAGCCACCAAGAAGCGCTGCGGGCGGCACCACAACGGTGAGTGCCGTGCGCTGACCGAAGGCGTCGGAGAATGCGCCGGTGAGCAAGCCGCCGAAGAAGCCGCCCATGAGGAAGATGTAGACGCCCACCATTGCGAAGGCCTGGGCTCGCATTTGGTAGGGGACGACTGCGGAAATGGTCGGACCCATTTGCGTAAACGCCATTCCCTGGAATGCGTTGCCTATGGCGAAGAACGCAATCAGAAGTGCGGCCGATTCAAATCGAAGACCGATCGTGAGGAAAAGCCCGTAGAGCAAAATGGAAACGCCCATGAGTTTGAGCGCTGAAGGCGGGTTCTTGCGGAAGAGTCGTTCGCCGTAGCGACCAGCGATGGGAATAGTGATGACGGAGACCGACCAGGTGATCGACAGGATCCAACCACGCTGAAACGCGTCGTAGCCGTAGACATCTTTCATCATGAGATTGAATGTGGCCGGTACGGCAACGAGCGCAAAGCCAAGCACGCCGATGCCGACGATCAGGAAGTAGAAGGTGCGTACCTTCTTAAGACGGGCCATCGCTGCGCTGAGACGTACCGGTCCGTCATCGACGGCGTTGTCGTGAACTTCTGCACCGAAGACAGCTTTTTGTTCGTTACGACCTCGTTGGGGTTCGCGCTTAAGGAAAAACGCGACGGCAAGCATTGATGCGGGGATGCCAAACATCCAAAACACCCACCGCCAATCGCCGGCACCGCCACCGGCGATCGCAACGATGCCGCCGGCAACGATCGGGCCGACGACCTGGCCGATCGGGCGACCAAGCGTTTGCGCAGCAAACATGCGAGTACGAACACCGAGTGGGTATTGATCGGCAATCAACGAAGGAGTGATGGGGATGTTTGCGGCTTTACCGATACCGGTACCCGCAGTTGCAATACCCATCTGAAATGGATTGACGATGAAGCCAATCGCAACGCCGAAAAGCCCCCAAACGGCAGTCGCACCGGCAAGGACCTTGGTACGCGAAAAGCGATCTGCTAGCCAAGCGAACGGAAGCGTGGAAAGAACAAGAACGACGCCGCCGAAACTGATGAGGCCGAGCAGCGTTGTATCGGAAATATTGAGAGTTTCTTGGATGTCAGGTCCGAGGACGAGAAGTGCGACTTGTTGAAACTCCTCGACAACGATGAGGAGAAGCAGCAGCAGGATCATGCCAATGCCGCCCTGTTTCAGGCCCTCGCCGAGCTTCATCGCGTTGGCCTCACCAACACCTGGCAACAGGTCGTCGGGCAGAACAAACTCCTCGGACTTCTCTGCCTCAAGGCGACTCGACTCTTCGTCGAAAATCACTGAGGTGAGGCTGCTGAGGCCCCCTTCGGCAGCAGCGCTTGGTGCGTCGCTGCGAGTGTCCTCGCTGGCTCCCATAGTCCCGTCTGTCACTGAGATTTCCTTGTCTGGAGGCCCCGCCCGTGGGGGAGTTCGTGCAACCTACAACACAGATAGTGGGGTGACTAGCGTCACAATAATTGTTATGCCAGTTAATTAACTAATGATAGTTTTTCTCGCTTGCAAACGATCCCGTCATCCGGCGGACCAACAGAAGTGGGGACACTATGACTCGTGCACGCGGATGGAAGGCCCTTGCGGCCATCGTCTGTGCGCTCGCGCTGACCGCAACAGCGGCGGCATGCAGTAGCAGCAGCAACTCAAGCGGGGGCGGAAGCTCCAGCGGCAGCAACGGCGATACCACTGGCATCAGTGGTGAGACGATCAAGATCGGCGTTTCCGTCTCTGATCTCGACGGTCTTCGCGCCGCAGGTTTCGCCCTGGCCCCGGCGCTCACCACCCAGAATCTCTCGAAGCGCGTCACGACCTATTTCGACGAGTGGAACGCCGCCGGTGGCATCAACGGTTACAAGATTGAGCCGGTCATCATGACCTGGGATCCGGTCAAGCCCGCAACCGCTCAGAAGGTGTGCGACGACGCCACCATCAACACGCCGGTGTTCGCCTTTGTGAACTCCAGCGGCATGGGCGCAAAGTACATCGAGTGCATCGCTGCAGCAGGAGTACCGACCTTCTTCGGTGAAGTCGCTCCGCAGGCAGCCCACGACACCGGTGTCCTCACCACCATCTCGCCTTCGGCCGAAGTCAACGCGACCGCTGGTATCGATGCAGCGATTGCTGATGGTCAGATCCCGAAGGGTGCCTCAGTTGGCATCATTACCGGTAATGGCCCCGAGCATGTTGCTGCGACCTCTGCAGCAAAGGTTTCCCTTGAAAAGAACAGCAATAAGGTCACTGTCGTTGCGGTGAATACCCTCGGTGGCGACACCGGCGTGATGAGCACCGAATCCGCTGCCGCAATCAACACGTTTAAGTCCGCTGGTGTGGCCAACGTTGTGAATGCTGTGCAGTTCACCTCAGCTACTGGATTCTGGGACGGCGCTGCTGGCAATAACTGGAGCTTCACCTTCCTTGACGTTGCATCTTCGGCGTGTACCGCGTACGGCGCAAAGTCGCTGAAGGCATCAGCGGTTGGTGGCATTTGCTACACGACCTTTGGTGACAACGTGAATTCCTCTGGTTCGCTTGCGACCGAAACCACGTTTGAAAAGGAATGTCGTGCGCACTTCGACGCAATGTCGAAGAGCGACTTTGATGGCGCGCCGTCGTACCCGGGCGTTCCCTCTGGTGAAACCCGCACCCTTCCTGACGGCACCAAGGTCAGCTCTGACTACGCGCCTGTCGACTGCACCTTTGCGAACGTGATCAAGCTTGCACTCGAGAAAGCCGGCAAGAACCTTGATCGTGGATCGTTTATGAAGGCTCTTCGTAGTCTCGGTGACGTTCCGATCGCACTCGCCTCAAATGGCAAGGGCAACGCGGCAGAGGGCAAGACCTACCTCGCCACCCTGCTTCACGGTGTGAAACTCACTGCTGCCCCGACGGGCACGGCCAAGAACGCGACTGGCACCTACAACGGTTGCGCCATTGACGTTCAGTGCTGGGTCCCGACAAACAGCAACTGGTACCCAATCGCCAAGTAGTCAGTCGTTGGGTAGAGAAGTAGAAGGGGCGTCGGCTTCGGTCGGCGCCCCTTTTCTTTTTCCTCGTCTCGCAAGAAAGCCTTGACGCCGGTGACGGCAGTCACGCTATGGTGACGGGCGTCACTGACTCGCCTAGGGGGAAAGTGGCAGCCGGATAGCCCGGCACTTCATAGGACATTTGGGGGAACCATGGGACGGAAACGCGGATTGAGAGCCATCGCGGCGCTCGTCTGTGTGCTCGCGCTGACCGCAACAGCGGCAGCTTGTAGCAGCGGCAGCAGCTCAGGCGGGGGCGGAAGCTCCAAAGACAGCGGAAGCAACGGTGATACCACGGGTATCTCCGGCGAGACCATCAAGTTTGGTGTTGCGGTTTCCGATCTCGATGGCCTGCGTGCCTCCGGGTTCAACCTTGCACCGGCACTTACGACGCAGAATCTCTCGAAGCGCATTACCTCGTACTTCGATGAGTGGAATGCCGCTGGCGGCATCAACGGCTACAAGGTCGAACCAGTGATCCTTGTTTGGGATCCGGTGAAGCCGGCGACTGCGCAAAAAGTGTGCGATGACGCCACCATCAATAACCCCGTCTTCGCATTTATCAATGCGAGTGGCATGGGCGCGAAGTACATCGAGTGCATCGCAAAGGCTGGCGTTCCAACCTTCTTCGGTGAAGTTGCACCGCAGTCGGCGCATGACACTGGCTTCTTCACTTCTATCTCGCCTTCGGCTGAAGTCAATGCGAGCAGTGGTGTGAAGGCTGCAATCGAAGCCGGTCAGATTCCGAAGGGCAATGCAGTCGGCATTCTTGCGGGAAACGGTCCGGAACATGTTGCTGCAACCGCCGCAGCGAAGGCTGCGCTTGAGGCCAATGGCAACAAGGTGACGGCGGTGAGTGTCAACACTCTCCAGGGCGATACCGGCATCATGAGCACCGAGTCGGCAGCTGCGATCAACACCTTCAAGTCGGCCAATGTCACCAACATCGTTGTGGCTCTGCAGTTCACCTCGTCGACTGGTTTCTGGGACAACGCTGCGGGCAACAACTGGAACTTCACGTTCCTTGATGTTGCTTCGTCGATGTGCACCGCCTATGGCGCCAAGTCCCTGAAGCCCTCGGCTGTGGGTGGCACCTGCTACACGATCTTCGGCGACAACGTGACCTCCGATGGCAAGCTTTCACCTGAGTCAACCTTCGAGAAGGAGTGCCGTGCGCACTTCGACAAGATCTCGACTGCCGACTTCGGTGGAGTCACGTCGTATCCGGGTGTTCCGTCCGGCGAGACTCGCACTCTTCCTGACGGCACCAAGGTCAGTTCTGATTACGCTCCGAACGAGTGCACCCTCACAAACCTGATCAAGCTTGCGCTTGAGAAGGCGGGCAAGAATCTTGACCGCGGTTCATTCATGAAGGCTGTTCGCACGGTCGGCGAGGTTCCGATTGCGCTTGCATCCGACGGCAAGGGCAACGCAACTGAGGATCGCACCTTCATTGGTACGGTCACCCACGGTGTGAAACTCACTGCCGCTGCAACGGGCACGGCCAAGAATGCAACAGGCACATACAACGGTTGCCCCGTCGACATTCAGTGCTGGGTTCCGGTCGGCTCGACCTGGTACCCGATCACGATCACGAAGTAATTCGCTGATCAATGAATTTGGAGGAGGGCGTCGGCTTCGGCCGGCGCCCTCCTCGCGTTTTCCCGCTACGTTTCGATTTCTCACGTGAGTGATTGGGGAACCGTGGCAAAGCGCAGTTTGTATCTTCACGAAGTTGTCGACGTCGTAGGTCAAGGCCAATACGACTACATGGAGCATTTATGGCAGGACCCAGTGCTCCGTATGCCTGAGATGAACAATCTTCTTGGGTCGTTCTACGTGTGTGCACAGGGCGGCGGACGGTGGCCGCAGGTCGTCAACATCTGGGATTGCGGAAATAACGGCTGGGAGTCTTGGGGTCGCAATGTCGATCGATTGAACCTCAAGCGTCGCAATGCATTTTACGGCGATTGGTGGGACAAGGCAGCACAATGGCGTAGTGGCGGCTTTGATCGCTTGCTTGCCGGGGTTCCTGGAAGTCCCACAACTGCTGAGCTCATTGAAAAGAGACTGAAAGGCACGTTGTTTGTGCACGAAGTACTTGAGGTTCGTGCTGGAACGGCGTTGGAGTTTCTGGCAGCGAACGTTGCGGAACGAGTTCCGTTGTGGCGCGAGTACGAACATGAACCAGTCGGCTTGTACGAAGTGGTTTCAAATCCCCACGAAGTGGTGATGGTGTGGTCGACAAGCATTGCCGCACAAATTCGCCTTCACCGAAACCGTGACACAGCGCTCGGCTTCTGTGATGAAGGCGAAGCCGATGATCGAATCGTCGCGTGGGAACGTCGTAGTGCTGACTACACCATTGGCGGAACGACTCACATCATGACGCCACTTCCACGAACGATTGTCGGTCCCGACGATTGGGAAGACGCATCGCTTGAGATGTGGCTTAACCCTCCGGAATAAAGAACGGATTGAGTTCGAAATCGGTGGGCTGTTCGAAGAATGCACGCACCGAGATGATCTTTCCGGCATCGTTCACTTTGTAAATCTCGATGCCACGTAATTCCACGAGTTCTCCGTGCAAGTTGCCCTTGTTGAGCATTTCGACAGCGGCTTCGTGCGAACCTCCGGGAATGATGCGTTGCGGATGGAGCGTCCAGACGCGTCCTTCGGTGAAGGAGTTATCCCATGACCCTTCGGCTGCAACTCGCCCGAGCTTTGGCGCTTTGCCAACCGGATCCTCGAAGGTCACGCTGTCATCGAAAAGCGCGAGCCACGCCGTGCGATCCTGCGCGTTCCAATTCGCAGCGTGTTGTTGAACTGCAGCAACCGCTGGGTGTGCGGACAGCTCGCTCATGCGATCACCCCATCGGCGCGAAGTTGTTCGATTCGAGCATCGTCGAGACCGAGTTCAGCGGCAAGGAACTCATTGGTGTGTTCGCCGAGCCATGGCATACGCACATCAGGGCCTTCCGAGACTCGCGACATTTTGATGGGATTGCCCGGGGTGAGGACCGGGTCGCCACCTTCTGGGCGGGGAATCTCTATGAGCATGTTGCGGGCAGCGACGTGAGGATCGTCAATGACCTGTTGTGCAGTAAGGCATGGGCCCGCAGCAACACCGGCGTCGGCCAGAGCCTTGCAGGCCTCGATGTTGGTTTTATCGGCGGCCCATTCCTTCACGCCGGGGCGAAGGATGTCGTCCATGTGTTCACGCCAACCAGCGCGAGTCGATAGACGTTCGTCAGTGAGCCATTCCGGCTTCCCCACAAGATTGGCGAGACGCTCAAACTCGTGTTCACGACCAACTTGGATGATGAACCAACCATTTGACGCTTCGAACCCGTCAAGAATCATGGCGAGGCCCTGACCGGGAGCCGGTCGAAGGCCAAGCGACCAGAAGTTCGTGACAAGGTCGGTCATCGACACCATTGCATCGAACATTGCAACGTCGATGTACTGGCCGAGACCGGTGCGATCACGATGGCGAAGCGCAGCAAGAATGCCAATCGTTCCGAAAAGAGCGGTGCCGATGTCGCCGAGCGCGCCCACCGGCGAAACTGCAGGCGGACGGCCGGGCTCAAGCTTGTAGTCATAGATGCCGCTCATGGCTTCAGCGACTGCCGCATAGGCGGGCCAGCCGTCGTACGGTGTGGTGACGGTGTTGCCGAATCCGGAAACAGACAGATAGATCACTCCGGGGTGCACCGCTGCGATGTCCTCGTACCCGAGACCCATACGTGACAGTGCGCCACCTTTGAAGTTCTCGGCGACGATGTCGAACTTCGGAGCGAGATCGAGTATGAGTTGCTTACCCTCAGGTGCCTTGAGGTCGACACAGATCGACTTCTTATCGAGGTTGTTGCGCAAATAGGTGGCGCCAACGAAGCGGCCATCGGGGTCGGTGATTCCGGGCTGCGAGCCGCGCCCGAGGTCGCCGCCTTTCACGCTTTCGACCTTCACGACCTCGGCACCGAGGCGAGCGAGGAGCTGTGTGGCGTAGGGGAGGGCCTGCATTTGCTCAAGGGCGAGGATGCGCACGCCGTCGAGGGGTTTGCCGTAGTGGACGGCATCGGGATTGGTGATCGCTCCGAGTTCCATGCGCTGACCCTACCGGCCGAGCGCGCTGAGATTCAGCGTCGCTCGGGAAGTGCGGTGACTTCGACCGGGATGCCCGTGAGTTGCGACATGGTGCTGACGGGATCAAATGAACCCGGTCCAAAGGGAGCCAGGGCGTTGACATTTACGCCGGGGAACTTCTGGGCATGCGGCATGCCGCTGGTATTGGCATTGCCAAAGCCATGTGTCATAGCAACGACACCTTCTCGGAGCGTGTCATCAATCTTCACGGTGCTCTCGACTGAGCCCCAGCGATTGGCAATGCGGACATTGGTTCCGTCAGTAAGAGAACGTCGGTCGGCATCAATGGGAGACATGTACAGCGGATTACTCGCGGCACCCTTCGCTTTCAACTTCTCAACATTCTGTAGTGCGGAGTTAATCGTGTGCGAGGTTCGACGAGTAATGAGTTTCAGCGAGTCGGTCGGTTCGTTACGTGCTTCTGCAAACTGCTCGATTGTGCGCTCCTTGGCAATGCGGAGCATCGGAGGATCGCCATCGATCATTCCGCCTGGACGCATCCGATCGAGGAATGTGCCAGGCACGGTGGGTTCTAAGAGAGCGATGCCATCGGTTCGCTCGCGCAGTGAAGCGAGTGAAAGACCATGGTTACCGAGTGCACCGTCATTGATGGCGGCGAGCATGTCGACCGAATCGGGGAACATGATCGGTGCCCCAGCCTTCTCCGCGATTGCATTGAAAATCTGTTGCTCGGTTCGTCGCTCACCAATCGGGGGAACAATCGCGCCGGCCCATTGCACGTAGGGGGTGACCTGATTCCCTTGCACGAACGTATTGAGGTCCTCGCGTTCGAACCAATCAGTTGCAGGCAACACCCAGTCAGCGAGTTCGCCAGTTGCATTTCGATAGAGATCAACCGTGACGAGAAGATCCAGCGAGGAAAGCGCCTCGGCGAGTTCCAGGCCACCACCCATTGTGAGGACGGGATTACCTGCCGCGACGAAAAGCGCTTTGATTGCGCCGTCGCGAATCATGTCGATCAGCAGTGCGCACGGGTGGGACGAGACGGTCGGTCGATACGAGCCCCAAGGCGTGTCGAGAAATGCGTCGAGTTCGCCGCCAGCGGCAGCGGGAGCAGGGTCGGTCCCGCGTGTCGAAGGAATGTTGCCGCCAGGTTGGTCGAAGTTCCCGGTCACAAGCGAAAGCACATGCATGAGCCAATACGCGAGTGCTCCTTGGCGACCCATGTTCACGCCGGTGGACATGTGAACCGATGCAGTTGGCGCGTCGGCAAATTCGAGAGCGAGTTGCACGATGAGTTCTGCATCTAAACCGACGACGGGAGCAACAACCTCGGCCGAAAACTGGCTAAGAAACTCGCGAAGAGTGTTGAGCTCGGCGATGCGCGCAGCGCCGGTTTTGTCGAATCCTCTACGCGCGTCAATTTCATGCAGCATCGCTGCAAGCAGGTACACATCTGTGTCGGGCTTGAGTTGGATGACTTCGCCGACGTTTGGTTCGATGCAACGCGGATCAATGAATCGAACCGTGCCGCCCCGTTGTTCAATCGCACCGAGTCTGCCGATCGGATCGGGCATGGCGAGGAACGAACCTTTGCTGACGCGCGGATTCGTGCCGAACAGCAACATGTGGTCGGTGCGGTCAACGTCGGCAATGAGATGAATCTGCGAACTTCCCCAAAGCATTTCGGCGATCGCAAACTTGTTCGAACAATCTTGACTGCCGGTGGTGAAGAGACTTGTTGATCCGAACATCGCGATGAAGAGCGCAAGTGCAGGCCCCGCTGTTGCATTGAATGCTGCCGGATTGCCGATGTAACCGGCGATCGAGTTCGGCCCGTGTTCAGCAATGATCGCGTTCACACGCTCGGCAATGTCTGTATTCGCGTCATCCCAACTAGCGGTCGCGAAACCATTTGCCGTGCGTCGTTGCGGCGCGTTCAAACGACTTGGGTCATGATGTATTTCACCGCACAACATGCCCTTATTGCAGGCGAATCCCTTTGTGACGGGATGGTCGTTATCGGGGCGAATCTTTTCGACGGTGCCATCACTGGAGACATCAACAACGATTCCGCAACCAGCTTCGCAGAGGCGGCAATACGTGCGGTGTTGTTTTGTCATCAGCGTGCTGCCGTTGCTCGATACTCGGCGACGATTGGGGAGAGTTCGGCTGGAGTTGCCCCGTGCATGATCACACCATCGCAACCGAGCGCGAGTTGATTGCGCACTGCAGCGACGCAATTCGCAGGTGACCCAACTGCGGCCCATGAGAGCCAGTCTTCAGGTATGAGTGTCGCTGCGTGCTGTAACTGCTCGGTGGTACCGACAACGTCAAGACCTCGTACTGAACTCACAACTTCATCGGCGAGAAAGCGGTCGACAACCGCTTCGTCCCAACCGTTGGTGCGAGCGAGTAAATGGCCATAGCCCTGCAAGTATGTTCCGAGTCGACCAACCAGCTTCATGAGTCGCTCTTCTTCGCCAATGTGATCGCCAATCGTGGCGTAACACGACCACACCTTTACATCGTCTGGATTTCGTCCCGCCTTTTCTGCGGCTCGCTTCACGGTCCGCACGCAGTGTGCAGTGGTTTCATCAGTGAAGAAGGTATGCAATACGACTTCGTCGAAGCAGCGACCGGCGAGTTCAAGCGTGTTGTCGCCGAACGCGACGATTCCCATGGGCAAGTACTCGTCGAGCGTTGCATCAAGGTGAAGGATTGGCCATGAACCTGCAGGTCCGTTGTGGCCCATGATGACCTCACCGCGAAATAGTCGGCGCATCAGACCCGCGAAATCTTCCATCTGCGCAGTGGTGATGCGTCCGATTCCAAATGCGTCCTGCATCGGAGCAATGCCGCGACCGAGGCCCAATGTGAATCGACCGCCGGTGAGGCTTTGCATTGTGCGCGCGAAGCCAGCGGTGACGATCGGGTGACGAGTGTTGTGATTCGTCGCTGCAGTGGAAATCGCGATGCGTTCGCTAACGGCGCCGACCGCACCACATAGCGTGGCCGCTTCTTTCTTGTTGTAACGCTCGCTGACAAAGACACGACCAAAGCCCAGGGCTTCACCTTCACGAACCTCGTCGATGAGGTCGCGTGAGGAATCGGGCTGGCCAGGAAGCGTGTAGAAGCCAAGTTCGGGCAGGGCGGAGTCGGTCATGTCCGTTGTTTAGCCGGTTTCAGTGCGCTCGGCGCTGTGTTCAATCTTTGAATGCGTAGGTGACGGGCAGGCGCTTGGGGCCGCTCACAATGATCGACGCCATGTGCTCGGGTTTGCCGGCCAACTCGATGTGATCGAGGCGGCTGAACAGTTCCTTGAAGAACTCGCGGATTTCAAGGCGGGCAATGTGTGCGCCGAGGCAGTAGTGGCGTCCAAAGCCGAAGCCAAGATGCTTATCGGCATCTGCTCGATCGATGTTAAAGGTAAATGGATCGGCGAAGATGCGTTCGTCGCGGTTTGCTGACGGGTATGACAGCAGCACCCAGTCGCCACGTTCAAAGGACTGACCGCTGGCGAGTGTGTAGGGCTGTTGCACTGAACGCATGAAGTGCTTAACCGGCGAGACCCAACGCACGATTTCGTCGGTTGCGCCATCGATGAGCGACGGGTCATCGAGAAGGCGCTGCAACTGCTCTGGATTCTCGAGCAACGCTTGCATGCCACCGGCAATTGCATTCGACGTGGTGTCGTGACCGGCGGTGGCCACGATGAGGTAGTAGCCGTAGGTGTCCATGTCCTCGAGGGGCTTGCCGTTGATCTCGCCGTTCGCGATCACCGTGGCAAGGTCGGCGGTGGGGTTTTCCCGTCGCTCGGCATTGAGGCCGGTGAACAAACCGATGACGTCCATGATGACGGCCATCATCTGGTCGTTCTCGCCGATGCGCTCGAAGTCGGGATCCTCTGAGCCAAAAAGTTCCTGGGTGAGACGCAGCATGCGGGGAAATTCGGCTTCATCAAGGCCAAGGATGTCGAGAATGACGCGCAGCGGGTAGTTGATCGCAACGTCGGTCGCGAAATCACAGGAACCGCCGCGGGCTTGCATTTCATCAACGGATCGTTTTGCTTGTGCTTTGATTTGGTCGTCGAGTTGGCGAACTGCGCCTGGCTTGAACCAATCGTTGACCAGGGCTCGATGGGCTTTGTGCTCCTCGCCGTCCATGTTGATAAGCGTGTTGACCATCGAAGGCTCTTTGGGCTCATCAAGAGAAATGCGATGAGCTGCCATGTTCGAGGCGGGGTCATTGGTGAAGATGTCGGAGTTCTTTTCGATCTCCATGACCTCTGGCTGTCCAAGTGCGACATAAAACGGAGTGCGCCCTTCGAACTCGAAGTAGTGGACGGGCGCCTCGGCACGCAATTCGGCTGCGGTCTTGTGCCACTTCGCGTCGTCGGCATAGGCCGATGCCTCAAAGAAGATCCGTCCACGAGTATCGGTGGTGGGCGACATGGCGCTTCCTCGCTTTCACACTGCGGCATTGCGGCTTCTGACGGTCTATCAGTTACTGTCAGACCCATGCGAGGCATCATTTCTTGGGGGGCTTACCTTCCCTATCGACGACTGGATAAGTCACAAATTTCCGCGTTCATTGGTCAGGGTGGCGGTCGCGGCACGCGCGCTGTTGCCTCCTTCGATGAAGACACCACGTCCATGGGAGTTGAAGCGGCTCGTCTTGCGCTTCGAAGCGCCGAAGGTTCTGCGTCTTCCGCTCCCGAGGTCCTGCTTTTCGGAACTGCGGTTCCCGCCTATGCCGACAAAACGAATGCCACGGCAATTCATGCAGCGCTGCGTCTGCCCGCCGAGGTTCCTGCGTTCGACATGGGTGCATCAGTCGGATCCACCGCCGGAGCGCTTCGTCTCGCTCTTTCCACAGTTGGCAATCGTCTCGTTGTGACCTCCGATATGCGTACGGGCCTCGCTGGTTCGGCTGATGAAGCCAATGGCGGCGACGCCGCATCTGCGTTCGTTATCGGTGAGGGTGATGGCGTTGTTGCCGAGTATCTCGGCGGCGCAAGCATCACTGAAGAATTTCTTGATCGTTGGCGCACTCCGGGCGAAATTCGCTCAAAGGTGTGGGACGACAAGTTCTCTGAACTTACGTATGTTCCTGCCGGTCGTCAGGCGTACAAGAACGCCCTTGAAGCTGCTGGCCTGAGTGCCGACCAGATCGACCTTGTCGCGGTCGCCGCACCTACTGCCCGTATCGGCGCAGCGCTTGCCTCAAAAGTTGGCGCAGTGAAGGTAGTTGATGATCTCAGCGCCACGATCGGATGTACTGGTGCAGCACAGCCTGGTCTCTTGCTTTGCAACGCGCTTGAAAACGCCGAACCCGGACAAACGATCGCACTCGTTGTCCTCGCCGATGGTGCCGACGTCATGATCTTGCGCACGACCGATCGCTTGGCGGCATACACGCCAGCTCGCTCTATTGCGAAGCAACTCGATTCGGGCGCACCGCTTGCCTATGGCCGTTTTCTTTCGTGGCGCGGAATGATCAACGTCGAACCGCCACGTCGTCCCGAGCCGGCCCGTCCGTCTGGAACTGCTGCTGCTCGCACGACGGACTGGAAGTTTGGTTTCGTGGGAAGTCGCGATTCACAAACTGGTGACGTTTTTCTTCCGCCGATGCGTGTTTCATCCGACGGTCAGCGCACCGATCAGATGGAAGACGCCCCGATGGCCGATGTGCAGGGCACGATCGCAACATTCACTGTCGATCGCATGGCGTATTCGCCGAGCCCGCCAATCATCTTCGCTGTCGTCGACTTCGATGGTGGCGGACGTTTGCCGATTGAACTTACCGATACTGATCTCGAAGAGGTCGCCATTGGTGGCCGTGTCGAAATGACATTCCGTCGTCTCTTCACCGCCGATGGCATCCACAACTACTTCTGGAAGGGGAAGCTGATCCGTGGCTAGTCATGGAATTCGCGACCAGGTGGCCATCGTTGGAATGGGCTGCACCAACTTCATTGAGAACTGGGGAGCCAGCCTCGACGACATGATGATCGATGCTGCCAATGAGGCGTACGCGTCGGCCGGCGTCAACAAAGACGATGTCGATGCCTATTGGTTTGGCACAGCGCAGAGCGCAATGAGCGGTATTGCTCTTGCTCGTGCTCTGCAATTGCAAAACAAGCCCGTCACTCGCGTCGAGAACTACTGCGCAACTGGTTCCGAAGCCCTTCGTCAGGCGTCCTACGCATTGGCCTCGGGTGCATACGACCTGTGCATGGTCGTTGGTGCGGAGAAGGCGAAGGACACTGGCTTCCAGGGTCTCAATGCGTTCCCGATTCCGAATGACGGCACTGCTCGCACCCTTACCGCCGCAGCAATGTTCTCAATGATTGTTCCGGCCTACGGAAACAAGTACGGCGTCGATGAAGAGACGATGCGTGCTGCACTAAGCCACATTGCGGTGAAGAACCACTTCAACGGCGCACGTAATTCTCGAGCACAGTTCCGTAAGGAGATCACGGTTGAAACTGTGGAGAAGGCTCCGAAGATGGCGGGCACACTCGGCCTTTTCGACTGTGCGGGTGTAGCTGATGGTTCGGCTGCTGCGATCGTGTGTCGTGCGGAAGATGCACACAAGTACACCGATAAGCCGATCTATGTGAAGGCGCTTTCGTTCATTGCCGGTAATGGTGGCGGACTCACCGACCCGACTTACGACTACACGACCTTCCCGGAGATCGCTGCATGCGCGGTCGATGCCTATGCGCAGGCTGGCGTCACGAATGCTCGTGAACAGGTCGCAATGGCCGAGGTTCATGACTGCTTCACGCCCACCGAACTTCTTCTTATGGAAGATCTTCAGTTCTCTGCTCGTGGGACTGCATGGCGCGACGTGCTCGACGGCGTGTTCGACCTCGACGGCGAGCTTCCCGTGAACCCCGACGGCGGCCTGAAATCCTTTGGTCACCCCACCGGAGCAAGTGGTTTGCGCATGATGTTCGAAGCGTTCCTGCAACTTCGTGGCGAAGTCCCCGAAGAGCGCAAGATCCATTCATTGGCAGAAGGCCGCAAGTTGGCCCTCACGCACAACCTCGGTGGTTATCCGGGCGAGATGGTGAGTTTCATCTCACTTCTCGGCGCTGAACTCGACTGACCACACAGGTTCTGAAAACTACGAAGGCCCGGCGTTCTGCCGGGCCTTCGTCGCGTTTCGAGTGAAGCTGTGTGGATTACAGGCGTTCAATGATGGTGACGTTGGCTTGACCGCCGCCTTCACACATGGTTTGCAGTCCGTAACGGCCGCCGGTGCGCTCGAGTTCGTTGAGCATCGTGGTCATCAGGCGAACACCGGTAGCGCCGAGTGGGTGACCAAGAGCGATGGCGCCGCCATTCACGTTGACCTTCGAGAGATCAGCGTCGAGTTCCTTCTGCCATGCGAGCACAACACTCGCGAATGCTTCGTTGATTTCAACGAGATCGATATCGGCCATGGTGAGGCCAGTCTTTTCGAGCGCACGCTTGGTTGCTGGGATCGGTGCAGTGAGCATGTAGATCGGATCGTCGGCGAGTACCGAAATGTGATGAATGCGTGCACGGGGCTTGAGTCCGTGACGCTTCACGGCGTCTTCACCGGCGATGAGCATCGCGGCGGCCGCATCAGAAATCTGCGAGGCACAAGCGGCCGTTACTCGGCCACCTTCGGTGAGCGTCTGCAACGAGCGGATCTTTTCCCAGTTCGGTTCACGGGGACCTTCATCGGCGCTGATGCCGTTGAATTCGAAAATTTCGTTTTCGAAACGACCCTCAGCGCGAGCACGAATGGCACGTTCGTGTGATTCAACAGCGAACGCTTCCATGTGGTCGCGGCTGATATCCCACTTCTCGGCGATCATTTCGGCGCTATTGAACTGCGACACTTCGCCAGCGCCGTAACGAGCCACCCATCCGGTGGAACCAGTGAATGGATCAGTGAAACCGAATGGTTCGGCAACGAGCATCGCCGAGCTGATCGGAATCTGCGACATCTGCTGCACGCCGCCAGCAACAACGAGGTCTTGCGTTCCACTCATGACTCCCTGTGCGGCAAAGTGCACGGCTTGCTGCGAGGAACCGCACTGGCGGTCGATGGTGGTGCCGGGCACGTGTTGGGGCATTCCGGCAACGAGCCATGCGGTTCTCGCGATATCGCCAGCCTGGCCACCGATGGTGTCGACACATCCGTAGATGACATCGTCGACAAGGGCGGGATCAACATCGACTCGATTAAAGAGTTCAACGATGGGGGCAGCGCCGAGATCGGCGGGGTGCACAGTCGACAAACCGCCGCCGCGACGACCAACTGGGGTGCGGACTGCGTCGATGATGTAGGCCTCGGCCATGGGGGACTCCTCGGAACTGCGCTCAAAGCGAGCGAACGGACTCGCCGAGGTTATCGGCCCACCGATGGCGGTCGCGATGCCATGGTGTGAACGGTTTCAGGCGTTGTGGAGTCACTAACGTCTGGTGGTGGAGGAGCCCCGATGAACCGTCGCAAATTTGGTGGTGTGGGAATTGCAGTGCTCTTGCTTCTTTTCGTTGTCGTGTTGACAGGCGCACTCATGCTGGGGCGCAGGGGTAACGATGATTCGGCAGCGAAGGCGGCGGAAAAGGAACGCGCCGCAGGTGTTGGTAACCGCCTTGTGGTGGTGGACATGCTCGACGTCCCCATTCGTTTGGCAATCAGCGACGTCGATCCCTCGCAGTGGGGCCTTACCCCGCCCGATGACGAACCTCCTGCTGGGTTGCAGGCCGAAGTCGTTGCTCCGAATCGTGTGAGTGGTGAAGCAGTGTTGCGCCCATTGCGCATTGAAGACGGCGGCGGTGACGCGACCTTCACTTTGGGCCTGCTTGTCGATGGACCAACCGAGCCTCGCGCTCAGATCGGTGTTGTGCCCGTTCGTTCAACCACGATTGAGTACTGCACGACCGAATGTTTCGATGGGTACGGCTATTTCGATTGGCAAGACGCCCCTGAGCCGCAGCTTGATGTCTTCCGCAAGTGCAACGAACAGGAACGTGTGATTGGTACCTATGTCGATGCAAACGGCGTCACTCGTGAGGTACGCGCGCTCTTCCAGTGCGATGCGGCGCGTTTTCAGTCCTCGTTGATCATCCACGACTGATCGGAGAATCGACATCGGGCCACCCCGGAGGGTGGCCCGATGTTCGGATCAAACGGTTGTCAGTGTGCTCGAGGTGCTCCCGAGCGTCGTGGTCAGACAGACAGGATCGTGCAAGAACCATGACCGAAGAGGCCCTGGTTGATTGCGAGTCCAACCTTGGCGTTTTCGACCTGATGGCCATCGCTACGCCCTTGCAGCTGCCAGGTGAGTTCGCAAACCTGGGCAATGGCTTGTGCGGGAATTGCTTCGCCGAATGACGACAAGCCACCCGATGCGTTGACGGGCTTCGAACCGCCGAGTGCGGTGACGCCATCACGCACAAGTCGTGCGCCTTCGCCTTCGGCGCAGAAGCCGAGGTTCTCGTACCAGTCGAGTTCGAGCGCGGTGGAAAGGTCGTACACCTCTGCACACGAAACATCTTCCGGACCAAGCCCAGCCTGTTCGTACGCGTTGTGCGCAATCGAATCTTTGAAACCAAGGGCAGGCGCTTGCACAACGGCGTTGGAGTCAGTGGCAATGTCGGGAAGTTCGAGTCGAATCTGCGGGTACGTCGGCGTGGTGTTGGCGACCGCACGAATGCGCACGGTGCCTTCAAGCGTGCCGAGCTTCTTCATGGCGTACTCCGGAGTGCAGATGATGACTGCCGCTGCGCCGTCGGAGGTTGCGCAAATGTCGAGAAGACGCAGGGGGTCGGAAACGATCGGCGAACCGGCAAAGTCGTCAAGCGTGAACTCTTTACGGAAACGCGCATAGGGGTTGGCCACGCCAGCCTTGGAATTCTTGACCTTCACCATGGCGAAGTCTTCGACGGTGTCGCCGAACACATCGATGCGACGGCGAGCGTTCAACGCAAAGAACGCGGGGTTGGTTGCGCCGAGAAGATGGAAGCGCTGCCAATCGGGATCTTCCTTGCGCTCGCCACCAACTGGAGCAAAGAAACCCTTCGGCGTGGTGTCAGCACCGATGACCATTGCGACATCGGCAAAGCCGGCAAGGATCTGCGCGCGTGCTGACTGCATGGCCTGTGCGCCCGATGCGCATGCGGCGTATGAAGAAGAAATCTGTGCGCCTGTCCAGCCCATTGCTTGGGAGAACGTGGAGCCAGCAACAAAGCCGGGGTAGCCGTTACGAATGGTGTCGGCACCGGCGACGAATTCAATGTCACGCCAAGCAACATCGGCATCGGCAAGCGCAGCCTTGGCGGCAACGAGTCCGTACTCGACGAAGTTCTTTCCCCACTTGCCCCACGGGTGCATACCTGCACCGAGAACAACGAGATCACGTTCAGTCGCCATCACGCGCTGCCTTTCGGGGCGGAGGGTGCCCATGTCCAGATCCAGTGGTCGACACCATCGGCATCGCGGTAGAGCACCTGCAGATCGACTTCGACTTCCTGACCAATAGAAAGGTCAGCGGCCATCACGCCCTTCGCGACCTGCCCAAGAATCACGATGCCCTCGGCTTCGAGCTCAACGGCAGCAAGCGCATAGGGCTCGAACGGTTCGGCAGCCACATACGGGGGCGGCGGTGCGTAATGGTTCTCGGTGTAGGACCACACCTTTCCTTTGCGGGAAAGGGGAGTGGGCTCGAGCTCGGTGCCATCGCAATCGGGGCTGGGGCAAGAGCCAGACCGGGGCGGGAACACAACGGTTCCGCATGCAGTGCATTTGGCGCCAATGAGGGTGTAGGGCTCGGAGGTGGTGAACCACCCCTCGACCGCAGGAATTCGTTCTGTGGTTGTCACGTTCTGCAATGTAGTGGTGCCGGGAGAGGGGGCCCGATTCCTCAGGAGAATCTGGCTCTGGTCAGATGATTTCGAAGGCTCGGTCCTACGCTTGGCGCATGGTTGACGACGCCGCAGATGTTCATCGACCGATCGGTGCGATTCGCAGGAAGCCAAAGTCGCGTGAGACCCATGTCGTTGCCGATTCACCGCTCTGGGGGCCCGTTGCTATTGCGCTAGGCCTCTTCCTCACTGTCGCTGGCGTTATGCATTTCGTTACACCGAGCTTCTTCGACGCCATCGTTCCGCCTTGGCTGTGGCCGTCGGAGCGTTTCTGGACCTATGCCAGTGGCGTCGCTGAACTTGTCATCGGACCGCTTGTGCTGATCCGCCGTACTCGCCGAGTGGGCGCACTTGCAGCGATCGTGCTGCTGATCGCCGTGTACCCCGCCAACCTCTACATGGTCTGGGATTGGAGCGACCGTTCGTTCTCCGAACGATTCGTGTCCTGGGCCCGCTTGCCATTCCAGTTCTTGTTTATTTGGGTGGCATGGATGGTGTCGAGGAGCCAAGCGGCGCCTCGACACCAAGTCTGATCAGTTGCCACCCGATTTGTGATCGTCCTTCGACCACTGGTTGAACGACATCATTCCGTAGAGCAACAGGCCGACGAAGACGATGAGGGTGACGAGGCCACCGGCGATGAAGAGCCCGATTTCGGTCATGAATCAGTCTTTCGTGCAACCAGCAGGAGTGCGCCGAGCGAGAGAATCGACGGCACCCAAACTCCGACGTAGATGCCATTGAGGCGCCCGAGGACATCGTCGCCGGCGCCGAAGTAGATGATGATGCTTAGGACGAGGCTGATCATGGCTGCTGCAATGAGGCAGCCCTTCAAAATGGTGTCTGGCTTCATTGGGGGACTATCCGTTCATTCGTCTACGAATCATTTGGTCGATGGGAAGAATACCTCTGTTTGGAGTTGCATTGCCGGATCAGCAGGCGAAGAAGCGGGTCCGGTTTATGTGTCCTCAGTGGCGGGTCAGCGCTTCTCCTGTAGGGCGAAATCTTTGATCTAAACTGCGTTGGTGGGTTCTTGGGACGCATGGGTGGAGATCTCGGACGCTCTCGAATTCGCGGTATCGCGGATCGAGGGCGACCCTGATCAGCTGAATGATCGCGAACGGGCCGACGGAAACCTCTATGTGATGCGCATGCTCACGGCCGTTACGCAGAGCACGACTCTCACGCTTGACCCCGATCATCCATCGTTTCTCACGATGCTCGATGGTGTGCGGTTTGTAGGAGCAGCCGGACCCGATATTGACTACGACGTTGCCGCTGTTCGACCCGACACGATGTACAGCGTTGCGGGTGTGCGTGGTGACGCGACCTATGTCGGTATCACCGTCTACGCCGGTGCCGGAGCAGGCGGCGCGTCAGCAGTTGTTGCATCGGTCGACGTCGACGACATCATCAATGCAGACGGCACATTTGTTTGGGAGTTCAGTCATCCCGAGGCAGCGCGCATCATTGTTCGTCAGTACTTTCACGATCGCGTAACGCAATCTCGTGGTTCTTGGTCAATTGAACGCATTGATGCAGGTGCAGGTGGCACGGCACCGGGAACAGCACAAGCCCGCCTCATGGGAAGCGCGGAAATGTCGGCGCGAGTCTCCAACGCAGCCAAGTCGCTTCGATGGAATGCACAACTCAATCAGTTGTGGACGCCAGAACGACGAGAGTTCCCTAACGAGTTCGTGCGCCAGACCTGCGATGACATCGTCGCTGCGATTCCGAACCCTGACGTCATCTATTCCTACACCTGGTGGAAGATGGCAGAGGACGAAGTTGTCGTTGTCGACTTTGTCCCGCCGCAAACTTCGTATTGGGCATTGCAGTTATGCGATCGCTGGTATCAGTGCTTCCCCGATCGACGTTCGAACATCAACAACCTGGAAGCTGTCGCCAATGCAAACGGTTCGGTTCGCATCGTGGTTTCCGACGGGGATCCCGGGGCGCCGAATTGGCTGGATACCAGCGGGCATCGCGTTGGCGTGATGTTTTTCCGCTGGCTCCACGCCGACATTGCTGAACAACCCGTATGTCGAGTCGTGAAGCGCTCGGAGCTCGGTTTAGTCGTCTGAAGCGATGCGCGTGCGCATGACTTCGACCATCATCCACACCGCAACGGCACCCTTTGCTGTCCACAACCAGGCTCGGATGAGGTTCACAGTCATGAGTTCGTCATAGGTCTGCTGGTCCCAGTGATTCAGCAGCACTCCATGCGCCGGTGCGGAGAATGCTGCAGTGTCGATGAGGATGAACAGCATCAGGAATGCGCTGATGAGGGCGGCGATGCGCATGCGCTTCGGATGCGCGAGCAGCAGCACGAGCACGCACAGTCCCTCGATCAACCATGGGCCGAACAGCACCTTTCCGATTCGGTCGACATGGGCGTGTTCGTAGGCATCCCACGAATCTGCGCCGACGAGCGGGAAGAGGTCGTAGTGGACAACGTGAACCGTCCAGATCATGCCGACCATGAGCACTGTGACGACGAGCTGCACAAGGACGACCCAACGCAAACGCAATCGATTGAGGACGGGCAGGTTTGGAGACCAATCTCCGTTGGGCGACGGCGTGAAGGTGGGAAGACGCATGGGCGGGACGGTAGTGATGCGCGTGTCGCGGGAACGGGTCGGGAGAGAAGTTGGGGAGTTGGGCGTGAGGTTGGCGGTGTGGGCGCGTCAGTCGGATTCGTTTGCAGCGGCACCTTTCCAGAATGGGCCGAATGGCCTATTCACGCAGACGGCCCGAGTCCGTACTATCGAACACATGTTCGAGACTGCGACTGGGCCTGCCATCGAAACTGCAAACGCGACAGCGGGTCCATGGAGCGATGCCACAGTTTCGTTCGGGTCCGTGTCGACTGATTTTGCGTTGGCGCCCGCTGCTTCGGGGTCGGTTACCTCTGGGCTTGTTGCGTCGGGCTATGTCTCGTTCGATATCGCGTTTGCTCAGTTGGCGAATGCGGTTGCATCAATCGATACGTGTGGTGTTCCCACCGATGCCGGCGTACTGGTGGGCCTGCGGTCTCAGATCGACTTTCTCTCTGCACTGATCACCGAGGCCGAAGTTCGGTTCAATCGCAACCAACTGTGGCGCGACGAATGTGCGGGTTCGTTACGCGCATGGCTCGTCGATGCGTGTGGATTGTCGCGCCGAGAGGCAACGCATCTGGCTCGTCGGGCTGACCGGCTCGAGTCGTGGCCGGAAGTTCTCGAGGCTTGGAAGTCTGGCGCGCTGAGCGGCACACAGGTCGACGTTGTCATTGCCGCTGTACCGGCCCGCTTCGTCACAGAGTTTGCTCAGCAGTCTCCCGAGGTCGTTCGTGTGCTGGCGCCGCTCGATGTTGCCCAAACCGAAGTCGCCATGCGTCAGTGGGTGAGGTGCGCCGAAGCAGCAGATGGTGCCGAAGACTTTTCCGAACGACCATCGGGTGTGTACCTCGATTCACTGCTCGATGGTCGTGTGGTGGTGCAGGGTCAACTGAATCGCACCGAAGCAGCCATTGTTGAAGCTGCGTTGCGAGTCTTCGATGTTCCGGATTCTGTCGACGAGAACGGCGAGTTCATCGGCGAGCCGCGCTCACTGGGTAAGCGCAATGCCGACGCGTTAGTCGAAGTGTGCAAGTTCGCACTGTCTCATCGTGAAGGCGCAGGAGAGTCGGGTCGATTTGTTCCGCACGTTTCGCTCGTGGTCGACATTGCCGAGTTGCGTGCGTCGGCTTTGAGGGGGTCGGGCGTGCGCTCAAAAGCAGGTCTCGAACGCGCGGCCGAGGCTCGTGGCTGGTCAGCTGCGGAAACTGCATGGTTCACCGACGCACTGCATCGTCACGGCGATGCGGTGACTGCTGATGGTTCCGAACTCGATGCAACTGCGCTGGCAACGCTCACCTGCGATTCGGTTGTGCAACGGGTGCTCATGGCAGGTTCCAAGATGTTGAACTTGGGTCGCGAAGTCCGAACAGCGACGGCATCGCAACGAAGAGCGATTGTCGCTCGCGACCGACATTGCCGAGCACCTGGGTGTCGAACAAAACCCAAACATTGCGATGTGCATCACATCGATCACTGGATCAACGGTGGCCGAACCGATGTCGACCGAATGGTGTTGCTCTGCGGCACGCATCATCGGGAGTTCCATAAACCCGGTTATCGCATGGAGCTTTCTGATCAGGCCGAATTCACCGTGCACTCGCCCAAGGGGTGGAGTCGGTCAAGCGTCCCCGATCGGGTCGAGACTCAGATCTTTCCGAGGAGCTCCGGGTCTGACTTCAAATGGGGGAGAGGGAATACGTTGTGAGACATCGCCGGATCAAACATCACCGAAACTTCACGAGGAAATTGGGGCGAAGCTTCTGCGACGTTCAGTCACGATCGCGTCCACAGGTATCTGCTAACCCGCACTTGGGCGTCCTCGCTGCCAACTGTGAACTTCCTCATGTTGAATCCGTCGACCGCTGATGCGTTCCAACTTGATCCCACAAATCGTCGCTGTGTGGGATTCGCACAGGCGTGGGGATATGGGTCGATGGTGACAACGAATATCTTCGCGTTTCGGTCTACGAACCCTGCGGGACTTCGAACGACAAAAGATCCGGTTGGTCCCGAAAATGACGAGGCAATCTTGAACGCCGCCAAGAACGCCGATCTCGTCATTGCCGCGTGGGGAACCCATGGAGAGTTGCAGGACAGGGGCAATGCGGTGCGGGGCCTGTTGACGGAAGCGGGTATCGAACTGCATGTGCTTCGACTCACGAAAGCGGGACATCCCGGACATCCGTTGTATGTATCGGGAGACACCGTGCCGACGCACTGGGGCTGATCAGTGCCACACTCGTTCGAACCCTTTGGAGGAACCATCATGACGAAGTCCCCACTCAAACGAGCATCGATCGCACTCGTCGCGGTTGTTGCAGTCGTTTCGCTCGCAGCGGGTTGTTCCTCCTCGAGTTCAAAATCCTCCGAGGCGAAGTACTGCGAGTCATGGCAGAAGGTCGTCGATTCTTTCAACACGTTGAACGGCATCTCCATTACGCCGAGCGGTGTGAGTGGACTCGATACCGCTGTGAAAGGCATCAGTGCAGCAGCGAAGGATCTCGCATCGTCGGCGGACTCGCTGCTGAAGCCCAAGGTGGAGGGGTTGCAAGATGCGCTCACCACATTGGGCGACACGTTGCAGTCCCCGCAGATTTCCACCGACTATCTCGACAAGTTGCAGTCAGAAAGTCAGAGCGTCAAGGACGCGTGGAACGATCTCGTGACGACAGCAAAAACGAGTTGCCCAGACGTGAAGGCCTCGTCGGTCTGAGTTGACCCGATTGCGACTTCAACACCTGATTAACGAATCGTCAGCTGTCCGCCGTCGACATTGATGGCCTGGCCGGTAATCCACGAACCCTGATCGCTGCACAAATACACGCACATGTTGGCGATGTCCTCGCCGGTGCCGTGGCGACGCATGGGGATGATGTGGCGCAGGCGTTCCCAGTTCTCACCGCGGTCGATGTCATCGAGTCGGCTGGTGTCGACGATGCCGGGGCAGATGGCATTCACTCGAATGCCGTTCGGTCCGAGTTCGGCGGCCATAGCGGCGCCGAGTGCATGGATGGCTGCTTTGCTTGCGGAATACGCCGCCGTGCCAGGGCCGGCAATCTTTCCGCCAACACTTGAAATGTTGACGATGCAGCCGGGTTGTTCAAGAGCAAGCCAATGGCGGGCGGCAGCACGACTCAACAAGAACGTGCCATTGAGATTCACGTCAATGACTTTGCGCCATTCGGCGGGATCAAGGTCGACGACATTGAATCGGTCTGGTCCACGGGCGGCGCCAGCGTTATTCACGACGATGTCGAGGCGACCGAACTCTGCAATCGTCTGAGCAACGAGCGCATCGACAGCGTCAGCATCGGCAATGTCGCTGACAACTGGAACGCAACGCTGGCCAAGCGCACGGATTTCATCGGCAACCGATTCGATATCGCGCCAACCGGCGGCTTGCTCATCGGCGGGATAGTCGGCCGGAGCACGACCCGTTCCGGTGATCACGACATCGCAACCGGCGCGCGCAAACTCGACGGCAATGGGTCGGCCGATCGAACGCATGCGTCCTGCGCCAGTGACGATCGCAACCTTGCTGGCGAGTCCCGTGAGTTCGAATGTCATCGTCGCGACGTATGTCGACTCAGCGGATCGTCGGCGTCACACGAACGCCGCTCTTGAAGAAGGCCTGGCCTTCAGCCAGTGCTTCGGGGCGGTTGCCGATTTCCACCAAGTGGTTGGCGGTTGCGATGGCCTGCGTGCGAGGCATATTGCGACGAGCCCAAAGCGCGCGCATCGTGCCTTGCACGGCGATCTGCGGAAGTGATGCGAGCTTCGACGCAATTTCCATCGTGTGGTCGAGTAGTTGATCGCCAGGAACGACTTCGCTCACCATTCCCCAACCGTGTGCGGTTTGGGCGGAGATTCGTTCGTAGTTGCCCATGAGCGACATGCGTACGAGTTCGCCCCACGGCATTTGGTCGAACATGAACATGGGCTCGAAACAAGCGGCCATTCCGTAGGTGGTGTGCGGATCGAAGAAGGTTGCGTGTTCGGCGGCGATGATGAACTCGCTTTCGCCGAGTGCATAGAACGCGCCGCCGCCGCACATGCCGTTCACCGCAGTGATCACCGGCTTCCACAGGTCGGCCTGTTTCGGGCCGAGCTTCAACATTGGATCGTCCATCATGAACGGTGAATCAGGCTGACGGTTGTCCATCGCGAAGTCGCGGTCAATGCCTGTGCAGAACGCTTTGTCGCCAGCGCCGGTGAGAACAACAACCTTGACGGTGTCGTCGTAACGAATCTCTTTGTAGAGATGCTCAAGTTCCGTGACGAGCGCAAGGTCGCAAGAGTTGTACTTATCGGGCCGGTTCAGCGTGATGACGCCAACACCATCGGTGACGTCGAACAGCACTGCGGTGAGACCTTCTGAAAGCGGGTGGGAAGCCATGGGGGGCAACCTACCAACGCTCGGGGTTCGGCCTGAGATCTGCCGTGAGTCTGCTTAGAAACTCAACCCGTGAACTTGGGCACCAGGACGGCTTCCTGCACTTCGTAGGCACCGATATCGATGATGTCGACGACTCGGGGCAGGCCGCGCTGGTCGGTAGCGGGCGGCGGAGTGAAGTCAGGCCAGCCTGCGTTCCACGCCGCGCTACCGATCGACAGCGGCACGACTGAGACGGTGTCGCTCACGCTCTCAACCGGAAGCAGTCCAGGGTCAACGCCGAACTGGGTGCCATAACCAGCGAAGACTGCAGCGTTCGGCCTCTCGATGAGTGAGAACAATGAGAATGCCGGGGCGGCGACATCCTCACCGCCGTTGTCGGCAGCCAAAACGTGTGTGAGTACGAGTTCAACCAGATTCGCTTCGGGGGTTTGCGGTGAGAGCGAACTCGCGCAGACGGAAACTGACGAAGCAGTCGATACTGTGCCGCATCCGGCGGTGTAGGTCAGAGCAAAGACCCCTTCTGCGGAATTGCCACTGATTGTCGTGTTCGAAATGTTGACGTTCGAATCGTTCGGCACATTGATCATTGGATCAATCCCGGCTGTGGATACGGGTGTCATCCGAGATCCGGAACTGAGGGTCATGCCTGTGCCGGTGTTGTTGGAAATGGTCGAGTTAGAAATTTCCGCCGATCCGAACAGCAAGAGGCCTCCAACGCCGGAGTAGAGACTCGATGGGTCGGGCGGGTCGGTGGCGACATTGCCTGTGACGGTGACTCGATCAAGCGATGTGTTGAAATCCTCCATAAATCCAGCGATGAATGCGCCGCCTACCAAGGCTGACGTGTTGTCGGAAATTCGAGTGTTGGTGACACTGACCGTGCCGGCGTTTGGCCCGCCGATCGAAGCGACGTATGCGCCCCCAATGATTCCCTCCGGTGCCTGGTTTCCTGAGACGACTGAGTCGGAGATCGCAACGTTTGACCCTCCTGCAACAAGGCCGCCACCTATTTCGGTGGCGTTGTTGTTTGAAACGGTGAGCGCGGTGAGGGTGAGCGACTCTCTTGCGACCGCAAAAATCCCCGCCCCTACATCGGCCTGATTTTCGCTGAATTTTGAATTTATGACGGTGATGTTGTCGGCGGTAATCCATGCGCCTCCGCCTCCAAGTGGTTCACCGTCTGGCCCACCGCCGGGCGTGCTCACTACGACATTGTTTGTCATCACCGAGTTTGTAATGACGACGTCGCCGGTTCCTGGCTCATTGTTGACTCCGAGACCGCCGCCGAACGCTTGAGCTGAAGTCGGTTTCGCCTGATTATTCGTGAGCGTGACGTCGTCGAGAGTCAAAGCGGTATCGGTAACTGCGATAGCGCCGCCGCTTGATTCGCCAGTCCATCTTGTATCGCTGCCGTCAATTGTGAGGCCGCTAATGGTGACGCCGCCGCTTCCACCAGTTGCGATCGTGAACGCGTGATAGAGCGTGTTGCCCGAAATCGTGAGTGCTGCTGAACCTGGTCCACGAATGGTGAGGCTGTCGGTGATGTCAGGAAGATCATTGATGAGGTTGATCATCCCCGTTACGTCGGGAGCGAATTCGATGGTGTCGGCGCCAGGTGATGCGTTGGCCTCGACGATCGCCAAAGCAAGCGAGCCGATTCCGGTGTTATTCGTGTTGGCAACGGTGAAGGTTGATGCTCCGGCGGGGGAGGCGAGGAGCACGGCGCCGAGCACTCCGGCACCACCGCCAAGAGCCAGCATCGAGCCGCTTGTCAGAAGGGCAGTTGCCGACCGAGGCGTGATTCGGGGTTTAACAACGTTTTGAGTCATTCGCCAAGATACCCGACCTCCGGTTCTGACACTCCGTCAGATGGGTGGGGACGGGAATCGCTAGTGTCATGCCCCATGCGAGCAGATGAGAACTGGGGAACCATTGGCCGGCTGATACTGGCGTCGGGGGACCGATTCCCGAAAGTCGAGGCATTGGTCGATGGCGAGCTCCGGCTGACCTTCCCGGCGTTGCGGGATCGCATCATCGATTCGGCCCGGGCCCATATTGCCGCTGGGGTCGAGAAGGGCGACAAGGTCGCCATTTGGGCGCCGAATATTGCCGAGTGGGTCATTTCGGGCCTTGGCGCCGTGATGGCTGGAGCGGTGCTGGTGCCGTTGAACACCAGATATAAGGGAATGGAAGCCGCCGACATCATTCGTCGTTCGGGCGCCAAAGTCCTGCTGTGCGTCAACGGTTTCCTCGGCAACGACTACGTCGGCATGTTGGCGGGCACAGGTATTGAAGAGAACTGTCGCATTGTCGTCATTAAGGGCGATGCTCCTGAAGGCACGACCTCATGGCAGGACTATCTCAATGCGGGCGCCGGGGTGCCCGTTGAATCGGTTGATGCTCGTGTGAACGAAACCAGCCCCGATGATCTGTGCGATCTCGTGTTCACCTCGGGAACCACGGGTAAGCCCAAGGGCGTCATGGTCACGCATGCACAAACGCTTCGAGTGTTTGAAGTCTGGGCCGATGTCGTTGGCCTTGCCGAAGGCGACCGCTACCTCATTGTGAATCCGTTCTTCCACACCTTTGGTTACAAGTCCGGCATCATCGCCAGTTTCCTCAAGGGCGCAACGATGATTCCCGAGCCCGTGTTCGATGTGCAGAAGGTGTTGGCTCGCATTGCTGCCGAAAAGGTGTCGATGTTGCCTGGGCCGCCCACATTGTTCCTTTCGATACTCAACGACCCGAACCGCGATTCCTTTGATCTTTCTTCGCTTCGTGTTGCCGTTACTGGTGCCGCGGCAATTCCAGTGTCGATGATTGAACGCATGCGTGACGAGCTCACCTTCAAGAACATCATCACTGCCTACGGGCTTACTGAAGCGACCGGCACAGTCACCATGTGCCGTCCCGAAGACGATCCGGAAACGATTGCGCTCACGTCGGGCCGTGCCATTCCCGACACCGAAGTTCGCATCGTCGACGAGAACAACAATGAACTTTCGCGCGGCGAAGCTGGCGAAATCGTTTGTCGCGGTTACAACGTGATGCTCGGTTATCTCGATAATCCCGAAGCCACTGCTGAAACGATTGATGCTGACGGTTGGCTGCATACCGGCGATGTCGGAATCATGGATGACCGTGGCTATGTGCGCATTACTGATCGCACCAAGGACATGTTCATTGTCGGTGGTTTCAATGCCTATCCGGCCGAGATCGAAAACCTGCTGATGGCCTATGAAGGCATCGCTCAGGTAGCGGTTGTTGGTGTGCCCGACGAACGCATGGGCGAAGTCGGTATGGCATTTGTTGTTCCTCGCGATGGGGTCACGATCGATGTTGCGGCGCTGAGCACCTGGGCCCGTGAAGCGATGGCGAACTTCAAGGTTCCGCGTCATTTCCGCATTGTTGAGGTGCTTCCCACCAATGCCAGTGGCAAGGTCGTGAAGGTTGAACTTCGCGAGATGGGTCGCGCTGAAATGGCAAAGCTCGAATCAGGCAACGGAGCCTGACAGCCGTGCCGTTACCAGCCGCTCCGTTCACTGGCGACTACGCCAATCTGCTCGAACTTTTCGACGCGGTAGTGGCTCTGTGCGGCGATGTTGAAGCGTTCGTTGACGGCAACGGTCCAGCTGGTGATCGGGCCCGTATGACATTTGCGGAATGGGAGCGAGCTGCCGATGGAGTCGCGACGAGGCTCGCGACAATGGGCGTTGTGCAGGGCGATGTGGTCGGCATTTCGTTGCCGTCGTCGATTGAGTATGCAGTCGCATACCAAGGGGTAGTGCGGCTTGGCGCAGTTGCCAGTGGCATGAATCCGAAGCTTGGGCCAGCGGAGATCGAGCACATCATCGCCAAATCCTCACCCAAGGTGATCATTACTGACGCACTCGTCGTGAACGATCCGGCGGTGACCGTCTTGTCGGTCGAAGAACTTCGCGACGCCTACAACGACGAACCGTTTACCGCTCGACCAACAATCGTCGATACCGATCTTCTCGCCATCGTGTGGACATCCGGCACCACGGGCAAGCCCAAGGGTGCCATGTTCGATCACGCGTGTCTGCGGGCCATGACTCGGGCTGCTGGGCCGCTTTCGGCAGTGGGCGATCGTCGTCTGTCGCCACTCCCATTCGCTCACGTTGGGTACATGACTCGTGTGTGGGATGAACTGATGCACGTCATCACCACCGTTATTTGCCCAACGCCATGGACAGCGGTTGGTGCACTCAAGCTCATTGAAGAGGAACGAGTCACTGTCGGCCAAGGCGTTCCTGCTCAGTGGCAGATGATGTTGGCGCTCCCTGAACTGGCAACTACTGATACCTCGTCATTGCGAATCGTTTCCTCGGGCGCAGCGCGCATTCCGCCGGAAATGGTCGACGCCATGCGCGATCGATTCAATTCGCCCGTCGTTGTTCGCTACACGAGTACTGAGGCGTGCGTCTCTACCGGGACATCGCTCGACGATCCCGACGATGTCATTTGCAACACCGTTGGAACACCCGGTGCCGGCGTGGAAATGGAATTGCGCCTGGACGATGGTCGCGGCCGTGTTGTTGTGGCGACTGACTCCGGCGAGACCGAAGTTGGAACGGTGTGCTTGCGCAGTCGGGCAATGATGCGCGGGTACTGGCAAGAACCAGAACTCACTGCCGATGCAATCGATGAAGACGGTTGGTTGCTTACGGGCGACCTTGGTTTCCTCGACGCTCGCGGCGATCTTCACTTAGCCGGGCGCAGCACCGAGATGTACATCCGTGGCGGGTACAACGTCTACCCAATCGAAGTGGAAAATCACCTCGGGCAGCACGATCTTGTTGATCGCGTTGCGGTCACAGGTACGGCTGCACCTGTTCTCGGCGAAATCGGTGTGGCGTTTGTTGTGCCTGCCGATGCGTCGCACCCTCCAACGCTTGAACAACTGCGAGCTTGGTGCAACGAACGACTTGCTTCGTACAAGGCCCCTGATGCACTTGTGCTTCTGGATGAATTACCGCTCACGGCAATGTCGAAGATCGACAAGCGAGCGCTGGCCCCCGCCGCAGCCGAAGCCGAAAAAGCGTGGGAACGATGATGTATTTCCAACCTCAGAAGGAGAAATAAGCAATGGGTATTTGTGACGGACGTGTTGTCATCATCACCGGTGCTGGTCGTGGCCTTGGCCGTGAACACGCACTCGCATTCGCCGCTGAAGGCGCCAAGGTTGTGGTGAATGATGTCGGCGCATCGCTGCAGGGCGACGGAAACGACATGAGCCCAGCGCAAGAAGTCGTTGATCTCATTCGTGCCAATGGTGGCGAGGCCATCACCAACGGCGATGACATTGCCGATTGGGATGGCGCCGGCCGTCTTGTGCAGAGCGCCATCGACACCTTTGGTGGTCTCGACACCGTTGTGACCAACGCGGGCATCGTGCGCGATCGCATGTTCGTGAACATGAGTGTCGATGAGTGGGACGCCGTCATTCGTGTGCATCTCCGTGGCACGTTCTGCCCGGTGAAGCATGCGGTTGATTACTGGCGAGCCGAATCAAAAGCTGGCCGTCCTCGTGAGGGTCGCGTGGTCACCACGTCGTCCGGCGCTGGTCTGCATGGTTCGATTGCTCAGACGAACTACTCAGCAGCCAAGGCCGGTATCGCGACTTTCACCATCAACATTGCTGCCGAACTCGGTCGCATTGGTGTGAATGCGAACTCGATTGCACCTTCGGCCCGAAGCCGCATGACTGAAGAAGCCTTCGCCGAAATGATGGCCAAGCCCGAAACCGGTTTCGACGCCATGGACCCAGCCAACATCAGCCCACTCGTGGTGTGGCTCGGTAGCGGTGACTGCAACGTGTCTGGTCGCGTCTTCGAATGCGCCGGTGGCCTCATCAGCCTTGCTGATGGTTGGCAGGTCGGCGCCGAGTTCGACAAGGGCGCGAAGTGGGATCCCGCCGAAATCGGTTCGGTTGTCGACGATCTTGTGAAGGCTGCACCTGCTCCGTTCCCGGTCCACGGCACCTGATCGGCGTTCGGTACACATGAGCGACACCACCGCCACTGACGGTCGAGTAATTGGGGAGCGGGCGCTGCAAACGCGCCGCCGCATCCTCGACGCCACTGCTGCGCTTCTGCGCGAACAGGGTGCACTTGATGTCAAGGCAATGGATGTTGCTCGTGAAGTCGGTACTTCGCCGGCGACCTTTTACCAGTACTTCGCCGATGTTGAAGATGCGATCTTCGCATTGGCGCTTGAGTTGCCCGAGAAGGTTGCGCCCATTCAGACGCAGTTTGAAAGCGATTGGTCGGGGCCCGCGGGCCTCGATCTCGCGCGTCAAGCAGTGTCTGATTACACCGACTTCTGGGATGAGAACGCTGCGGTACTGCGGGTGCTGTTGCTTCGCGCCGATGAGCGCGATGAACGTTTCCGTCAGGTTCGGCGCGACTACAACGCACCATTCATGACCGCGATGGTCGCCAAAGTGCGTTCTGCGCAGGATGTGGGTCGAATCGCAGGAGCAATTGATGCGGAAGCAACCGCTGGCGCAATGCTCGCTGCACTCGATCGACTCCCTAACTACCGTGAGGGTTTCGAGAAACGCGGTACAAGTCGCGAAGCAATGATCGAGACCGTTGCTCGTCTGCTCCATTCCTCACTGACCGGAGAACCATTGTCATGAAGCTGTTCAAGCGTTTTCTCGCTGTTGCTCTTTCGATCGGAACACTTGCTGGATTGGCAACGGTGTCGACGCCTGCGTCCGCACAGATCTCTCCGGCAATCATCAACCCAACCTGCGCATTCCCGATCATCGTGAATCAGGAAGACGCCAATGTCGCCTATCCCGACACGAACTCGACCTACTGGGCCATGCCGACCAACTTTTCTCTTGGTGATGTCGTCACCATTACCGGTGAGTTCTCCTACGCCCGGTACATGTCGTTCAACTCCTACAACGAAACCGGTTCAAGCGTCGGCGGTCTGCGCGATACGGCGATTGTTCCCGATGCGGGAAGTATCAATCCGTTTCTTGCTGGTCAGTCGCTCACGGGTACGCCGCGTAACTACACGGTGAATGTGAATGTCACGAACACTCCACAGGTCACTTCACCGGTTGCCGGTGAAATCGACGCGATTCCTGGTGTTGGTTGGCTGCTGATTCGCGTGTACGTGCCGTTCGACGCCAACAGCCCGAGCGGTGGTGTTCTGATTCCTTCGATCACTGTGAATGGCGCGACCAAAACTGGTTGCACCACGTTTGGCGCTGAACCCGCGATCGTTGCGCTCGCTGCGCTGATTATGGGGCAGGCCATTGCCGACGCGATTCCGCCAGCCGAAGTTCCTGAGTTCTCGTTCTCGGGCGGCGGCGGCTTGTTCCCCAACGCCGACAATAAGTACGTCTACGCGACGACCTCGTGGAAGCCAGGCCGACTCGCCATCGTTCGTGGTTTGGCACCGAGCTATCCCGATACGCCTGGCCAAGGTCTCTACCCCGAACAGCAACTGCGGTACTGGTCGATGTGCACGAATCTTCTCGTGACGCCGGCACCTGTTGTTGAATGCGCTCGTGACAACGTCACCGCGCTCGATGCGCAGGGCTACTACACGTACGTGATCGGCGCCGATGAAGATCTGCCGTCGGCCGCTTCGATCGCTCGTGACAATGCCACCTGGTTGAAGTGGTTTGGCCCCATCGGCGAAGCGCTTCCCGATGAGTTGAAGCCCAACGGAAACCTGATTCTGCGCAACATGCTTCCGAATGCGACCTTCTCGAAAGCGGTGCAGAACATTCCGATGACGCAATCAAACGCCGCCGCCCGCGCCACCATGGGCGCGTATTACCCCGAGGCCACCTACTGCGAGCGTTCGGTCTTCGAGCGTTACGGCGCCGGTGCGTGTTTCGTGCTTGGTCCGAAGTTCACCGGCTAAGCACACCAGCAATTACCAGCCGCGGTATTCGACGTCGCGGCGTTCCTTGAACGCAGCGACACCTTCTTGGAAGTCCTGGGTGTAGGAAGCCATTTCCTGTGCCCATGCTTCATCTTCAAACGCGCCGTGGCGGTTGGAGTCCAGACTGCGATTGAGAAGCCACTTCGACAGCATGATGGCGCGGGTGGGTGATTCGGCGAGACGGCCCGCCCATTCGCCAGCAGCAGTCATGAGTTCGGCCTGCGGCACAACCTTGTTCACGAGACCAACGCGCTCGGCTTCGGCGGCTTTGAGATCGTCACCGAAGAAGATGAGTTCCTTCGCCTTCTGCATACCAATGAGGCGGGGGAGCATGTAGGCGCCGCCACCGTCGGGGGTGATGCCGCGACGCACGAACACTTCAATGAACTTGGCGTTGTCGGCGGCGATCACAAGATCGGACGCGAATGCGATGTGGGCGCCAATGCCAGCAGCCGTTCCGTTGACTGCGCAGATGACCGGCTTCTCGCAATCCATGATCGAAGCGATGAGACGCTGAGCGCCGCGCTTGATGTTGCGGCCAACATCGCCAAGCACCTTGTCAGGAGCATCGGCCGGGCCAGGCTTCACGGGGATGGTCGAGACGCGAAGGTCTGCGCCGGTGCAGAAGTGACGCTCGCCAGCGGCGGTGATGATGACGCAACGAATGTTCAGGTCGTTCGACGCGCCTTCCATAAGCGAAATGGTGAGGTTCCGCTGATCGGGGGTGATGGCGTTCGCCGCATCGGGGCGATTGAGAGTGAGCGTGGCCACGCCGTTGTCGGAGATCTCGAACAGGATGTCGGTGCCGAGAATGCCATTGGGATCGTTTGCGTAGGTCGGTGCTGTCATAAGGAGTTTCTACCATTCCGCACCCTCGCACCCTGCCTGTCCGGTTAGGTTCGGGCCATGGACTCGCAGAAATTCGACGCTTTGTTTGATCTCACCGGTCGCACCGCCATTGTCACCGGCGGAACTCGGGGTATCGGCCGGGCTATTGCCGAAGGCCTTATTTGTGCTGGTGCCAATGTCGTGGTCGCGAGCCGGAAAACCGATGCCTGCGAAGAAACCGAAAAGCATCTGAACGTGCTGGCCGCTGGCGCAGCTCGGGGTGGTCGGGCGCTTGGCGTACCAACGCATATGGGCGACATCGATGCGTTAGGCGCGCTGGTTGGAGCGACCGTTGCCAAGTTTGGCGGCGTCGACATTGTCGTGAATAACGCCGCAACTGGTTTGGCCATGCCGATTGGTGAGTTCACTCCTGAGGCATGGGACAAGCAGTTCGAAGTCAATCTTCGCGGCCCCATGTTCCTGATTCAGGCGGCGCTTCCGTATTTGGAACAAAGCGAATACGCGTCGGTCATCAATGTGATTAGTGCGGGTGCGTTTTTGGCGGGCCCGCAGGTGTCGATGTATGCCGCAGCCAAAGCTGCGCTCATGTCATTCACCCGTTCATTCGCCAGTGGTCTGGCAAAGAAGAACATTCGCGTCAACGCCCTTGCTCCTGGCACCGTCGACACCGACATGGTCCGGGCGAACTCTCCCGAGGCTCAGGCCTCAATGGCAGCGGCCTCACCGATGAAGCGCGCTGCTCATGCCGACGAAATGGTGGGCCCGGCGCTGTTGCTGGCCTCCGATGCTGGCAGTTTCATCACCGGTCAGGTCATCCTCGCCGACGGCGGCATGGTTCCGCATTGATCTAGGGTCTGCTCATGCCGGCGTATGACTACAAATGCCCCGAATGCGACAACACGTTTGAGGCGCGTCGCCCAATGGCCGAAGCGTCCGACCCAATCGAATGTCCAAATGGGCACGCTGGGTCGCGGCGACTGCTGAGCGTCTTCGCAACGGTGGGTGGTTCTTCGAGTTCATCAGCGCCTGCGCCTGCACCGATGCCAGGAGCTGGTGGCCACGGTTGTGGCGGCGGGATGTGCGGCTGTTAGTTCTGGCCGCGGCGCACTACACGTCGCGTTCGTAGACCCAATCGCCTTCGCCCATGAGAAGTCGATTGCGTGGGCCTGGCACAGATGCATCGCCAACCTCATAACCCGCATCACCCGCATACAGCGCGATGTTGTAGCCGTCTTTGCGAGTGAACTTCGTGACAAAGAATTCCGGTGAGTTGTCGCGGTAATGCGCGAGAGCTTCAGTTGCAGTTGCAAAGGGTGCAAGCAGTGCGAGCGTGATGAACGTGGGCGGAATCAATTCGATCTGGCCTTCGTTGCGCTGGCGCATTGCATCGGCTGGGCGCATCCATGCGAGCTCGTGAATCTCGCCGCCGTCGGCAGTGAGCGTTTCAGTAGGAGCAGGACCCATGAAGAAATAGGTAGAGAATCGCTTGGGGGCTTCGAGCGGGGGAGTCCAGTGCGACATGAACACAAGGTCGTCGGCGTTGATAAGTGCGTCGGCTTCTTCGGCCGCTTCACGCACGCATGCTCGGCGGGCAACATCGAGGAAGTCTTCGTGCGATTCATCGAAATGTTCGCCGCCGAAATCGGGGCCGTGATCGTCGGCGTCGATTCGTCCGCCCGGGAATACCCATGCGCCGCCGGCGAAGTAGATCTTTGAATTGCGTCGGGCAAGAAGAACCTCGATTCCCTCAGACGCGTCGCGAACGAGCACAACGGTGGCGGCGGCAACAGCAACTTGCTCGACCTCGGGCTTTGACCACTCCTCTGGTCGATTGCTCTTTGCTTGATCCATCAGTCGTCCCCCATGCCCAGCCGTTTGAGCATCGTACGGGGAACATCGAAGTCGTCAACGGCGACTCGGGCTGCGCGTTCAACGTTCACCGCATCGAGATCGCGACCTGACCATTCATCCCATGGGCCCGCGGGGATACGTGCCGGATCGCCACCAGCGTCGTCGCACGCGTAGAGATACGCCTGCAGAAGTTGAAGGTGTCGTGGTGCGCCGATGGGGCCATGGCCAGGGACAATGACGGTCGCCTGGTCGGCGAGTTCACCGAGGGTGTCAGCCCATACCGAAGGATTGCCATCCCATGCGTTGGGTGTGGTGCCGATCGTGACGAACGCGCCAGCGAACATCACACCGGCCGAGGGGACAAGCACGACGAGATTCTCGGATTGCTGACCGCTCACGGGGAGAGCGAGCACAACTGGGGTCAGCCATGCAGAAGCATCGACAACGTGAGAAACCGGGCGCGTGGAGAACGGAACCTCGGCGGTGCGCGGGTTGGTGTCGTAATCGTGAGCCCATGCAGGTGAGAGTCGCTTATAGGCCTGGATGGGGGCGGGCTGATCGAGCAGCACATTGGTTTGGGTGCGGCCATAGCGACCAGCCATCCAGAACACGGCCGAACCACCCACTGAATCAAGATGGCTACTTGTGTAGACAACGCGTTTGACGGGTAGGCCGAAACGATCGGCGATTTCGTTGTTCAGCGCACGGGCCGCCGAAGGGGCCAAGAGCGTGTCGATCACGGTGATGCCATCGTCTTCAACCACGACGCCAACGTTGCCAGTGCCATTTCCGATCCAGGCCCACACGTTGGGAGCGATGGGTTGCAGGCTTCCGCAGTCGGCCGCGACCGGACCGATATCGGGTGTGGGTGGCATGGGGCCGAGATCGGTCATGGGCCTGAGCGTAGGGGGCTATCGTCTCGCCGTGGCTAACCACAAGAAGACAAAGAAACCTCGGAAACCGCAGCACCACCTTCCCAAGGTCGGTACGCCGCAGAACGACGCATACCGACTTAAGCGCAGTCGTGAAGATGTGGTTGATTTCGGGCTCATGCACCCGGGCAACGGGATGCTCACCAAAATCATTGGCATCTTGGCCGTTCTCTTCGTGGCCGCAATGCTTGTGTCGTTCATCTTCCTGACCTAAGTCAGGCGAGGACTAGAGCAGTAGTCCGCCGTCGACGGGAATGACCGCGCCGGTGATGTAGGCGCCCGCTTTCGACGACAAGAAGATTGCAGTGCCGGCCATATCGGAGGGCTCGCCGATTCGGTGCAGCGGAACTGATGCCTTGATGGAATCGCCGAAGTTCTCGAGTGTTGCCGCCATCATCTTCGATTCGAACGGACCCGGTGCAATTGCATTCACGGTGATGTGTTCGCCGGCGAGACGCTTGGCGAGCACTCGTGTGAGCTGATGTACCGCGGCCTTGGAGGCGGAGTACGAGTAGGTCTCCAGCGTTGGCACGTGAATACCGTCGACCGAACCGATGTTGATGACACGTGCGGGATCGGGTGCTGATGCGCCAGCGATGAGTTCGGCATGAAGAAAGCGTGTGAGTTGGAAAACGCCCTTCACGTTGATGTCGAGAACTTTGTCCCATGCGGCATCGTCGAAGTCGTCGAACGGGGCACCCCAAGTTGCGCCGGCATTGTTCACAAGAATGTTGAGCGATCCGTCGCACCATTCGCCCACTTCACGCGCAAGGCGAAGGCATTCGGCTTCGGTGGAAAGGTCGGCGGGGAACGAAACACAGTTGGGGCCGAGTTCGGCGGCGACTGCGTCGCAGACATCGGACTTGCGTGAAGAGATCGCAACCTTGGCGCCCGCTTCAATAAAGCCACTGGCGATCATGAGGCCAATGCCGCGGCTGCCGCCAGTAACAAGTGCGGACTTTCCCGAAATATCAAACAAATCGCTCATGTCGATTCCACTCAATCCTGATTTGGGGTGACGTCGATGAGGAGGTGCTTTGAAAGATCACCGTAGAGAGTGGGACGCATTCGACGTTCAACGAAGCGCCACGTGCCATCGACCTGTTCGAAGGTGTCGGTATACGAACCGGCGATGATCGGCTGCAGGGGAAGTTCTTCAGTTTGTTGAAACACCGTGAATCGTGAGCGACAAACCGCGGACAATTCGTCGTCTGCAATTTCAATGAGCGGATTTGTTGTGACGTGGTGCGAGCGCGGCGTGCCGTCTGGGTACTTGCGTGTCGTTGAGGTGTAGAGGGCAGTCACCGCTTGAGCGCCGACAACCATTGGCGTTCCATCGGCATCTGCAATGGCGCCGTGAGCGAACAACGCGCCGATTGCTTCGTAGTCGCCGGCGTCGATTGCTTCGGCGTAGGTGTAGAGCAGGTTTTCGATTGCACCGCGATGATCAGCCATAGGCCGAGACGCTAGTTGGAATCGTTCCTCAATCGCCCGTGAGGGACCGGATCGTGTCGCCGTACAGCATTTGTTTGTGGATGCCGATGACTTCACGGGATTTGGTGGCGAGCACCGCAGAATGGGCAATGGTGGCGGCGAGGAGTTCCTCTTCGGCAAGGATCTCGTCGGCGATGCCCGCGGTCAGCGCTTCGGGGCCCGTGAACCGGTGGGCGGTATTGAGGGCACGGGCGATTGCAGTGCGGGGGAGACGGGCGAGCAAGAGCTGCGCCATCTTTTCGCTCACAGGAAGTGCGAGATCGAGTTCCGGCATGCACCAGTAGCCGCGGTCGGCGCGCATGGTGATGCGGTCGTGTGCACTCGTGAGCAGCGCTCCGGCTCCGAAGCAATGACCGTTCACTGCAGCAGTGGTGTGGCAATCGAGCCCAAGGATGCGACCCCAAAGGCGATTGAGTTCGTGCAGAAATTCACGGGCGTCGTCGGGGTTGGCCATGAGCCACTCGAGGTTCAGACCGTTTGAATAGAACTTGCCGGTACCGGTCGTGACGAGGGCAAGTGGGCCTTCCTTGGCTGCGACCTGGTCGATGAGGCCATGCCAATGGCGAACGACATCAAGGTCGAAGCGGTTCTCGCCTTCGTCCATGGTGATGACGGCCACGATGCCCTCGGGGCCCTGCCAGGAAAGGGTGACGTTTGGTGCGCTCATGGGCAGAGCATGGCACCCGACGGAGGCGAATGACACCACTCAAACTAAACCTAGTTCTATTCTGTCTCTATGATTGAAAACGCGGACATCACAGCCGATGGAACCCTGTTACAAGCAAGTGGCCGACAGGTCGCCAATGGATCGCTCCTGAGGCGATCCTCGCTCATTGGCGGCGCCGCACTTGCTGCCGGTGGCGGGGCCGCGGCGCTGGCACTTTTTGCTGGACCGGCCTCAAGTGCGGTGACCCTCACGGTCACCACCACCGACGACGGCGTTGCTCAGGCGTCTGACTGCACGACACCTGTCGCGAATTCGTGTTCGCTGCGTGACGCGCTCGCTGCAGCAGCCGACGGCGACACGATCACGTTTAGTCTTCCGGCGACGTCCACCATCACCATGGATGCGACACAAGGACAGATGGTGATCTCGGCAGGAGTCACCATTACGGGTTCGGGTCGCGATGACCTCACCGTTGATGGTCTTTCCGCGACGCGTGTCTTTTACATTCCCGCCAGTGTCACCAGCGACGTCACGATCAGTGGGCTCACAATTACTGGCGGTAACTCCGGTGGAGCAGCCGGCGGCGGTCTCTATTCAAAGGGATCGGGAAATATCACCATCTCGAACCTTGGCTTTTTCGAAAATCAGTCGGCCGGATTTGGCGGTGCGTTTAATTTCAACCATTCCGCTGATGTCGTGATCGACGATGTGATCGCGAATAACAACATTGCTGTGAACGGTGCAGCGGGATACGTGTTGGCGACCGGAACGGTCGACGCAGCGAACTTCGTCGCTACGAATAACGGCACATACACGGGGAGTACCGCCTTTTTGAAAGGTGCGGAGAGCGTCACGGTCACTGGTTCGGTGTTTGAATCAAATACCGCTTATCAAGGCGCAGGCGGTTTGGATGTTTACGGATACTCCGATAACAGTGTCGGCGCGATCACCATTACGAACTCCACCTTCTCTGACAATGTTGGTCTGAATGGTGGCCTCAATGTATTGGGTTGGAACGCTGATGTCGTCATCGCTAATTCAACGGCATCAGGAAACACCGCTACAATAAGCGGCGCCGGCATGAAGGTCCGCGTCGGCGGTAGTGGCACACGTAGTGCCCTAATCGCTCAGGTCACGGTGAGCGGAAACACGTTGAACCCCTCCGGTCCAGCTTCTGGCGCATACTACGGAGGTAGTGGACTGATTCTTTATGGGACTGCGCCGATGAACAACGTATCGATTACGGGATCGATCATTTCAGGCAACGCCGGCACTGGCTTCCACGACATCGATGTCAACGGATATAACACGCCGCAAGATCTCGTGATCACCACCGACCACTCAATCATCGGCACTGCCGGAACCCTTGTTCC
>JAURMR010000014.1 GCA_030830565.1 Acidimicrobiales bacterium
GTGAAGGGTCGCCCCAGTGACGGCAATGACGCACTGAAGGCCATCAACCGCGGCATTTACGTCGCCCAGATCATCGCCATCATCGGCGCTGGGCTTGTTGCCTTCCTCTACATCGGTAACCCCGAGGGTTCGACCATCTCGCAGCCTGGTGCTCGTTTGTTTGGCGCCATCGTGACTGGTGTCATCCTCGGCTTTGCCGCTTCAAAGATCACGCAGTACTTCACCTCCACCAAGACCAAGCCTGTGAAGGACATCGCCAAAGCAGCGCGTACTGGCCCCGCCACGACCGTGCTCGAAGGCATCTCACTTGGTCTTGAATCCGCAGTGTGGGCCCTCGTCGCAATTGCTGTCGCCATCGGTGCTGCACTTGTGCTTGGCGGCGGAAACGTTGCGTTCTCGCTTTACCTCGTTGCCCTTACCGGCATCGGCATGCTTGCCACCACCGGCATCATCGTGGCCGAAGACACCTTCGGTCCGGTTGCTGACAACGCCGCAGGCATTGCCGAAATGGCGGGCGAGTTCGAAGGTGAACCCGAGCGCATCATGGTCGGCCTCGACGCAGTGGGGAACACCACCAAGGCCGTCACCAAGGGATTCGCAATCGGTTCGGCAGTTATCGCTGCAGTCGCATTGTTTGCTTCGTACTCCGAGACGATCGTTCGTGCGACCTCCGATGTTGTTGACGTCGCCATCCGCGAACTCAACGGCACCCTTACGAGCCTCGTGAACATCAACGTCTCCGACCCCAAGACCTTCATCGGTCTGCTCATTGGTGGCTCGGTTGCGTTCCTGTTCTCTTCGCTTGCCATCCGCGCGGTGTCACGCACAGCCGGAACGGTGGTCGAAGAAGTTCGTCGCCAATTCCGCGAGAAGCCCGGAATCATGGATTATTCCGAGCGTCCCGACTACGGACCCGTCATCGACATTTGCACCCGTGCATCACTTCGAGAACTTGCCACTCCGGCACTTCTCGCAGTGCTCACGCCGGTCATCATCGGTTTCGGTATCGGCTACCTCGCACTCGGTGCATTCCTTGCTGCCGCGATCGTGACCGGGCAGCTCATGGCGAACTTCCTGTCCAACGCCGGTGGCGCTTGGGATAACGCAAAGAAGTACATCGAAGATGGCAATGAGGGCGGCAAGGGTTCTGAAACCCACAAGGCCGCCGTTATCGGCGACACGGTTGGCGATCCGTTCAAGGACACCGCTGGCCCTGCACTCAATCCGCTCATCAAGGTAATGAACCTTGTGTCGCTGTTGGTGCTCCCCGCCATCATCGAACTGCAGCACAACAACGTTCGTTATGTCGTTGCAGCTGCGGCCCTTGTTGTCGTCGTCGGCGCACTTGTTGTGTCGAAGCGATTCGGAAGCGGCATCGACGCTCCGGCCGAAACGGTCAACGCGTAGTTACTCAAACTTCAACGTTTGGGAGAAGGGCCGCCTCTTGAGGCGGCCCTTCTCCTTTTGGAAGCGAAGAGTGCATGTCACTCTGGTACGGAAATCACCACATCGTCGAAAGCGCAGTTCGAAGGATCGGGATCAGCAGCAAAAAGTCCTGCCGACCGACCTGAGCTCAAGTCACTGACACGCACCGACACATGCTGTTCGCCGACGCTTGCCGTCACTATCGGTGGGTCGACCAAGATCGATGCGGTTATTGCGGTACTTGATGATCCACCAACAGCGGCCAACACTTCGGGGATCCCGTTTACTCGGCGCTCAAGATTCCACACTCCGTACTTCTCGACCCTGACGAGTGAGAGGTACTCACCTTCGTTAACCAAGTTTGCGACAAGCCCGCAGTAACCCAACCCTGAAACCACTGCTTTGACTGAGGCATTCGCGCTCGCCTCGACCACAGCGATGTTCACCATTGGCGCCGGTTCAGATACATATGCGGCCCCTGCAGCGACGCTCCACGAGCCGCGGAGTGATTTCCAAGCAGCGACATTCTTCCCGTACGCGATTGGCCCACTCGCGCGATTGAACGAATCCTTCGTTACAACGCTAAAGCCCGGTGCCGCAGTCGTCGGAGACGTTGAGTGATCGCGATAGAGGTAGGAAAAGATTCCAATCACCGCGACAACGAAGAGGACGGCCGCGATCAACCCGATCCAGTCCCGCCCTCGTGATCGTTCAGACATACGTGCTCTCTTTCGATGCCACTTTGACCGTTACTTTCGCAATTACCTTGCCGAGGTTTCTCACAGTTCTCACTTCGCAAGCGAGAGTGCTGGCTTTTCAATCAATCGAAAACTGATCCATCCGAACAAACATGAACTCGGCACAACAATCGTCACCATCTTGAGGAATCCGAAGAGGTCAGGCGAGAACGTCACCCACTCGACTAACGCCTTCATGATGATTTGATGCCAAAGGTAGATGCCATAGGAGATCACACCAATCCATGCGAGCTGTCGGCTGCCGACGAATGCATGCAGTCGCGTTACTCGACCACTAATTGCCATAGGCAAAATAAAGAGGAGTGCGGCGATTCCTTGAAGGAACATCCTCGCTTGCAACATGAGTGATGTCTCGTCGTGCGGACGACCTTGGAATCGAAAATCAGTCTGTATGAGCACAACCATCAGAAACGCGACCAATGCGACGCTCCAGCACACCATCGGACGATTCGCCAACTGAGCGATGCTTTTCGGCAGTGTCCGACCTGACCGAGACCAAACAGAGCCCACCGCAAGGGCCATACCGGCAGCGAACCATCCAAAGTAGGTAGGCAAGTTCATTCGAAAGCGGATCCGCATGTCAGGCGGTACCGATGGAACAATCACGCCAATCCACACGTGGGCAAACACCATCAAGCCAACGAGAGCAACCAACACAATTGACACTCGAATCAGGACATCCCGGCGACGACACAGCAGCCACAGAAACCCTGCAAAGAATGGCATGAAGACATAGAACGCAACTTCCACATAAAGCGTCCACGCAACTCCGATACCGGGAAATACTGCTTCGGAAAAATGCCGTTCGGTGAGCGTCAACAAACCAAACGCTCCTCCCGCGACGAGCGGTGCTCCCGTAACAAACACAAAGCCAATCAGGGCCACCCAGTAGGCGGGATAAATCCGCAAAAACCTTCGCTCGAAATAGTGCGGGAGCGGAGTCCGTTCTCCGTCGAAGAGGATTTTGCGAACAAACTCCTGAAACAGGAGGTACCCCGACAGTACGAAAAAGACAGCAACTCCAAAATTGCCGAAATTTCCAATGACAGCGACAAAGATGCTCTTGGAACCATGGGCGGAAGTTGCAAACCCACTTGCGCCACTGCAGTGGTACACAACAACCGCAAGTGCAGCGAGGGCGCGAACCCCATCAAGGGTCGATGAACGCTTTCGACCTGTCGTCGCCGAGTCCACTTTCACCACTGGCTCTAGTGCCGCTTCTGCCATGAGTTCCTCGTCTCAGGGACACGTCACGGTACCGCAGACATTCTCGCGCCGCGTTCGAATTGCACCCATCGGAGAAGCGCAAAACGAACGAAGGGCCTCGGACGAGCGAGACCCTTCATCAGCGATGCAAACAACTCGTCACGAAAGCGACATCACGACTCTTCAAGCAGTGGCTCGTTCAGCCAATCGGCCTTCTTGAAGTTGCGGCGAACGAGTACTGCGTTTCCGGCGACGGCGAGAACAACGCCGATCAGGATTGGGTGAAGTGCAAAGCCAGCGATGGTGCCGGCAACGATCATTGGAACAAACCACAGCCAGAACAAGCGGTACCAGGGGCGTGTGCGCTGGTAGGCCGCAAAGCCGACAGCGAGTCGTGCGTCAGTTGCATTCTCCTGCTGACGGCCGATGCGCACGAGTCGACGGATCTGACGACGAGTGGGTTTGTCGAGTGCATTCCATTCGGCGGCGAATGCGGGATCGACGGTCGCTCGAGACTTCACATTCTTCGAAGGCTTTGCGGAAGATGAGGACGTCATACGTTTTCCTGCAGTCATGGTTGCCATGGTGTGGGCCGGACCACTCCGGCGGACAAGACTCGCACCTAGGCGCTGTCGTGTCGATTGTGTGGGGACGAATCAAATGAGAACCGCGGGTCATTCCCGCTCAGCTCCGCCTGTGTCGACCCGGCCGAAACCGGGCCGACACAGCGAGACTGCAGTGCGTTAGGCGTCTGTAGAGACGAGGCCTTCGTGGGTTCCGGAGAACTCTGGGTATGCGAGCACGCCCATTTCCGGAATATCGAGACCTGCAATTTCCTCTTCAGCGTCGGAGCGAATGCCGCCCTTGGTAAGCGCGTTCTGAATCTTGAAGAAGGCGAATGCCACACCCAGGATCAAGGTCCAAAGAACGACCACACCAGCGAGCTGAGCAAGAAGCTGGCCGCCACCATTGCCTCCGTAGAAGAGACCGGTGACACCGTCTGCGACACCGTCAGTGACCGACGTCGTCGTTCCGTTCCAGCCAATACCCGAGCCACCAGCATCGAGGCCGTACTTGCCATTGGCGACAAGTCCGACAGCGATCACGCCGAGGGTTCCGCACACACCGTGAACGGCGATTGCGCCCACCGGATCATCAATCTTGAGCTTGCGTTCAATGAAGAACACTGCCTCGATCACGACGACACCAGCGAAAAGTCCGAGGAGTGCAGCGACCCACGGGTCAACGAATGCACACGGAGCGGTGATGATGACGAGACCTGCGAGAAGGCCGTTGGCCATCATCGCCGGGTCGGGCTTGCCTGTCCGCTTCCAGATCCAAAGCATTGCCATGAAGCCACCGAAGGCGCCGGCAAGTGCGGTGTTCACTGCGACAACACCGATCTGCGGATCGCTGGATGCGAAGGTCGATGCAGCGTTGAAGCCGAACCAACCGAACAGGAGGATGAACGTTCCGAGCAATGCCATAGGGATGTGGTGGCCAGGAAGAGCACGAGGCTTTCCGTCCTTGCCGAACTTCCCGATACGAGGACCGAGCACGATCGCACCGGCCAGAGCAGCGACACCACCAGCAGCGTGCACCACGCCGGAACCTGCGAAGTCGACATAGCCGTTACCCCAGTTGAGCGAGTTGCCCAGCTTGGCGAGCCAGCCGCCGCCCCAAGTCCATGCGCCGAACAGTGGGTAGTAGATCGCACCGCAGAACAGGCCCCAGATAACGAAGGACTTGAACTTCCAGCGCTCTGCCATCGAACCAGTCGGGATGGTTGCGGTGGTGTCCATGAACGCCACCATGTAGAGGAAGAACGCAGCGGCTGCACCCGAGTAGGCCAAATCGCCACCGTCGAACCACGTACCGGCCCATCCGCCCTGCCACAGGAAGACCCAGTCACCGGAACCGATAAGGGCACCACCAGCAGCGTGGTTGAGTCCGTAGTCGAAGCCCGGCAGCAAGTAGCTGTAGCCACCGAACATGAACGACCAACCAACAAGGAAGAATCCGACAAACCCGAGGAAGAAGATCGCCAGGTTGGTGCTTACAACGTGAGCGGCGTGCTTGGCACGACAGAATCCGGTTTCAACAAGTGCGAAACCGGCCTGCATGAAAATCACCATCGCAGCGCCGATGACCACCCAAAGAAGGTTGCCGGACTGGATCGCGTGATCAGCAGTTTTCGCAACGGTCTCAAGATCAGCCACTGGCTCGGTAACGAGTGTTTCAGTAGCGGTTTGAGCGAAGGCGGTGCCGCCGAGTGCAAGCAAGGTGCCTGCACCGACAACTGCGCCCACAGCAAGACGCTTGGCGTTCAGAGGAATCCTCCGTCGGGTCGAGGCCGTGGTGGCCGTGGTGATGATGGAGTCGGTGCTCATCACAGCGCCTCCCCATCTCGTTCTCCGGTGCGGATGCGGACAACAGACGTGGCGGGGATAACCCAGACCTTGCCGTCGCCGATCTTGTCGGTGCGGGCTGCGCTGACGATGACATCGACGACCTGATCGGTCATCGCGGCGTCACACAGCACTTCAAGCTTCACTTTGGGAAGGAGGTCGACGGTGTACTCGGCGCCTCGATAGGTCTCGGTGTGGCCACCTTGGCGACCAAATCCCTTGACCTCGTCGACTGTCATGCCTTGCACGCCAATCGCCTTCAACGCGTCCTTCACCTCCTCAACCTTGTGCGGTTTGATGACCGCTGTGACCAGGTTGACCATTTCTCCTCCTTCATCGGAGCCCAGGGCTCATTGGGAACATCGAGTCGGGAAGTCGACGCCGATGTCGCTCCCACGTCAGAAAGCCTTCGGTCTCCTGACGCATTGATGACAGTACGGAGGGCCGATTTCGCCGAAGTGTTCGCACTGTTACGCGAATCCGCCAGTTATCTGACAGAAATCTGACATCACCGGGGGCGCGTCTCCCCCTCAGAACGCAGCCCCGAGGGGGCTGCGGGACTCGTCGAGTTCAGAGTTCGTGCGGAAAAACTCAGACCGGGAAGGTGAGGGTGAAGATGGCGCCGCCATCTTCTGCATTTTCAACGCGAACGGCGCCGCCATGGTTGCGAGCAATCTGATCAACGATTGCAAGACCCAAACCAGAGCCGGCTTTCGATCGCGCGTCGGCCGAACGGTAAAAGCGGTCGAACACATGCGGCTGATCAGTGAGGGCCACACCTGGTCCGTGGTCGCGAACCTGCACGCTCCCGTTGCGCACTGTGACTTCAACTGCGCCAGGCGCTTCGCTGAACTTCGCTGCGTTGTCGACAAGGTTGCCGATCGCGCGCGTGAGTTCTCGCGGACGACCCAAGAGTTCGAATGGTTGAGCGTCGACCTCAACGACTCGACCGGTACGTCGACGTGTGCGCTCGGCAACTCGTTCGACAATCTGATCGATCGAAATATTCTCTTCTGGTTCATCATCCCATGTGTCGGTCGCGAGTTGCACCAATTCATCGACCAACGAACCGAGCTCTCGGGTCTCTGATTCAAGGTCAGCAAGAATTGACTCGCGAGTTTCCTCGGGAAGATTGGGATAACGCTGCAGCGTTTCAACGTTTGTCCGCAGACTTGTGAGGGGAGTCCGCAATTCATGTCCAGCATCTTGGACAAGTTGTTGCTGCTGATCTCGCGACTGACTCAATGCAGCCAGCATCGTTGCGAATGAACGGGCAAGGCGCCCGGGCTCATCTTTACCCGCCGCTGGAACAGCAACATCGAAACGCCCGGTTGTTGCAACCTCTTCAGCGGCATCGGTGAGTTGCACGAGTGGTCGGGTCGAACGGCGAGCAATGAGCCAGCCGACGATTGCGCTTACGGCGCTCGCCACGACGACGATCAAAGAAAGCCAAAGGCGAAGCGCTGCTAACACCCGTTCGGTTTCGCCGTAATCACGGGCGATCTGCACCGCACCACCCTGGGAAATTCCCACGGTTTCCACTCGCCAGGTTTCGTCGTCAGATTCAACTGTGCGGATCTGTTTCCCACGACCAGCAATCGCAATCGCGGTGTCTCGGCTATTTACCGGAAGACTGTCGACCCCAATCGCAGCAAAGACCTCACCGGAATTGTCGAGACACTGAAATGCAACGCCTTCGATTGAATCATCACGACGAGGCACATTCTGCGGAGTCCGACGGTTGGTCCCCTGCGAACACGTTGCGAGCGCTTGTCGTCCATCGGGATCCTGAAAACGCTGCGCATAGGTATCGAGATATTGATCGACTTCAGCACGCACGCGCTGATCAGTCACCACATAGGTTGCTGACGCAACGATGATGGCAGTGACGGCGGTTAGCACCGCCATTGCGAGAGCAATCTTTCCACGCAGTGTCATGAGAAGCGAAGGGTGTAGCCAACACCCCGAACCGTCTGGATGATCCGAGGTTCGCCACCGTCTTCGGTCTTGCGGCGGAGATAGCCGATGTACACCGCAAGTGCCTTGGAATCGGGACCGAAGTCGTAGCCCCAGATTTGGTCATAGATCGATGAATGAGAAAGCACGACGCCGGTATTGCGCGCCAGCAACTCAAGCAGGTCAAATTCAGTCTTCGTAAGTTCGAGTTCGCGTTCTCCGCGCCACGCGCGACGCGCAGCTTCATCGATGACGAGGTCCTCAACCGTGATCGTTGCCGGCGCGTCGGTATCGTCGAATGTGCTTCGTCGAAGGAGCGAACGGAGTCGAGCGAGAAGCTCGTCGAGCGAGAACGGCTTTGGGAGATAGTCATCGGCACCGGCATCGAGCCCTGAGACGCGATCAGAAACCTCGGTGCGGGCGGTCAACACCAGAATCGGAATCCGTGAACCCGCTGAGCGGAGACGCCGACAGACAGTGAGGCCGTCCATGTTGGGCATGCCTAGGTCGAGAAGGAGTAGATCCACTCCTGAACCGCTTGCTGCGTCAAGAGCGGCGACGCCGTCGGTTACTGCAGTCACGGTGTAGCCCTCGAGTTCCAGGGCCCTGGTGACTGACTCACGCACAGCACGGTCATCTTCGGCAATCACTAGATGTGCTCCCATGCAGGAGTTTCTAGTCGGCAAGGGTGAGGGAGGGGTAAGGGTTGCGGTGAAGATTCTTACGAATTCCGAACCTTGGCGAGCCATGCTCATCAAGGCAGTGAACCCCGGGTCCGCTTGTGGTGTGCCGCCTTGCAATCAACCTGTCCTCTTCCACGCCTAGGGTCGCACCAATGACTTCCACACTTTCCCCCCGTCGCGCACCGCGCTTGATCGCCGCTGGCATCTTCGCCGCTTCGCTTGCTCTCATTCCTGCACTTGTTGCGTGCGGATCATCGTCATCATCCTCAACTGATTCGTCGACCAGTTCGACACTGCCTGAGGTTCGCACGACGTCACTCGACAAGGTCAAGGTCACCGGGGATGTCGGCAGTAAGCCGACGGTGACATTCGATGCCGCCTTCGCTGGTGCCACCGAAGAGCATGTCGTGCTCGTTCCGGGTAACGGCGAGGAAATTAAAGCCGGACAGCGCGTCACCGCCGACTACGTCGCAATCAGCGGAAATGACGGAAGCGAACTCGATTCAACGTATGGCAAGACGCCGCAGCGGATCATCCTTGATCAGGCCTCGTTGCTCGCCCCCGTTTACAACGCAATGGTCGGACAGAAAGTCGGCGCGCGCATCCTCGTTTCCGCTGACGTCACTGAACAACAAGGAACGTGGATTCTTTTCGTGTTCGATATCACCGGCACACAAGATGTTCCGACTTCAGCATCGGGCACTCCCGTCACTCCGCCTGCCGGCCTCCCCATTGTCACGATCGTCGATGGCGTTCCCACCATCACGCCCCCGACTGGCAACCCGCCCACCACGCTCATTTCGCAGGTGCTCATTAAGGGCAATGGCCCCGTCATCACCGCAGGCCAAACCGTCCTCATGCAATACACCGGCATGATTTGGGCCAGCGGCAAAGTCTTCGACAGCTCGTGGGGCGGCGCTCCGGTGGAATTCCCCGTCGGTGTCGGTCAGGTCATCCCCGGATTCGATGAAGGCCTTGTCGGACAAACAATCGGTTCACGAGTCCTGCTCGTCATTCCACCGGACAAGGGATACGGCACTGAGGGCAACGCCCAAGCAGGAATCGCCGGAACCGACACGCTTGTCTTCATCGTCGATCTTCTGCTGGCGAGCTAAGCAAACCGGTCAAAGACCGGGATAGCCCTTCATCATTGATGCCATCAATGGCGATTCCGGACCTTCAGTCGGCTTTGTCGGCCATTGTGTGATCTCGCCCGCATGCTCGGCAACGAGTTCCGGTGTGAGGTCACGATCGGTGAAACCTTCATTCACTGCAAACGCGACCCGAGACACATTTCCCGCGCCCACCGCAAAGCACTGACCACTTACATCGCAGGATGAATGCGCGAGCCATGCAACGAGCGGCGCAACTTTGCACGGGTGCAACCATTCACCGAGTTGTTCGCTCCACGGGATCGGACCAAAGCCAGTCCCCAAACGCGTCTTTGCATACGGCGCGATGACGTTGACTCCGATATTGACCGGTGCTCCCTCTTTGGCCATCGCAATTGTGAGTCCAATCACGCCGGCTTTCGCCATCGAATACACCGTGCTGTTTTCGAATCCGCCGTAACCCGCACCTGAAGAAACATTGATGATGCGACCACCACCATTCATTTCCATCACTCGCCATGCTGCGCGGCCGACATTGAGTGTTCCAAGTAGCTGCGTTGAGATCACTGTGTTGATGTGTTCATCTGGAAAGTTTGCGAACGGCTGCATGCGCACCTGGCCGGCGTTATTCACACAAATGTCCACCGTTCCGAATGCATCAACCGCAGTCTGGATGATCGCGCCAGCACCTTCGACCGTTGCCACGGTGTCGTAGTTCGCAACCGCGATGCCGCCTGAGGCGACGATCTCGGCAATGACCTCATCGGCCGGATTCATCGTCGGCGCCTCGCCGTTATCGTCGGTATCGCTAATGGCAACGCCGAAATCGTTCACGACAACTCGGGCACCCCGAGCGGCCAGAAGGAGCGCGTACTCACGACCCAACCCCCGGCCTGCCCCGGTGATTACTGCCACTGCACCATCAAAATTGAGAGTCTCCATAGGTTCAGTCTTGTGCAGGACGGGCGGCCAACGAACCCTTGATCGCCAAATTCAATCTCCACCCCAACCTGCCCTAGGATGACCGATCCCGCCGGCCTAGGCCGGCTACGGGGCTGTAGCTCAGTTGGCTAGAGCACCTGCTTTGCAAGCAGGGGGTCGTGGGTTCGATTCCCATCAGCTCCACAACGTTTCAAACGCCGCCCACTCGGGCGGCGTTTGGCGTTTCATCGGCCTGGTGCAGCGCCGTTGCGGCCCCATCAACGACTTTGCCGAGACTTTGCCTTTCCGTGACCTTCGGCGAGTAACACCCTCCGTAACGTCAGCGGTCACCTGATCACACCCACGGGCGTGACTCATCCAAGGAGACCGAATCCATGAAACGTGCCGCAGCCATCTCAATGGCAGCTCTGCTCTCAGTCGGAGGTGCCACCACCGTTCTTGCCAACGCAGCTGGCGCACAGACGCCCGACCAATCCACGACATCAACCTCCGTCGACACAACCACCCCAACGACGGAAGCGCCCGCGATTTCGGTGACTGACTTCTCGATCACCCTCGCTGGACTTGGTGATATCAGTCTGAGCGTTGATCCCATCACGCGTGAGATCTCAAACATCGTGGTGACGCCACTTGATGGGATCACCGTTGGCGATCCCATCGCCGTGCATAACGGCGTCCAACTCGACTTCACGCTGGCCGATGGAACAGTGAAGTCAATTGTCGTTGAGATTGAGGGCCATCACGGCCAGGTGCGCATCGAAATCGAAGACGAAAGCGAAGACGAGTTCGACGACGATCACGGCGACGATCACGGCGATGGACCACCCGCCATTGAGGATCGCGGGAACTCTGCCGAGCACCGCAATGACGACCACGATCGCCATGGTCCCGATTCGACGTCTCCCCCAACGGCCTCCCCGACGACAAACGATGCATCCGCAGTAGGTGACGCGGATGATCAATCGGGAGAATCTGAAGGTCAGGAATCTGAATCACGGTCCGGTCGCAGCGGCCGCTCTGATTCTCGTGACTGACACAACGATCACGGTGCACACCCGTCAACCCGCCCGGCGGGTGTGCACCGCTTTTCTTGTCGTGATGACACTGGCGTTTGCCAGTGTCATCACCGCGTGTGGTGGAAGTTCGGTTGCCCTTCCGAAACCGCTCACTGATGCACTCACCATCATGCAGGAATCGGGTGGCTATTCATTCACCGCAACAATCACCACCGATGCATCGAGCGTGACAACGACCGGCGACTTTCAGGCGCCGAATCGCATCGCCCAAACAGTCACCCGTGCAGGATCTACTCCAGTTGCAATGATTCTCGACGGAGCAACGGTGCACGTTCAGGATCCGTCGACTGGTTCTTGGTCAACTAAAGCGTCGACGACCGAGAGTGCAGTCGATCTTCGCAGCACGTTCGCTGCGCTCGGATCACCAACGTCAATCGAGGAAAACGAAAATACCTACACCTTCAAACTCTCTGAAAAAGCAACCAAACAACTTGCCGGTTCAGATGTCACTGGCTTGGCAACCGTCACCGCAACGGTAGGAACTGTTGGCTTGTCTCAACTTCAATACACCGTCACCGCAAACGGACAGCCCGTCAATGTGACCATTGACTATCGCAATGTTGGAACTTCCCCCAAGGTGGTTGTTCCCGTTTGAGATCTGGTCCGTCGGCGCTGGCCTGAGCCCGCCGACGGACCACAGTCTCATTTGTTGCGTTGATCACACCGGAACGTTCAACGTGACGGTGAATCCAGAAGCAACGTCACCAGTCACGGTTCCAAGTTGCGTTGTCCAACCATCGCGAAACACCATGTCGCGCTGCAGCGAGGTCGACGCCAAATTTCGCTTGCTTGATTCATAGCCAGTGGTTGCGTACACCTTTTCGCAAGTGTCCTGAGGTAAAGCGAGTTGTGAGGTTGCGATCCTATTTTTTGCGTTCGAAGCCTTCTCAAGTGTGGGATACACCTCAAAATGCACATGCGGCCACCTTCCGTCATAACAGCCAGGGAAGATTGTTTGAAAGGTCACCCATCCGTCGGCATCAGTGGCCTGTACGCCCCGAAGGAAGTTTTGATCTTTGACCCCTGCCGAGTACAACGAATAGCCACCTTCACGCGTGCAATGCCACGCGTACATCGCGGCACCCACGTATGGCGTGCATCCATTCGCAATGTTCAGAACCTTGTATTTCATCGTGAGCGGAATGCCCTGCGCGGTTCCTGTCATCGAACCAAAGCTCGTGGTGATGTCTTGACGAACGACGCCGGACTGGGTGAGCACATCTGGCCCGTTTGTTCCATCGCCGGGGAAGGGCCCAGCAGTTTCGCTCGGAATTTTGGTGCAACTGCCAGAGGACGGGAGATCAGAACTAGAACTCACGGTTGATGAAGTCGCCGCATCCGTAAGCGTCGACGTTGTCGATGAACCTGACTTGGCGATCGACGAACCGCAACTTGCAAGCGCCGCGGCCCCAAGTCCGCCACCAACCAACCACAAGGCTCGTCGACGATTGATCAATTTCGGGAGATCACGTTCGATTCCCCCAAAGTCGTCATGATCCTCGTGTGATGTGTGCGACATGTTGAACTCTCCTTGGCCCGAGGTAGTGGCTGCGTTCGCCAGTCAGTGTGCCGAATGTAGGTAATGGCTGCGTGAGAATCCTCACATTCGGTAGTGATGCCACAAGCAGCACCCTCAGCAGCCCCATCGTGCGTTCCGCTTGACCGCGGCCCGTACTCAGAATGGGTAGCGAAACCCAGCGACTCAGCTCAATCTGGGCTTTCTTATGCCATCGCCGTTGCGAGCCCACCACTAGCGTCTTGGCCCATGAAGCTCCACCGTCGCCACAAGGAATCTGTCGACCCGAATCGTCCGGTTCCGACGCCCCCTACTGGGAAGCAACTTGGCGGGCTCGGTCGCATTGGCCGATTCGTCTCGAAACACCACCGTTTAGTCGCGTTGGTATGGCTCGCCATCATCGTGGCGGCCGGCTACCTCAACGTCGCGTTTGCAGGAAAGACCTCCGACAGTTTCAGCGTGCCCGGCACGAACTCTCAGGCCGCATACGACCTGCTCAATGAAGAGTTCCCTTCACAAAACGCAGCAACCGCAAATCTTGTGTTCTGGGTACCACAAGGCGAGGTGCTGACCTCTCCGCAGAACGCAGCAGCCGTGGCCAGCATCGTTGCTGCGGTGCAGAAGGTGGAAGGCGTTGCACCTAACGGAGTTCTTGATCCGATTCTCGCCAGCGCGCAAGCCGTGAATCTTGGGCTCGGCAATATCCCGACCTTTCTTTCACCCGATAGCCAGATCGCCTACACAAGCGTGACGTTCTCCGAAACTGTCACTGCATTAATGAACCAGTACCCGCCGAACGGTGAGAAAGTCGCAACGGAGTACCCAAACCCCTACAACGAACTGCAGACCGCGATCGACAGCGTCAATGCAGGAGATCTCCAGGTCAAGATCGGCGGCACAGTTGCCGATACGTGGAATCAACCCGTTTCGTGGTGGGGTTCACATGCAGATGAAGTCGGCCTCGGACTTGGTGCCGTTCTTTTGCTCGTCGCATTCGGTTCCATCTTTGGAATGGCGATTCCAATTTCGACTGCACTCTTCGGCGCGGTTACCGCTGGCGGACTCGTGTTGTTGCTCGCGGACTTTGTCACAGTGTCATCAGCGGCACCCAAAGTGACTTTGATGATTGCGATCGGAGTTGGGCTCGACTACTCGCTGCTCATCGTCACTCGTTATCGCCAATTCCTGAAAGATGGCTATCAAGTCAATGACGCTGTCGGCATGGCGCTCGCTACGGCAGGCAAAGCGGCGATGTTCGCTGGCATCACAGTCGCAATCGCGCTGCTTGGCCTTCTGCTCGTTCCGATCCCGCTTGTTCGCACGCTTGGCGTTGCGGCCGCCATCGGGGTCGGCGTGATGATTCTCGCTGCCCTCACATTGCTCCCAGCCCTGTTCGGTTTGGCCGGCCACAAGATCGACTCCTTCCGTTTCCCATTTTCGTTTAAAGACAACAGCTCCGATCCTGAATCAAGTTTCTGGGGAAAGTTCGCGACACGCATGTCGAAGCGACCTTGGACGGCACTCATCGTTGGAACAGTTGTTCTCCTCATCTTCGCCATCCCATTTCTGTCGATCGACTTCGGTATGCCCGACGATTCCTCAATGCCCGCAAACCTTTCGCAACAGCAAGCATTCGTTTTGATGAATGAGGGGTTTGGTCAAGGCGTCAACGCGCCGCTCATTGTCGTTGCATCGGTTCCTGGCGCCACCGCAGCAACACTCCCAACGACACTGGAGCCGCTCACCACAGAACTCGGTGTTGGCAAACCGGCCGGAACCGTTCCGGGCATTCAATACGCCGTTGGCCCCATCGCAAATGCTGCAGGCGATGCTGCGATCTATCAAGTGATTCCGTCGAGCGGTCCCAATTCGAACCAAACCCAGACATTGGTGTCAAACCTGCGAAAGAACATTGAGAAGGCAACGGCAGGCACGAACGCCGAGGCCTATGTCGGCGGCACGACAGCGACGTTGATTGACCTCACCGCCCTTGTCGTGAAGTACCTGCCGTATGTCGTCGGAGCAGTGGTCCTCGGCGCCTTCATCTTGTTGCTAATGGTGTTCCGTTCGATACTTGTGCCGCTCAAAGCAGCACTCATGAACCTCATCTCTATTGCTGCGGCCTACGGCATCGTGGTTGCGGTCTTTCAGTGGGGCTGGGCAAAGAGTTTGGTTGGGCTCCACACCACGATTCCCATCGTGTCGTTCGTACCGCTCATCATGTTTGTGATTCTGTTCGGACTTTCGATGGACTACGAGGTCTTCCTCATGTCACGAATTCGCGAGGAATGGGATACCTATCACGAGCCGCGTAAGTCGGTGGTGCTCGGTGTAGCCAACACTGCAAGAGTCATCACGACTGCAGCACTCATCATGATCGCAGTGTTCTTCTCGTTTGTCACCATCCAGAACCCAACAGTTCAAGTACTTGGCTTCGGTATGGCGA
>JAURMR010000015.1 GCA_030830565.1 Acidimicrobiales bacterium
AACAGCGCGCCCTCAACGCCGGCAATTCACCGATGGGGAAGATGGGTTCGACCTCCGATATCGCTTCGGCGGCGCTGTTCTTCTCGAGTGATATGTCGGCCTATGTGACCGGTCGCACACTCGTTGTTGATGGTGGCGTGGACTCCAAGTTCCCGTATCCCGTCACACTCTGATCCTTCGCTTTTTCAGGGGTTCTGCGGGCTGACTAGTGTCGGCTCGTCAACCTGACGTCCCTGTGGAGGACCCCCCGTGAAGACCCCCGTTCGCGTAGCTGTCACCGGTGCTGCCGGTCAGATCGGCTACAGCCTTCTGTTCCGTATCGCTAGTGGTCAGATGCTCGGAGAAGACCAGCCGGTCATCCTGCAACTTCTTGACATCACGCCGGCAATGGACGCGCTTAAGGGCGTTGCCATGGAACTTGAAGACTGCGCATTCCCGCTGCTGTCTGACATCGTTCGCACTGATGATCCCAACGAAGCGTTCGGTGACATCTCCTACGCGCTCCTCGTTGGTGCTCGTCCCCGTTCAAAGGGCATGGAGCGCAAGGATCTTCTCGAAGCGAACGGTGGCATCTTCAAGCCACAGGGCAAGGCGCTGTCAGACAACGCCGCTGCTGACGTCAAGATCCTCGTTGTCGGTAACCCCGCCAACACCAATGCGCTTATCGCGATGAACAACGCGCCGAACATTCCGAACGAGCGCTTCACCGCAATGACTCGTCTTGATCACAACCGTGCCATCGCACAGGTCGCAGCCAAGACCGGCACCACCGTTTCGGACATCACCAAGATGACGATCTGGGGTAACCACTCCGCCACGCAGTACCCCGATCTCTTCCACGCTGAAGTCAAAGGTCAGAACGCTGCTGCGCTGGTCAACGATCAGGCCTGGCTCGAGAACGATTTCATCCCGACCGTGCAACAGCGCGGTGCAGCGATCATCGAAGCACGCGGACTTTCCAGCGCTGCATCAGCCGCAAACGCAGCGATTGATCACATGCGCACCTGGGCACTTGGCTCGGCCAAGGGTGACTGGGTCTCGATGGCGATTCCGTCCGACGGTTCCTACGGCGTTGCCGAGGGCATCATTTCTTCATTCCCCGTCACTTGCGCCAATGGCAAGTACGAAATCGTGCAGGGTCTCGACATCGACGACTTCTCACGTGGACGCATCGACGCCTCGGTTGCCGAACTCGTTGAAGAGCGCGACGGCGTGAAGGAACTCGGACTCATCTGATTCCGTTTGCACCTTCTGGTGCAGCGAAAACTGAAACTGTTTGGTCTCGGCCCGTTGTGCTTAGCGCAGCGGGCCGAGTACGTCTTCAAGCGCAGCGAATAATTCCGCGTGCTCCAACAGCGCGTTGATGGATCCTTCGATTCGAAGATCACCAGCAATGAACGCGGCCTGTGCGCTGAGTGCACCGCTGCGAATTCCTTCGGCGGTTTCTGCGTAACTTACAAAGACGATGTCGGGTGCATCTGCCGGGCCTTCGGCCATGGAGACGACCCCGTCGTCGAAACGCACATGCCAAATGATCTTGCTCGAACCGTCGCCGACGCGTTGTTCGAGCACAAAGCGGACACCCTTTGACTGTGTGCTCAGGACCGCGCTTGCACGCAGGAGCTCATCAGCTTCGGTGAACCAAGCGGGGGAGAGGTACGCAGCCATCGCTCGGACGGTAGTCGGTTCGGCCAATCTCCCGGTCACGCAGCGAAGCGGTCCGTTACGATGAGTGCCACAACCGATCCGGAGGTACAGTCATGGGATTCATGGACAAGGTGAAGGAAGTCGGCAATCAGGCAGCGAGCCAGGTCAATCAGGCCGTAAACAAGGGTCAAGCCCAGTTCGATCAGGCGACCTCTAAGCGTCAGTCCGATGCATTGTTACGTGATCTTGGTGCGCTCACCTTTGCGCAAGCGACTGGCCGCGCTGCAGAAAACACCGATGCGGAAATCGCTCGCGTCACTGCCGAGCTGCAAGCCCACGAGGCTGGCGGGGGTGTGGTTGATCTCGCCCTTAAGAGCGGTGTAGCGCCAGCGCCTCCCGCTGGTGGTGAAACTCCTCCACCACCGCCTGCGTCAGGTGCGGCAACGCCACCGCCTCCACCAGGAGCAGTTCCGCCACCACCGGCTCCAGGCACGGTCGCGCCACCACCACCGCCTGGTGCAGTTGGCGGTAGCTGAACGTTGCTTCGCATCCTCAGTCACGTCGGACGGCTTGATGCCATCCATATTCCCGATGACCTCGCCGCTCGGGTTGAGGTCATCGCCATTCCTATGGACGGTGATATCGATGCCGACATTGTCGGCGACGTCCTCATCACCACTCCAACAAACGTTGCGACCCTTGAAGACGCGCTCAGTCGCGGCGTGAAGTGGGTGCATCTCATCGGCACCGGTATCGACAAGTTCCCATTGCATCTCATTGGCGACGACCTCGTTCTCACCAACTCGCGCGGCCTCAGTGCAGTTCCCATTTCCGAATGGGTGATGGCGTGCATGTTGTCGTTTGTGAAGCGCATGCCCGGTTCGTTTGTTACCGAGCAACCGAAGCAGTGGAACATTCCGTCGCCATCATTTGCAACGCTCGACGATGCGAATCTCGCGATTCTTGGAATGGGCGGAATAGGTACGGCAATTGCACAACGAGCGCTGCCGTTTGGCATGAACATCACGGCCATGCGCAATAGCACTGCGCCAAGCCCCATCGAGGGTGTTCGTATGGTTCGTTCCGCCACAGAACTCGTTGCCGATGCCGATCACATCGTGCTTGTTGCTCCGCTTACCGACGCAACTCGCGGTCTGTTCAACGATGAGCTCTTTGCCGTCATGAAACCCGGTGTGCAGCTCATCAACGTTGCTCGTGGTCCGATCATCGACGACGATGCGCTCTTGCGTGCACTCGCTAGCGGCGTCGTCGCCTGCGCCGATATCGACGCCACCGAACCCGAACCGCTTCCCAACGGGCATTGGATGTATTCGCACCCATCGGTGCGGCTCAGCCCGCACGTTTCGTGGAACTGGTCTGGCGCATTTCAGGCCATGTACGCCACGTTCATCGAGAATTTGCGTCTGTATTTGAATGAGGAACCACTGCTGTCGGTCGTGAATCCGGCCAACGGGTACTGACACAGGTCACAGGTTTCGTGGCTGATGTGCCACGGCCATGGCAGGACCCACCACTAGGGTTCCCGCCATGTTCTCCGCCATGACCAACGCAATTTTCGCTGTCGGCCTCGACCCTCAGAAGCTTCTTGAGTCGGTGGGACTCATCGGCCTCTTCATCGTGGTTTTTGCCGAGTCAGGGATCCTCATTGGATTCTTCCTCCCCGGCGATTCTCTTCTGTTCACGGCCGGGTTGGCGACCTATGGCATCAAAATCAGCGAAGACGGCGAAGTATTCCAACTTGCTGGCGGACATATCTGGATCGTGATGTTGGGGGTCACACTGGCAGCGATCGCCGGTGATCAGGTGGGCTATCTCTTTGGCAAGAAGGTAGGTCCTGCGCTTTTCAAGCGACCCGAATCTCGTTTGTTCAAACCTGCCTACGTTGAATCGGCCGAGAAGTTCTTTGCCAAGCACGGATCAAAGTCGATTGTGCTTGCCCGATTCGTTCCGATCGTGCGCACATTCACGCCTATTGTCGCTGGCGTTTCAAACATGCACTACAGCACCTTCGTGAAGTTCAACATCATCGGCGGCGTGTTGTGGGGCGCTGGTCTGACGTTGCTGGGCTACACGCTTGGTCGGGCATTCCCAGCAATTGGCGACAACATCGAGATCGCCGTGTTGGTCATCGTGTTCGTCTCGTTGCTTCCGGTCGTCATCGAATTCATTCGTCACCGTCGCAAGCCCAAGGGCAAGCACTTCGCCGAATAACTCCGCAAAACGACGACCGGCGCCGCCTACTCCCATAAGGAAGTGGTTCGGCGCCGGGCGAGAATGCCGCGGGTTTGTGCGGATCAGAAACTGATCAGCGCTGGCCCTGCAGCTTGCGGTTCTTGATCTTTGACTTCAGGTAGTCCCGGTTCATCAGGGCGATGAAGTCGATCGGGATTTCCTTCGGGCACGCTTCTTGGCATTCGCCGTAGTTCGTGCATGATCCGAAGAACATCTCCATGGT
>JAURMR010000003.1 GCA_030830565.1 Acidimicrobiales bacterium
ACCCAGTTGGCGTCGCGCTTTTCGGCAAACGCACGTGGACCTTCTTCTTGATCGGGATGACCCCACATCGAAACAAGATCAAGAGAACCCGCACGACACGCGTCGGTCAGACCAAGCTCAAGCGCACGCCACAACGCACGCTTACTCGCCGCCATCGCAGCAGGAGAATTACGCGCAATCTTCTCGGCCAACTCCTGGGAAACCTCACGCAAACGCTCAGGCGGATCAACCACCTCACTAATCATCCCCAACTCATACGCACGCTGCGCCGACATGCGCTCATGACGCCCCAACAGCGCCATACGCATGACCGATTCAAACGGCATCTTCCGTGCGAGTCCGATTGCCTCATAGGCAGTGACCTGACCTATGGATACATGCGGATCAAGGAATGCAGCGTTTGACGAGGCGATCACGATGTCGGCGTCGGCAACGAAGTGAAGACCGCCACCAGCACACAGCCCATTGACCGCACAGATCACCGGTTTGGTGACCGAGTTGTGCCAAGCAGTGAGTCGGAGTTCGGCGTCGCGAGTGCGCCGAGATTGTTCGCGCAGTGCATCACGATCCTTCGCGAGTTGCACGACATCGAGTCCGGTTTGGAAGAGTCGACCATTGCCCGTGTTGATGATGACTCGCACCTGCGGATCGGCCTCAAGTTCATTCCACGCCGCTTCGAGCTCGTTGAGCATGGTCGCGTCCATCGCGTTGCCCGCGTCGGGCCGATTAAAAATCAGCCACCCGATATGACCTTCTCGCTCGACGGCGAGTGTGGAATACATATTCCTAACTCCGAGGCACGTCGCGCCACGGAGCACCGCTCCACGGATCAGCCTCGCGAGGAAGTCCAAGAACACGTTCTCCGACGATGTTCTTATTTACTTCGGTCGTGCCGCCTTCGATCGTGTTGGCCCGACTGCGCAGCATCCCCTTAACTTCGCGCGGTAGCGCTGCGGCATAGCGCTCGGCGACATCGTCGATTGCAACATCGGTCGGTTCCCATGCCAGTGCACCACTGCCGAGGAGATCGGTGGCGAGCAACTGGATTCGCTGGTTCAACGAACCTTGGTGCACCTTGCCGATCGAACTCTCCGGACCGGGTGCTCTTCCGGCCTTGAGACCAGCGCGAACTCGTTGGTTCGTCCAACCGCGAATGCGTTCCTCGCTGAGCACCTTCATGATTGATTGACGAACGACCGGATCGGACCAACCGTTTTCGCGGCCGGCGACATCGTTGGCCTTCGCTAGGCCAACTAGCGACTCGGCGCCTGAACCACCTATGCGGTCGACGCCTCCGGAACCTGAACCCGACACCATTTGGCGTTCACCGGAAAGCGTTGCGTTTGCGACCTTCCAACCCTCACCAACAGCACCGACGCGATTGAAATCTGGGACACGAACGGAATCAAGGAACGTCTCGTTGAAATCGATTTCGCCGGTGATGTGGCGAAGGGCTCGAACCTCGACACCAGCCTGGTGAAGATCAACGAGGAAATAGGTAATGCCCTGACGCTTCGGAAGATCGGGATCGGTGCGTGCAAGTAGCACGCCAAAATCGGAGATGTGTGCCCATGTGCTCCACACTTTCTGACCTGTCAACATCCAGTCGTCACCATCGCGTTCGGCGCGAGTTGCCAGCGACGCGAGATCGGAACCGGCTCCCGGTTCACTGAACAACTGGCACCAGACTTCCTCGTTCCTCACCATCGGTGGCAGAAACCGCAATCGTTGCTCTTCGGTGCCGTGAGCGAATAACGCTGGCGCCGCAAGGTTCAATCCCAATGGGTTGAGTCGGCCCAAGTTGAACGGTGAAAGCTCCGCTTCAACTGCTCGAGCAACCGCCGGTGCGAGATCGAGCCCGCCATAGGCGACAGGCCACGTAGCAACGGCAAGGCCGGAGCGAGCGAATGTTGGATACCACGCTTCGTAGTCGGAAAACTTTCGAATTTTGCGAATCTCTGCCGAACCGCCTCGAGCCGATGCTTCCTGCCACTCAGTGGGAACGTTTTCGCGAATCCAAACACGTACAGCAGCGACTGCTTCGTCGGAGTTGCAACCTGGAGTCATTGCTAATTCATCGAAATTGATAACAGTCGTTCCAGCGTGTTCAGGCATCTCAACGACCCTTGTAGTTCGGGTCACGTTTCTCACTAAAGGCTGCGAGTCCCTCTTTGAAATCTTCGCTACGAGAGGAAAGCTCAAGTGAAAATGCTTCATCTTGAAGTTGTGACTCCAGCGGCGCTGTTGACGAGGAGTCAAGAAGTGCTTTCGTGAGACCGAGCGCAACGGTTGGGGCAGCGGCCAACGAGGAGATCAATGCCTCAGACGACTCGTGTAGCGAATCAGTTGCAACAGACTCGTGAATCATTGACCATGAAGCAGCTTCGGCTCCGGAGACAACGCGGCCAAGCAGGAGCATGTCTCGGGCACGAACCTCGCCGATACGACGAGGAAGCATCCACGTGACTCCGCTGTCGGGAGTGAATCCGCGGCCGAGGAACGGGGCCCAGAACTTTGCATCGTTGCTTGCCACGGTGAAGTCGGCGGCGAGCGAAAGCGAGAGACCGATACCGGCCGCCCAACCTCGCACGACACACACCACAGGAACCTGTGTGCGTCGAAGCAGGGAGATCAGCCGATTTGCCTGACTCGGTAGACGACGCTGGATGCTGCCGACCCGTGGACGTCCACCACCGGGCGCGTTCCGAGCGACGATGTCGAAGCCAGAACAGAAATGGTCTCCAGCACCAGTCAGAACGATGACACGAACCGATTCGTCGATTCCGGCGAGGACCAGGGCATCGATGAGACCGGCCACGATCTCGTCAGTGAGTGCATTTCGCTTTTCGACCCGATCAAAAGTGAGCCGCAAAACACCGTTTTCCAGCGCACACTCCAGCCCTAGTCGTGACGCATAGCCCTCAGTCATGCCGCTACTCTAGTGCCCGCTCAGCAAACTGAATCAGGATTCAAGGAACACCCCCTGGATCACCGCCATCAGGTAGAACCAGCCTCAGCGGGCTGGCGACGAACACTCGCTCCCTGACTGATTTTCGAGCGCCACAAACGGGAGTCATGGTGAACACCAAGGTTTATACACACGAATTCATCAACATCATTGGCTCGAACCGGGCCAACTACATGCACCACATGACGGCGAACTGGTGCCCCATGGCTCGAGATGACCGTGGCCAGCTTTGTTACGGCGTCTGGGGCGTCGTGGGCACTACCGATCATTGGCCGCGGGTCGTGAATATGTGGGAGGAAGACGGTCTTGACGGTCTTGCTGCTGCGCTAGGCCACGAACTCGGCCGGCCATCGCTTCAGGACGAGAAACTCGAAGCGTGGTGGAACGAAGCCGCGAATTTCCGCTCAGGTGGTTACGACCGTGTTCTCATTCCTGCCCCCTGGACTCGCACGATCGATGAACTCTGTGCCGATGGTGTTTCCGGTATCGCCTACGCCCATGACACGATCAAACTTCGTCCTGGTGGCGCCGACACGTTTCTTTCCCAGGTTCGCGACCTTGCTGTTAACGCGCACCACGCATTCGGATGGCAACTCGTCGGCGCGCTCAAAACCTCAATGCGCCGTGACGACGAGTGCATCGTGATCTGGGCAATCCCTTCCTGGCAGCAGTGGTCCGAGGTTGAAAAGGCTCGCGACACCGATTCCGGCCTCAAAGCATGGCGAGATGTTCTCTGGGCTGCGGAAGGTTATGAACGATTCTTAATGTGCGACGCTCCCCTTTCTCCGATGAAGATCGGTCGCCAACCTGAGCGTTCAGATCGCACCTTCGAATGGGACGAACCACAATGAACACTCAACCTTCTACGCCGACGCAACGAGGCTTGTAATGCACCTCAGAGATTCTGAAAGCGATGCCGCGTTTCGCACCGAAGTTCGCGAATGGCTCGGCGGCGCAGTTGCATCGCTCCCCTCACGCCCAAGTGACGACGACTGGCCCGGTCGTCGCGCCTACGACGCACACTGGCAACGACTGCTCTTCGATGCTGGCTACGCCGGAATTAATTGGCCTGCAGAACACGGGGGCCGAGGCGCAACACCAACGGAACATCTGATCTTTCTCGAGGAATCCGCAGCCGCGAAAGCACCCGACGTTGGCGTTGGCTTCGTCGGCCAAATGCATGCTGGTCCGACCATCATCGCTGAAGGAACCGACGCACAGAAGTCGCATCACCTCCGCGGCATCCTCACCGGGGAGCACGTGTGGTGTCAGGGCTTTTCCGAACCTGGCTCAGGAAGCGACCTTGCGTCGCTCCGCACGAGAGCATTTCGCGACGGCGATGACTACGTCGTGACTGGCCAGAAAATCTGGACCTCACATGCGATGGCTGCCGACTACTGCGAAATGCTTGTGCGTACTGACCCGAACGAACTCAAACACAAGGGCATTTCTTGGCTCATTATGCCCATGGACCTTCCCGGCATCGATGTTCGGCCCCTCGTCACGGTGCATGGCTCGACCGAGTTCGCTGAACTGTTTCTCGATGAGGTTCGCGTTCCTGTCTCGAATCTTGTCGGCGAAGAGAACGACGGTTGGCGAGTTGCCAACGTCACTCTCAGTTTTGAACGAGGAACCGGATTCGTTGGTGAACTGCTTGATACAACCAACGTGTTCCAAGAACTCATTGAATTCTCGAAATCAACAACCCGTAACGGGAAGTCTGTCTACGACGACGACTCGATCCGACGCGAGATCGGAATCATCGGAGCCGACCTCGACGCACTCTGGGCATTCACCAAACGAAATGTTTCCCAAGGCGCCCGCGGCGGCATGGTCATGGGTTCAGGATCTGGCTTCAAAGTCGCATTCGCAACAACGCAACATCGCTTGGGCGATCTTGCGCTCCGAGTCCTCGACCGATCGTCGCTGTCACTCGACGATCTCGATGGGCTACCCACCGGAGAACTCGTGCATGCGAAGTTGCATGCATTCGCAATCTCTCTGGGTGGAGGCACCACCCAGATTCAGCAAAACATCATCGCCGAGCGCGTGCTCGGACTTCCCCGGGAGCGTTGAGCATGGATCTTCAACCAACCGACGATCAAAACTCCCTTGTCGAGATGATCACGGGATTCGCCGCCGACCGATTCCCGATCGAAATCATTCGTTCATTCAGCGATCGAACGGGCTTTGATCGTTCTCGTTGGAGCGAACTTGCCGCACTCGGCACGTTCGGAGTTGCCGTTCCTGAAGAATCCGGTGGCGTTGGCCTCAACTTCATCGACGCAGTTTTGGTTCACGAAGCACTCGGCGCTGCACTTGTTCCCGGACCGTTAGTCGCCGCGACACTTGCGTCCGGAGTGGTCGAGGGAGTGATCGATGGTTCCGTTGTCCCCTGCCTCGTCGACCTCCCCCACGACGGACCCTTGATCGTTGAACACTTCCGTTCGGCCGATGTACTTCTCGTCGTTTCCGACAATGGCGTGGAACTCATCTCATGTTCAGAGATCAGTGGTTCCGATGTTCTTCATCCCACCGATCCGACAACACCGGTCACCGTGCTCGCTTCGCGTCCCGAGGGCAAATCCGTCGGTGGACCCGAACTCGCAACTGCGTGGCGCCAACGCGGTTCTCTTCTCGCCTCGGCACAACTTTCGGGTAATTCCTCCGGAAGCACCTCACTCGCCGTTGAGTACGCAAAGGAACGCGAGCAATTTGGTCGACCGATCGGCTCGTTCCAGGGGCTCAAGCATCTCCTTGCCGATTCGTGGATCCGCACCGAGGTCGCACGCTCTTCGGTGTGGGCCGCCGGCGTGACCATCGATGAACCCGAGGTTGGTTCGATCCCGCGTGCAGTTGCCGGCGCTCGTCTCACAGCAGCAAGAGCCGCAACCGAGAACGCGAAGACCTGCGTTCAAGTACATGGTGGAATGGGCTTCACGTGGGAAGTTGATGCCCACCTGTTCTTGAAACGCGCGTGGATCCTTGAGACGCAGTTCGGTTCAATCGACGACGCCGCCGATGTGGTTGCCGAGCTGTACGCAATTCGCTGATAAGAAGAATTGCTTCGTTACTTCGGCGCGAAGCGAAGCGCCCCATCAAGACGAGCAACGTGACCATTCATATAGCGATTACTCAGGAGATGTTCCGCCAACCGGGCGAACTCCTCGGGTTCACCGAGTCGCTTCGGAAAGGGAACAGTCGCTTCAAGCGCAGTTTTTAATTCCGGCGGACCTTGTTCCCATGCACTGGTATTCATCACGCCAGGAGCAATCGCATTGACGCGAATGCCAACCGATGAAAGGTCACGAGCAGCAATGAGTGTCATTCCAATAAGCGCAGATTTCGCCGAGCCATACGCAATTTGACCAATCTGTCCCTCAAACCCTGCACCCGACGTGATGAGCACCGCAGCGCCACGTTCTCCGTCTCCGTCGGGCTGATTTTCAGACATTGCCGACGCCGCCAATCTCAACGTATTGAACGAACCGGTCACATTGAGATCAAGTGTGCGCTGGAAGATACCCATGTCGTGAGGACTACCGCCCTTTCCGACGATGCGTCCACCCACTTCACCGCCACCAGCACAGGCAATCACCCAACGAAGATCGCCAAACGTACGAGCGGCGTCGATTGCCCGCTGCACATCGGCATCGTCGAGCACACTGCCGCAGATCACGGCTCCACGATCGCCAAGCTGAGCGGCGATTGATTCGCACTTCGTTGCATCGCGATCGAGGACCACCACTGGGTGTCCTTGATTCACGAAGTACAGCGCAGTGGCTTCTCCGAGTCCCGATGCACCGCCAGTGATGAAAACTGCACGGTGTGTTGGATCAAACGTTGTCATTTTGGGCCTTCGATCGATCGTGACAGTTAGCCCATCGTGGCGAGCGGGCCAGGAGGACGGAGTGCAAAGTCGGTGAGACCAACGGTTGGATGCATGTACGCAACGGCGACCAGCTCCGCCAATTCGACTCCAACCTCAAGTGGATTCATCATTTCTGCTGCAAGGTGACCTCCTCGGATCCATTCCTCGAGAAAACGACTGATCTCCTCGGCGCCAAAATCTCGACCGAAGTCGGTTCCGATCGTCGCGCCGACGCGAATTGTTGAGAAGCGAAGCGTGGGATTCTCAACTCGCCACCCATTCACCATTTCCTCGAGTGCCGCCTTTGATGCCCCATACGGAACCATGCCGTGACGAGGACGACCGACGGTTTCCGATGACACAAATCCGACATATGCGTTTTCATTGAGGTGCGGTAGAGCGGCCTTGCAAACCTCAGACGGTGCAACGACGTTACTGGCGAAGACTCCAAGAAATACCTCGGTCGAGACATCGGCGATTGCAACCATGGGAGATGACGCGGCGACATTGAGCAGAATGTCGATGCCACCAAATGCATTCACAGCCTCAGCGATCAAACGTTGCGGTTCACCGTTGACCGTGATGTCGGCCGCACACCACAGAAGGTCAGCCTCGGCTGCCAGTTCGCGAAGCTTGTCCTCTCGACGCCCCACGGCCATCACTTTTGCACCGGAACGCGCAAACGCGAGCGCCGATTCACGGCCAATGCCTGCTGAAGCACCAACGACCACAATGCTCTTTCCAGCGATTCCTGTTTCCATTACTCCCCCAAAAATGATGTGCAGAAAATGTGCGAGAAGTTACGACGGCGAAAACGCCGACCGGACGATCTGTTGAAATTCGCTGAGCGATAGTGAAAGGGAGCGATCAGCCCCCGACTCTGGATCCACAGACTGGAACGATTGCACCATCGCTGAGAGCAGCCGAGACAACGCGTCTGGATCACCGAGTCGGAGTTCGCCGCTTACCTGGCCTCGTCGGATGACATCGGCCTGCATCTTGAGCACGTGTTCCGCGTTCTCAAGCACTTTCTCAGAAGCAGCTTCATTCGATGTGGGAACAAGCGACGCCGTTGAGCGCAGATACAAATTCGAGAACGAAGGGCGAGAGCGAAGGAACGACACTTCGAAATCGACGATCCGAGCGATTGCATCAAGACCTTCTGTCGCGCCCTTCAGTGCATCTTCGAATCCAGGAATGAATTCGGCGCCACGTCGCAGCCAGACGTTGACATACAAATCGTCTTTATTTTCGAAGAAGGAGTACACCGAGCCCACAGAAAAATCGGCGCGGTCAGCAATTTCTTTCAACGTCGTATCGTGAAATCCCTTTTGCCCGAAGATTTCTTCGGCGGCGTCAAGAAGTTGCGTGCGACTCAATTCCTGATGGAGAAGACGTCGTTCCTCTTTTGGATTCGTTGCTCGGGTTGCAGTCATCGTTCGGTGTTTCTGTTCGAAGGCCATTGCGGTCGGTGGTATCCGTCGAATCGCAGCTCGCCGCCACGTAGTTCACGGATCGTAAGGAAATCACCTTTGTAGCCTTTGCGGTCCCACGGACCGAACTGCACATAGCAACCAGGGCCGCCATTTGTAGCTGGCATCCAGCGAATGCGCTCGAGTCCTTCCTTGACATCCTTGGGTGTAGGAATCGCGGCATTGGCGATGCCGTGAATCGCTGCGCGTGCGGTGTCGTACGCCAGCGCAACAACAACGTTGCCCGTCGTTCGCCCGAAGCGCTTCTCGAAACGATCAATCATTGCGTTGTAGTTCGGATTCGCGCCGTCTTCTCCAAGCTGATCGACGCCGTGCCAACCTTCGAGACCTTCCGCCCACGCATTCGAGTTCGAATAGAACATGAACGCCGTTCCCATGACTCGGGGCGGATCCCAGTTCAACTCTTTCAATGCGTCAGCAAAATGGAACGTCGCGTATCCGTAACCGCCGTAGTAGAGGCCTTCAGCGCCTAATGCTCGCATACTTTCAAGATCGTCTTTAAGGCCGACAGGATTCGGTTCAAGCTTGACTTCGCGAATGATCGTCATGCCAAGACCCAGTGCCGCGTCGCGGAAATAATCGGCATAATCGCGACCCGAGGATCCTGCTTCCCAGAACAGACCCACCTTGTCATGGCCCTGAGCGTGCAACCACTGCGCGCACATCACGCCTTCGGTTGCAACGTCGCCGTTGGCAACGGTGAAGCAGTACTCACTGGCGAACTTGTGTGCACCGGTCCAACCGATACACGGAACGCCCAGGCGATTCGCCGTGTCCTGTAGCAGAAGACTGTTGTCCGAAATCATCGGACCAAGCACCACGACGCAGCCCTCTTCGACAAGCCATTCATAACCCTTGATGAGTTTGCGGTAGTTCTCACGAGGGAGGCCGCGCGCATCAGCGATCACGAGCTGGATCGGGCTCCGACGCCAAACGCCTTCATTCAAAGCATCTTCGATCGCTAAGATCGTGGGGTCGATCCAGTCAGCAAGGAGCTGATTGAGATCCATATCGATGAGGATCCCGATCTTCACTGGTTCGAAAGGGTCGCCCTGTGTCTTTTGGCCGCGGGTCGGCGGGTAGATGGTGATGTTCTGCACGGCCACGTCGGTGGCAGGGCCTCCGCCCTGCCACCAAAACTGTTGGTTGGAGGAGGAGACACCGCCTTCGAGATGAGCACGAGTGCCGTGCTTGACCGTCGAAACGGCACGGTCAGGTTGGGCGATCCCGTGATCAAATGGAGCCGAGAACATGCGTTTCGCGTACTCAAGTTCGCCGACAGCGGCATCGGCTTCATCAACGATGCCGCCATGAAGGTTCGTGCGAGCGGACTTTGCCGGATCCGCCTTCTTGGATTCGTCTTTCTTTCTTCCCACGAGATTCCCCTCAACTGTGTGCGTCCATCACGAGTACCCATCGCCTCGTTCGAATGATTGAACTATAGTTCAGAGAACTGAAACCGGTGTCGAGGAGTCTCTATGAGACGTCTCGAGGGCCACTGCGTCAACCGACGACAACCAACATTCACTCACTTGGGGGAAGCAATGAACAGCGATGACCTGATTCTGGTGAGCGTCGACGATCACTTGGTCGAGCCTCCGTCAATGTTCGATAACCACACTCCAGCAAAGTGGAAAGGTCGCTTCCCAAAGATCGAACGCAATGACAAAGGCGACGACGTTTGGATGTTTGAGGGTTCGGTCATCCCCAACATCGGTCTCAATGCCGTTGCCGGTCGTCCAAAAGAGGAATACGGCATTGAGCCTACATCCTTCGAGGAAATTCGACCTGGCTGCTGGGATGTTCAAGAACGCGTGAAGGACATGAACGGTGGCGGCCTTTTGTCGTCAATGAACTTCCCGTCCTTTCCTGGATTCAGTGGCCGCTTGTTCGCAGCGTGTGAGGACAAAGGCCTCGCGCTTGATGTTGTCCGTGCCTACAACGATTGGCATGTCGACGAATGGTGCGCAGCCGCTCCAGGCCGATTCATTCCAATGGGCCTCCCCATCCTGTGGGACGCGCAGCTCGCCGGTGAAGAGATTCGGCGTCTTTCCGCCAAAGGTGTTCACTCGGTGACGTTCACGGAGAACCCGTTCACGCTCGGTTACCCAAGCCTTCACGACGAGTACTGGGATCCATTCTGGCAAGCACTGTGCGATACAGACACCGTGCTTTCCATTCACCTCGGTTCGTCCGGAAAACTTGCCATTACGTCGCCCGATGCACCGATCGACGTCATGATGACCCTGCAGCCAATGAACATCTGCGCCGTCGCTGCAGACCTGATTTGGTCACGAGTCTTGAAGAAGTACCCAACCATCAAGATTGCGCTCTCCGAGGGCGGCATCGGCTGGATCCCCTACTTCCTTGACCGACTCGATCGCACCTACGAAATGCATCACCTCTGGACCGGTCAGGATTTCGGAAAGAAGACCCCGAGCGAAGTCTTCCGGGAGCATTTCCTCACATGTTTCATCGCCGATCCCATCGGCGTAAAGCTTCGCCACGACGTTGGCATCGACAACATTGCGTGGGAATGTGATTACCCACATTCTGATTCGTCCTGGCCTTTTGCCGGCGAAGAGTTCGCTGAAGTTGCCAAAGATGTCCCTGATGACGAAATCAACAAGATCACCTACGAAAACGCTATGCGTTGGTACAACTTCGACCCGTTCGTTCACATTCCGAAGTCTGAAGCAACGGTCGCGGCTCTTCGAGCTCAAGCGGCTGGACACGATGTGAGCGAGCGGGCCTTCGACACCGGGCGACGCGAGAAGCATGTCGGTATCGAGGTCGGCAAACTCGCGCCAACAGCGTGAGTCTCTTTACGCCGATCGAGAGACCGCCGGATCATCCTCTGGTCAACTTCGAACTCATCGACGGACCAATCTCAATTCTCACCCTGGCCGATTCCGAACGACGCAACGCGCTTCGGATCGAACTTGCGCTCGACCTCGAAGCGGCAGTGATCGAAGCAGCACAACAGGGGGCTCGTGCGCTGATCCTTCGCTCGACTCCCCCGGTTTTCTGTTCCGGCGGAGATCTTGACGATCTCGTTCAGCCCCGGGCCAGTCTCTCTGACATCGCAAGGGGTGCCGACGCGCTCATCGACCTCGCCATTCCAACGATCGCGATCATCGACGGACCAGTCATCGGCGCTGGCATCAATCTTGCGTTGGCTTGCGACGTGATCATTTGCTCGCCGAATGCGTCGTTCGATCCCCGCCTCTTAGATCTCGGCGTTCATCCCGGTGGCGGCCAACTCCGAGGCCTCGCTCGTCGTGTTGGGCGGCAGGGCGCCATTGCTCTCTCGCTGCTTGGCGACCGCCTGTCTGGTGAGGAAGCTGCTTTGTGTGGATTGGCATGGCGTTGTGTTCCGCAAGGCGACGCGTACGACCTTGCCTTGCAGTACGCCCGTCGAGCGGCATCACGGCCACCCGAGGCGATGCAACGGGCCAAACAGACCCTCGACGTAACCGTTGATCTCAATCACGAAGACGCGGCAAGAATGGAACTTGAGCAACAACAGTGGTCGATCGAACAGCCATGGATCGCTGAACGAGTTGCTGACCTACGCGAACAACTCGCGCAACGTTCAAAAAGCTGAGCTATCGCTTTTCGAACTTCACATCTGAAGCTTCGAGGTCCCAACTTGTTGGAGTGGCGCCTTCGTCGCGCAGTTCGCGCTTCAAGACGCGTCCAACTGGCGAACGAGGAAGTTCGTCGCGGAACTCGATATAGCGAGGAAGCGCGAAATACGGCAGTTGTTCAACACACCAGAGAAACAGTTCCTCTTCGGAAACCGTTGCGCCTTCGACCAATGTGGCGGTGATCTTGAGATCGTCTTCAGTCAATGGACTCGGCACAGCGTGCACCGCTACATCGGCGATCTGACCGTGACCCATGATGATCGACTCAACTTCGAAACTCGCGATGTTCTCACCGCGGCGGCGCAAGTAATCAGCTTTGCGATCTACGAAGAACAAAAAGTTCTCCTCGTCGATGATGCCGACATCGCCGGTGTGGTACCACCAGTTCCGACTGGTTTCGACTGTGACTTCGGGTCTTCCCCAGTAACCAGCGAACATGACTTCCGGGCGTTTGGGTCGGATGACGATTTCACCGCGAGATCCGCGGGGCAATTCATTGTCATCATCGTCGAAGATGCGAACATCGAAATATTCGTCATTGATGACACCGGCTGCGTTGGGCTTGTTGTAGCCGCCCGGCGGTTGCCACGAAATCAGGCTTGCCTCTGTCACCCCGTAGGCCGCACTAAAGGTTTTGAGTCCAAACCGGTTTTTCATGATGTCGTCAACCTCGACTGGCATTGGAGCCGCACCAAGCAATCGAAGCGATGTGTTTGCTTCGGGTGCTCCAGAACGGGGCATTTCGGGACGATCAACATCATGAGCCAGCAGGTAGGCCATCGTTCCGAGGGTTGAAGTGATCGTTGCGCCGACACGGTTCATTTCCGGCCAGAATTTGGATACGGAGAATCGGCGATAAATCGCAGAACGACCACCAAAGACCAGTGGACCCAACACTGCAGTGGTGATGGCATTGAAATGGAACATCGGCAATGGGGTCCAGACAACATCATCAGCAGTACGTTCCCAGCAGATGCCAATCTGACGCGTGAGGGCCTCGTGGTAGTTGTGACTCAACATGCAACCCTTCGAAAGGCCAGTCGTGCCACCGGTGTAGATAAATGTGCCGAGATCGGACGGCTTTGTCGTAAGCGACGGAACATCTGCTTCAGCGGTCAGTAGCTCAGACCAACGACTTGTTGACGTTCCGGAGAGAGAAGCGTGGGAATCTCCGATCACCACAACGTGCTGCAACGAATCCACCAAGGGCGCTACCACTTCGAGACGATCAAAGAATTCCGCCGCCACGACCACCACTCGCGAACCGGAATCGGCCAGTTGATGACGAAGGTATTCGCCCTTGTACGCCGTATTAATGGGAACGGCGATACCGCCAGCGAGAATGATCCCCCACCATGCGTAGACGGCTTCGATCGAATTCTCGATCAGTGTTGCAACTCGATCCCCCTTTGCGACGCCCATCGAGACGAACGCACCCGCAAGTCGAGCCGCAATGTCGTACACCTCAGCAGCGGTAACCGTGTCGCCGCACACATCGAGATACTGGCTGTCTGGGTCGCTTTCGAGTCGCCGCATGAGTAAATCCGGAATCGTTGACTGCGAACCTGTCCGCCAAACATCTGAACTCATTGTGGAGTCATCTCCTTTAAAGACCAGGCGAGCAATGGGTCCTCTCGACCGCATTGAAGCGCCTGTGAACCCTACATCGAAGCGTTGAACCGTGGTTCAATAGTGAGTCGCCACCGCTGCTTCTGGAGAACTCTGTGATTTCCGACATCGAATCTTTCGACACTTCCACATTGCCCCCAACGATCGCCGCAGCGCTTGAGGTTGCGGCTGAACGATTCGGTGATCGTGAAGCACTTGTCGACGGAGACCTCCGACTCAGCTACGAGGAACTTCTCGAGCGTGTGGACGAAGCCGCACGCGCCCTCATCGCGCTCAGCATTGAGCCCGGCGATCGTGTCGCTATTTGGGCGCAGAACATTGCCGAGTGGGTCATCGCAGCGTGTGCGATTCATCGTTGCGGCGCGGTTCTTGTACCTCTCAACACTCGATTTAAACGACCCGAAGCTACGTACATTCTCGACAACTCGGGAGCACGTCTCCTCTTTACCGTCTCTGAATTTCTTGGGACCGACTACGTAGAACTCCTCGGCGAACGTTCGCATATACCGTCGCTCGAACACGTCGTGCTCCTGCAGGGCCCCGCTCGACCGGACACGCTTTCTTGGTCAGAGTTTCTTTCGAAGGCGACAGAGGTCCCCGCGAATGCGGCGACGTTGCGTGCAAACGCACTCACGCCCGATGATCTCAGCGACATCCTGTTCACATCCGGAACAACAGGTCTCCCAAAGGGCGCCATGCTCACCCATGGTGCAAGCGTGCGCGCGTACTGGAGCTGGTCGACGGTTGTTGGACTCACCGAAGGTGATCGCTACCTCATTATCAATCCCTTCTTTCACGGCTTTGGGCTGAAGTCGGGCATCTTGGCCTGCATTTTGATGGGAGCAACCAACCTCCCCCACCCAATCTTTGATGTTCCATCGGTGATGCGTCGCGTGGAAGAAGAACGGATCACGATGCTCCCCGGGCCGCCCACGATCTATCAAACGATGCTCGACCATCCCGACCTCCGCTCCTACAACCTTTCAAGCCTTCGCCTCTCCGTCACCGGCGCGGCAACAGTTCCGGTCGAAATGATTCACCGCATGCGTTCCGAGATGACCTTCAAAACCATCGTGACCGGCTACGGACTCACCGAAGCGACCGGCATCGCAACAATGTGTCGTCATACTGATGATCCCGAAATCATTGCGAATACCGCCGGACGCGCGATTCCCGGTGTTGAAGTCATCGTCGCCGACGAGAACCGTCAAGCAGTGCCCGCCGGCAAACCTGGAGAAATCCTGATTCGCGGATACAACATCATGAAGGGATTCATAGGAAATCCCGAAGCAACTGCAGAAGCGATCGACAATGAAGGTTGGCTCCACACCGGAGATATCGGCGTCATGGATGAAGCTGGAAACCTTCGCATTACCGACCGCATGAAAGACATGTTCATTGTCGGTGGATTCAACGCGTATCCCGCGGAAATCGAGAACATCCTCCTCACCCATCCAGAACTCAGTCAGGTTGCGGTTCTCGGCATTCCCGACAATCGAATGGGCGAGATCGGCGTCGCATTCGTCATCGCGAAGCCGGGCTCCACGGTGACTCCTGAAGAGGTCGTGGCGTGGAGCCGGGAATCAATGGCCAATTACAAGGTTCCCCGACACGTGTTTGTCGTCGAAGAGTTCCCACTCAATGCAAGCGGCAAAGTCCTGAAATACGTCCTTCGACAAACAGCAATCGCGACGAGCGCTTAGCGCGGCAGAACGTCATTGGGCAACGGATGCCGGAAAACTCGTGCGGCGTTTTCGCAGAGAATTGCTCTCAGTTCATCGACAGGGAGATCGCCGTAGGTCTCGGCAACCACTTGCTGGGTATCCGGCCACGTTCCATCGCCATGTGGGTAGTCAGTCTCGAACATGATGTTCTCAACTCCAATGCGATGTCGCGTAATGATTGTCGACGGATCATCAATCGTGCAGAACCAGAAATTTCGGAGCAAAACTTCTGCTGGGCGCATCTCCCACCCAAGTCCGTAACCGGATCGATCGATGATGTTGTCGAGACGATCCAAAAGCATCGCTACCCAACCGATTCCGCCTTCTGACATCGTGATCTTCAGGTTCGGATGCTTCACTGCATAACCCGACCACAACCACTCGGCACACGCCGCTAACGAAAGCTGCCCGAACATCGTGGCGCCCAATTGGAGCGCCGGTGCTCCTTCAGGAGATGGGTAACCGCCCGAAGAGCCGACGTGGAGAGCAATTACGGTGTCGGTCTCAGCGCATGCCTCAACAATCGGGTCCCAATAGCCCGTAAAGAGCGATGGGAATCCGATGTTTTGCGGCCGCTCTGGGAGCGTGACCGCAACAAACCCGCGCTCAGCATTTCGACGAATTTCAGCAGCACCCCGAACCGGATCGGCCAAAAACGTAAGACCAAGGGGAATGATGCGATCCTTCGCAGGTTGCCACCATTCTTCAAATAGCCAGTCGTTCCAAGCCTGCGTGGTTGCAAATCCGAGATCGAGATCATCAATCTGAGCAAACACGCGCCCACAAAAACCAGTGATCATCGACGGGAAGTTCATCGATGCCCAGACACCGTTGAGATCCATATCGCGGACACGCTCGGAGATATCCCAACATCCCTTGCGCATATCAGAAAACTTCGTTGGCTCGAGGTTCTTCATGCTCTTCTGTCGACCAGCAACGGCATTCATGCCCACCTGCGTGAACCGCTGGCCCTCGAACTCCCACACCTCATGACCGGATTCGTTTGTTACGACCTTCGGCGCCCGGCTCTGATACTGCGACGGCAAACGACCATCAAACATCCCCGGAGGTTCGACGAGGTGGTCGTCAACCGAAATGATCGTGTACCTCACTTCTGCCGGATCAGGATCGGGCAGAAGCATTGGATTCTCAACAAGATCTGTCACGAGTCCCCCAAGGATCGATGTGCCCAAAGTGTAGATGGACCCCATTGTGAAACTCGTCTCGCTGCTACGTTCACCGAAAAGGGGGAACAATGACGGAAGAATCGCTCGACACCAAGGCACTCGGACAGTGGATTGCCTCGAAATTGAACGAGGAAGAACTCAGTGTCGAGATCGATGGTCGACCATCGGGTGGATTCTCAGCCGAGACCATCCTTCTCACTACACACTCGGCGAACAACGGCGCACAGCGTTTTGTCGTTCGACTCGAAACGCCGGAACCAGCGGTGTATCCGCCACAATCCGATCTCTCCATGCCCGAAATCGAAATCCAATACCGAATCATGGAGAGCCTTTCCCACAGAACCTCACTGCCGATAGCTGGCCTCGTGGGATACGAAAGCGATCCCGCCGTTCTTGGCACTCCATTCTTCGTCATGAATCACGTCAACGGTGCCGTTCCTATTGAGAGTCCGCCCTACAGCGTTGAAGGTTTTTTCACCCACTTGTCTGCGCGTGATCGAACTGCGCTCATTAACAACGGCCTCAATCAACTCGCACAGTTCCACAATGTTGACCCATCAACGCTCGGACTCGAGTGGCTCACTCCTGCTGGAGCCACTCCCGGTTCGAAACGTCTACTCAATCTTTGGCGATCATTTGGCGAGGCTGAACTCAAAGGTCGTTCACATCCACTTCTTGAATCAGCATGGACAATCATCGAGGAGGAGCTTCCAACCGATGAGTCGATCGGATTGTGCTGGGGCGATCCTCGGCCAGGCAACATCATTTGGCAGGGCACAACCCCGGTCTGCCTCACTGATTTCGAAGCAGCTTGCATGGGCCCCCCAGAGTTTGATCTCG
>JAURMR010000016.1 GCA_030830565.1 Acidimicrobiales bacterium
ATTCGAGTCCGGGATTATCGGCCTGCAACTGTGCGACGTCGCCGGACCATGCAACGGCAATCCACGTATCGCCGATGGCAAGGTCTTCGGTGTAACTGTTGCCCGTGACCTTCTTGAACTGGCCTGCGTCGCGGGCCTTTTCAATTTTGTCGACTGCGGCAAGCATTTGCGCAGTTGTTCCGGTGCTTGGGTTGGCGCCCATTCCAAGCATGGTGAGACCAACGGTGTCGCGCATTTCATCGAGAATCGTGACCTTGCCCTTGAACTTCGGGTCGAAGATGGCGTTGACGTCAGTGATTTTTCCGCCGACTTTGTCAGGCCAGTAGGCGAGACCGGTTTGGCCGACAGCCCACGGAATCGACTTGGCGCGTCCTGGATCCCATGACGGGTTGGAAAGACGAGAAATCACGTTCTTCTCATTCGGGAATGCTGCACTGTCGAACGGCTGCACGAGGTTGGCGCCGATGTAAGCCGCTGCATTCCATGACGTAAGCACGATGAGGTCGGCACCGATGCCGTTGCCCTTTTCGAGCGTTGCCTGATACTTGGTGTTGAACGACTCGTTGCCATCAATGCTGTTTTGATAGTTGACCTTGATGCCCGTGGAATCAGTGAAGCCCTTGAGTGTTGCTGAGGTGCTGGGCTCGTCGCCTTCGATGTAGAGCGGCCAGTTCAGAACGGTGATGCCGCCGTTACTGCTGCCACCACTACTGCTCGAACCGGAACTGCACGCAGCGAGAAGCGTCGGTCCGACGGCAAGTCCGCCAAGGGCGAGGCCGCTCATTCCAAGGAAGCGGCGGCGTGATGTTTGGTTCTGTGCTCGGTTGGTCATGGTCAGTCCTCCAGTAATTGCGATTGTTGGTTGGGGGCGGATGGAAGAACGCACGCGGCGTTTCGGGTCCACGATGCCCACACGCCGTCGCCGGGGCGAAGAAGTGGAAGGTCGGCATCGGGGTCGATGTTGGCGATGATGGGTGAACCGTCGGCGGCGACAAGTGCGAGTCGAACGATTGGGCCTTGGAACGTGAGATCGGTCACCGTTGCCTGGACGGATTGTCCGTCAGTCGCTTGCGAGGTCGGTTGCGTGAGCGAGATTGCAATGCGCTCGGGTCGAACCATGAGCGTTGCGGCGCAACCCGGTGCGATGCTGCTTCCTGCGTTATTGCCATGGCAGGTAGCACTGAGCGTTGCGCCGCCGAGTGCTGTCACGTTTGCCGTGTTGCCTGAACGTTCGGCGACGACCGCGGGCCAAAGATTCGCCTGACCGATGAATCCGGCAACAAACACGGTTGCGGGGTTGTCATAAATCTCTGTTGGCGTGCCGATTTGTTCGACACGACCTTCAGACATGACAGCGATGCGGTCGCTCATTGTGAGCGCTTCTTCTTGGTCATGGGTGACGTACACGAAGGTGATGCCGACTTCGCGCTGAATGCGCTTGAGTTCAAACTGCATCGCGTGGCGCAACTTGAGATCGAGTGCGCCAAGCGGTTCATCAAGCAGTAGTGCCTTCGGCAGATTCACCAGCGCACGAGCAAGGGCGACGCGCTGTTGTTGTCCACCGGAAAGTTGGGCTGGTCGGCGGCTCGCGAATTCGGTGAGGCGTACAACCTCGAGCATTTCCGAGACACGCTTTTTGATCGTGGCTTTATCGATCTTTTTCGACTGCGGGCCGAAAGCCACGTTGTCGAACACATTCATATGGGGGAACAACGCGTACTGCTGGAAGACGGTGTTCACACTGCGCTTGTTCGGCGGGACCTTGGAAACATCCACACCGTCAAGACGAATAGCGCCGGTGGTCGGTTGTTCGAAACCGGCGATCATTCGCAGGGTCGTGGTCTTGCCACACCCAGATGGGCCGAGCAGTGAAAAGAACTCGCCTTGACCGATCGAGAAATCAGCATCGTGGACCGCGACGAAATCGCCGAATCGCTTCACGACATGATCGATCTCGATGACTGGAGCCGAGAGATCGGCTGCAGTTGGAGACGTCATAGCAGTCGAGTTCTCTGTCAGCTCTCACCCCTCCGAAGTCTCGGGCAGACCGTCTTGGCGCCCGGTGGAATGGGAAAGGATCACAAGAATTCGGGCTCACCGCAAGAATGGGACGATTGCGACTTGGTGAACAACAGGTGATCAACCGGTTCGGGGCCTTTTCCCTTGCGGTTTCGCCGCATGTGGCCCACGATGCCATCACTGAATTTGGCGCGAAGTTCCGAAGATCCGAGGAGTAGTCGTGGCACATCTCAATTTCATCGGTGGGAAATGGGTTCCGGCCCAAAGCGGAGCGACTGACGAGGTCCTCGCTCCTGCGACTGGAGCCGTGATCGGTTCGGTGCCCTCAAGCGATGCCGCCGATGTCGATGCTGCGGTGAACGCGGCGAGGTTCGCGTTTGCCGAATGGGGGACAGCGACGCCGCGGGCCCGTGCCGAAGCGTTACTTGCACTCGCCGATCGACTTGAAGAGAACATCGACGAGTTGAAGGCGATCGAAGGTCAGAACGTTGGCAAGCCGGTGTCAATCATCGACTTCGAATTCGACCTCACGATCGACAACCTTCGATTCTTCGCAGGCGCGGCGCGAACGATGGACGCACAGGCCGCCGGTGAATACATGGATGACCACACCTCTATGTTGCGACGTGATCCGCTCGGAGTTGTCGCCGGGATCGCGCCATGGAACTACCCACTCAATATGGCGATCTGGAAAATGGGTCCAGCACTTGCAGTTGGCAACACCTTCATTTTGAAACCATCAGAGCTCACGCCGTATACCGCTTTCCGTCTGGCCGAACTAACAGAAGGAATTCTTCCTGCCGGTGTTTTCAATGTTGTTGTCGGTCGAGGCGAAACTGCAGGCGACGCAATCGTTCGACACCCCGAGATTGCGATGCTTTCCCTTACTGGCGATGTCAACACCGGAAAGATGATTGCGCGCAACGCTGCCGACACACTCAAGCGCGTGCATCTTGAACTCGGTGGTAAGGCGCCAGTTGTGGTGTTCGATGATGCAGATATCGAAGCGCTCGTCGCAACGTTGACCGAAACCGGCTACTACAACTCCGGTCAGGACTGCACGGCGCCGTGTCGTGTGATCGCTGGTCCAGGTGTGTTCGATGATCTCGTAGGTGGTCTTGAAGCTTCGGTCGGCGCGCTCATCACTGGCGACCCCAACGACGCAGCAACCAACGTCGGCCCGGTGATCTCCGCTGCGCAACGCGATCGTGTTGAAGGGATGGTGAGTCGAGCCGTGTCATCAGGCGCGCGAGTTGTCGTCGGCGGCGAAACCCTTGATCGACCTGGCTACTTCTATGCGCCTACCGTTGTTGCAGGCCCGGACCAATCCTCCGAACTCGTGCAACGCGAGATTTTCGGCCCGGTCATCAGTGTCCAGCGCTTTTCCGACGAGGCCCAAGCGCTCGCGTGGGCAAATGACGTTGACTACGGCCTCGCCGCTTCGGTTTGGACCAGTGATGTGGGTCGGGCCATGCGAATGTCGCGTTCGCTCATGTTCGGCACTGTGTGGGTGAATGACCACATCCCAATCGTTTCGGAATTCCCACATGGGGGATTCAAGAACAGTGGGTACGGCAAGGACATGTCGAAATACGCGCTTGAGCACTACACCGAGCTCAAACACGTCATGATTAAGCACTGACGTTCTGAGAATTCGAGCAAGGGAACCGCATGTCTGAAACCGTAAAGACCGAAGTTCGTGGACGGGTTCTAGTTCTGCGACTTGAGCGTGAAGAAAAGCGAAATGCGATCGATGTTGAACTCGCCGAAGGCATCGACGCAGCGCTGAATCGGCTCGAGGACGACCCTGAACTTTGGGCTGGTGTTATCACCGGCACGAAGTCGGTGTTTTGCGCTGGCACTGATATGCGCGCCGGAGTTCACTCCACCGATCGCGGCGGTCAGTACGGGATCATTCGCCGCTATCGCACGAAACCACTGATCGCTGCGGTTGAAGGAGCGGCCCTTGGTGGTGGCTTTGAAGTCGTGTTGTCCTGCGATCTTGTTGTTGCATCAAAGACAGCGGAGTTCGGTTTACCGGAAGTGAAGCGCAGCCTTGTCCCTATTTGCGGCGGCCTCTTTCGCGCTCCCAAAGCCCTGCCTCGAAATGTGGCCCGAGAACTGCTCCTCACCGGCGATCCCATTGATGCCAAGCGGGCCTACAAGTTGGGCCTGGCCAGCGTCCTTTCCAATGCCGGCGAGGCGCTTGAAGACGCTGTGGGTTTGGCCGAACGCATCTGTGCCAATGGGCCCGTAGCAGTGCGAGAAACTATGCGATTCCTTGCTTCGCTTGATGCGCCCGATGAAGCGCATGGCTGGGAAGAAACGCTGGAATCCGAAGATGTCATTCGCAATGCTGAAGACACCCGCGAAGGGGTCATGGCCTTTTTTGAAAAGCGCCCCCCCAATTGGTCGGGGCGTTAAGCCACGGGCAATGATTGCATGACATTGCTGTAGTCAGTAGGGGGTTCCATGGATTTCGAAGAGACACCAGAAGAGGCCGCGTTCCGCGCCGAATGTCGTGCGTTTCTTGATCAGCACTCAACGGTGAAGGCTGCCGGTGCGCCACGAAACGTGATGAGCACGCTTTCCGAAGACGAGCACGCACATGTGCAGGCCTGTCGCGATTGGCAGCGCACGAAAGCAGACAACGGATGGGCTGGTCTTACTTGGCCGGTCGAATATGGAGGTCGTGGCCTTAGCGGTTTGCAGCAGGGCATCTTCCTTGAGGAAGAACATAAATACGACCTTGCGGTTGGCATGTTTGCCCAAGCCATCGGCATGGTTGGTCCCTCGATCATCGTGCACGGCACCGAAGATCAAAAGAAGCAGTTTCTTCCTTCGATTCTTCGTGGCGAACAAGTGTGGTGTCAGTTGTTCAGCGAACCGAATGCTGGTTCCGATCTCGCGGCGCTACGCACCAAGGCCGAACTCGATGGCGATGAATGGGTGATCAGCGGTCAGAAGGTATGGACCTCATCGGCACATGTTGCTGACTGGGGCATGTTGTTGGCCCGAACCGATTGGGACGCGCCGAAGCATCGAGGCATCACCTATTTCCTTCTTGATATGAGTTCGCCGGGAATTGAGGTTCGTCCACTTGTGCAGGCAACCGGTGGCGCAGAATTCAACGAGGTCTTCCTCGAAGAAGTTCGCATTCCCAAAGAGAACGTGTTGGGTGAAGTCAATGGTGGATGGGCAGTGGCCATGACCACCCTCACCAGCGAGCGCGCCGACATCGGCGCTGGCCATGGCGATGGGTTCGCTGGCGTGCTTCGTCTCGCGCAGCAGTACGGCCGTGTGAATGATCCGGTTGTTCGCCAGGAACTCATGAAGCTCTACACGAGCTATCAAATCTCGAAGTACATCGGCTATCGCACTCGCACCGCCGCTTCGAAGGGTGTTGCGCCGGGGCCCGAAGTTTCGACCATGAAGATCGCGATCTCCGACCGCCTTGCGTTCCAGGGTGATTTGGTCGAGTCGCTCATGGGTGCCGACGGGATGTTGTGGGGTTCCGACGCCATCGATGATGGCTATTGGCAGACCATGGTGTTCATGGGGCAGTGGATGGCCCGTATCGGCGGCGGTACCGAAGATGTGCAGCGCAACATTGTGGGCGAGCGCGTACTCGGACTTCCTCGCGAACCAGGCAACGACCGCAACACGCCGTTCCGCGAGTTGCCGCACTGATCTTCGTGGTTCTGCATGACCCGTTGTAGACAGTTGGTATGTTCAATCCATTCGCGCCAGGCTTCACCGAATATCCGTATGACGAATATCGGATTCAGCGCGAAACCGAACCCATCCAGCAGACCCCGTTTGGGCCGTGGATCGTGTTTAATCACGCCGAGTCGGTGCAGCTGCTTCGTGATGTCACACTGAGCGTTGATGTGCGCAAGGCCATGGAAATCTTGGGTGAAGACCCGCGAGACCGGGCCAAGATGCGCGCGGAACTCTTCCCCGACAAAGCACCTCGCGAAGACACGTCCATTCTGAATATCGATCCGCCCGACCACACGCGACTTCGCAAACTCGTTAGCAGTGTGTTTACTCCACGCCGAGTTGCGGACTTAGCACCGATGATCGAACGCATTGTCGACGAACATCTCGATGCAGTTGCTGAACGCGGCGAAATGGATCTCATCGCCGATCTCGCCTTTCCGCTTCCGTTCGCTGTCATTTCCGAAATGTTGGGAATGCCCGACGGCAATAGTGCGCAACTGCGTGAGTGGTCGCACACGTTGGTGAAGATTCTTGATTTCACCATTGGTCCCGAAGAGCTCATGGCTGCGGTGATCGCGGGTGAAAATCTGCGTGAACACATCGCCAATGTCATTGAGTGGAAGCGAAGCAATCTCGGTGACGATCTTCTCAGCGCACTGATCCTTGCCGAGGACAATGGCGATGTGTTGTCCGATACCGAATTGGTCGATCAGGTCAATGTCCTGTTCATCGCCGGCCACGAGACCACCGTCAACCTCATCGGCAATGGAACATGGGCATTGCTCCAAAATCATGAGCAACTCGAGTTGCTGCGTGATGACCCATCGGTGGAAACCACGGCAATCGATGAACTCCTTCGCTATGACTCGCCGGTGCAGATCTCGCGACGTATCACCCTTGAACCGATTGAGCTTGCTGGTCACGAAATCCCTGCGGGTGTGTTCGTGCTCACCAGCCTCGGGTCGGCCAATCATGATCCAGCGGCGTTTGGGCCAACGGCCGACCAACTCGATCTGCGCCGTGCTGATGCGGCTCGCCATCTTGCGTTCGGCAGTGGCACTCATCACTGCCTTGGAGCGTCGCTGGCTCGCCTTGAGGGCACGATCGCCATCACCCGCCTCATCCGCCGTTTCCCTGAACTTCAGGCCACGGGCGCCCCCGTGTGGAATGGCCGACTCGTACTTCGGGGTATGGATTCTCTGCAGCTAACGCTTCGCTGAAGTTGCGAACTGAGTGGCAAGATCTTCACGTGACTACTCACGATGACCTTCTTGCTCGTCACCGTCAGGCACTTCCCGACTGGTTGGCGCTGTATTACGAGAAGCCGATCTCGTTAGTGAGTGGCGAAGGTCGACATGTGGTCGACGCAGAAGGCACGCGGTATCTCGATTTCTTTGGCGGCATCCTCACGACGATGACTGCCTATTCGCTTCCACAAGTTGTTGAAGCGATTCAGGATCAAGCCGGAAAGATGATTCACACCTCGACGCTGTATCTCGTCGAGCCCATGATCGAACTCGCCGAAAAAGTGGGGGAGTTGTCGGGAATCCCCGATGCAAAGGTCTTTTTCGCAACCTCTGGATCTGAAGCGAATGAAGCAGCGCTGCTGTTGGCTTCGACGGTTCGTCGTTCAAACCAAGTTCTTGCGCTTCGCAACAGTTACCACGGCCGTTCGTTCGCAACCATGGGCGTTACGGGAAATCGCGGCTGGTCATCATCGAGCCTCTCGCCGTTTGCGGTGTCATACGTACATAACGGAGACATGTTCCGCTCGCCATTCCGTGATCGGGACGAAAAAGGTTTCATCGACGCGATTGTCGAAGACCTGCGTCATGTCATCGCCACCACCACTGCAGGTGATGTTGCGTGCATGATCGCCGAACCCATCCAAGGTGTCGGTGGCTTCACCGTTCCACCAGACGGTTTGCTCGGCGCGCTGCAAGAAGTGTGTCGCGAATTCGGCATTCTTTGGATTACTGATGAAGTGCAAACCGGTTGGGGTCGTACCGGTGAAAACTTCTGGGGTTATCAAGCTCATGGTCTTGAACCCGACATCCTCACGTTCGCCAAAGGTCTTGGAAACGGTCTTGCGATGGCGGGCGTTGTTGCGAGCGCGTCACTGATGGACAGCGTCAACGCGAATTCAATTTCAACCTTTGGCGGAAACCCGCTTGTGTGCGCTGGCGCACTTGCGAATCTTGACTACCTGATTGCCAACGATCTTCAGGCCAATTCCTTGCGGCAGGGCGAAGCGATGTTTGCCGCGCTGCGTCCACTTGTTGATGAGTTACCGATCGTCGGTGACGTGCGGGGTAAGGGCCTCATGGTTGGCATTGAACTTGTGGGGCCAGATGGCCGCGAACCGAATAGTGCTGCTGCTGGCGCTGTGCTCGAGACATGTCGCGAGAACGGTCTGCTAGTCGGCAAGGGTGGGCTTTACGGCAACTGTTTGCGAGTCGCTCCACCGCTCACGTTGACTGAGAACGAATGCGCAGAAGGAACGGCGATTCTCGTCAATGCACTGCGTTCGGTAAACAGCCTCTGATCAAGCAGGACGAAGCAAAGCCGAGCGAAATCAGGCCTAAGCCCGTAGGGTTCGCTTATGGATTTCTCCGTCTTTGCATGGTCTGCAATTGCAATCGCCGTTGTCATGCTCGCCACATGGTTGGTGAGCCTTCCCCTTCGAAACGCGTCGATCGTTGACCCAATCTGGTCATTGGGATTCGTGGTGGTCGGCTGGGTCACGTTCATCTCGCAGCATCAGCATGTTGATGCACTGCGCACCGGCGTTCTGCTCGCGTTTGTCACGATCTGGGGTGTGCGTCTGTCGTTGCACCTTTTCATCCGCAACGTGGGCCATGGTGAGGACTATCGCTACAAGGCCATGCGTAAGAAGCACGGTGCAAAGTTCTGGCACGTGAGTCTCCGCACGGTCTTCTTGGTCCAAGGCGTCTTGATGTGGATCGTCTCGTTGCCATTGCAGTTCGGTATCGGCACCTCAACAAAAACTTCGTGGTGGCTGCTGCCGCTCGTGCTCGGCGCCATTGTGTGGCTTATCGGTTTCGGCTTCGAGTCCATCGGCGACGCACAGCTGAAAGCGTTCAAAGCTGATCCGGCCTCGGCCGGCCAGGTTATGGATCGTGGCTTGTGGCGTTACACCCGTCATCCCAATTACTTCGGTGATGCCACTGTGTGGTGGGGGATTTTCCTTGTGTCCCTCGGCGCTGGGGGTTGGGCCTGGATCGGAGTCATTGGACCAGTTGTCATGACAACACTGCTTCGCCGCGTTTCGGGTGTGACCCTGCTTGAGAAGTCTCTGGTGAAGCGCCGTCCGGGCTATGAGGATTATGTGCGGCGCACCAGTCCGTTCCTCCCTCGACCCCCACGTTCTTGACCTGATTTGGGCCAGAACGTGACCCAACGCAACCGGGATCACTACTAGCCTCATCCCACGATCTGTCGCTGGGGAAAGAGGGTTTGTGGGCAAGGTGCGTCGCTACGAGGTCACTGCTGCTGGTGATTTCGCTTCGGTGCTCGCAGTGCTCACCGACCACCTCGGACTGCGTCTGCTCAGCCACGATGAAGGCGAGCGCAGTTGGCTCGATACGTCAACGGGCACGCTGGGCCGAGCCGAAACCACGCTTGAATTCCGGCGTCCTACTGGTGACGCGACGCCCTCGCTCACCTGGGCATGCGAGGGCCGAGTTCTTGTCTCTGACCCCTGCGTCTCCTCCACGCCACCGGTTCAGGCCAGTGACCTTCCCGCCACACCGGCCTTCGCCCGCTTGGTTGCTCTGGTCGACGGGGGCGAACTGGTCCTAGGGCCGACCGTGTCCTCTCAAATCGCCGTGCTGGCGTGTCTCGATGACGAGGAAAAGACAACTGCACGGGTGGTTTTTGATCGCTCAGAGACTCTCGACGGCGTGGCGCTGCCGATGATGCTCGAGGTGTTGCCCCTTCGTGGCTACGAAGACGACGCTGCAGCGCTCGAGAAGAAGTTGAAGCGAAGTGTTGCGCTCTCTGCCTCGTCAGCCTCGATGAAGGAACTCGCGCTGCGGGGTGTGCGGAGTGGTCACGGTGCCAGCAGTGGACACGACAGCGCCGCGCTTGTGCCGAGTATGTCGGCAGCGGGCGCGTGGCGGGCCGTTTTCCAAAATCTCAGCGAGTCCATGACGAGGTCTTTCTCGGGAGTTCTGAGCGGCAACGACCCAGAAGATCTCCACGCGTTTCGCGTAGCGGTTCGAAGAATCCGCACGATCTTGCAGGACGGTGACGATGTCATTGATCCGGAATCTCGCGATCGATTCCGTCATGAATATCGCTGGTTGGGTGATGTAACGACTCCCACTCGCGATGCCGATGTTCATCTCATCGAGTTCCCTGAACTCGTCGCAACCCTCCCGTCATCGCGGCGCGAAGAGCTCGCTGCCTTCAATGACGTACTTCTTCGTCATCGCACCGATTGCCAAGCGGCCATGGTTGCCGAACTGCGTTCATTGCGTCGCGCCGAATTTGGCACAGCGTGGTTGTCGTTCCTTGCTGATGACGACTCCTGGACAGGCTGCGGCGAAGTAGCCGATGAGCCTGTGTTGCACGTCGTGCTGATGCGGGTGAACAAAGCGAATCGCCAGTTCGTGAAGAGCGGTCGAAAGATCTCGAAGAAGTCGCCGGCAATCGCGTTGCATGAACTTCGTAAAGAGGGAAAGCGACTCCGCTATCTCCTTGAGTGTTTCGGCCCATTGTTCGACGAAAAGGCGTTGGCCTCAATATTGAAGCCATTGCGTGAACTGCAGGATGTTCTTGGAGAGTTTCAAGACACCGAAGTACAAGCCCATGCGTTGCTGGATCTTGCCGGTGAGCTTGCCTCGGGCGAAGACCATTCAGCGCTGATGGCAATTGGCGGAGTTATCGAACAACTAGGAGTTCGGGGAGCAGATGCTCGAGCATCGTTCTCGAAAACTTTTGGACGTTTCGATGACCGCAAAGTACAGAAGGCCTTTGATCGTCTTGAACCTCGAAAGAAGAAGCGATGAAGGTCCTTGCCACCTACAACATCAAAGGTGGGGTGGGGAAAACCGCAACCGCGGTAAATCTTGCTCACGTCGCCGCAGCGCACGGAAATCGCGTGCTTGTTTGGGACCTCGATCCACAAGGTGCGGCCACGTTTTATTTCCGAGTGAAGCCCAAGGTGAAGGGTGGCGGAAAGGCAATCGTTCGTGGTTCGCTTGAACTTGGTGATGCCATTAAGGCCACCGACTTCGACAATCTTGATCTCGTCCCGGCTGATTTTTCCTACCGTCACCTCGACCTTTGGCTCGACGATGCCAAGAAGCCGCTTGCTCGCATTCGCCGGGCGCTCCGTCAGGTGTCTGACGAGTACGACTACGTCTTCCTTGATTGCCCACCGAGTATTTCGCTCACTTCGGAAAGCGTGTTCCGTGCCGCCGACGCGCTACTCGTGCCAACAATTCCCACCACGCTTTCATTGCGCACCTACGAGCAGCTCGATCGATTCGTCGAAGAAAACCCCGACATGGTTCGCGAACTCAAGATCCTTGGGTTCTTCTCAATGGTTGATCGTCATAAGCGCTTGCATCGCCGGTTTATGAATGAACTGCGCACCGCACACCCAGAAATACTCGAGGCGACGATCCCGAATTCCACCGACATCGAACGCATGGGTGTGCACCGCGAGCCGATTGGTGCCTACGGCAAGGGCAGCAAGCCCGCTCGCGCCTATGAAGCGTTGTGGTCGGAAATTCAGAACCGTTTGTGAGCGAGAGCAATGCCTGACGGAAGGTTCGCTCCGAGCCCGACGGCCCCATTGCATCTTGGCAATCTCCGCACGGCGTTAGTGGCGTGGCTCGCGGCACGCTCGAGCGGTTCGCGGTTCTTCTTTCGAAGTGAAGATATGGACCAGGTTGCGTGCCGGGCCGAACATGAAGTTTCCGCGCTTCGAGATTTGCACCTGCTTGGTCTCGATCACGATGGCGAGGTTGTTCGACAATCCGAGCGCGTCGAGTTCTACCGCGATGCGATCGAACGATTGATCGCTGACGATCGCACGTATCCCTGTTATTGCACTCGGCGCGAAGTGTTGGCGGAAGCGAGCGACTCGATCGCAGCGCCACACGGTGTGCGTCCTGCGGGAGCGTACGCGGGAACCTGCAGCACATTGGACGCTGCCGGAAGGGCGGAGCGCGAAGCGGCAGGTCGTACCCCTTCACTTCGTTTGCGTGCGAATACTGCGGTCGTGTCGTTCACCGATGGTCTTGCCGGATATCACGAGGGCATTGTCGATGACTTTGTGATTCGACGCGCCGATGGCACACCCGCCTACAACCTCGCCGTCGTCGTTGACGATGCTGCACAAGGAGTCGGTGAAGTCGTTCGAGGCGATGATCTTCTCGAAACAACGCCAAGGCAGATTTTTCTGGCGCGACTACTCGGCCTCAACGTTCCCGACTACCTCCACGTGCCACTCGTCTTTGGGCCCGATGGTGAACGCCTGGCAAAGCGCCACGGCGCCGTGACCCTCCAGGACCAACGGGCGCTGGGCAACACGCCGGAGGACGTGCTTGCTGCTTTTGCCGCGTCGCTCGGACTCTGCGAAGTCGGAGAACGGCCATCGTTGACCCAACTCGTTGAACGGTTTGATCTCACACTGCTTCCCCACGAGGTCTGGGTCGTTCCCGACGCACTGGCCGGTAGCGTCGAGTCGTGACTGTTCTCGTCGATGCAGCGATTTGGCCTTTCGAGGGTCGCCGGTGGGCGCATCTGGTGAGCGATACAAGTTTCGACGAATTACATGCATTCGCAGAACAACTCGGAATACCTCGTCGAGCTTTTCAGGGCGATCACTACGACGTACCCACCGACTATCGCGAACGGGCGATCGAGTTGGGGGCGGAACCGGTCGCGTCACGCGAACTTGTTCGGCGATTGCGCGCCGCAGGTTTGCGTCGAGCCAGGTCTGCGATTGAAGTGCCTACGGCGACCTAAAGAAGGCGATTGGGCGCAGATTTGCCAGATTTGGCGACCATATTTAAGAAATCTGGCGGTCATGTTGTAGGCTCAGCCACGTTTCAGCATCCAAATCGTTGTGCCTAAGGACGGGTCATGAGTTTGCCAATTTCTACTGAAAAACTGTCGGAACCCCGTGGAGTGTTGCGGCGTTCGGGCGCGGTAGGGGGATCGGCGTTACTGGCCGGTGGAGCGGTGGGCTCGGCGTTGCTGATGTCCTTGTTCGCTTCGCCTGCTGGTGCGGTAACGACGTTCACCGTTGATACAAATGCCGATGGGGTTGCCAACGCGTCCGATTGTGTGACTCCTGTTGCGAATTCCTGTTCGTTGCGTGACGCTCTTGCGGCTGCCACCACAGATGGCGACATCATTGTGTTTGATGCTGCGTTGAGCGGTCAGATAATCACGCTCTCCCAAGGCCAGCTAGAAATTACCGCGGGCATCACAATTACCGGTTTGGGCTCTGCCAACCTGACTGTTGATGCAGCGAGCATCTCACGGGTTTTCTACATCTCGACTGCGCCGACTGGTGTAGAGGTAGCGATTTCGGGTATCAGCATCATTAACGGGGTCACGGGAGATTACGGCGGCGGTGTTTACGACAATCATTCTGGCGATCTCACCTTGAACGATGTTTCCATCACTGGATGCGACGCTAGTTATGGCGGTGCCGTTTACAAAGACGGCGACGGCACTCTAGAAATTGTTGAATCAACGATCTCAGATAACTATGCATCAAGCAGTGCTGGTGCTCTTTACAACAACGGAGTCGGAGATCTCATCATCACAAACTCCACCTTTGACGGAAACGCTGCGGCTGACGATGGTGGTGTCGGTGAACTCGGAAACGATGGCAACGTCACCATCGTTGGTTCAACGTTCTCAAATAACTATGCCAATGGCAACGGTGGAGCGTTCTACATTTCGAGTGACGTCACCGGAGATGTTTCAATCTCTGGTTCCTCGTTTATTGACAACGAGTCCACTGGCGGTGGTGGTGCGATTTATGCTGAAAATTCTGGTTCGTTCACCGTGACATCATCAACGTTCTCAGGAAACGTTTCGGGTTCTTGGGGTGGGGCCCTCTATCTTGGCAGCTTTGGTCAGGTGGTTACTGTCACCGACTCGCTCTTTGCCGATAATTATGCGTCTAGCGAGGGCGGTGCGATTGACTCTGATGAGGCCGATCAAATCGTGACGATCAATAACTCCACTTTTGTTGGAAACTCATCGGGCTCTGATGGTGGTGCCATTTGGAAAGAAGAAGGTGGGTCATTGACGATCAACATGTCGACGATCACCGAAAATTCGGCAACTTCTGGCGGCGGGGTGTGGTTCACCTCCAGCGGCACCACCGTCGATGTGACCATCACTGGCACAATTCTTTCTGGTAACACAGAGACAGGCGGTGCTGCCGATGATCTGAACACGTCGGGACAGTACTCGCCGACGGTGACAATCAGTGATTCGATTCTTGGTGTTGTCGATGCAGACATCACCGTGACGGCTTCGAACAATATTGACGCCACGGCTCCTGGGTTTGTACTTGGTTTGTCTGCTCTTGCTGACAATGGTGGTGCGACCGAAACAATGGCGTTGATTGCTGGTTCGCCAGCCATTGATGCTGGGCCGGCCACGGTGCCGACCTTTACAGGCAACGGCTTTGATCAACGCGGTACGCCGTACGTTCGCGTCTACAACGGCCAGAGCGACATCGGGGCGTTTGAAGTACAGCCAGGGCCCGAGCCAGAGCCAACTCCATCTACAACAACGACGGTTGCTCCCAGCGAACCAGTCGTACCGGCCTTCACCGGTTGAACAGTTTGAGTCCAATGTGACGAAGCACTGAGGGTGGGGGGTCGGGTTCGCTCGGCCCCCTACTTTTCGTTTCCGTTTGAATTACGTTTAGGAATTCGTCGCGATTCCCTCGCCAATAGCTTTGGCCTCGGTGGGTGAAATGCCGGATCGGCCCACGAGGTAACACGTGAGCGGGGCGGCGAGACGTTCCGAGGTGTGCGCCGCAACACTGGCTAGATCAAGAAGCGCGTCGATGTCTTCCTGGGGGAGTGCATCGAGTCCGAGGCGATCGGCGAAAGCGGTGAGCCATTCCTGTGCGTCCATAGACCGCAGCGTAGATCGGGTCGGCTCCTAGGCTCGTTGGTATGGCCGAGGAGGATGCACTGCGAGTCACCGCATCGGTACTCATCCCTGCCCATGAACTCACCTGGACATTCGGGCCGAGTGGAGGGCCTGGTGGTCAACATGCGAATCGCGCCCATACTCGGGCCGAGGTTCGGTTCGATGTTGAGGCGTCAGGTGCACTTTCGCAGTATCAGCGCCAGCGGATCATTGATCGCCTTGGTTCGGTAGTCACCGTGTCAGCCGATGATGAACGATCGCAGTTGCGTAATCGCCGCTTGGCTCTCGACCGGCTTCGTCAGAAACTGGCCGGAGCATTGCGAGTGGAAACGCCCCGTCGCCCCACTCGGCCTGGTCGGGGTGCAGTGGAGCGTCGTCTTGATGCCAAGCGGCGGCAATCGGCTCGTAAGCGCGATCGTCGTGGCGGTTTCGAGGACTGATTTTGCCGCCGAGCTTGGCCCCGGCTCACTAGCCTCACGGGGTGCGCTTCGGATTCAAGACCTCACCTCAACACACCACCTGGCAGGCGATGCTCGATGTCTGGCGAGCCGCTGATGACATCGAACTTTACGAATCAGGTTGGAATTTCGATCACTTCTATCCGATCTTTTCTGACGACTCTCATGGGCCGTGCCTCGAAGGATGGTCGACCCTCACCGCGCTTGCGCAAGCGACATCGCGCATTCGAGTCGGCGTGCTGGTGACCGGACTTCCGTATCGTCATCCCGCGGTGTTGGCGAATATGGCGGCAACGGTCGACATCATTTCCAACGGCCGCCTTGAACTTGGCGTGGGCGCCGGTTGGAACGACGAAGAAGCCAGCGCGTATGGCATCAGCCTTGGCGCAACGCTTACCGAACGATTCGATATGTTCGACGAAGCGCTTGAAGTCATCGTGTCGTTATTGACGAACGAGGTCTCCAACGTCAGCGGGCAGCACTTCACGCTGACCGACGCATACTGCGAACCAAAGCCGATCCAACGACCTCACCCTCCGATCTGTATCGGTGGAACCGGTCCAAAGCGCACGATTCCCGCCGCCGCTCGTTGGGCACAGCATTGGAATCATCCCGGCGGCTCGGTCGATGCATGGAAAGCGTCGCGTGATCTGTTGTGGACCGAATGTGAACGCATCGGCCGTGATCGTTCCGAGATCATGACCTCGACACATCTGCTGGCCGATGCCAATGATCCTGGCGTCGCCGTAGCTCAAGCCGAGGCCTACGCCGAAGCTGGACTCGATATGGGCATCGTCTACTTGCCCGCACCACATACGCCCGCCGTTCTCGAAGCGCATGCGGTTGCACTTGCCCACCTAGCCGAGTGAAGCCGTTTTCAATTCAATTCCTTTAGAAACCTGGAGTCATCATGGAAATCGGAATTTTTAGTCAGCCGGCAACCGTCGAGAAGGCCGTGGAACACGCCCGCCTGTTTTCCGACGCCGGCTTTGGTTCCTACTGGATGCCGCAGATCTTTGGTCTCGACACGCTCACCGCGCTCACCGTTGTGGCCCGTGAGGTGCCGACGGTTCGTCTCGGTACAGCGGTGGTTCCGACCTACCCGCGTCATCCAGCAATGCTCGCCGCCCAGGCTCGTACGTTGCAGCAAGTTGCCGACGGCCGCTTCACGCTTGGTATTGGTCTGTCACACCAAATGGTGATCGAGGGCATGTTCGGCATGACCTTCGACAAGCCCGTTCGCCACCTTCGTGAATACCTCAGCATTCTCATGCCGCTTCTCAATGGCGAGGCAGCTGACTTTGCAGGTGAGACGCTGCATGGCCACCTTGCACTCGATATCCCCAACTCAACTCCAGTCGACACGCTCGTTGCTGCGTTGGGTACGCAGATGCTGAATGTCACCGCGCGTATGGCGCAGGGAACTGCGACCTGGATGACTGGTCCGACCACGATCGGCTCGCACATCACGCCGACCATCACCAAGGCCGCCGCCGAAGCCGGTCGTGCGGCGCCGCGCATCGTGTGCGCCTTGCCGGTCTGTGTCACCGACGACGAAGCCAGTGCCCGCGCGAAAGCCGCCGAAGAATTCCTCGTCTATGGATTCCTTCCTTCATACCGAGCGATGCTCGACCGTGAAGGCGTTGAAGGTCCGGCCGATGTTGCCCTTGTTGGCGATGCAGCAACGGTTCGTGCCGGTATCGAAAGAATTTTCGAAGCGGGTGCAACCGAGTTTGTTGCTGTTCCTTATGAAAACCGTGACGAAACCCTCGAGGTACTCGCGGGTCTGCTCTAAGGATCGATTACGCAACGCCGATTCAGACAGGCGCTTCGGCGTGTCGGAATTCGCGGGGCTCAACAAAGTTGGCCGCTAGATCGATGAGGAGTTCGTCGCGCAGTGAGCGACGGTCTGGGTCGTCCCAAAGGTTGACTTGCTGCAACGGATCGAGGATGAGGTCGTACAACTCACCTTCGGTGCCGTCGTGCACGGAGCCGGGTTGGTAGGCCGTGCACACGAAGTTGTCGCGCATGATGGTGCGTAGATGGATCTCGGTGCCATCGGGCTGACGGCTGTCCCACTCGGTGGTGACACGCTCGAAACCACGAGCAACTGCATCGGCATCGTCGATCGGGAGCGGTCGACCTTCCATCCACTCTGGCGGGTGAATGCCAGCGATCGTGCAGAAGGTGGGTGCGAGATCGAGCAAGCCGACGGGCTGCGACACTCGTGCGGTGGCATCGATACCGCCACCGGCTGAGGGTGCTGGCCGCCAAATAAGTGGAAGGCGCATAAGTGAATCGACGTGGTACGGACCTTTGAAAAGAAGGCCAAAATCGCCCTGGAACTCGCCGTGATCGGTGGTGAAGACGATGTCGAGGTCGTCGCTCCACCCCTTCGAGTCGATCGCCGCAAGTACGCGACCAATGGCTTCGTCGATGAGTTCGTTTTCGATATGCGCCATCGCGTTGACTTCACGAATTTGATCGGCAGTAAGTGTTGCGGGCACCCATTTGCCGGGCGCTTCGTAATTACTCACGAGCTTTCCGTCGTACCAAAGACGCCAGTGGCGCGGCTTGGAGTCGATGATCGCTTCTCGTTCAGCTTGGTTTTGCGGGTAACCAATAGGAAGATCGAGTTCGCGCCAGTCGACTCGATGCAGTTCAGATTCCGGCGGATCCCATGGGTGGTGAGGATCGGGGAAACTCATCCAGCAGAACCAGTCGTCGTCGGCATTGAGGCCGTCGAGCCAAGAGATCGTTCGATCAGCAACCCAGTCGGTGTGGTACCAATCGCGCGGAACGGCATTGCGCTTGATCTGCGGAGCGCCGGTATCGCCACCGGGCACGTCGCTTACTTCGAGATCGCCATCGAGAACCTGAAAGAACATGCCGATGGCTTCGGGATGGTTTGTGCGGATCCAGCGCGAGTAATGCGTGAAGCCGGCGGCGCCATGGGTAGCGAGTTCCATATGGTCGAAGCCACGGTGACCTTCGGTGGCGCCGGAAAAACCTTGTCGGTTTTCTTCGAAGCGGAGGAACGGATCAAGCAGCGGTTCGAAATGGCTTTTGCCGATAAGTGCAGTTCGATAGCCCGCGTCGCGTAGCACTGCCGCAACGCTGGGAGATTCAACCGGAAGGGGAACGCCGTTCATCCACACGCCGTGTGTGCCGACGTTCTGTCCGGTAACCATCGTGGATCGCGACGGCATACACACGACGTTCTGTGGCTGCGCACGGTCGTAGGAAATGCCGTTGGCGGCGAACGAATCAATGTTTGGTGTGCGGGCAATGTTTCCGCCGTTGGCACCGATTGCGTCGTAACGCATTTGGTCGGTGGTGATGAAGAGAATTTTGCGACCCATCAGCGTTCATCCTCAGTGTGGTCGTTCAGCATGCGAGCAAGATTTTCGATGCCCTCGGAAATGACGCCATCAAGCACGAACGCCATGGGGTCAGGTGAGATTTCGGTGGAGTACAGGAGCAGGCATCCCGGTTCGCCATCTTCTATGACGTCCATCGTTCCGAGGTGGTACTTCACCGGTAGCGGGCCTGTGATGCGGTACTGGAACCGTCGCATGCGGTCATCAAGCGTCACAATCTCTTCGAAAACCGGCAGACCAGCTGCGAGAGTGAGGGTGCGGATGTTGTCCTCGACCGTGACGGCAGTGACACCCGGGAACCACTGCACGATTCGAGTCGGATCGCCGATGACCTTCCAGACGTCGTCGGCGCTTCGTTGGACTCGGGCATGTGATCTGATGGTGGCCATCGAAACTCCGGAGCAGGAAAGTGTTCAGACTACCGTCAATTAGAGTGACAATTCATGTCTTGGTCTGACCGTCTTCGAGCAGAAACTCGCTCCATCGCAACGACGGTCATTAACCGTGCATGGGAGCGCGTTCGCCTTGTTGGAGCAATTAACTCCGACCATCCGCTGGCTCGTCGCTATGGCGCGATGGGCCGGGGAAGTTACGTCGCGTTCCCGCAAGGGGATTGTTACAACGCCCACGCCATTCATCTCGGCGAGGACTGTTTCATCGGTGCCGGTACGACACTTGCGGTGGGTATGCCAACCGAGACGTACCCGTCCGATTCGCCCCCGGTGATTGAGATCGGTGATCGAACAACGGTGGGTAAGGACTGTTGGTTTGTCGCACGTCATTCGATCGTGCTCGAAGCCGATGTCACGATCGCTCCCAACGTGTACTTCACTGACCACAATCACACCTACGCCGATCCGTGGCTTCCGGTGGGCAAACAGGTTTTACAGGGCTTTTCCGTGCGCGTTGGTGCAGGAACGTGGATCGGCACGAACGTCGTAGTACTGCCAGGCGCGAACATCGGCCGCAATTGCGCGATTGCTGCAGGTGCAGTTGTACGCGGTGACATTCCCGATCACAGTGTCGTCGTGGGTGTGCCCGGTCGCGTTGTTCGTCGTTGGATCGACGGCGAAGGCTGGGTGCCGCCGCTTACGAATGAAGTTGTTGTTGTCGAAGGTTGGCCCGTGGGTGTTCGACCACCCGACGTCTAAGGGTGTAGTTCAGCCCGTGAATTGTGGGACGAGTGGCTGCTCGGGATCGACAACCGATGTCGTCGGAGAAGTCGTTGGAGGCGCGGCAGTCGTGCTTGAGGTACTTGGTGGCGTCGGATCAAGCGTGTCGCCTGTAATAACCCATGAATAGGTTGAGGTGAGGACGCTTCTGGCTGCGACCGCTGACTGGTCGTAGAACAAACCATTTGCTCCGAGAGATACACCGCTAATCGGAGTTTGCGCAGCCCAACCGATGAGTGTGTTGCTGTAGTTGCTGGTGGAAAGTCCCGCGTTATGAAGCATCATGTCCATTGTTGTCACGCTTGAAATATCCCAATCACCGAGATCCTGATTAAAGGAACTCGCATCGCGGAACATGTGACTCATGTCAGTGACCGAACTTGTGTCCCAACTGCTTCCAGAGGGTGAGAGAAGCGCGCCCCCGTTCGTGAAGCTCGTGGCGCCAATGAACATAAAGCTCATGTTGGTGACGGAGCTTGTAGTCCAAGAACTCAGGTCTTGATCAAACAGCACTGTTCCACTGAACATTTCATTCATCGCAGTCACCGCGCCGGTGTTCCATGCGCCGATGTCCTGATTAAACGACGTCGCATTGCGAAACAGATAGGACATGTTCGTGACCGAACTTGTATCCCACAGGCCAATGTCTTGGTTAAACGACGTTGCTGCGGAGAACATCCCCTGCATTTCGGTGACGGCGCTTGTGTCCCACGATCCGATGTCCTGATTGAATGACGTTGCGTTGTTGAACATGAACGCCATAGTCGTGACGTTTGAAGTGTCCCATGAACCGATGTCCTGATTGAATGCAGCTGCTCCGTAGAACATGCTGGCCATTGATGTGACATTTGAGGTGTTCCACGAGCTGACGTCTTCGTTGAATGAGGCAGCATTGATGAACATGTAGGCCATGTTTGTAACTGCACCAGTGTTCCAATACTCGAGAGAAGATCGGTCATTGGTGAACGAGGTTGCGTTCGAGAACATGAAACTCATGTCGGTGACCTGGCTTGTGTCCCAACCGCCGATGTTCTGATCAAAGGCAGTAGCACCCTTGAACATCCAGTTCATCGTTGTGACGTTGCTTGTATTCCATGAGCCAATGTTCTGGTTGAAGGAACTTGCATCACGAAACACGGCGAACATGTTTGTGATGTTTCGAGTGTTCCATGTTCCGATGTTTTGATTGAACGACGACGCGCCATCGAACATCGCACTTATGGAGGTTGCATCGCCGATGTCCCAAGCACTGATGTCGTCATTAAACGAACTCGCACCCATGAACATGGCGTAGAAGTTAGTGACGACGTCCACGCTCGGCAGCCTTGTCGGAACGTCGACGAGCGAAGTTGCACCGTTAAATGCGCAACCAAGGCTCGTTGTTCCGTTACTTCCCCATGCGTTCACCGAGGTAATGAATTGGGCACCTTGATATCCAGTGCAGTTACCAAATGATGCGAATGTCCCGGTGATGGAGATGTTGTAGGTGCCGGCGATTGCGTAGACGTGGGGAAAGTCACTTCCTGAGGAGAATGAATCGGTGGAGCCGTCACCCCAGTCGATCGTGATTGTCCCAGTGATTCCACTGATCGGCATAGTCACCGAGGTCGACGAAACGGGAGTGGTCACCGTCAGTGCCATGTTGGCATCAGCGCTGAGCGAGTCTCCCGAGATTGACCAGTTGTAGGTACCAGTGAGTGTTGATCGAGCACTCACAGCAGACGGGAGGTACACCAATCCACTTGCGCCGAAGGTGACGTTGTTGTGCGGAGTTTGAGCGGCCCAGCCGATGAGTGTGTTGCTGTAATTGGTTGCGGAGAGCCCTGATCCATTGAGCATTCTGACCATGTTTTGGACATTTCCGATGTTCCAACTCGCGAGGTTCTGATCGAAGGAGACATCACCACCAAACATGTCTTGCATGTCGGTGACGTTGCTTGTGTCCCATCCGCTGATGTTCTGATTGAACGCGAACGTGTTGTACATCATGCCGCTCATGGACGTGACCTGGCTCGTGTCCCAATTCAAGCTTTGGTTGAACGAATGTGCATAAGCGAACGTGGCGACCATATTGGTGACGTTGCTTGTATTCCAGTTTCCAACTGGTTGGTTGAATTTTCTGGCGTCGATGAACGTGCCTTGTAAGTTGACGAGGCTTGTTGTGGACCAGTTTCCAATGGGTTGGTTGAATTCGACCGCCGAACCAAACATCTCAAACATCGTCGTGACGTGACTTACGTCCCATGCGCCGATGGGTTGATTAAATGCATCTGCGAGCTTGAACATTGAGTCCATCGAAGTGACATTGCTGGTATTCCAGCTGTGGATGTCTCCGTTAAACGTCAGCGCGCTATTGAACATGTAGTCCATGTCGGTGACCGCTGAGGTAGTCCACCCATTGAGATTTTGGTTGAAATTTTCCGCTTCGGCGAACATTGAGTTCATGGTGGTGACCTGACTTACGTCCCAGGTTCCGATCGGTTGATTGAAAGACCCCGCTGTGTGGAACATGCCGGCCATCGTCGTTACAGAACTCGTATCCCAGCCGCCGATTGGACTGTTAAAGGCATCTGCCGAATTGAACATGTTTTCCATGGTGGTGACAGAACTTGTGTCCCAACCCCCGATGGGCTGATTGAACAACGAGGCGCGTCGGAACATGTTTTCCATGGTGGTGACGTTGCTTGTGTCCCAACCCCCGATGGGCTGATTGAACAACGAGGCGCCTTGGAACATGTTTTCCATGGTGGTGACGTTGCTTGTGTCCCAACCCCCGATTGCCCCGTTGAAGACTTCAGCCCAAGTGAACATATTTGAAAGGTCGGTGATAGGTGTTGAGATGGGGAGGGCGGTTGGCACTGACGCGAGTGAGTACGCATCTTGGAACGCGCAAGCGAAGCTGGTGTTTCCATTTGAGCCCCACGACGTGACGGCGGTGATGAGGTCTTGCCCTACGTTGCCGCCGCAGTCGCCGTAGTGGGTGAATGATCCACTAATTGAAATGGTATGAGCACCAGTCGATGCGTAGGTATGCGGAACGTTGGAATTGGTAGTGACGGAATCTGAACTGCCGTCTCCCCAGTTGATGACAACGGTTCCTGTGACCGAACCTTGAATTGGAATTTCAATATCGGTCGCTGTGGGGGAGGTCACGACCGTGAGGGTCATATTGCCGTCGGCCGCACTTGCCAAAGATGTGTACGGCCCGACAGAAAGCCCCACGAAGCTGAGTGATGCGAAAACTGCAATTGTCGAGAGAATCGCGACAATCCGGACATGGTTTTTGACGTGACGGCTCCACCACATTGCACTTCGCCCCTAAAGATTTATCTTTTGACTATCAATTGTTTAATGCATGGGGCTATTGCTCAGCGCATACGGCCGGTTTTTGCCTTTGGCTTGAATGCGCCTGACAGCTCTTCCTGGGTGAAGACATCGCCAACCGAAAGGCCAACGGCGAATCGATAGAGCGCAGTGCGGTAGATCGCGCCGAGGGCCGACATGAGGCAACCGATCACGACGATCCAAAGCAGCAATAGCGGAATGCCCGCAACAGGAACGGCGAAGCTGAGTGCGCCGAACACAATGAGGCCGGGAAGCATGAGCAGGAAGCCGATAAGACCGATACCTGCTTGCGCGAAGAGATTCTCGCCCCAGGTGGACTTCAAGAGATTCGCCGACTTCTTGATTGCGGCGATTGGGCCGATGCCTTCAACCACGATGATTGGAAGGACAAGCCACGTGATGACGTTCCAAGCGGCACCGATGAGTCCAGCGGCGATGTCGCCGACAAAACCCGCCTTGTCGCGAATGGCCTGAAGCACGACCCCAACAGTTGAGTTGATGGCGGACCAACCGACAATCGATGGTGTCCGACTGGTGGCTTTGGAAAATGCCTGGCCCATCGTGAAGCTGCCACCGTCAAGGCGTTCATTGGCTGCCGCAATCAAGGTGGCGGCAAACACCTGACTAACGAGCCCGATGACGAAGAGGCCGATGATGCCGACTGCCCATGACAGGGGCGTGAGAGAGAAATCGTCCTGCCCAGGAGCGGGGTTCGAAATGAAATCCGCGGTGAGCAGCACTCCACCGCCAACGGCGACTGCAATGACGCCGCAGGTGAGCGCCGAAACTGCAGGAATGGCCGCCAGCTTCTTCTCGCTTTTCAGTACTCCGAAACTTGCACCCGCCAACGCCTTGCTATTTGCGAATTTTCCCATGACATAAGCCTAGGGGAAATGGCTGATGGGATCGAAGAATCAGGATTCGATCAACGGATCGATGTCGACGATCTCTCCGTGCGCGCCATCGGGCAGCAACAGCGCAGCAGTTGCGGCGCATAGGGCGTCGAGTTTGTCGGCGGTGGCGGCGTAGACCTCGAGGCCCTCACCGACGGGATCGGCAATGTCGTCGGCGGAGATTCCCGCCGGACGTCCAGGAGGGCGGAGCGCAGCAACAGTGGCGCACCACTCACGAACTGACTGGCCGGGCTTGCGGGGACCAACTTTGTTACCAAGGCGGACGATTTCGCCCATAACAAAGGTGCGTTCGATCGCAGCACGGTCGTGGATGACGATGCCGTGGACGTGATCACGAGTCACGCCAATGATGAGGTCAGCGTCGGCAACGTCGACGCCCGTGATGCGCCGACTTTCATGCGTGGAAAGATCAAGCCCCCGAGCGGCAAGAGTTTCGACTGCGTGATTTGTTGCGGGTCCACCCCAACCAAGGGTTCCAGCCGAATGGACTCGCGCGTCCATGCCGCGAAGTGAAAGGTGATGCGCGAGCAGGCTCATCGCCATTGGCGATCGACAGGTATTACCGGAGCAAATGATCAAGATTTCGATGGAAAGATCCTAGAAGGAAGTTGTACTAGGCCTGAACAGAAGCGTCGGAGAGTTCATCGAACGCGCAGCGCCAAGAGGAGCGAAGTGAACCGCTTGCTGCGGTGATCGTGTTGATCATGTCAGTTGCCGACTCGCTGTGGTCAAGGAGCACCAATGGCTCGTTGTCCTCGCTATCAATGATCCGAACAGTGACGTGGTCGGCTGATGTATGTGCTGTCGAATCAAGCACATTGATGTGTTCCTGAAGACCAACTGCCAATTTGTCGTCGTTCAAGTGGAACAGGTCGAGGAGTGGTGTCGGTGAGGGTGGCCACCATTTGGAAGGGAGGGCAGCGAGCACTTCGCAGTTGCGTCGCTCAACCCGAATGTGTCCGCGAAGAAAATCGGGAAGTCCGCCAGATGATCTGGTGTGTTCGATATATGCGTCGCTGTGAAGCGCAGCAAGCGAGTCAAGTTCGTACATCGTGAGGTACTGCGGTGGGTTGTCCTCGCGTCCGCCGCTTACCCATTCGAAACGGCGAGCACGTTTGAATCCGGGGAGAACTAATTGCTCACGATGGTGTTCGTCGCACCAAGCAGAGAATCGATCGTGCAACGTTGATGGGAGCCAGGTTGCGAGATAGAGAACACCACTTGGGTTGAGGGAGGAGGGGTCAGTCATGTTCAACCTTCAAAAGCAGGCAGAGTGGTGAGGCCGGCTTCGGTTTCCATTTCTTCAAGAAGAGCGCGTTCTTGTGCTTTACGTTCTTCGGGTGTGCCCGTGAGTTTCTTATGCGAAACCACACGAGTCATTGTGGCCGTTGCCAGGAGCGCAAGGCAGAACGTTGTGATGTAGATCGCGCGGAAGCCACCAATGACCGACGCCGCAAGCGCAATGCTGATTCCCATTGTTGATCCAAGTAACGCGATCATGCGGAGGGTTGCCATTCCCACACCGAAGTATTCGGGACTGAGTGCAGCGCCGCCGGCAGAAGCGACGGCTGGTCGGACGAATCCGTTCGCGATGCCCTGCACAATCAGCGCAACGGTGATGAGCCCGAGCGATTTGGCGTTGTATCCCGCGAGGAACAGAAGCATCGAAATGGCCATCGACGTCGTTCCAATGAGTCCGCCGCGACGCTCGCCGAAGCGAGATGCGACGCGTCCCCCGAGAATTGCACCGAAACACATGCCCAGCGGAAGCGGCAGCATGAGAAACGCGGTTTCCGCAACCGACTTCTCAAAGCGCTGTTGAAGCAACAGTGGAGCGCTAAAGAAAACGGCATTACTTGATGCTTGGGAAAAGAATTCGGAGATTGCTGGCATTGAATATGCCGGATTTGCAAGCAGTCCGGTTGGGAGGAGCGGGAACTTCGCACGCTTTTCGATTCGCACAAAGAGGTAGATAAGTAGAGGCGCAGCAACGAGGAGCGCAAGTTCGACCGGCTGGGTCCATCCCCATGATCCGCCACGGTCGAGGTAGAGGAGAATCGATCCGGTTCCAAGCATCAACGTGATTCCGCCGGCGACATCGAAACCGATGTTTGAACGACGCTGGGTTTCGCTGAGCCAGCGGAAGCACAACGGAAGGAACGCAAGGGCAAGAACGCCTTGGGCAAAGAACACGCCGCGCCAGCTGAGTGCTTCGACCATCGGCCCGCCGAACGCCAGACCAAGTGCCGGTGCTGCAGCGGAAACGAACGCCCACATGCCAAGCGCTTTCGGGCGTGCATCGAGGGGAAACGTTTCCATGATGAGGGCAACGGCGGTTGGTGCGGTGGCGAAGCCCGCGGTTTGACTCACGGTTCGGAAAACAATGAGAGAGGCTGCGTCCCACGAGAGAGCGGTGAGAATCGCTGCCGCGCCGCACACTGTGAGTCCGATGAGGAAGACGCGGCGCTGACCTTTGAGATCGCCGAGTCGTCCAAAGGTTGGGAGCATGACTGCGCCGACAAGCATGGGAAGAGAAAGCACCCACGAAAGTGTCGAGCGCGAGGCATGAAGGTTGTCTCCGATTTCAGGAAGGGCGGCAACGAGGATCACCGCAGGCCACCCGGACACAAAGATGCCCAACATCGTGGCGACGAGAACTCGCCGCTGCTTCCCCCTGTCCACCAGCCGAGACTACTTGTGACTTTCATCAAGGATGGGAGAAGTAGCGTTTGCCCTTCAGGAGGATGGCCATGGCGACAGCACCAACCACACTTGTGATTGCGACGAAATCGGGGATTGGAGCTTCGCTCGCGAAGCGACTCCGAGATCGCGGTGATTCGGTTCTGCACACCGATCCATCGTTGGATCTCGCTGATGCTTCTGCCGTCGCCGATTCACTCCGCTCTCTCGTTGGTTCAGGAACGGTTGATCGCGTTGTGCTCGCTGCGATTGATCCATCAGCGTTTCGCGCTGCACCCATCAACTCGCTCACCGAAGCCGAGTGGGACCAAGCAGCCGAGTATTCGATGCGAGCAGCGTTCGTCGCCTTGCAGCAGGCCTATGAAGTACTTGCTGATGGTGGCCGAGTCATCCTGATCCTTCCCACGGTTGCCACTACCGGTGTTGCTGACCTTGTGCCGCTTTGTACTGCGGTAGAAGCGATTCGAGTGATGGCAAAAGCTGTTGCTCGACGATGGGGCGCGCGTTCCATCACCGTGAACACCATTGAAGTGGAACTCGCTGCCTTCATGCTTGGCGATGAGGACGCAACCGATGTCGTGATGCCTGTTGTTCCGGTGTTGGGCCAATCGGCGTTGCCGCCAGGTTCGGCCATTGACGACGTGCTTGGTCTTGTGGACATGTTGGCAACTCCAGCGGCCGGTGCCATAACGGGCGCGTTGTTGGTTGCTGATCGCGGAACGGTGATGCAGCCATGAGCGGGCTTCAAGGATTGATGGAGGGCCGGGTTGTGCTCGTAACTGGCGCTGGGGCTGGCGTGGGCCGCGGCGTTTCGGCCGCTTTTGGGGCAGCGGGTGCGATTGTTGGCATCGGTGTGCGTCGGCCCGAAGCAGCAGAGGAAACCGCAGCCGATGTTGCCGCCGCAGGTGGGACACCAGTGATTCTGCGCTGCGATGTCACCATTGCTGAGCAAAGCGCTGCAGCGATTGCACAGTTAGTGGTCGATTACGGTCGTCTCGACGCAGTGGTTCATAACGCCGTGAGTGGTCGATCAAGCGAAGCGACCGATTTCGAAAACACCACGCTTGAAGAATGGGAAGACCATTCATCAGTCACGGTTCGCGCGACCTGGCGCCTTGCGGTGCAGGCCTATCCGCATCTGCAAAAGACTCAGGGTTCGTACTTGCTCATGAGTTCACCGGCAGGCATCGAAGGTTCTGAGCGAGCGCCGTTTTACAGCGCCGTAAAAGCTGCACAACGGGGCTTCGTGCGCGCGCTTGCTCGTGAATGGGGCCCTGATCACATCCGTGTCAACAGCGTGGCGCCATTGGCGATCTCACCGGCGCTTGAGAATATGAAGGTTCTCGAACCCGAACGCGTCAAGCGCATCGAAGGGCTCGTTCCTCTTGGCCGGCTCGGAGATCCCGAAACCGATATCGGACCACCGTCGGTGTTCTTGTGCAGCGACGAAGCCCGGTACGTCACTGGTCAAACGCTCGTTGTGAGTGGCGGCCGATTTACCAGTCTCTAAGTCGGGCGCGAAGTTCCTCGTTGTGCACAAACACAGGTAGTTCTTCATTGTCGTTATAGGTGGGACGCACAGACGTTCCGCCGTCGACGCATAACACCTGACCGGTGACGTAGGCCGACATATCCGACATCATGAATAACACGCCCTTGGCAATGTCATCGCTTGTGCCGCGACGACGCATGGGGATGACGTCGGTGTCATTGCCGTCGGTGTCGCCGGGCTTGCGAGTCGATGCGCTCTTTGGTGTCGCGATCGAACCTGGTGCAACGGCGTTCACGCGAATGTTGCGGCTTCCCCATTCAATGGAAAGCGAACGAGTCAGCGAAAGCACTGCAGCCTTTGAGGCGGCATAAGCCGAGCCGTAGGGCATGCCATTGAGGGCAGATGTCGTGGCGATATTGCATATGGTTCCGCCGTTTCCCTGTTCGACAAGGCGTCGACCAACAGCGCGAACCGTAGTGACGGTGGCACCGAAGTTGAGCGCCATGACATCGTCGAACGCCGGATCGTCGCTGGCGAATGGCGCCCATTGCGGTGGCCACATGCCACCAGCAACCTGCACTGAACCACGCAACGGCGCGAGTTCACAGGCGTTCTCAACGACAGCAGCAATTGCGTCTTTGTCGCGGCCATCAGCAAGAAGTCCAATGTGTCTGGTGCCGTCGGCTTCGAGTCTGTCGGTGCACACCTTCAACTTTTCGGCATCGACATCGACAGCAACAACCGTTGCGCCAGCGTGACCGAGAAAACGACTGATGGAAGTTCCGATGCCGCCACCGCCTGCGCCCATCACAACAACTGAGAGACCATCAAGGCCCCACGGATTTGAAAGTGGGGAGAGTTCAGACATCTTCGCTGCTCCAGTGGCTCGGACGAGTGGAATCGGGTCGGTGCCATCCGCCGCCGGCCCAGGTTCCACCGTCGACGTGGATCGAGGTTCCGGTGATGAATCGTGAAAGGTCAGACGCCAGGAAGAGCGCCGCGGCTGCGGTGTCTTCAGTGGTTCCGAGATAGCCGAGCGGCGGAAGGAACGCGGGAAGGAATTCCGGATCGCTTTCGACCAGCGTCTCCTGCAGACCCTTGTCGCCTTCGGAAGGCTGCGCGTCGGGGGAGATGGAGTTAACGCGAATGCGGTTGGTTCCAAATTCGAGCGCAAGGGACTTCGAAAGACTCTCAACTGCCGTCTTCATTGCGGCGTAGATGCCGAAACCGGGACCGGCCTGATGGGCCTCGATTGAGGTGATGTTGATGATGGAGCCGCCGTTGGTCATAAGTGGCGCAACACGGCGAATGAAGTGAGTGACCTGCGTGAAGTTCTCCGCGATCAGCGATGCTTCACCCTTTGGGCTTACGTCGAGAAATGGTGAGACGAATGTGCCGCCGGCATTGTTGACGAGCACATCGACATGACCATGTTTCGCCGCGATCGCTTCAACGAAGGCATCAACGGCAACGGCATCGCGGACGTCGAGCTCAGCGGAGATGACCGGACGACCAAGGGCTTCGATCTGGGAGGCCACGTCGGCAAGCAGTTCGGTCTGGCGATCGCAGATTGCCAACGTTGCACCACAGCGGGCGAAGAGCAGAGCAGTATCTCGTCCGATTCCTTCGGCCGCCCCGGTCACGATCGCGACTCGGTCGGTGAGGAGGATGGAACGTTCGTCGAAAAGATGAGCCATGGGCTCACTCTCGCACATCCGGTTGCACGAGACTGTCGGAATGGATCTGACGCTGTGGCCGCTCGTGAGTCAGCCGTGGCCTGCGCTTTGCGAGGCCGTGGAACTGGTCGAAGAGCTCGGCTGGCATGGCGTCATGATCGAGGACCACTTCATGGCCGATGGGGGCGGATTCGGGGCAGTGAACGACCCGCGCTTCGAGGTCACGACAGTTCTTTCGGCGCTTGCAGTCGTCACGAACTCGCTTCGGCTGGCTCCTCTGGTGATGTCGGCGACCTATCGGCATCCAGCGGTGGTGGCGAATTGGGCGGCCTCGGTCGATCACATTTCGGCTGGTCGGCTGACGCTGGGTCTCGGTGCCGGGTGGCAGATCAACGAACACGAGCAGTACGGCATTGTCCTCGGAATGCCGAGAGACCGACTCGATCGACTTGATGAGTACTGCAGGGTCGTGCGTTCGCTCCTCGATCAACCAGAGACGACGTTCAACGGAAATTTCTTTGAACTTTCAAATGCATGGTGTGAGCCCAAGCCAGTGCAGGATCGGTTGCCGTTGTTGATCGGAGGAAAAGGTGACCGAATGCTTCGACTCGTCTCCCGCCACGCTGACATGTGGAATATGTGGTCGATGCCATCGAAGTTTGCCGAACGTTCCGCAGTGCTTGATCAGGCCTGTGAGGACAATGGTCGTGACCCAGCCACGATTCGTCGCTCAACACAGGCGCTCGTGTATCTCACAGACTCGGAAGCAGAGGTGCGATCGTTCCTCGATGCTGCGGGTGGACGTGCCGCGTTTGCGGGAACCGTTGAGCAGTTTGCGGAACTTGCAGCGCAATGGCGAGACATTGGTGTCGATGAATTGGTGATTCCCGATTGGAATCTTGGAACCGGAGCTCAGCGCTCAGAAGCGCTCGAAGCTCTGAGCCAAGCAGTTAGCGAGTTGCCGGCGTGACCGACCCAACGGGGCGACGCCACCGTCGCATCGATGCCCATACGACCCAAGCAAGCGCTCCGACGGGAATCTCGAGCAGGTAAACGAACCCCCGGAACAGGAACACTGCGGCGGTCGATGCATTATCGGCTCCGCCAAAGCTGATGAGTGCAGATGCGGCTCCGACTTCGACGAATCCGACACCACTTGGCGTAATCGGAATTGTCTCAAGAAGGCGCGCAAACGCAAATGCCGCGAACGCTTCGGTGAGCGTGATGCCATCGATTCCGATTGCGCGAATGCAAGCAAAGAGCAGAAGAAACTGAATGAGATTAAAAAGAAAGATCCAAAGGGTGATGAATGCCCACCGCTCTCGAACGAGACCGATGCTCTGGTGACGGAAATCGAGAACGCCGTTAACGACATCCGGTGTGCGATGGCGACGTGTGACGGTGCAGAACCATTGAACGACTGATTGCCCCAGCTGACCGATGCGTTCAGCCAGTCTTTCGCTACGCATGATGAGACCGAGAACGACAGCGGCAACAACGAGTGCAAAAAGGCCAAGAATCGTTGGAAGGACCAGTTTCCCGGTTGCATCGCCGGAGATGAGAAGCAGAGCGAGCGCAAGTACGGGCATCGCTAATTTCGCGAAGATGTTCCAAATTCCTGATACGAGGATTGAGAGGGTGATCGCCGG
>JAURMR010000004.1 GCA_030830565.1 Acidimicrobiales bacterium
GACTGATGGCCAAGGGCTCAACCGACGATTTCGTGACCGATTTCGGCCCATTTCTCAGTCTTTTCTGGCGCGATCCCGATGGTCTTGAAGGCGAAGTTTGCGTCGAGAACCCCGATGCGACCCCCGGCGTTATGAATCCGCCCGGGACTCGCGCCGCTCGCTACAGCTGAGCGTTCGAACGGGGCCCCACCTGTCCATCCCCCATGACGCCGGATAGGCTGCCAAACAGTCATTTCACCCGGAGGGGACAATGGAGCAGACGCTCGAAATCACCGAAACCGATGCCGTCGACACCGACGAGGTCTACGAAGAAGAACTGCTTGTCGAGGAAATCTCCATCGACGGCATGTGCGGCGTCTACTAGGACCCGCCTGAATGCCCTTGGGCATTCACTCGTCATGACCGCCGTTGCCTTCGATGCCGACCGCCCTTGGCGGCTCCACGAACGGGTCGCGCTACGGCCCGAGCCCTTCGGCGCGCTCGCCTATCACTACGGCAATCGCCGACTGACGTTTTTGCGCTCACCTGATTTAGTGACGCTTGTGGAGTCGCTCGATGCCCAGCCTTCGCCCCGGGCCGCGTTCGATGCAGCGGGCCTCGATGCCAAGCGTTGGCCATCGTTCGAAAAAGCACTCACCTCACTCGCCGCTGGCGACTTTCTTGTCCTTGAAAACGCCGCGTAGGAAGACACGACATGACCGCGCTCACTGATCAACTCGCCGAGGGTCTCAACTCCCCCATCTGTCTCACGTGGGAATGGACCTACGCATGCGACCTCGCTTGCGTGCACTGTCTTTCCTCATCGGGGCGTCGCGACCCCAATGAGTTGTCGACCGAACAAATGAAGGCCGTTGTTGATCAGCTCGCCGAAATGCAGGTGTTCTACGTGAACATCGGTGGCGGCGAGCCCATGCTGCGCCCCGATTTCTTCGAGATCGTCGAATACTGCGTGGAAAAGGGCGTAGGCGTGAAGTTCTCGACCAACGGTGGTCGCATCAACGCCGAGAACGCGAAGCGCCTTGCGTCGATGGATTACGTCGACATCCAAATTTCGCTTGATGGTGTCGACGAGATCACCAACGATGCTGTGCGCGGCGAAGGCACCTACGCACGAGTTCGCACCGCAATGAATCATTTGCGCGATGCCGACTTCGGTCAGTTCAAGTTGTCCGTTGTGATGACTCGCGAAAACGTCGAGCAGGTCGACGCGTACGAAGCGCTTGCCAACGAATACGGTGCTGAACTTCGTCTCACGCGTTTCCGTCCTTCTGGTCGCGGCATCGACACTTGGCACGAACTGCATCCCACACAGGCGCAACAGATTGAGCTGTACAACTGGTTGCTCGCACGCCCGCAGGTTCTTACCGGTGATTCGTTCTTCCATCTCTCCGCACTTGGTGAACCGCTTCCTGGTCTCAACCTTTGTGGTGCTGGTCGCGTTGTGTGTCTGATCGATCCGGTTGGCGATGTCTACGCCTGCCCATTCGTATTGCACGACAACTTCAAGGCCGGCTCAATTCACGGTGAAGGTGGCTTTGCTGCAGTGTGGCAGTCATCCGATCTGTTTACCGAACTGCGCGAACCCACCAATCCCGGCGCGTGCGGATCATGCGGCAGTTACGACGCATGCGGTGGCGGCTGTATGGCCACGAAGTTCTTCACCGGTCTTCCGCTCGATGCTCCTGATCCGGAATGCGTGTTCGGACACGGCGAAACCGCACTTGCCGAACTCGAAGCGAACGGCGGCGCGATTCGCCCGACCGTCAGCGTTGATCACTCGAAGCCCGTAGGCGTCGGCAAAAAGCGCATTCCCGTTTCAATCCTCTGACGCGACCGCAGTCGCGTTGGATTACTTGTCGCCCAAGGTGACGAAGAAATCGCGCGGGGCGATGACGTCGTCGGGCGTGAGTTCGCTGATGTGCGACTTGCCGAGGCCAAGAAGGCACGAGTCGATACCGCCGTGCAGGATGTCGAGAACGTTTTCGACACCGGCTTGACCGTTGGCGGCAAGGCCCCAGAGATACGCGCGGCCGATCATGACAGCCTTCGCACCCATCGCAACTGCCTTCACGACATCGCTACCGCGACGAATACCGCCGTCGAGTACGACGTCGATGTCGTTACCAACGGCGGCAACGATTGACGGAAGCACACGAATCGGTGACGGGGTTCCGTCAAGGTTGTTTCCACCGTGGTTTGAAACCGAAAGGCCAGTGGCACCGAGATCGCGGACGCGCTTGGCGTCGTCGACACGACACACACCCTTGACCACGAATGGTCCGTCCCACTGCGCACGCAACCATGCGATGTCTTCCCAACTGGGAGGAGGCATTTGCATCCACTCGTAGTACGCACCGAAGAACGCGGGCGGCTTCTGACCGGGATGGGCCATATTCGGCGCGCTGAGGTCGGGAAGCTTGCCGGTCTTGAGATAGGCAAGGAGCCACTTGGGCCTCGAAAGCGCTTGCGGCGACAACTTGATCATCGTCTTGAGATCGAGCTTCTCGGGGATCCAGGGGCTACCCCAGTCGCGACCGTTCGAGAAGGTCCAGTCGAGCGTGAGGATGATGCCCTTCGCGCCGGCGGCCTTGGCCCGCTCGAGGCGCTGCACCATGACGTCGCGGCCACCGCTCCAGTACATCTGGAAAAGCAGTTGCGAGTTCACCGCAGCAACGTCTTCCATCGAACGACTACCGAATGAACTGAGGCCCATCGGAATGCCACGATTCGCTGCGGCTCGAGCAACAGCAACTTCGCCTTCGGGATGCACGGCCTGCACACCGGTGGGAGAAATGATGACGGGCATCGAAATATCGAGTCCGAAGACCGAGGTGTTCATCGAACGCTCGGCTTGCAGGCCAGCGACATGCGGCGCGAGCCCGAGCTGATCGAATGAGGTCAGATTGCCGTTGAGCGAAACGCCCTTTTCCGCACCACCGATGATGGCGCCGTAGACCGACTTCGGCAGACGCTTCTCGGCCCGGCGCTGTGCCACGGCAACGGTTTCAAACCACTTATTGGCCATACAGCCCTCCCAGAACGAAGGAGAACTCTACCGGGAGGCCCGGATCAGGCCCCATTCGGCGGGTTGGTCACCAGAACAGGTGATGTCCGTCAGCGGTGTTGGCCGGGGTGAGGACCCCGAACTCGGCACGGATCTCGGCCAGCGGCCGATCGGCCATTGCGAAGTGGTCGACCCGAGAGAAGTCGGCCGAGCATTCGCCCCCGCGAGCAATCTCCGCAGCCAGGAGTTCAGCAGCACCCGGTCGGGCAAGTATCCCCTGCTCGGCTTTGACCTTGTTTGAGTCGCCAAAACCCGCTTCATGCACGATGAGCGAAGCGAGCAGCGCTGAACGATTCACCGAGTCGTCGACCATGGCCATGAGAAAGGCGCTGAGGGCGACTTCAGCTTCTGCCGTTGTTCCGATTCCTGAGATCACGTGGGTCATGTCATGACCGACATAGAAGTGGTTCATTGGCGTGGCCTCGACGCCAGGGAATGGCAGGCCGGCGATCTCGTAGAACTCGACATACGCGTGACCAAGCGTGCCGGGCGCGCAAGCACGCAGTTTCTCAATACGGGCCACGAGTTCGGGTTCGCTCGAACCTTCTGGAACGGCAATATCGCGAAGCGAAGGTTCCACTCTGTCTTCAACGCTGCCATTGAGGAAGCGAGCGAAGTCCGCCTTTGCCCGATCAGTTCCTTCATCAACCATCGTGCGGAACAGCGCAGCATCGGGACCAATGATTCCGATTGCGGTTTCGTAGGCCTCAGCACGTTCGAGTTGTGCATCAAGAAGCGGGTGACGACAGGCCTCAAGGGTCACGATCATTTCTTGAAAGTGACGGCGATCAGTTGGCGACTGAACCGCAGCAGCGAGTTGTGCAGGACCAAGCGGCGTTTGCGCACGCAGATCGAGATCGGGACGACGCCACACCTGCGAAACAATCGCCTGCAGAACAACGAGTTGTTCCTCGGTAGGCCCACCATCCACATCGCACACGCCGAGAAGCCCACCAACAAACGGTTCTACGAGTTCAGGGGCAAGCGCGAGGGACACAGCATCTCCAAGAGTGAATGACCGGCGCTATCCAATCACAGGCCCAACATTCGCAGCGAGCGACCCGTAGGATCTGCGCAGCATTCTGAGGGGGAACAGTGGAATCAACAATGGCTATGGCCGAATTAGCCGAACTCATTGCAGCCATTAACGCCGATGCGGACGACGAGCGTTGGCACTTTGTGTCCGACCTTGATCGCGCGTCGTATCGCGAATTCGCAATGCATTGTTTGCATCATTCGCTGCAGTTCTGGCTTGAAGCAGATCCTTTGCGACCGCGTTGGAATCGTTGGTTCATGCCCAATAAAAAGTTGCTCGGCGATAACCCCGACACCGTTTATTACGGCACGGTTATCGACCCCACGAAGTCCTATCGAATTCGCGGCAACATCGAAAACGCCTGTTACACGTCCTTCACCGTTGAAATCGGTACTGCTGGCGGTGCGATGTCGCAAAAGCTCGGCCACACCCTGAACGACAGCGAGTTCGAGGTTGACGCTGCGGGCAACTACGAACTGATCGCTGCTCCCACAGGAAGCGGCCCGAATTGGTTGCGACTCGATCCTGACGCCGGGTCAATCACGACCCGCCACTATTTCGAATGGCAGCGTTGCGCGGCGCTCGATCCGAGCCTGCACATTCCGCTCACAATTGAGCCGCTGGAAGATCCCGGTCCGCCTCCGGTTCCAGACGACACAGCTGTGGCCGCGAATATTCGACGCGCCATCACCTTCTTGCGGTCCGTCACGGTTGATTGGGGTCACACTCCGATGCCGCCTGGTGCAATTCCTTGGGTCTCGGCCGAACCGAATGTGTTCACCAACCCTGCCGATCACGACGGCAACCTCGGTATTGGTTACGCGGCCACCGACAACATCTATCGATCAGCGCGTTGGAAGTTGGCCCCCGACGAAGCGTTAGAAATTCGTGGACGTTGGCCGCGGTGCACGTTCGCCAACATCGTGTTGTTCAACAACCACATGCAAACGCCCAACTACGACCGACGACTCGTATCGCTCAATCGAGTGCAAACCGAGGTTGAGGACGACGGTTCGTGGCGCATGATCCTTGCCCATTCCGATCCCGGCCTTCCCAACTGGTTGGACACTCGCGGGCTTGAACACGGAACGATGTTCTGGCGGTTCTTGCTGCCAACTGAGCCGCTGACACAACTCGAGACACGGGTTGTGAAATTCAGTGACCTTTCCTGAGCAATCGGTGGGCAAACTGTGAGAATGACCCACGCGCTTGAAGGAACTGTCACCAGCCTGCATGCCGATGGCGGCCATAACTTCTCAAAGCCACTCATTGAGGAGGCCGTCTTCCTTGCCGGGATCGGCATCGAGGGCGATGCCCACTCCGGCCCGACCACCCAGCACCTCAGCCGCCAGAAAAAGGATGCGAACCGTCCCAACCTTCGCCAAGTCCACCTTGTGGCCAGCGAGATCCACGAGGGGCTGCGTACTGAGGGATTCGAGGTTCCGTTCGGAGGGTTCGGCGAAAACCTCACCACCAAAGGTATTGAACTCGGTCAACTACCTGTGGGCACCACACTGCGCCTTGGCGAAGACGTGATCGTTGCTCTGACTGGTTTTCGCGATCCCTGTTCGCAGATCGACAAGTTTCAAGAGGGCCTGCGCGCTGCGGTGTCATTCAAGCCCGAGGTTGGCCCACAGTTGTTTCGTAACGGAGTGATGTCCGTTGTGGTTCGCGGTGGAACGGTTCGCGTTGGCGACACCATCAAGGTTGCGTTGCCGGCCGAACCGCATCAGCCGATGCAGAAAGTTTGATTGCCGTTTCGAAGTTTCAGTTGCGGCCGCGCATTGCTTCGAGGAGCGAATCAATCGAACCGGCTTCTTTGAAGCGAGTCTGGCCACCAGCAGCCAAGAACCGGCGCATTGGTTCACGGTGTCTTCCATCCACCATTGCCGCGTTGAGTTCCGCGCTCTCAATAGTGAGCGCAGCTGGGTCATTCTCAAGCGCTGCATTCACGACTCGCTTCACCGTTTGAACGGATCGGCGATCAAGATGGGCGAAGCGATCGACATACACATCAAGCGCAATGTCGAGGTCCTCGGAAAGAACTACCGACTGCAACCAGCCGATCGAGAGAAGTTCTTCAACGCCGATGTCGCGTCCGCTCAGAATGACTTCAAGGGCTTTGGCCCGTCCGAGTTGGCGGGCAAGGCGAACGGTGCCACCCGCTCCCGGCAGAATTCCCATTGGGACTTCAGGCTGTCCGATGATGGCGCGAACGGTTCCCACACGCAGATCAAGCGCCGAGAGGAATTCACATCCGCCGCCCCGGGCGTATCCATTCAAAAATCCAATTGTGAGAAACGGTGCGTTGTGAAGTCGTTCGAACAATGCAGCTGCGATGTTCGGTTGGGTTACCGGCTCGTCCGATGGGGTTGACGCCAGAATCGTTTCAACATCGCCGTGCATGAGGAAGAAATCAGGATCGGCGCTGCGGAACACAACGACTGCCACCGAATCGTCGGATTCAAGTTCAGGAAGCAACTCAATCAAACCGACCACGAACTCGGCACCGACAATGTTGTGAGGCGGAATAGTGATTGTGACGGTGACGACAGCGCCACTACGCGTCGTACGCAGCGCGCCGTCGGTCATTGTTCAGACCAGATCGGGAGTGAGGTCCGCGAACTTCACGACTTCGCACGCGGGCTTTTCAATCTCACCCTCGGGCAGGAAGAAGCGGAAAAACATCGTGCCGAGGTTGCGGCCTTCGGTGTCGATCCAGTTCGGGTGTCCCGGGTCCGAATGCGCAAGCACCATCGTGAACGAGCCGTCCGCGTTCAACGTGGTGTTGGCGCGATTTCGGCTGACCTGGCGATTCACGTAGTCATACATCTGCGACCAACGATTCCAGAGACAGATATTGCCGAATACGCACTCGGGCCAGCGGCCACGGATCACAAGCGCTTCATCGTCACCGATGAAATACGGAGCCATTGCATAGGCAGCGTCAAATGCAGCAAACGCCATGTTTCCTGGCACGACGGGCTGCGGAAGTTCATTCGGAACTCTCGATACGAACGGAATGGGTGTGTCTTCTGATGGCGCAACGGACGCAACCGTCTTGGTGCGAACGTGATTGATTACGCGTTGCAGGGCCTCGGAGACCCGTTCGTCATTCCAACGAGGCGGAGCAGGGACCTTGGTGACCGCTTCAATGCTGATCGGCACATGCAGTGTTTGCGATGCCGATGATGACCAAGGAAATTCGAAGTAGTGGCGCGTCGTGATGCGACCACCGTCGGCAGGAATCTCGAGCCAGTTTCGATCGGCGGCCGGGCCACCGAGACGAATCTCGTAACTGCCGTCGGCAGCGATATCCATTTCCGTGTCGTTCAATACACCGGACGTGTGCGTCGCATAGGAACCGTCGGCCGCGCCCGCTTCCATCGTGAACGAGGTGTAGACCGCGCCCGCGATGTTGCCGCGCACGATGTATTCATTGCCCGGTGCAACTGGCGTCTCGAAGTACACAGCATCGGAGTTGTCGCCGGTGAACGAACGCGTGGGCGACACGATGCGGTTGAACACTGGACGCTGCGGATCGAACTCTTGGTGCGAATACAGCGCGCTCTGGAGAATGTGCGTGAGGTTGCGAAAGCCCTCGGCGACATCGTCGTCGCTCATGGCCGGGCCTGGCACGACCCATTCATCGCCGGCCTGCTGGAGCAGTGCCACCAACTCGTTGTACTTCTCGCGCGACTTGAGTTCGCCCATGTCTTCCCCCTTGAAACGTCAGGGGCGCATCCTCGCAAAGATCAACCGACTCTGCACACAAAGACGGTTGGGGCATCGGGCGGCTACGGTCGACACATTCAAGGGGGGCCTGATGAAAACAACTGATGAACGACTGGCCGAGGCACTCGATTATCTCGATATTCGTCGTCTGCAGAATCGTTACGCCGACATCGTGACCCGCAGGGCATGGTCCGAGCTTCACGAGATCATGCGACCGGGCTGCAAGCTCGAGCTCGACCTCGGCGACAACCAGATGGTGTTCGACGGTCCCCAAGCCATCGGTGACTTCATCGGTGAACAACTTGAAGCGTTTGAATTTTTCGAATTCGTCATCCTCAACACCGTGATCGAGGTTGATGTCGAAGCTGGCGTGGCCGGCGGCCGCATGTACATGCAAGAGCTTCGCCAAAACGTGAGCGATGGTCGTCGCACAAATGCCTACGGCGTTTACCACGACCGCTTCGAACGGCACGAAGGCACGTGGTGGCTGGCTCGTCGTCGCTACGGCTCGTTCTCCCGCACCATCGCGCCGGGGCCGGAACACGAACAGGTCGTCTTTCCCCTTCCCCTGCACGACCTCGGCACGCTGTAACGCTTCCGGTCAGATCCCACTCAGGGGTGAAGGTCGACCTCGTTGTCGTTGCCGTCGCGAGCAGCGAGGGTTCGAGGGCTCGACGGTGCACCGCCGATGCCAATTGCTGAAAGCACTTCAAACGCGGAATCAGTCGCCGTCGTACCCGGAGGCTGACGAAGCGTTGCTCCTTCCCGATCTTCATCGAGGTGCCATCCGCGTTTGCTCAGCGCATCGGCGACGTTGCGGAGCCGAGAGGCCGAAAGTTCATTGAAGCGGACAATGAGCACGCTGCTTCCGCCCTGTTTGGCGTTGATCACCAGTGGATGCCATCCCTCAGGCGCACTCACCGTGGCTGAAGCATCGACCTCGTTGATCAACACATGGGCCCGCAATGAGACGATGGCTTCGGTCAAGACGCCAACCGCATCGAAATCTGTGGGGTCGATCACGACAGGTTGAGCCATAGGCCAAGCCTCGCGCATGGGGACCTGCACCGGGAATGTCCAGCACCGACCCGCACCCGTAGGATTCGGGTCCTTGGGGAGGAACAGTCATGGCTCGTGAAAATCCCGTTGCCGTCATCACCGGTGCCGCTCGCGGTATCGGCGCGGCCACTGCAGCCCGACTCGCTGCACGTGGCTTCACCATCGCGCTCATCGACCTTCCGCTTGAATCGCCCGGCCGCCTCGGCGAGATCCCTGGCCCCTACCGCCCCGCACATGGCCAAGACCTCGACGAAGCCGCCGCCGCTTGCGGAGGACGGGGCCACGCCCATGCTGCCGATGTTCGTGATCCCGAAGCTCTTGCCAAAGTGATCAATACCGTCATCGCGCATCATGGTTCGATCGATGTTGTTGTTGCCGCTGCTGGCGCAGTCGCCGGCGGTGCACCGCTGTGGCAAACCGACGATGACACGTGGCGTTCAATGATCGACATCAACCTCACCGGCGTGTTCAACATTGCACGCGCTGCTTTGCCATCGATGCTTGATGCTCCGGCACCGCGCAACGGTCGATTCGTTGCCGTTGCATCTGCCGCTGCTCATCACGGGCTTCCCCAACTCGCGGCGTATTCCGCGGCAAAGCACGGCGTTGCCGGACTCGTGAAAGCGCTTTCGGCCGAGCTCGCAGACAGTGGCGTTACTGCGAACGCAGTGTGCCCTGGTTCGACAGCCACCGGCATGCTCGACGCCAGTGCTGCCATCTACGGCATGGAAAACCGTGACGCGTTCGCCGACCAAGCTCGCATTGGTCGCCTCATCAATCCCGATGAAATCGCCGCCACTATTGAATGGTTGTGTGTTGACGCACCCGCAGCGCTTACTGGTTCGCTTCTTGATGTCGATGGTGGTTTTCGGGCATGAGTTCGTTTAACCGCGCTGCAGTCGACGCAATCTGCGCCGACGTTGTTGGCCGCCGCAATGAAATCGACGTGGTTGTCGCTGCACTTGCCGCTGAGCGTCACGTGCTGCTCGAAGGTCCTCCAGGCACTGGCAAGTCCTCGCTGCTACGTGCCCTTGCGCACGCCTCTGGCGTCGAACTCGTTTTTGTCGAGGGCAACGCTGAACTCACACCTGCACGTTTGGTCGGAACCTTCGACCCTGCTCGCGTCCTTACCGATGGCTACAGCGCCGATGTGTTCCTCGACGGGCCTCTCGTGGATGCGCTTCGCACTGGTTCGCTGCTGTACATCGAGGAAATCAATCGTGTTCCGGAAGAAACGCTCAACGTCATCATCACCGCAATGAGTGAGCGCGAACTCAACATCCCGCGACTCGGTCGTGTTGTTGCCGAACCAGGTTTTCGAGTTGTTGCAGCAATGAACCCATTCGATGCAATCGGCACCGCTCGAATTTCTTCCGCTGTGTACGACCGCGTGTCTCGAGTCGCGATGGGCTATCAGACCGAAGCAGAAGAGACCGAAATCGTTGCTCGCGAAGCAAAAGGTGCAGGCAACGGGCCAGTTGGTCGTCGCGCGGTTCGCGTCGTGCGCGCAACCCGTGATCACTCCGACCTTCGCGTTGGTTCTTCTGTGCGCGGTGCTATCGACCTTTCGCTCATTGCTGAACAATTGGCCTCGTTACGCGAACTCGACGTCACCAGTGAGGAACTCGGACTTGATGCGGCACTTGCTGCACTTTCGGGCCGCATCCGCGTTCGTGAAGGTTCCGGTCGCACCCCCGAGGCAATTGTGCGCGACTTGTGGGCCGCCAATCCGCTTGAAACTGACGACCCCGCTTCGGAGACCGACCCGGGAAAAGCCTGAGCCCCCCGCCCCAACAAGGCGAAGGGGGAAGCCGACCCCCACAGGCACCCGACGAAGAGCGCGTTCTTGAAGGCGAAGAAGCCGAACACGCGTTGGCGGAGGCCGGTCGGCAGTCGACGTCACGACGGCAGATGGAACAGCACGAATCGTTCCAAGAGATCTCGCCCGAAGTCGGTGTACTTGACGAGGAAGCGTTCGCGGACGCACTGCGAGACAACCCCGATGACACACTCACGTTGTTGGCGGAACTCACCGGTGCCACCGATGAGAAGTTGCGTGAACTCGCTCGCTCTCTTGCCGGCCGTGTTGTCGTTGATGTTGTTCGCACCGGCGCACCGCGGCGCAGGGGCATCGGCCGGCTGCGCCATCGACGAGCCGATCATGGTGGCGAACTCGATATCGACCGAAGCCTGGAAACCATCGCCGCTGCTCGCGCCCGCGGTGATGCCCCATCACTCGAAGACCTCACTGCTCGAGACTGGTCGAAACCTGATCTTGCTCTGTGTCTCCTGATCGACCGAAGCGGATCCATGGGCGGCGATCGCCTTGCCACTGCCGCAGTTGCCGCCGCGGCCTCGCTATGGCGTGCACCGATCGACACCAGCGTTGTTGCATTTTCCGACGACGCGATCGTGATCGCCTCACAAGGTTCAGGGCGAGACGCCGAAGATGTCGTGAACCAACTCTTTCGCCTTCGAGGTTTTGGCACGACTGACCTCGCGTTCGCGTTCCGCACCGCCGCTTCCCAACTTTCGCGGTCCTCGGCGTCTCGTCGCATCACGCTCCTTCTCTCCGATGGACGAGCAACCGCTGGCGATGATCCAGTGGATGCCGCCGCAGCTCTCGACGAACTCGTTGTTCTGGCTCCAGCCGATGACCTCGACAGTGCTGTTGAACTCGCAGGCGCCGTTGGCGGCCGATGCGTCGGGATTACCGGTCCCTCTGCCGTTCCCGAAGCGTTGGCCGAAGTTCTTCTTGGCTAACGAGTGGGCAGACCCTTCCATCGGTGCGACGATGTCCACCATGGAGTCGTCGCATGCGCTTGGTGATCTCACGTGGACGGAGGTCCGCGACACGCCGCGCATCGTGCTGATTCCGGTCGGCAGTCTTGAGCAGCATGGGCCGCACCTTCCGCTCGATACCGACACTCGCATTGCCACTGCGATTGCCGAACACGTTTGCGAGTTGCGAGAAAACCTGGTGATTGGCCCGGCAATCGCTCTCGGCGCGTCGGGTGAACACGCCGGTTTCGAGGGCACATTGTCAATAGGAACCGATGCGCTCACCACCGTGCTTGTTGAACTCGCTCGATCCGCCGATGCATTCAGCGGTGTGGTGTTCGTCAATGGTCACGGCGGAAATCGCGATGCACTCCTTGCTGCGCGCGCCATCCTCCGCCTTGAAGGCCGCACCGTCGTCGCATGGTCTCCGTCACTTCCCGGCGGCGATGCACACGCGGGACACAGCGAAACCTCGTTGCTCCTAGCAATTGATCCCGATTGCGTGCGGGTCGATGCACGTGAAGTGGGCTCAACTGCTCCGCTCAGCGAACTGCTTGATGACTTGAGGGCAGGAGGCGTGAAGTCCGTGAGTGCCAACGGGATTCTTGGCGACCCCACGACTGCAAACGCTGAACACGGAAATGAACTCTTCCTCGCCCTCATTGCCGACCTTGCGTTCACCATCGACAAAGTGTTTGCCCAATGACCAGCGATCTCACTGGTCTTTACGTTGTTGCTGATCCCTCGCTGCAACGACGTGAACGCGGCACGGTGCTTCTTGGCGGCTCTCCCCTTCGCATTGTGCGCATCAGCGAAAAAGGCGCCGATCTCCTCGACGAACTTCTCAATGGCAACCCTGTTCCTTCGGGAAAGGGAGCCACCTCGCTCGTGCGGCGGCTTCTCGATGGCGGTCTTTTGCAGCCTGTCCCTGCTGCCTCCCCATTTCGTTCAAGCGACGTCACGGTTGTCATTCCTGTTCGCGGCGAACTTGAATCGGGTTTGCTCGACGGCATCGGCCACGCGGCTCGCATCATCGTTGTAGATGACGACAGTCCTGACCCGCTTGTTGTTCCACCGACAACACTCCATGGCGTCAAGGTCGAATGCATTCGTCGATCAACAAATGGTGGTCCAGCCGCAGCGCGCAATACCGGTCTGCGTGAAGTCAAGACCTCGATCGTTGCGTTTCTTGATGCTGATTGTTTGCCGAGAGCCGGTTGGCTCGACCCGTTGCTTGAACAATTCGGTGATCCCAATGTTGCCGTCGTTGCGCCACGCATTACGTCAATCGAACCGCTCGGTGTACCCGATCATCCGCTACTGACTCGTTATGAACGCGCGCATGCGTCTCTTGATCGCGGCACACAACGCGGTCGGGTACGCGCTCGTACACGTCTCTCCTACGTTCCCTCCGCCGCACTTGTTTGTCGCGTCGATGCCCTCAATGCACTCGGCGGTTTCGATGAAGACATGCCTGTCGGCGAAGACGTTGATCTTGTTTGGAAACTCGACGAAGCCGGCCACAGCGTTCGTTATGAACCCAGCGTCACCGTCGGCCACCGTCACCGCACAACTCCGTGGGCCTGGTTACGTCGTCGCTTCGATTACGGCACTTCCGCGGGGCCTTTGGCCAAACGTCATCCCGGTGCGCTCGCGCCAGTAGAGGTTTCGGGCTGGAGTCTCGCCACATGGGGACTTGTCGCCACCGGGCATCCGCTCGCTGCTGGTGCAGTTGTTGGCGCAACCGCAGGAATGCTCAGCGGGAAGCTCGATGGGCTTTCGCGACCGATGCCCGTTGCTGCACAACTCGCAGGACGCGGGCATCTCAGCGCTGGTCGCACGATTGCCCAAGGACTTATTCGCCCGTTGTGGCCCCTCACTGCGCTCGCCATCGTGTTTGTGCCGTGGAAGCGGCTCAAGTTGGCGGTGCTTGCTGGCGTGCTGGCGCCTTCAGTCATCGACTGGGTCCGAAATCGCCCAGACATCTCCCCGCTCCCCTACGTTGCGCTTCGATTGGCCGACGATGTCGCCTACGGGACCGGCGTATGGGTGGGTTCGTTGCGCGCTGGAACCCTCGAGCCACTTCTGCCCGAGGTCACCAGCTGGCCGAAGCCCAGTCGCTATTCGCGCTGGCGTTCAGCGTTGTCGTAGTTCGGCGATCAGCCGACGTTGAGAAGATCGACGACGAACACGAGGGTTTCGCCGCCCTTGATGACGCCACCGGCGCCACGATCCCCATAGCCGAGGTGTGAAGGAATGGTGATGCTGCGACGGCCGCCCACCTTCATGCCGGCAACACCTTGATCCCAACCGGCGATGACCTGTCCGGCACCGAGGCGGAACTCAAAGGTGTCGTTGCGATCCCAAGAAGCATCGAACTGCTGGCCGTCGCTCCAGGCCACGCCGACGTAATGCACGGTCACGTTTGCGCCAGCGACGGCTTCGGTACCGGTGCCAACTTCGATGTCCTCGAGAACGAGGTCAGCCGGAGGGGCAGTGTCGGGAATGGTCACGGTTGGTTTGGTGTCAGCCATGGCCGCAACCTAGTTCCGATCAACGCGCCCCTCCGACGTTCTCCGTGCGAGCCAAAGCCGCCGGAACTACTTTTCCAAAATGCGCCGACTTCTCGCATTCTTGCTACTTGCTCTTCTCCTCCTCGCTGTGGCGTGTGGAGGGGGTGGGAATTCTTCAGGTTCGTCGACCGCTGCTGGGAGCTCAGCGTCTTCTCCTTTCGCTGACTTGCGAATGATTCCGATCACTACGTCTCGCGCAGGAGTCGAGGTCTCGCGCTACCTGACTCGAGAGGAAGGCGGATCGCTGACGGCGACGTTGTCAGACGGCACGACGGCGACCCTCACGGTGCCGGCCGAGGCATTGGAATCACGAACTCTCGTCTCGATGATTCCCGTCACGACCGAGAACGGAATCGGTGTCGAACTTGAGCCGGCCGGACTCTGGCTTGATCGAAACGCCACACTGTCGTTTTCACGCGGATCGGGAGTCGTGCTTGTTCGTATGGGCGCCGCCACCGACGCCGATCAATTCGTCATGACGCCGGCTCAACGCTCAAACATTGCCATCGCTCGATTTCGTCCAGTGCTGGTGATCGACCGTTCCGGTGACGACGCCCTGATCCCCGATTGGGACTGGGAACGTGATGTGGCACCACGAGTCCGAGCACCTTCGTCTGATCCGAAACCTGAGGACTACGACGAGTTCAGTATCACGGCCTATCTGTTTGAAAACCCCGCCCCCTCTGCTCCAGAGCGGACGCCTGATCAAAATGAAGAGGTGCGAGTCGGTGCGGCCGGTGGGATCGCGCCTCTTGACAACAAGTGTGACGATCGAACAAGCGCGGCGGCCGCACGCGTTGCTGAACTGGCCACAACTGCAGGCGCAAAAGCCACAACCGCCCCCAAATGTGTGAAACGGGTTGTAACCGTGACGGCTGCCCTGGATGGCTCCATGACCGGTGAAGGAATGACGATCGATTTCAATGAAACCATCGCCGGCCACGGATTCGTCAGCGCCTCGAAGACCGGTGATCCGCTCACAATTCCCCTCGAAGGACAGGCCGAGGGACTTCAAAAACTTTCGAGCCTCATGGCAACAGGAATTGTTTGGGGGTTTGGAACCATGGCCGGTCTCAACGTCCCTGCCCCCTCTATGGACAAGTGCTCAATGCTTCCGCTCCAAGGTGGGGTGATGAGCGGTACCGCAGTGCTCACTGAGGACGCACAGATCAGGTTCACGCTCACACCTAGCGGAACCTTCCAAATGGACTGCGGTGAATGGGGAATCCACCCTGTGCCCCCGATTCTCTGGGACTTCATCACCGAACTCGGTCTCACCGTTCCGATTGAGATCACCGTTGCTGATGGACAGAACAGCGTAAGGACACTTGGCGAACTCGTGCAGTTCTCCGATGTGGCGGTTTCCAAGTCGCCAAACGGTTCCATTCAAGTCAGCGAGGATGGATTTACTGTGTCGATCATGCTCGCAATCGGGGTCTTCTGGTCGCGAGCCGACCGTTGCGACCTCACTGCGGAAGAAAAAGCGAAGGGGCCCGACTACGAGCAGCAAGTCTGCGGTGCTGGTCCGGCCTGATCACACCTCAGGAGCGTTCACAAACAACCGTTCGCCATTCACCATCGGCGCGCACCTCGAAGTTCGCCGCACCCGCCGTCTCGAAGGCGCTGATGACTCCTTCGGCTTGCTCGCCGAGAATTCCGCTCAGAATCAACGCTCCTCCCGGTCGGGTGATCTGTACCAACTCCTGAGCCATCGAACAGAGCGTGGCGGCACCGATATTTGCCACGACGATGTCGAACGAGGACCGATCAAGTTCCTCAACCGTCACTGTCGATACATCAACAACGTCATCAACTTCGTTACGACGGGCATTGTCGAGAGTGGCGATGATCGCATCGGGTGCGATGTCGGTAGCAATCACCGTCGTTGCACCTTGGCGCGCTGCGGCGATGGCCAACACGCCACTTCCGCAACCAATATCGGCAACTGCACAACCCGGTATGGCCGCGTCGACAATTGCCTTAAGGCACATTCGAGTGGTCTCGTGCGATGCGCTACCGAAGGCATGTCCCGGATCGATGAACAACACCAGATCTTCGGCGGTGATGTCCGAAGGAGTGGCTAACCATGGCGGGACGATGACGATGTTCGCTCCGGCCCGCCATACCTGCGCGTGATCTCGCCACGAATCGAGGCCCTCGTCGGCCGCAACTGGTTCGGCATTCGGCAACCATCGATCGCTCAGAGCATCGAGGACTTGTTGTGCGACGCTCGCTTCGGATCCGATACGCAGTTCAACGCGGCCATCGCTGAGCACCTGCTCTTCGATTCCACTTACCCCGAGTTCCCACACCATTCCTGAAACAAAATCAACGTCGGGTGAGTCGACGATCACAGTGATCGTCCTCCACTCCGTCACAAGTCCGCTCCGAACGAAGGGCCATCGCATCGATCAACGGTGGCGAAGCTACTCACCGGTTCGCGCCGCAACTTGGTGGGTTGATGAACGGGATGACCGAGCATCATCACCCCCGCTAAGGCGAGGTGTTGGGGAACGTGCAGGAGTTCACGCACTTCCGGTTCGACACGGGCGTGCATCGTGGTGATGACACCGCCGAGTCCCTCGGAACGCGCGCCAAGCATGATGTTCCACATGAACGGATAGATCGATGCACCGGCAACCATCGTGTAGCGACCAAGGTCTCGATCCGTAGCCACTAAACGTTCAAAGTCACCGAAAATCGCAAGAATGACCGGCGCAGCAAACGTGAGTTCAACCCGATCACGAACAATTTCGTCGTATTCGCCATTCAGTCGTCCCGACTCGATCACACGTTCTTCTGCATCACGATCACCAATCGGCGCCCACGGCGTGAAGCCGGCAACGGTTTGCGCGAAGTAATCCCGCCACGGCCCGAGGTACAAATCACGCATTGCGTTTCGCACCGTCGGGTCCTTGAGGAAGACGACCTTCCAGGCTTGGCGGTTTCCGCCGTTTGGAGCGAACCGCGCGTGATCAAGAATTCGAGCAACGACGTCGTCGTCCACGGGTTCATCAGTGAACTCTCGTACCGAACCTGTTCCCCGAAGTGTCGCAACCAGATCCATTGAGCCCTCCATCATGAATTGGCCATCACGCAACCGAGTACAGGCAGGTTCTCACCGACCGAGGTACTCGTCGCGGATCTGTTGCTTGTAGAGCTTGCCGGTTGGAAGTCGCGGCAGTTCATCTCGGAAATCAAAGACGCGCGGAACCTTGAAACCGGCCAGATGTTCGCGGGCATAGGTGCGCAATCGCTCAACGGTTTCATCGTCGGCGGCAACGCCTGGTTCGAGCTGCACTACAGCGTGCACATACTCCCCAAATTCCGGATCGGGAAGACCGAACACTGCGATGTCGACGACATCGGGGTGCATGATGAGCGCCGATTCGATTTCCGCCGGGTAAATGTTCACGCCACCCGAAATGATGGTGAACGCGCGTCGGTCGGTGAGGTAGAGAAAGCCATCCTCGTCCAAATAACCGATATCGCCAAGCGTCATCCAGTTGTCACGGTGCGGGTGGCGACTGTTCTTCGTCTTTTCGGGATCTCCGTGGTATTCGAAATTGGCTTGAGGCTGTTCGAAATAGACGAGACCAGTTCCACCGGTTTCGAGTTCGTTTCCTTCCTCATCGCAAATATGGGGAATGCCGTTGATCGGTTTACCGACCGAACCTGGATGTGCAAGCCATTCCTCGGACGTCAGAAACGTCATGCCGTTCCCTTCCGTTCCGGCGTAGTACTCACTCACGATCGGTCCGAGCCATTCGATCATTTGTCGTTTGGCCTCGGGAGGGCACGGTGCCGCTGCGTGCACCATCAACTGAAGGCTCGACAAGTCGTATCGAGATTTGACCTCGTCGGGAAGAGCCAACATTCGCACCATCATCGTGGGAACAACTTGCGCATGCGTGACCGAATCGCGTTCGACGACGCGCAGGAACTCTTCGGCATCGAACTTTTCGAGAACGACAACGGTGCCACCAATTTCGTGCACACCACAGGACCAAATAATGGCCGCCGAGTGATACAGCGGTGCCGGGCACAAGTAAATCGACTCAGAGTTCATCCCCAACATGAACTGCAGGAGCAACGAGATCGTTCCGCCTTCGCCGTCGTCGATCATCCGATCGGGAAGCTCGCGCTTAATGCCCTTCGGCCGACCAGTGGTTCCCGAGGAATAGAGCATGAAGTCGCCGCGGGGCTGCTCGGCAAAAACTTCGTCGCTGACCGCTGCGATCGCGTCTTCGTACGACTCAAAACCATCGACAGTTCCGGCCATCATCAAGCGAACGGAACAATCGGGAATGAACTCGAGCATCTCGGAGGCAACCTTCGACTGCTGCGTCGTCGAGATGAACGCCTTCGCACCCGAGTCGGTGATGAGGTACGCCGCTTCTTCGGCCTGCAGATAGCGGTTCACGGTGACGAGATACATCCCGGAACGCAATGCGGCCCACGCGACTTCGAAATACCGCGGATGGTTTTCGGCGAACAACGCAATCATGTCGCCGCGTACAAGACCGCGCTCGTGGAGTAAGCGGGACAATCGCCGTGAACGTTCATCGAGTTCGGCGTAGGTAACTACCGTTCCCGAGGATCCCATGATCACTGCTGGCTTATTCGGCGTTACACGCCCGTGTTCTCCCGGATACATGACTCCCCCTCGCCCTCACTGCAACTGATTACAACGAAACGGACCCTAGCCCCACGCGCGTAAAAACACGGGGGGAAACGTTGTTCAGTCAGAGCCGTTCATCATTGTGAGTGCCGCGCGACAGCCTTCACAGACCGGGTACTGATAGGGGTCTCGAGTGGGGATGAATTTCTCTCCGCATAACGCCGTGATTTCTTCGCCAAGGACGTAGCCGCGCATTTGGTCATCCTTGCGAATGATGTGTGCGACCTTGCCTTCTTCGAGACCCGGATCGGAAGGGCGCGTGTCTTGACGCTCAATGACGTCGGAGTCGGTGACAGAAAGGCGGACGGCGGTGCTACTCACAGTTTCAGCGTATCGCTCCGTACCGACAGCGTTGAAGGTCAGGTTCCGCGTGTATCCCAATGCCAGGGCTCGCTGGGCAGGTTGTAGAAACCAAAGCGACCGGCATTTGCCGCAAGCCAAACGAATCCTGGATTGCTCCGTGAGTTGATAAATCGACCGTTCGCCATGAAATCAATGGCCAATCCGCGTTCGTGGTACGAGTACCCGGGTCGAGCGGTTGGAGGCGAGCATGAATCGGGCGGCATTTCCCAAATCGCGTAGTCAGAGGTTCCGCAGTTTTGGCGGCGCAATGAGATCTGGGTGTTGAAATCGCGATAGCCATAGCCACTCAGATTGATGCCGTCAGCTGCGGCCGCATTGAGGAGCCCCCGCACCCGATCCGCAACGCTTGACGCAACGGTGATGCCGTTCACCGTGGTGAGCGAAGGCGTCGGGTACGGCGTACTTCCTCCGCGCGACACGGGTGTTGTCGTCGTTGGGGATCCAGATCCATTTGGCGGTTGCGTAGAACCACCCGATGCCGATCCGGTCGCCGGAGCAGGAATCGGGCTCACAGCGCGGGCGAGTTCGGAAGCTTCCGCCGCAATTTGGCGACCCAAGTCCGCGTCCATTCGTGAGAGGAATGCAGCGTCGGAAAGGCTTTCATCGAGACGTTGACGAACCTGAATTGCAAAAAGTTGCTGTTGCTCCTGAGCACCTGCCAACGATGCGAGTGCGCTTTCGGCTTCGGCGGCGTGAGCCTCGGCGGCACTCTTTGCCGATTGAGCCCGAGCAAGTTGTTCTTCAAGTCGAGCCTTTGTTGATCGAAGTTGGTCGATCACATCGGAATCGGTTCGCGACTGCATGTTGAGGAAGGCGTTGCGCGTCGCGTCCTCTTGCGCCGAGGCTGCTTCGAAGCGACGCATGAGTTCTTCGCCCGGAGGATCGACATACGCCTTCACGGCGTACTTCGCGACACGCGCACGAAGCGCATCAAGCTCGCGCGTGGTTTGGGCGGCATCACGTTCGGCTTGGGCTGCTTCGGCGGCGCTGGCCTCGGCCTGGCGGCGAGCTTCAGACAATGTCGCTTGTTGACCACGAACGTTTTCGTTCAGTGTGTTCAACGCCGCCATGACCTGTGCTTGGGAACCTTCAAGTGCATTGACCTGCGCAGCAACCTTTGCCTGTTCCGCACGAACATTTGCTCGCTGCGTCCGAGCATCAGTCGCAACAGCACCGGCATTGACCGACGAACCTATGGCCACCCCGACGGTGCCGACCAATGTCAGCGCCGCAACAGCGAGCGCGGCGAACCGATGAGTTCGCCGAGTCAGTCGCTGCTGCAGTGTGCTGCGGGGGGATGTGGTGGCCATGGTTCCTCGTTTGACCACGTCAGAGACGTGATCTTGGAAGGCCCGGAATCCGCCCGAGGACCCATAACCCTACTGCAGGCGAAGTGGGCTACGTCAACCCCTGTGGAAAAACTTGTGGATGACCCTGCGGAATGCTGGGGATATAGCTGTGGACAATTTGGGGGTTCGGCCTTCGAGCCTCCCGATCTGGACGAGCGACCCGAGATTCTCCGTTGATCGTCGGCAGTACTGTCCTGATCATGACCGCTCAGGCCGGATCCATTGATCCACTGTCCTCCTTCGAGACCATTGCCGCACAGCGTCGATCCTCACTTCGGGTCGACCCTGACAATGCCGTTCCCGACGAGCTCATCGACCGCCTGATCGCAATCGCGGCGACTGCCCCCAATCACAAGCGCACCTTCCCCTGGCGTTTTCGCATCATCACTGGCGATGCCCGTGCCGACCTTGGCAACGCGCTCGCGCAGGATCTCATCGAGGCCAGCCAGCCAGCGACCAAGGTCGACAAGGCCCGTTCGAAGTATCTCCGAGCACCAGTCATGATCGCCGTTGGTTCTCGAGCCGGTGACGATGCCACCATGTCCGCGGAAAATCGCGACGCCGTTTCCGCCGCAATCCAAACGCTGCTCCTCGGGGCAACAGCGGCCGGCCTTGCGTCGTACTGGTCCACCGGCGCCGCCATGACCTCGACTCGACTACGCGAGTTCTGCAGGTTCGACGAGACCGACACGGTGGTTGGTCTGCTCTATTTGGGGTGGCCCATTGGCGATCCGCCAGCGATTGAGCGGCCACAGCCTGAATCGCTGCGCATCGGATCTTCCACTCAGAACCCCTAGGGTCTCGCCGATGGCTGCTTCGAAAAAAGACGCAAAACGATTCGGACCGAACCGGCCCGATGCACCACCCCTCGTCCGGCGTCAGCGGGTGTGGTCGGTGATTGGCACATGGCTGTTCATCCTCGTGTTTTTCGTTTCACCTATTGGTTTCGGCAATCCGTTGTTTGTCTTGCCTGCGGTGGTGTTCACCGTGCTTCTCATTTCGACGATGCGTCTTTCACGCCGCCCCGACGGACCGGATGCCGAAACGCTTTCGAAAGGCGAACTTCGCGCTGCAACGCCAACTGATCCCGTTTCCGTGAACGCGACCTGGTCGCCGGGAGCACGAGTTCGCGGAGAACCTCCGCAGCGTGGCTTTCTCATTTGCGATGGCAAACGACTCCGCTTCGAATGCCTCAATGATGAGGTTCGATTCGATGCCGATATCAAGCGCATCGAAGTGATCACGGTTCCCAGCTTCATGCGCCCCCAACTCGATCTTTCAATCGGTGGAGTAAATCATTCGGTGCGGTTCTTCCCCGTCTGGGATCTCGGTGCGACCTTTGTTGGGCCAACCGTTGTTGGCGAGTGGTACGCCCAATTGCGAGAACTCGGCGCGTCCTGAAATGGCCCGCATCAATCACACACCCGACCCCAATCCCACGCGAGCAAAAGCGAGAGCACGGCGAAACATCAACCTTGTGGTGTGGTGGGGTATCGCCCTTCTTTTGTTGTTCTTGCTCTCCATGGGTGGTCCGTGGATTCTGATTCTTCCGTTGATTGTGATTGGTGCTCTCGTGGTTACCAACACCATTCAGGTCGTGCGCGGCGATGGCGCCGAGCAGCACGCAATCGCACCGGGACGCCTCGCACAGGCAACCGCCGACAATGATCCCGTCGCCGTTCCGGTTACCCGGGCACCGAACCGACGCGAAAAGGGACGCCGGCGCGGAACGCTTCATTTCGCCGGTGGTCGTCTGTCATTCACCTTCGGTCCCAACCCGAAGTCACGTTCGAAAACGACCGATGAAGACCTTGAGGGTCAGACCATCTTTGATGTCTGGCCCTACGACATCGTTCTTGGTCCGCGACCCACAACGATGCGACCCCAACTCACACTGACGATCGATGGCGTGGTGCACGTCATTGAATTCACCATGCCAGAGGATCTCGCCGCCGGGATGCTCGGGAGCGTTGTGGCTGGAGCGTGGTTCGATCAGCTCATCGAACTCGGCGCAACGAGCTCGGGATCAACGTAGGCAAAGCACCACCAATTCGCGCTGTTGCCGTGACACCATGGCGTGGTGGCACTTCTCCCCCCCGGTCCGCCTGCTGACCAAACCATGCTCGACAACGCTGTCGAGATTCTTCGCGCTGCTGGCGCCTTCACCATGCAGTGGTTCGACAATCCGGCTCTTGACGTCGTCACCAAGAGCGATGGAACGCCGGTCACCGAGGCAGACCGCGGTGCTGAGCGAATCATTCGCGACCGTCTCGCCGCCCTGCATCCCGAGGACTCAATCCTCGGCGAAGAACTCGACGATTACATCGGCAGCAGTTCACGAACTTGGATCGTCGATCCCATCGATGGAACGAAAGCATTCACTCGTGGCGTTCCGCTGTATTCGAACCTGCTCGCAGTCGTCGATGAATACGGTCCGCTCATTGGCGTGATCAATCTTCCGGCTCTCAACACCACGGTGTACGCCGGTCGTGGCCTCGGGTGTTTTCGCGATGGTCGTGCTGTACGCGTGAGCGATCGATCCGATCCCGCAACGTGTGTGCTTTCCACAAGTGGTTTCGGAACGTGGAGCGAGGATGCACTTCTTGGTGTGAAGCGCGCAGGGTTTGAGTTGCGAACATGGGGCGATGGTTACGGCTACGCAATGGTCGCGTGCGGCGCGCTTGACGCAATGGTTGACCCTCAAGTGTCGTTATGGGATATCGCACCGATGCCCGTGATCTTCAATGAAGCCGGCGGAACATTCACCGGCACTGATGGCAACGACGTCTCGCTCGTCCCCGGTTCCAAAGTTTCGGGCGTGGCCTCAAACGGAATTGTGCACGACGCGGTGATTGCCGCACTTGCCAACCGTTAGCGTTCGTCGTCGTCCTCGCACACGGTGTGATCGTGACCGTGAGCGTGATGATGCGGATCATCAATCAGCACGATGCCATCGGCCAAACGCAGCAGGCGTCCGCCATAGGCCTCGGCAAGATTCGCAGCAGTAAGAACGTCATCGGCAGCACCGCTCGCCACAACGCGGCCAGCCAGTAACAGCACGTGATCGGTTTCCGCGGCCTCTGAAAGATCGTGTGTCGTCATCACGATGGTGCGGCCTGCAGCTCGTTCTTCGGCCACCACATCGAGAATGTGTTGGCGGCTCACGACATCAAGTCCAGTCACCGGTTCATCAAGCAGAAGAACCTCACCGGCTTGGGCGAGGCCTTGTGCGACGAAAACCCGTTGGCGCTGGCCGCCGGAAAGTTCGTGAAGGTGACGATTTGTGAGCTCGCCTAACTCAAGCCGGTCGATCGACTCGTCAACGATTCGCCGATCCTCTGCGGACATCCGACCAAAGGCGCCGCGTGTGGCGAATCTTCCCATCGTGACGACTTCTCGGACCGTGACTGGGAGTTGGTCATTCACTTTGGCCGATTGCATGACATAACCAACGTGGCGACGCATGTCGACTGGTGATCTACCCCCGACTGTGAGGGTTCCTGACTCAACTGGCAGCAAGCCCACGATCGCGTTCAACAAGCTCGACTTTCCCGCGCCATTTGGACCAACAAGCGAGGTCACTGCACCCGAGGGCAACGCGAATGTTGCATCTCGTAACACTGGGTGTCGGCCGTAGGCCAGGGTGACGTTGTGTCCTTCGACGGCGATCGCTGAACGTGTCTCAGTCATGGCAGTGACCGCGCCAGGCTGCTGCGAGTGTGGGAATACGATCGGACACCCGGACAGTCTTGCCCAATCGGTGGAAAACGAGAACACAGGTCCCGATTCACCCAACAACTTCTCGCAGTCCTCGGCCGGATTGGAGCCGATCAACCGGCAACTACCAACCTCTCAATCCGGCTTCTCCACCGAACAACGGGCCGAGTTCAAGGTCCCGGTCTATCCCTCACCAACCTCAAGGATTCCCATGACCTTCTCTCGACGTTTCCTCATCGCACTAGCTGCATCATGTGTTGCCGTCGTCGCGCTGACTGGACCGGCTTTCGCAAATGCCATATCTGCAGCGGGGGGACACCCAAATGTTGCATGGATTCAAACCGAACCAGATCACAACCCAGGATCGACTCGAACCTCATCCAGATTCGTTGTTCCAACAAACAGCACTTCAGTCACGAGTACCACGATCTCCAATGCTGCTCCAAACGGTTCATCAACAACCGCAACCGCACGTATGGCGACGCAGGCAAACGCCGTGACCGATGAAGGCAGCGAAACGAACGCCGCGGGTCGCTACGTGTTCATCGGCATCTGCGCAGTCATCGCAATCGGCGCTGTCTCACTGTTCCTGAAGTACCGCAAGAAGCCGACGCAGGGCTGAACCTCACGCTGGTTGGACTTCGTCGAGTCGATGGTGTTCGCGCGATCGCGACTGCAATCGTTTGCGCAACTGCGACGGTGGCGAAGCGACGCTGCTCGCGTGGTCAAGCCGTTGTCGGGAGCGGGAACGACCCGGCTCCAGCCTCAACCGCATGATCTTTGCGCGGTGGCACTGGTCCGTAGTGACCGGTAATTGAGCGCCGAAGTTCATGTAGCGCATCCGTTCGGAGTTGGCTGATTCGAGATCGGGTCACTCCAAGTTCGCTCGCTAATTCCGCAGTGGATTGACCGTCGACAAAGTGTCCGAGGATGACGCGGCGTTGGCGAAGAGGAAGTTCCTCGATCGCCTCACGCAGATACGACAGCAGTTCGGCCTGCTCAAGCAGTTCGACCACGCCGAGTTGCGAGCCGTCGGCAGGTTCCTCGCTTCGGTTCGGACTCGTGGATTCTTCGGAATAGCCCTGATCGAGTCGACCGATGGAACTGGTTTCAAGAAGTGCTTTGACCTTGATGACCCGCTCGACAGTTGTTCCAGACTCGGCGGCAAGTTCTTCTGTCGTTGGTCGTCGGCCGTACCGAGCAGTAAGAGCGTTTTCCACTAGCTCAATTCGCCGGGCAGCTGAGCGCAATGATCGCGGTGCCCAATCCTCGGCACGAACCGCATCGAGCACTGCTCCGCGAATGCGCAGTGCGACAAACCGTTCAAACGGAACACCGCGAGTGGCGTCAAACCTCCAGGCAGCTTCGACAACACCTAGTGCCCCGGCGCGGATGAGTTCCGCTCGTTCAACATGGCGAGGAAAGTTGGCGGCAATTGAGGCGACCACTTTGGGAACCACCTCGAGCCCTCTCTCGACCAATGCTGCGACTTCCGGATCCATTGATTGACCGTTCATGTGACTCCCCTTTCGTGCTTGCGCACGCTCCCGCACCCAGAGTTCGACGAAACCTCCCCTTTCGCCGCCCATCCCCGCAACCGGTTGATTGCCGGATCGACACCCTAGGAACGCGCGCCGACCAATTTCTGGTCACCCCGGCCCTTTTTTCTGGGTCATTGCGCCCAAGTTGTCTGGATTCCAGGCCCGCAAAGGGGACTAGGCGCCCGCTTCACCCTCAAAGACAGCTGCCCGAACACCGCGGCGAGCAAGTTCCGACAGGAACGGAAGAGAATCAACCGACTCGGCGAGTCCCGCCGAACCGAAACGGTGCAACGACCCAGCGACGACGAAGCGGCAGGCAACTGCAGCGACTGCGCCAGCGGCAACCGCCGGACGATCCATCGCGCCGTAGACCAGCACCGAGCCACGACCATCGATGCGACCACGAACTTCAACGCGCACCGCGCCCGGACCACCTTCGGGGTCGGTAGGCCACAGCATCGGGAGACGAGCAGTGAGCCGGTCGCGTCGAGTCGCTGAAACTCGTGATGTCACTCGCCGAACACCGGGGAACGCCGGCACCAACACAAGTGCGTCGGGCAATTCGGCTCGATAACAGTCTTGCGGTCCAATGGGATCGGGGAACCAACACAGTTCGCGACCAGAACCACCGGGACGCGCGTCCCACGCGCCATCACGCCAGTCGATTGCACCGCGGCCGAGCGCTCGGTGGTGTTGACGTGCGCACGCTGGACCGCCGGTGCCTGATTTCGCAATGTGGATTTCATCCACCTGTTCGAATTTTCTTGAGGCATGCGCGGCAAGCACACATGTCAATCCGGGAGCGAAACCCGCACCAATCACAACATGAACATTGCGTTCGCGAGCGTGCTGATCAAGCGCCAAAAGCGCACGAACATCGGTGAGGTCATCAGTTGTGCTGATGACATGGATGCCCCGTCGAACAAATTGTTCAGCGACAGGAGATTGCGTGCGCGCCGGACCAGCAAGCACGACAACGTCGACGTCGAGTGGGTCATCGAGCGCTCCGCGATCGATGATCGCTCGATCTCCGAGACTGTTCGCAACAACTTCGACGCGGTTTCGTCGTTCGTCGCGAAGAACGACCTCGTCGTCATCTGTCGACACAAGCTGTCGGGCAAGACGAGCGCCGACTGCGCCGACACCGAGAATTCCGATACGGGCCATGTCAGTCGAGGTCCGGTCCGGACAGTTCGCGCCACCCGCCCGAACGAGGCGGGGCGACACCTGATCCGCGGAGCCGAACGGCGGCGGCGACAAGCGCCCCCATGCCGATGGCAACCATGGCCCGTCGGATCATCTTCATCGTGGGGCTAGCTGGAATCGAACCAGCGACCTCACCCTTATCAGGGGTGCGCTCTAACCAACTGAGCTATAGCCCCGAACTGGCCGGGGCGTCACCATACCGGACCCCCCGGCAGCCGGGAAAACCGGTTCAGGAAGACTGGTCGGGAACAGCCTGTGCCGTCTCGAGTTCGACCACCGTAAACCGCAGCCCACCAAGCACTCCGGCAATGAGGTTGAACAGGACACTGGTGACCACCGCAAAGAGGGCTCCGCCGACAAAGAGCACAAGTCCAGCGATCGTTGCGCCTTCGAACACCTTGATTCCGTCGATCGTGAAGGAACTTTCGGCCAACAACTGCGCCAAAAAGTCCTCGACCTTGCCGATACTGCCGGTCACCACGGCTCCCTGCCACAGGAGGACCCCAGCAACCACGATGATGAGCCAAAGGCAAAAGGCGAACGACAGCGAGACTCGCAACATCGACCAGGGATCGATTCGGGTGACAACGCGCTGGACCTGACGGGCCTTCACTGCCTTGCCCTGTCCCCGACCGATGGTGTTCCGGGGGGGTGGAGGGGCCGAGGCAGTCGGGGGCGCCGAGAAGGTGACTCCGGGCGTCTGGTCGACGGTCATCGTCGAAGTGTACGCATCGGGACACTTGATGGACGACAGGGTCACCATTGCCGCCTCGCTCGGGCGGTGGCTCGTAGGTCCTCGAGTCGCACCACCACTTCGACTTCAGCACCCTGCACCACGAAGGATTCGAGGACTGCTCCGTTCGCTTCGGTCACTGCTCCGGCGACGTCCTCACCCTCCGTTGCACCCGCCAGCGCAGCGGCGTCGGCCGCAGCCTGTGCCCGAGCCCTGCGGTCGACCTGACCACCGAGACGAACCACGACAAGCGCAATGACCATGACGATGGCGAGCGCAACGACCGCCATCGGCACGATCTGGCCATCGTCACCTCGACAACGAAGGGTTCCGCTGTTTTGAACCATGACCCACTCCCCTGTTGCGGATCAACAGTCGGCTCCGACCAATGGCGGAACCGACCGCAAGAATCAGTCAGGGGAAGGAATATTTGAGCCGGTTGAAGCCGCCCCTATGTATCGCCGTCAGACGACGAAGATCAGTCGTCGTCCTCGGTACCAAGGACCGGAGCAACCGAGGCGACGGTTTCGCCGTCGACCACGTTCATGACGCGAACGCCGGTGGCATCGCGACCTTGCGAGGAGATTTCACGAACCTCCATGCGAATCACGGTGCCGACACTGTTGATCACGAAGATTTCGTCGTCGATGCCAACCATGAAGGCGGCAACCACCGAACCCTTCTTTTCGTTGATCTTGATGCCCCGCACGCCCTGACCGCCGCGGCCCTGACGATTGAACTTGTCGAGCTGCGTGCGCTTTCCGTAGCCACCGTCGGTCACGATGAGGATTGCCGCGTCGTCGCGAGTGACATCGCAAGACACCACTTCGTCGCCTGCACGCATCTTCATGCCACGAACGCCGGCCGCAGCGCGACCCATTGCACGAACTTCGTCTTCGGCAAAGCGAATCGCTTGTCCTGCTTTCGACACCATGAGGATGTCGTCGCCACCATTGGTGGGGATAACGCGAACGAGTTCATCGCCATCTTTGAGGTTGATGGCAATGATGCCGGCACGAAGCGATGAGTCGTATTCGGTGAACTTGGTCTTCTTGACCTGACCGTTCTTGGTGCAGAAGAAGAGGAACTTGTTCGACTCGTAATCGCGAGTATCGATGATCGCCTGGATCTTTTCGTCCGGTTGCAACGGAAGAAGGTTGACCACCGCGGTTCCGCGTGCGGTGCGTTCCTTCATCGGAATTTCGTGCGCCTTGAGGCGATACACGCGACCGCGTGTCGAGAAGAACAACAGGTACGCGTGCGCGGTGGTGTGAATGATGTGCTGGACGTAGTCCTCATCCTTGAGTTTCGTGCCCGCAACGCCACGGCCGCCGCGGCCCTGCACCTTGAATGCGTCAGAGGACACGGTCTTGATGTAACCCTTGGCCGACATCGTGACCACAAGATCTTCATCGTCGATGAGGTCTTCGATGTCGAGATCGCCAACATCGAACGTGATTTGGCTGCGACGAGGCTGTCCGTAGGTTTCACGAACCTTGCCCATTTCTTCAGCGATGACGGCCCGTTTCTTGCCTTCATCGCCGAGGATGGCTTCCAGATCAGCAATGGTTTCGCGCAACTTCGCCATTTCCTCTTCGAGTTGCGAACGACCCAAACGAGTGAGGCGCGACAACTGCATGTCGAGGATGTGCTCGGCCTGTTCGGTCGAGAATTCAAACGGCGCAGCCATCAACGCTTCGCGTGCGGCCTGCTTATCGGCCGAAGCGCGGATAGCGGCGATGATTTCGTCGATGAGGTCGAGGGCCTTCAGCAGACCTTCAACGATGTGAGCGCGGCGTTGCGCCTCATCGAGGCGGTATTGCGAACGACGAGTAATGACTTCGATCTGATGATCGATATAGGCAACAAGCGCGTCGCGAAGGTTGAGGGTGCGAGGAATTCCGTCGACGAGTGCAACGGTGTTCACGGCAAAGTTGGTTTGCAGTGGAGTGCGCTTGTAGAGGTTGTTGAGAATGACGAGTGCAGGCGCATCGCGCTTGAGGCGAAGCACAAGGCGCATCTTGCCCTTGGCGGATTCGTCGTTCAGTTCAGCAATGCCTTCGAGCTCGCGGTTATCGACCAGTTCTTTGACCTTGACGATGAACTGGTTCGGGCTGACCTGGTAGGGAAGTTCGGTAATGACGATGAAGTCCGAACGCGCGCCTTCTTCGATTTCGGCCTTACCGCGAAGCTTGATGGAGCCACGACCAGTTCGGTACGCGTCGATAATTCCCTGGCGACCCATGATGAGCGCGCCGGTCGGGAAGTCAGGACCCTTGACGAACTCCATGAGGTCGTCAGGCGTTGCTTCTGGATTTTGCAAAAGGTGATTCACTGCGTCGATGACTTCACCAAGATTGTGCGGCGGAATGTTGGTGGCCATACCAACCGCAATGCCCTGCGAACCATTTACCAACAGGTTGGGGAAACGGCTGGGGAGAACTACTGGTTCTTGGAACTCACCCGAATAGTTGTCGATGAAGTCGACGGTGTTTTCGTCGATGTCGGCGAGCATGTCAAGCGCCATCGGAGCAAGGCGACATTCGGTGTAACGCGCAGCAGCCGGTGGTTCATCGAGCGAACCGAAGTTTCCCTTTGGATGCACGAGTGGGTGACGCAATGAAAACGACTGGCCCATTCGAACCAGCGCGTCATAAATCGCGGAGTCACCATGCGGGTGGTACTTGCCCATGACTTCGCCGGTTACACGAGCGCATTTCATGGTTGGGCGGTCAGGAAGGGCACGGAGGTCGTACATGCCCCAAAGGATTCGGCGGTGAACGGGCTTCAGACCGTCTCGTGCATCGGGAAGTGCACGCGACACGATGACTGACATCGCGTAGTCGAGGAAGGAGCGTTCCATCTCCTCCTGGATCTCAATTGGCTCGATGGTGCCAAACGTCGCCGGCGGCGCATCACCTGAACCGGTGTCGTCGCCTCCGGAGTTTGCGCCCTCGTCCGATGCCTTTTTCTTCGCCATCTGTTGCCTGTGGTTCCTGTCGTCGGGCGGCTTCCTCAGATATCGAGGAAGCGCACGTCCTTCGCGTTTGTCTGAATGAAGTGCTTGCGGGATTCAACGTCGTCACCCATAAGCACCGAGAAGATTTCGTCGGCGATTGCGGCTTGTTCGACGGTGACCTGAAGCAACGTGCGCTTCGTGGCGTCCATCGTGGTGTCGCCGAGTTCGTCGTAATCCATTTCGCCGAGACCCTTGAGTCGCTGGAACTCTTTCTTGTGGTCTGGTTTCTCGGACAAGAATGCGGCCTTTGCGGTGTCGTCCTTGAGATAGATCTTCTCTTTGCCGACAACCGTTGAGTAAAGCGGCGGCTGCGCAATGTACACGTGCTGCTGTTCGACGAGTTCCTTCATGTGACGGAAGAAGAACGTAAGTAGAAGTGTACGAATGTGTGAACCGTCGACATCGGCGTCGCACATAAGGATGACTTTGTTGTAGCGAATCTTTTCAACATCGAATTCCGCACTCACACCAGCACCGATGGCTGTAATAAGGGTTTGGACTTCATTGTTCTTCAGCATCTTGTCGAGACGAGCTCGTTCGACGTTGAGAATCTTGCCGCGAATGGGAAGGATCGCTTGTGTGCGCGGATCGCGCGCAGCGACTGCGGAGCCGCCAGCGGAATCGCCTTCCACGATGAAGAGTTCGCATTCGTCGGGATTGCGGCTGGCGCAGTCTTTGAGTTTGTCGGGCATGCCCGCACCTTCAAGTGCGGACTTCCGGCGAGTGGCGTCACGCGCGTTTCGGGCAGCGAGACGAGCGCGGGATGCGAGTGTCGCTTTCTGCACAATCTTGCGAGCTTCGGCAGGATTTTCTTCAAGCCAATCGGCAAGGCGTTCGTTCGTGGCCTTTTCAACCAATGAACGCATTGAAACGTTGCCCAACTTGCCCTTGGTCTGACCTTCGAACTGCGGTTCACGAAGTTTCACCGAAATGATTGCGGTGAGACCTTCACGAATGTCATCGCCAGTGAGATTGTCTTCCTTCTCTTTGAGAAGTGACTTTGCTCGGGCGTACTTGTTCACCACGTTGGTGATGGACTTTTTGAAACCTTCTTCATGCATGCCGCCTTCAATGGTGGCGATGCCATTTGCGAAAGAGTGAAGCCCGTCGGCGTTGAAACCGGTGTTCCACTGGAACGCGATTTCTACTTCCTGATCTTCTTCGGCTTGTTCGTAGTAGCCGACTTTTTTGAAGAGGGCTTCTTTCGAGGAATTCAGGTGGCGAACAAAATCGACGATGCCGCCGGCGTACTTGAAGACGATGACTTCGGAATTTGTCGCATCGGGACGCTTGTCCTGGAAACGAATTTCGAGTCCCTTATTCAAGAACGCCATCATCTGAAAGCGCTCGAGCAAGGTCTGAGCGCGGAACACCGTTTCGTCGAAAATGGTGGGGTCGGGCCAGAAACGAACCGTTGTGCCGGTTCGGCCCTTCGGTGCCTTTCCGCGAACCTCAAGCTTGGTGGTGAGCTTTCCGCCGTTGGTGAAGTCCATGTAGTGGCGATTGTCAGAGTGATCGATTTCGACCTCAACCCGCTCAGAGAGAGCGTTCACAACAGAGATACCCACACCGTGGAGACCGCCGGAGACCTTGTAACCGCCTCCGCCGAACTTGCCACCAGCGTGAAGCACGGTGAGCACGACCTCGGCCGCACTCATGCCCTTCATTTTTGGATCAGGATGTTTGTCGACCGGGATACCGCGTCCGTCATCGACGACTTCGCATCCGCCATCGGGCAACAACGTGACTTCAATGCGAGTGGCGTGACCGGCCATCGCTTCGTCAACAGAGTTATCGACCACTTCGTACACCAAGTGATGCAGACCAGCTGGACCGGTTGAACCGATGTACATGCCGGGTCGTTTGCGCACCGCCTCGAGGCCCTCGAGGATCGTGATGTCTTTTGCGCCGTACTCTTCGGTGGTTTTCGCCACGCTTTGGGCTTCCCCTTACCGGTACTTCGCCGGTGTCTTGATTGCGAGATCAACAGGTACAAACTGCGAATTCGACACGTAAAGCGCGTCTGTCACAGTCGGAGAATCCTACCAGCGACACGCGTGTTTAACGGGTATTACGACGCGCAAATCATGGGTTTCGCGTGAAGCGAAGCGACAGGGTCAACCAGCCTGTTCTGGCCGAACACGAACATCGATTGCGTCAACTGCATTGCGTCCAAGTTCTGCTTGAAGTCGCTCGATCAAATCGTGTTCGAGAAAGCGCAATTGCGTTGCCCATGCCGGATCAGAAACAGCAACAACCAGCGTCGTTCCCTTTATTGCAACCGGACGACTTTGCGCGGCGACTGCGTCTCCGACGAGTTCAGGCCAACGTCCAAAAATGCCCGTTGTGACATCGGCTGATGGTCCACCGAGATGACGAACAATGCGATCAAGGCTTGCATGCATTGACACCGGATCGCCGGTTGATGCATCTGGCAATGGTTCCCACGGCATCCACGCAGTGTACGAAGCGCTTCTCGCACCACGATGCCTACACGAGAAAAACTGCGTTTTTTCTTAGTCCGGACGGATTGTTGCGTTCGAGACTCTCAACACCAGTTCGGGTGACGCGCCTGGCGGAAGTCCGGCGGCACTCGACAAGACCGTTTGGCCTGGTGGCAAATGCTCGAGAAGTGCCGCGCTGCGATCGGGGTCGAGTTCGGAGAACACGTCGTCGAGCAACAAAATCGGTGAAGAGCCCGTTGCATCGGTAACAACGCGATGGGCAGCAAGGCGCAGTGCTAATGCGAGTGAGCGTTGTTCTCCTTGTGACGCATGCGTTCGGGAGGGCAGTTGATCAAGGTGAAGGACGAGATCATCGCGATGAGGGCCTACAAGCGAAACCCCACGGCGGAGTTCGTCTCGACGAGCGGCTTCAAGTGCTGCGGCCAAACCTTGTTCACGCCACGGCGCGTCGTACGACACCGTGACAGGGACTGGCCGCCCGGCAACCTGGGAGTAAGCAAGATCAAGTGCTGGACCGAGTTCTCGCACCAGTTCATCGCGAGCATCGGCTAAGGCCTCACCGGTCTCGATCAGCTTTGCGTCCCACACCATGAGCGTTGCTTCGACTTCTGGACTGAGTCGCCCACCGGACTGCTTCAGCAACGCGTTTCGTTGACGAAGGATTCGGTCGAGATCTGAGCGCAATGAATCAAACGCCGGCCGCCGAGCGACAAGCGCATCATCCAAATAGCGGCGTCGTTCCGCCGGGCCCCCCTTAACCAACTCAAGGTCATCGGGCGCAAACACCGAAACGCGCAAGGCGCCGAGGAGATCGCGGGTTCGGGCCAACTTTTGCTTATTGACCTGCACGCGACCGCGACCACTTGACGCGATTTCTGCCTCGATAAGAAGTTGCCGCCCCTCGCGCTCCCCTTCTGCGCGAACAATCGCCGAGGTTGCTCCCGATCGAACGAGCGCGTCGTTCGGAGCTCCGCGAAATGAGGACAGAGTCGCGAGATAGCCAATGGCTTCCATCACGTTTGTCTTTCCTTCGCCGTTTTGGCCAAGGAGAGCCGTGAGCCCAGGTGCAAAGGCGATATCCGCGCTGGCGTAGGACCGAAAGTCAGTGAGCCAGAGACGAGCGAGGCGCACGTCAGTTGCGGATCGGCATCAACAGGTACAAGAAATCGTCGGTTTCATTACCTCGAATAAGTACGGGGCTTGTGGGTCGAGCGATCTCGATAGTGATTTCATCAGAAGGTGCGGCTTCGATGCCGGCGCGCAGGTACTCGGGGTTAAACGAAATCTCGAGTTCTTCTCCAACGTGACGCGCATCGATGACTTCGTCAGCCTTACCAACATCGAAACTTTCGGCAATGAGTTCAACGGAATCGTTTTTGATATCAAGACGAATCTTGGTGTTTTCCTTTGAAAGCAGGCCCACGCGCTTGAGTGCTTCAAGGAATGTCTCGCGTTCAATCGTGAGACGGTTCGGGTGAGAGTCCGCGGTCTTCGGAAGAAGGTTTTCGTAATCGGGGAAACTTCCGTCAAGAAGCTGGCTCACAAGTCGAACGCCATCGACTTCAAAGGAAACATGTCGTTCGGCGAGACGGATTGTGACGTTCTCGGCAGTCGTAAGAAGTCGGTTGAGTTCTTTCAGCGCTGAAGAAGGAACAAGAACCTTTTGTCCTTCGGTGAGAATTGATGTGCCCGGAAGATCTCGGATCGCTAAACGATAGGTATCTGTCGCAACCAGGCGAATCCCGGTGCCTTGAGCAGCAATGGAAACACCAGTGAGTTCGAACTTGCGAGATTCATCGGTACTTGCGGCCGACACGACCTGAGAAATGGCGTCGCGCAGAAGTGCGGCGTCAATCGTGACAGCGGACTCGGGTGCTTCAGGCATCGGCGGGTAGTCAACAGCGATGGTCTTGACTGCGAACTGTGAACGACCAGAGCCAATACGGACTTCGTTGTCGTCGGCCTCAAAGGTGACTGCGCCTTCAGGAAGATTGCGAACAATCTCGGAAAGGAGCTTGGACGGGACGAGCACCGTGCCGTCACGAGAACCAGAAACTGAGGCAGTGGCGATGATGGTGAGATCGAGATCACTTCCGGTCACCTGAAGTTGATCGCCAACCAACACGAGGTTGAGACCCATAAGGGCCTGACGTCCAGAGCTGCGCGTGGTGACACCACGAGCCGCTACGGAGATGGCTTCGACGAGTGGATCTCGCTCACAACGGAACTTCACGTCGGCTCACTTTCCTGACAGACGGTGTTGCTTGTTGTAGTTGTAAAAAAGAATGAGAAATAGGTAGTAGTTGTAATAAGCGCTGTGGATTGTGGACAAATAGGCATAGTCCCAGCGTGGCGCCAGTTTTGTTGTCCCTGCGTCATCCACAGTGATCCACAGTCTGAACGGTGGGAGTGACAGCGCGGGGGATCATCAACCAGTCGTCCACTTTTCATGCAGTGGCGCGCGCGCCATGGTCCACTGGGTTGTCCACCGCGCGAGCGTTCGAAACTCCGCGCGGGCGTTCGGCTCGAGTAACGGTTGAGGGTCACGGCGGTCAACTGTTTCGGATCCGTTGGGTCAACTCAGTGACCTGGTCGTAAATCTGTCGACGCTCTTTCATGAGGCCGCTGATCTTCTCGACTGCATGGATAACCGTGGTGTGATCGCGGCCACCAAATTCACGTGCGATCGCCGGGTAGCTCAGATCAGTCATTTCCCGCATGACGTACATACCGATCTGGCGAGCGGTCACGAGTGGGCGGCGTCGGCTTTGCCCGCGGATTTCGTCGATCGTGAAATCGAACATTTCCGAGGTCTTCTCGAGAATGAGTGCCGGTGTGATCGGGCGGGGTTGAGTATTGGTGAGGATGTCGCTGAGGACCCCTTCGGCCAATTCCACCGTGAGCGGATTACCGGTGAGGCTGGCAAATGCGCAGACACGAATCAGGGCGCCTTCAAGCTCACGAATGTTGTTGGTGATATTCGAGGCAATGAATTCAAGGACATCGGGCGGCGGAGCAATGGGCTCACGCTCGGCTTTCTTGCGAAGAATCGCTAGACGAGTTTCGAGTTCCGGCGGATTGATCTCGGTAATGAGCCCCATCTTGAAGCGGCTGCGGAGCCGATCTTCAAGGGTGGAGATGGCGTCGGGCGGACGATCGGAGGACAGCACAATCTGGGCGTTGGCCTGATAGAGAGACTCGAAGGTATGGAAGAGCTCTTCCTGGAGACCTTCCTTGCCTTCAATGATCTGAATGTCATCAAGGAGGAGAACGTCGATTTCGCGGTAGCGCTTCTTGAACTCGGGCATCGTGTTCTGGCGGATGGCGTCGACGTACTGATTGAGGAATTGCTCGGTTGAGACGTACCGGACCTGATGGCCGGGGTAAATCTCGCGCACGTAGTTGGCGATCGCTTGGAGAAGGTGGGTCTTGCCCAATCCGGCGTCGCCATAAATGAAGAGTGGGTTATACGACTTCGCCGGTGTCTCGGCCACGCTCAGCGCAGCGGCATGAGCGAAGCGATTCGATGTACCGGTGACGAAGGCGTCGAAGGTGTATCGCGGATTCACTGTCAGGCCGAGTTCCTGCTCGGGAACGGGAGTTGTCCCCAGAGCCTCGGAAGTTGTCAACAGCGGCTGGGAATCGTTGGGGACATCGGCGGAAAAGCCTGTGGACGGCGCTGGGGAGAAGTTTGCTGATGCCGGCGCGACGTCGGTTTGGACTTCGATGGCCAGTCGCACGGCGCTTTGGCCAATATCAGCGAGGGCGCCATTCACGAGCGTGAGATAACGCGATTCGATGCGATCTTTTACGACAGAACTCGGCACGGCGACCGAAAGAACCGTTCCCTGAAGATCGAGTGGGGTCACCATGGAAAACGTCGTGAGCCAGACGGCCTCGGACACCTGCTCGCGCAGCGCGACAGTGCACGTCGTCCACAATTGTTCGGCTTGGTCCACCTGCACGAAAGCCCCTGACAATGGGTTTGGTTCCACAACAACGTTCACACTTGTGGAAAACCTCGACCGCTGTCCACATGAGGTGGTTCGCCGTTGTTCGACACAGATGTGCCCGCTCACGGGCGTCGGTGTCGAGGCCCTGTGGACGGGCGAGGGACGGTAGCACCTTGCTGATGTTGCTGCATCCGGGCTTCACCCTCTAGCGTTGCGATCCGAACAGGTGTCGGGCTCCTTGCGCATGCGTAAGGCCGGGCCCGTTTCCACACCACAATCCATGTCGAAGAAGCAACGATCTGTTGACCCCCTCTTGGGTTTTCGGGTCACGGAGGCCCCTCGTGAAGCGTACGTTCCAGCCCAATAACCGCCGTCGGGCGAAGAAGCACGGCTTCCGTTCCCGCATGTCCACTCGCGCTGGGCGCAATGTTCTGCGGTCGCGCCGGCTCAAGGGCCGTCGACGTCTGTCGGCCTGATCTGGCGAGTTCGTGACCGCCGCACGTTCCAAGAACTGCGGCGGCGCGGCCGTCGGGTCCGTAGTGGCACCGTGTCGGTGACCATGTTGGCGTTAACACCATCCTTCAGTGACGAACCGCCGCGAGTCGCGTTCGCAGTGTCCCGCAACGTCGGAACTGCCGTGGTTCGTAATCGTTTACGGCGCCAAGTTCGTGCGCATTTAGTGGAGGTTCGCGCATCCGAACCCGCTCGAATTCCCTCTGGCGCTTGGCTTTTTACGATTCAGCCCAGCGCAGCCGCGGTTGACCGCGACACCCTGTTGCGTGATGTGGACAGCTGCCTTGAGCGCCTCGTCGGGAGCCCCCGGTGAGCGCAACCTGCCAGCACGATCACGATTCTGCGCCGACAACTGAACCGGCGCGTTCCCTTTCCATTCCTGCGCGTCTGACGACACGGTGTGTGCGCGGCTATCAATGGTTGTTCGCCGGCAGGGTTTCTCCCTGTCGTTATGTTCCCTCCTGTTCGTCCTACGCTCTCGAAGCTCTCGAGACCCATGGGTTCGTTCGGGGCTCCTGGTTGTCGATTCGACGACTGGGTCGGTGCCATCCTTGGGGTGGTTCCGGATGGGATCCCGTTCCCGATAGGAAGGCCGCCTAGTCAATGGAAGCGTTTTTTAAAGCCTTCGCGTCAGTGTTGGCGTTCTTCTACGACATCACCGGGAACTACGCAGTCGCCATCATCCTGCTGACGCTGGTCGTCATGATCATCGTGACGCCGCTGACCCTCAAGGGCACGCGGTCGATGATGGTCATGCAGCAACTCCAGCCGGAGATGAAAAAGATCCAGGCTCGGTACAAAGACGATCGCCAGAAGCTCAACGAAGAACTCCTGAAGTTTTATAAGGAAAACAGCATCAATCCGCTTGGCGGCTGTCTGCCGCTTTTGGTGCAGATGCCCGTTTTCCTCGTGCTGTACCAGGTGCTGCGCGGCCTCACTCGTCGAGTCAGCGACCTCGGCGGCGATATCGGCTGGGCATCCAGTCAGTTCGGTCTCGGCAACGCACCATCCAAAGCACCCTCGTTCGAACGTGTGTTCGATCCAGCGTGGATCAACCCGTCGACGAAGATGTACCAAAATCTCTCAACCTCCTATCAGATGGAGGCTTTTGGCCTCGATCTTTCGGAGAGCGCGAGCAAAGCAATGCAGCAGGGCATCGGGCATGCCCTTCCGTTCCTCGTTCTGATTCTGATCGTTGCCATTACTGGCTTCATTCAGCAGCGTCAGATTCAGGGACGTAATCCCGGAGCGCAAACCAATAGCCAGCAGCAGATGATCATGAAGATCATGCCGTTCTTCTTGCCGGTGATTTCGTTTGGTCTGCCCGCCGGTCTTGTCCTGTACTTCGCGGTGTCAAACCTCTACCGAATTGGGCAGCAGGCATTCATCTCGAAGAGCATCTATGGCATCAGTGCCCCTGACGGCACGAAGTCCTGGAAGCATCTCTTTGGTTTCGGTGTGCAGCCCAAGGCCGCCCCGAAGGCCAAGAAGTCAGGGTCGAAGTCAATCAGCGCGACCTCTCGTCCGGCCAAGAAGGCCGGCGCGAAGGGTGGCGCTGCGAAGGGCTCGACCAAGGCACCAGCTACAGCTGGTGCCTCCAAGGGCGGCCGGACCACCGGTCGCGCCACCACCAGTTCCCGAGACACCAAGGGCAGCGATTCTTCGAAGGGACCCGAGAAGGGTTCCGATCGCGCTACGTCGACACCGTCGACCCCCTCGTCCGACGCCGGCGAAGCTTCGACTTCGCAGCCGTTGCAGCCTCGGGTGCGCAAAAAGAAGAGGTAACACCACATGGAGTGGGTGGAAATCACTGGCCGCACCGTTGAAGAAGCGAAAGACGCGGCACTCGATCAATTGGGCGTCGACACTGCTGATGCCGAATTTGAAATCCTCGAAGAACCATCTCGAGGTCTCTTCGGGAAGATGAAGGGCCAGGCCCGCGTTCGGGCTCGCATTGCCCCGACCAGTCCCCGACCGAAGGTGGAACGACGAGATCGGCGTAAGAAGGGCAGTGGCAATGGGGCCGGCCGCAAGCAGTCGCAACGCCCTGCAACCCCAGCCGCTGACGCAGCGCCGGCAGCACCAGCAGCAGCATCATCCAATGGCAAACGCCCTGACCGCCGTCGTGGCGGTCAGAAGGCTGCGCCCACCGAGAAGGAAAACACCACCGTGACTGAAACCGTTGATGTCGATCTGGTAGAGCACACCCGTATCGTCACCGAGTTCCTTGATGGCCTCGTTGACGCATTCGACCTCGAAGGCCGCGTCGAAGCGGTCTCGATTGATGACGACACCAGTGAGGTTCGCGTCGAGGGCCGTGACCTTGGAATCCTTGTCGGCCCCAAGGGCAACACCCTCGCTGCCATCCAGGAGCTTTCCCGCACGGTGATTCACCGCAAGGTGTCCGGAACCGCTGCAGGCCGAGTTCGTCTCGATGTTGCTGGGTACCGCCAGCGCCGCCGTGAAGCCCTTGAGCGCTTCACTCAGGGTGTGGCTGAGGAAGTCCGTTCTTCTGGCGTGCAGAAGGCCCTTGAGCCCATGGGTTCGGCAGACCGCAAGGTTGTGCATGACACCGTGAATGAACTCGATGGCGTTTCCACCATTTCTGAGGGCGACGAACCCCGTCGCCGCGTGGTGATCATTCCTTCCTGATTATCACTTCCATCTGTTCCAATGGCCCCGCTTCGTGCGGGGCCATTGTTGTTTTCGGGCACGGGGAGTTCTTCGAAGGCTGTTGCCCGAAACGCCGAGGCACGGGTGCAACAATGGCGAGGTGCAGCCTTCTCCCCCATTGCTTGAGGTCCTCGAGCGAGCTCGGCGCCTTGGCGTCCTCGGTCCGGGTCCGGTTCTCGACCACGTTGCCCACGCCGAAGGATTCATTGCCGCCATCGGCGAGGTTGCCGAAGGCTCCCTTTTGGTGGATTTGGGTTCGGGTGGGGGCGTCCCTGGCCTGGTGATTGCTGAAGCTCGCCCCGACCTTCGAATCGTTTTGCTTGATTCGCTTGAACGTCGGGTGGCGTTGTTGGCCCAGGCCGTCCTCGCAATGGAATGGGAAGGACGGGTGGTTGCCGAACTGGCACGAGCCGAAGAGACAGGCCGATCGGTGGAATGGCGAGCCGAGGTCGATGTCGTTACTGCCCGATCCTTTGGTCCGCCAGCCACCGTTGCTGAGTGCGCCGCTCCCCTGCTTCGACTCGATGGCATTTTGGTGGTGAGTGAGCCTCCGGAGGACACCAATCGCTGGCCATCTGAAGGCGTGGCCCTACTCGGTCTGACGGATGAAGGGTCGCCGGTACCAGGAATGCGTCGGCTTCGACAGACCAGTCTCTGTCCAGAGACCTACCCCCGCCGGGTAGGAATTCCCGCCAAGCGGCCGCTGTTCTAGCGCCTCACCTCCAAACCCTCATGTTTCACGTGAAACATCCCGAGGAGGGTCCGAGGCGAACCCGGGAAATCATTTGCCGTTGTTTCACGTGAAACAACGGCGGAACGGGATCCCCGTTGCCGGTCAGAGCGCGAGATCGAGTGGGGGCGGGGGAATCCTTGACCGGAGGGGCCCGGGCGGGCAGGATGGCATCTGCTCGATCGCGAGAAGCGATTGACGCCCTCCGACTGCGGTGTGTGCCGCCAAATCCGAGTTGGGACGCATGGAATCTGACGAAACTGGTAGCGCAACGGACGGGGGAGAGCACGGCGTGAAGATGCCGCCAAATATCTCTGCTGCCGAAGCGATTGTGGAAGGGGCTCGTCCGATCTCGGCCGAGCGACCTTTGCCTCGCGTGATTGCTGTGGCGAACCAAAAGGGTGGTGTGGGGAAGACCACCACCTCTATCAACCTCAGCGCCTGCCTCGCTGAGCTTGGGTATCGGACCCTTGTGGTCGATCTCGACCCTCAGGGCAATGCGTCAACGGGCCTGGGTGTCGATATTCGCTCGCTGGAGTCCTCCATGTATGACGTGATCCTCCACGACGTGCCCCTCGAGGACTGCATTGAGGGCACGGTTGTTCGCAATTTGTTCGTTGCTCCGGCCAGCCTGGACTTGGCCGGCGCCGAAATCGAGCTGGTTCCGGCCTTTAGCCGTGAAATGCGCCTCAAGATGGCAATCGACTCGGTAAAGGACGATTACGACTTCGTACTGATCGACTGCCCGCCTTCTCTTGGCTTGCTGACCGTCAATGCCATGGCTGCAGCCACCGAGGTCCTCGTCCCCATTCAGTGCGAATACTTCGCCCTTGAAGGTCTTACCCAACTCACCAAGAACGTGGCGCTCATCCAGAAGAGCCTGAACCCAGCGCTGGAAATCAGTGCCATTGTGCTCGTGATGTATGCCCGTACCAATCTTTCCGACGGCGTTGTGGCCGATGTGCGCGAGCATTTTGGCGACAAGGTCTGTCAGGAAGTCGTTCCCCGTTCGGTGCGCCTCTCAGAGGCCCCCGGATTCGGACAACCAATCATCACATTCGATCCAAGTAGCCGGGGGGCAACCGCCTACCGGAAGTTGGCCCAGGAGGTCAGTGGTGGCACGCCGCAGCGGACTCGGTAAAGGTCTCGGATCTCTCATTCCGACCACGGAACGATTGCAGGACAGCGATGCCGTCCTGCGGGAACTTCCGATTTCGGAAATCGTGGCGAATACCTATCAGCCCCGTAGTCATTTCGACGAGGAAGCCCTCGTAAGCCTTTCGGCGTCGATTCGCTCCGTTGGTGTTCTGCAGCCCATTCTCGTTCGCGAGTTAGGGGAGGATTCCTATGAACTGATTGCGGGGGAGCGCCGCTGGCGAGCAGCAAAGCGTGCTGGCCTTCAGTCCATCCCTGCCATCGTTCGTACCGCAGAGGACGAAGGTTCACTCGAACAGGCTCTGGTTGAGAACCTCCACCGTGAGGATTTGGGGGCGCTTGAGGAAGCCGCGGCCTATCAGCAGCTCATCGAAGAGTTCAAGCTCACCCAGGATCAGGTCGCCACCCGTGTTGGCAAGAGCCGTTCGGCTGTTGCGAACACCATGCGCCTTCTCCAGCTCCCCGCGAGCATTCAGCGTTTGCTGGGCGAGGGGCAACTCTCTGCAGGTCACGCTCGTGCGCTCCTCGGAACTCCCGATCGGGCCTTCCAGGAGAAGCTTGCCAAAGCGGCTGTGTCGGAGAAGCTCACCGTGCGTGAGGTAGAGGATCGTGTTCGCGAGCACGATGGAAATGCTGCAACCGATACGGGCGCCACGCCCACTGCCGGCACCAAGCCCACGGCCACGGTTCGTCCGGCTCCCCTGCTGGAACTTGAGGAAATGCTTTCCGACCACCTTGACACTCGCGTCGCAGTTTCGATGGGTCAGCGCAAGGGCCGCATCGTGATTGACTTCTCAACCCTCGAGGATCTTGAGCGCGTGTATCGCGTCATTGTCGATGGCAAAGAGCCAATGGACTGACACACCTCCACCAAAACCTTTGGTGAAGGGTTCTGCACAGCCTGTGGATGAGGTTGTGGTCAACCTCCAATGTTTCTCTGCTCGGGTTTGGGCATGTTGAACGAAAAACAACGAGGGCCCCGGTTTCGACCGGGGCCCTCGTTCGTTCCTGCGTTGGACTGTCGACAGAGGTCGACACACCTGACGTCCTAGATGAACGGCTTGAAATCGTCAAGAAGCTGCGACTTGCCCTTGGCGCCAACGATGCGAGCAGCTTCCTGACCGTCTTTGAACACGATCATGGTCGGGATGCTCATGACACCGAATCGGCGAGCAACGTCAGGGTTGTCATCGACATTGAGCTTGGCGATGGCCAGGCTGCCGGCTTGTTCTTGAGCGATTTCTTCAAGAATGGGGGCCACCATCTTGCACGGGCCGCACCATTCGGCCCAGAAGTCAACGACGACTGGCACAGAAGATGAGCCAATCTGCTCATCGAACGTGGCGTCGGTGTAGGTGGAGATGTTTTCGGACATGGTTCCTCGTTCACGTTGTGGCCGGTCGCTGCCGACCGAATGGATGAGATCTGTTTTGATCGAACAGATGTTCGAAATCAAAGGGCGGCGCGCTTTGCACTTCAGATCTGGGCACCATCCCAAGGGATAGGGCTACGGATGACAACGCTACCGCGTGTCGGTTTGATTCCCGATCGGGAAGATCGTTGCAGTGACTGGGATTAGTGAACGTTGGCTTCGAGCCAACGTTCACAGTCAATGGCCGCCATACAACCGGAACCGGCGGCGGTAATCGCCTGGCGATAGACGTGATCCTGCACGTCGCCGCACGCGAAGACACCCTCGATGTTGGTGAGAGAGCCGCTATGGGTGACGAGGTAGCCGTTTTCGTCCGTCGTGAGTTGTCCAGCGAACAAATCGGTGTTCGGACGATGACCGATAGCAACGAAGACGCCAGTGACGGCGAGTGGGCGTTCCTCGCCGGTGATCGTGTCGGTCAACGTCACGCTTTCGACGGTTTGGTCTCCGTGAATTGCGCTCACTGTGGAGTTCCACGCGAAACGCATCTTCTCGTTGGCGAATGCACGGTCCTGCATGATCTTCGAGGCCCGCAGTTCGTCACGACGGTGAACGAGGGTGACTGTTTTGGCAAATTTCGTCAGAAAAAGCGCCTCTTCTATGGCCGAGTCGCCACCGCCAACAACAGCGATGTCGTGATCGCGGAAGAAGAAACCGTCGCAGGTCGCGCAGGTTGAGAGACCGTGACCGAGAAGACGAGACTCTTCTTCAAGACCAAGCATGAGTGAACGCGCACCGGTAGAAACGATGACCGAATGTGCGAGATGCGTTGGTTCGGGAGCCTCGGTGTCGCCGATCCAGACCTTGAAGGGACGGGCTGACAGGTCGACCTTGCTTACTTTGCGGGTCACGATTTCGGTTCCAAAGCGCAGTGCTTGCTCACGAAACTTCATCATGAGCTCGGGGCCCATGATGCCGTCGGGCCATCCCGGAAAGTTCTCGACCTCGGTGGTGAGCATGAGTTGGCCACCGGGCTGATCGCTGGTCGATGACGGCTCCCCCTCGATCAACAGCGGAGCCAAATTGGCTCGGGCGGTGTAGATCGCGCTGGTCAGGCCGGCAGGACCTGAACCGATGATGATGACGTTACGAATCTCAGGCACGGGAACTCCAGAACTCAATGACCATTCGTGGTCATGTCAGGTGATGAGGGAGACAAAAGGTGTGACAACGACTCAGCGCTTGGATGTCTTTCCGACAGCGGGTGCTGGCGCGGGTGCGTTGCGACGCCGAAACAACAGTGCTCCGACCACGGTGAACACCACACCAAGGATGAGATAGGGGAGCCACACACCAGAAGGAAGGGCTTCATCAAGCAGTCGGATGAGGCCGATAATGGCGAGCACTGCGATGGTGAGCGTGATTGTTCCGGCGAACACACCAAAAACCAAGCCCCGAGCGATTTTCATTATCGGGGTGGTGGTGCGGTCGCGGACGGTCTCGACCGCGTTGACGATCGCGTCGGCAGCCTGAGCCGGCCAGTCGCCCCCAATCATCGAAGACGCCGCACCGACCGAAGGAATCGAACGCGGGGGCGTCGAAGAGGTAGGTCCCGTGCTGCCAGTTGTTGACGCGTCCGAGTCCGTGTCCATAGCTGCGATCCTACCCACGAAGCACCCGGATTAGGAGGTGACAATCACGTCGGTGATGGTGACAAGCCAAGGAGGCGTGTCTTTCAGTTGCGTAATCCACAAAAGAACAGCGTTGCCTCTTGCTCGGTGCAGATCAAGCAGTACTGAACCTTGGATGTCGGTTGCTGACGCAACAACCGGTCCCCAACCGAGAAGGGTGGTCGGGGCACCCGTGGCGACGTAGGCCTCGACTGACCATCCACGTGATGGTGAGTCGATCGCAACGGTGCCGACGATGTCTTCGGCGGTCAGGTCAATTACCAAACCAATACCTGCCTTGAGATTTCCGAATGTGCGCGACGAGTAGACCTCGGTCGACCATGACGTGAGCGAATCAGCGTCAACCGCATTCATTGCCGCCGATTCATTTTCGAAACCGGTTTTGTCCGTTGGATCGAACGAATGCGCCGTTGAGATTGCAAGTTGTCGCGGCGTCGTTGTCGTTGTTGATGCAGGTTGATTGGAAAGAAATGTTCGAGCGGCGTCAGTGTTTGCGACAAGAAGCGCGATGAGTAACAGCACCCCGACAACCACGAGAGTCACAACGATTCCCGATTTTCCCCGTTTGGCTCGCGGTGCTGGCACTGAACTGTTGGTGGGCTCGGGCGGAGCGGTGGGGTCGGCGAGTACGTCAAGTCGGGTGGAAAGCAGCGCGGCGCGCATGTCGTTCGCCGACGCGAACCGGTCGCCAGGCGCACGGGACATCGCGCGCATGACCGTTGACTCGAGGTCGACGGGAATCTCAGTAAGAACAAGAGAAGGTCGTGTTGGATCGCGATGCATGCGAGCAAGCGCGAGTGCAGCAGGCGTTTCCGCGCGGAACGGTGCGTCACCGCAAACGGCTTCGTAGAGAACGGCACCGAGCGCGTAAAGATCGGTTCGCCCATCGACGGGACCACCCTCAACCTGTTCGGGAGCGAGGTACTTCACGGTGCCGAGTACCTGCGCCGTTCGTGTGAGGTCTGGTTCGTCGAGAACCTTTGCGATACCGAAGTCGGTCACCAACACTCGACCATCGTCGGACAAAAGAATGTTTGCGGGCTTGATGTCGCGGTGAATGACTCCGGACTTATGCGCAATAGCAAGGGCTCCTGCCACTTCTGCACCGATGTGTACGACTTCGATCGGATCAAGTGCTCCGCGCTCGTCGAGGAAGTCACGCAAGGTTCGGCCGCGAACAAGTTCCATGACGATCGCGTCGCAACCATCGAGGTCGACGGTGTCATAAATCGCAACAATTGATGGGTCTACAAGCCTCGCGGCAGCGATTGCTTCGATGTGAAAGCGCTGTCGGACGACGGGGTCATTGGCGAATTGTGGGTGAAGAATCTTGACTGCAACCGCGCGACCAAGCACGAGGTCCTCGGCTTCCCACACTTCGGCCATACCGCCAACAGCCAACTGCTGACGAAGTTGATAGCGCTGCGCGAGTACACGTCCGGAGAGCGTGCGACCACTTTGGTTCACGGGTGGTAACCCGTTGTCGTCCGCGTTCACGCGGTAGCAGGATGGAGTTCGATCACGGACGCAGGTAGCACATGCCGATGACGCCCGGACCGCCATGGGTTCCGATGACGGCACCGATCTTCCCCAAACGAATCTGATCTCGTGGATAACGCTCGGAGATCATGTCGAGGAATGCATCGATATCGGGAGCTTCACCGTGAAGGATCGAAAGCTTCTCGACGGTTCCTTCGGTGAAGAGTTGATCGCGCATCCACTCAAGCGCGCGCTTGCGGGTGCGCTGCTTTCCCGCTTCTTCCACTGCGCCATCGCCGATGTGGATGATTGGTTTCACAGACAACATTGAGCCGAGAAGCGCCTTCGCGCTGCCGATGCGGCCACCCTTCTTGAGGTTCTCAAGGGTGTCGAGCGCGCCGTAAATCTCGGTGCGCGCAATCATTGACTCGACGAGTGCAACAACGGCGTCGGCATCGGCCCCATTGCGTGCTGCGGCTGCGGCTTCAAGCACCATGGTGCCGAGTCCGCCGGTGAGTGATCGACTGTCGATCACGCGAACATCGATGTCGCCAGCGACGGCGGTCGCAGCGTTTCGTGCCGATTGCACGGTCGCAGAGAGTTCGCCGGAGAGGTTGATGCACACCACTGCGCTCGCTCCGACTGCAGCGGCGCCGCGGAAGGCTTGCTCGAAACGACCGGGCGAAGGTGCAGCGGTTTCGGGAAGGAGCCCCGTGCTCGCCATCTTGTCGTAGAAGGCCTCGACACTCAGCTCTTCGCGGTCGATGAATTCCTCGTCGCCAAAGCGAATGCTCAGTGGAACAACACCGATGCCGTTCGTGGTCGTTTCTGCTTCAGATAAATCGCACGAACTATCGGTGACGATGTGGACGCCGGTCATGGTGCTCCTGTCGGATCAGTGACGGGAAGACGCTAGTCATCCACCCGAGGTTGGTGATGGTTCGTCGGCAGCGACGAGGGCGCGGGCTCGGCGAGTGTGCCGGAAGTGGCGACCCCACCACACCAGAAGGAAGAGGCCGGCGAGGATGGAAACGAACAATCCGAACCCAGAAATGGCCGTGGAGCGCACATCGATACGGCTGCTTGCGACAAGGAGACCTCCGCCAGAGGACGCGATTTCCACATCAAGAGGGAAGGCACCCGATGCGCGGGTCGTGACTGCAATGTCGGTTCGTGTCGTACTTGATGGGGAAAGAACGATTTCGTAGGTCGTGCCTTCGGGGAATTCGAGTTTCGGACTACTCACGGTGATCTGCACCAAGGCCTCGACGGGCAGCGTGTTGGTGATGACGAGAGGGATCTTGCCGCTGCTTGAGGTCAGCGTGACCTTTTGAGAGGTCGGCAAACTGATGGCCGAGGTCAGAGAATCAAGTTGCGCATCTGCGTTCGAGAGGATGGCTTCCCGGTCACCGAGAGTCAGTGTTGTCTCGGCGGAGGCAAGCACGGTTCGTTCGATGGGGGCGATGAGCTCGTTGCCTTCGGGAAGAAGTGAGCGCAGGCCTAACAGGTTCCATTGCGCCTGTTCGAGCAGCGTTCCATAGGTACCGAGTTCGGTTGGCTCGTTGCTAGTCCAGTCGCGAACGATTGGCTTTTGCGATGCAGTTGCAATGCCTGTGCGAGTGAAGACTTCATCAAGGGTGACTGGTTGAATCACGCTGTTGCCGAGAGAACCGCTTGGTGCGCCCGTTGCTGTCGAAAGGCCAGTGAGAAATTCGGTGAAGGCGGCTGTGTCCGTGGCCGCAGGAATCGTGACGGCAACACCCCGATTGGCGCCAGGTTGCTCCTCGTGAAGCATCATCAACTCCGCAAGCGCGTGGTGAGCGCCGAGGATGGGATCACTGGTCATCACAAAGCGCGACGACGTGGTGTCGTCGTTTGCCATTGCGGCAAAAGAAGTTCCGCTTTCGCCTTCGATGAGGAATCGGTTTGTGAGAACGGAGGATTCGTCCGTCACGATCGAGGATCGCAATTGGGAAGACTGGAGAACCACTGACCGGGTTCCCATTTTCGCTAACTGATCGAGTGCAGCGGGACTCACCGAAGGGTCAAGAACCATCGTTTCGTGATCGGGAGCGGCTTCGAACGCTGCCGCCAAAATTGCGTCGGCAGCCGTGTACTCCTGTTCAATCAACGAGCCACGACCGCCGGCCATCAACGATCCAGAATCAATCGGTACATACGGTCGACTGAGTGTTTGGCGAAATTGGCTGTTGGGGCGAGCGGAGGAATTGCCTGCATCGGCGAGTGCTTGAACAACAAATGGCGTCGCAGCAAGGGTGAGGGGCGTTGTTGCAAAACTGCTCATGATGCGGAACTGGTCGTTGGCTCGCAGGATTTCAGCAGCTGAGAGCTCGGGAGATCCGTCAGGACTCACGTTGAGCGGTGCATCGACGACAACTGTTATGGCAAGCGCAAGTGGAGCGGTCGGTGTCGTGACGGACGGCAAGCGCAGAAGATGAGTGACGATGCTGTCGAGTCGAGACCCGTTCGCTGCGGTGGCCTCTATAAGCACCGGATACACGCCGCTTGTGCTCAGAACGGTGCCACCTTCCGGTGCCGGCCATTGATCGTTGATGGGAAGAGGGAGCGTTGTTGAAGCGCTGTTGGCAGTGATCGCCGTCGAAGGTGTTGAGAACAGTGCGCTTCCAAGTTGTTCGCCCGCGATGGTTCGATCGAGACGGCTGCGACTGGTGATGGCGTTGTAGATGACGAGGTTGAGCTTTGAGTTCGCAGGTAAATCGCCGGTTGCAACTTCAACAGTGAACGTCCCGTTTGGTCCGACAAATGCGGTTTGACGCACGAGCGAGAGTTGATGCGTTGCCACATTCGTTGCCTGTGCAGTCGCGTCGTCGGGGCAAAGCACGACGAGTAGCGCGAGAACGCCCACAAGCGAAAGTAGGCGGCGCATCATGCGTTTGAACCTTCACGGAACGTGTACTCCAAGACGGCTAATCCCGTTGGTTCATCGGTAAAACCGAGATGGCGATACAACGAGTGTGCCCGCTGATTGATCTCTTGCGTGTTCACAAGCACCGATTCGCAGCCACGACGTCGACACCAACTGAGGGCATCGCCAACAAGAGCGGTTCCAATTCCACGACCGTGAAACTCTGGGTGGACGGCGAGACGTTGGAGGTACCCAAGGCGTCGAGCAACACCGGCAACGTGGTAGCCAACGACGCGGGAATTCACACACGCGACGCGGAATCTTGAACGGGGTGTTGCGTGGCGTGCGTCGAGGAGGCCATCGAGGTCGAAACGCCAGAAGCCATCGAACGCGAGGCCGTCAAGAGCCAAGACAGCCTCGAGATCGCGGGTTTTCCCTCGGCGAATCTGTGTGTTCGGTGCTGTGGAGCCGGGGAGATCAAAGAGGTCATGCCGAAGTAGGTGCAACCGTTCGTGAACCGAAAATCCTGAGTCGAGAAACACTTGTTGTTCGGGAAAGGTCAGGGCGGGAGTCAGGACGGCTCGGTACCCGTGTGCGGCGATCGAGACGAGCGCTTGGCGCAGGCCGGCGGGCGAAGGCGGTGCGCCCGGCGTGGGACTGAGCAGCGCCAGCGAAGGGTCGCCCCTCCAAGGGCCGATCCTCATGCGGTCGGCGAGTCCGGTGATGGTGTCAGTGCGTCGCATGGCCTTGGCGTGAGCCTAGGACCGATGGCCAGTGCACTGAGATTGCCCCGGTAGCCTCCGCCCGGTGATTCCCGACCGTCTCCGCCCCGTTCTTGAGCGAACCGCTCCGTTGGCTGAACGCTTCGCCGCGTCGGGATTCAAGCTCTATCTGGTGGGTGGAGTGGTCCGTGACCTCCTGCTCGGACGGGATATGAGCGATGGCCGTGATATCGACATGACGACCGATGCGCTCCCGGCCGACACCAAACGGTTGGTCAAGGGCTGGGCCGATTCGGTCTGGACGCAGGGTGAGCGATTCGGGACGATCGGCTGTCAGAACGATGGCTGGACCTTCGAAATCACCACACACCGAGCCGAGGCCTACGACCCTGAGTCGCGAAAGCCCGAGGTCATGTTCTCCGACGTGATCGAGGCCGATCTGTCTCGACGCGATTTCACGGTCAACGCCATGGCGTTGTCGTTGCCAGACCCGGAGCTCATCGATCCGTTTGGTGGCGCTGAAGATCTGGCCGCCGGCCGACTGCGCACACCGCTCTCGCCCGAAGAATCGTTCTCTGACGACCCGCTGCGCATGCTTCGTGCTGCGCGATTTCTTGCGGGGTATGGCCTGACTCCCGATGACGACCTGCTCGCGGCAGCAACATCAATGTGCGAACGGTTGTCGATTGTTTCGGCCGAACGCATTCGTGACGAGTTCGACAAGTTGATGGTCGTTGACGACCCAACACCTGGTTTGTGGTTCCTTGCTGACACTGGATTGATGGATCAGTTCCTTCCCGAGTTCTCGCGAATGCGTCTCGAACAGGATCCAATTCATCGACATAAGGATGTGCTGACGCACACGATCGCGGTCATCGGAAAGACGAGCACGAATCGACTCGTTCGCTTATCGGCTCTGTACCACGACGTTGGGAAGCCGAAAACACGCGCAATTGGCGATGCCGGTGTGTCGTTCCATCACCACGAAGTCGTAGGCGCGCGCATGACACGTGAACGAATGAAGGCGCTGAAGTACTCAAGCGACGACGTTGAAGCCGTAAGCCGTTTGGTATTTCTTCACTTGCGTTTTCATACCTACAAAATGGGATGGACTGATTCTGCTGTTCGTCGTTTTGTGCGCGATGCGGGCGATCTTCTTCCCGAACTCATCGAACTCACTCGTTGCGACTGCACGACGCGCAATGAACGTAAAGCACAAGAACTTGCGAAACGAATGGACGAGCTCGAAGAGCGCATTGATGATCTTCTTGCGCGCGAGGAACTCGCATCGATGCGTCCCGACCTTGATGGCAATGCCGTCATGACCTATCTCGGCCTTACGCCTGGCCGTGATGTTGGCGACGCGCTCGATTTCCTTTTGGAACTTCGTTTAGAAGAAGGACCGTTGGGTGAGGACGAAGCGAAACGTCGCCTCGATGCCTGGTGGGCCGAACGTCAGTCGAAATAAGTGCAAGAACTGTTTGCTTCAGCCGGTAAAGGCTGGAACTACTTCGGGATCGACTGCGACCGTCGTGGTGGTTGATGGTGTCGGTGCTTGGCACGGGAGTATGCCGACACTCAGCGGGTTGGCGCCAACGGCGACTGAACCCGTGACGGTGTTGGTGCTGATGTCAATGACAGAGAGCGTGTTCGCGCCGTAGTTCGCGACGTAGGCAATCGCACCGTCGGGAGTGATGGCGATTCCTTCTGGAAGTGAGGTGACGGCAATCGTTGTCGCGACGGTGTTTGTGGAGGTGTTCACCACCGACACCGAGTTGGAGTTGTAGTTCGCGACGTAGGCAATCGCCCCGTCGGGAGTGATGGCGATTCCTTCGGGGTTGGTTCCGACGCCCACCGACGTTGTCACAGTGTTTGTACTCGTGTCGATGACTGACACGTTGGCGGAGTTGTAATTCGCAACGTACGCAGTTGCGCTATCTGGCGCAAAGGTAACGGCGATTGGAGTTGTTCCAACGGGAATGGTGTTCGTCACCGAGTTTGAGTTGGTGTCGATGACTGACACGGTGTTCGGAACAGAGTTTGTGACGTAGGCGAAGTTGCCGTTGGGAGCGATGGCGATGTCGACGGGATTTGAGCCAACAGCAATAGGCGAACCGACGACGGTGTTTGTTGCAGTGTTAATGATGGACACACTGTTTGAACCGGAAATGGTGACGTAGGCGAAATTGCCGTTCGGGGTGATGGCGACTCCGAGTGGGATTGCACCAACGCTGATTGTCGCCACAACTGTGTTCGTTGTGGTGTTGATGACCGACACCGTGTCCGAGGTGGAGTTTGTGACGTAGGCGAAGTTGCCGTTCGGGGTGATGGCGATGTCATTCGGACGGTTTCCGACGCCGATCGGTGAACCCGCTGCAGTGTTTGCTGGGCTTTCGATCACCGACACGTTGTCGCCGGTGTAATTGGTGACGTAAACGCGGGTTTGGCAGGTGCCGGTGGCACCAACGGAACCGCCCTCGGAAACGAAGACGCCGAACGATACAAGCGTGATGAGCGAGACGGCGAGGGCTTTCATGACCTTGAACATGGCCGGAACCCTAGGTCATTGCACCTAGCGAGTCGCCGGAGAGCGACGTCTTACACCCCGTCTTTGCGACCGCGCATGATGATCGTGCTCGGCACGATTGCGCGTCCAGAACGCGCTTCGGGTTCGAGCAATGCATCAACGCGGAAGTTTGCTCGCATGAATGATCCGAACAGTTCGGCCACCGAGCGCGAGAAGATCTCGATGCCGTCGATGTCCTGCGGCATGTCCTCGCCGTAACGGCGGGCAAGTCGGGGCGAGTTCATCGGGTCGTGATCGAGCATGAGCCACGCGGGATGGGGGAGCGACACGCTGAAGGAACCACCAGTGCGCAGCACGCGATTGACCTGACGCAGCACACGGTCGAAGTCCTCGGCGCGAGCGAGGGCATAGACCGAGAGCGCAAGATCGATTTGGTCGGCACGAACGAAGGCGAGATCGGCAAGGTCGCCGTGATGGAGTTCGACCTTGACCTCGTTGACCTCGGCAAGTTGGCGAGCGGCATCGATTCTGGAGAGGTCATTGTCGACAGCGATCACGTGGGCTCCGGCGAGGGCCAGGCTCACGGCGTTATGGCCTAGGCCAACGCCCAGTTGGAGGATCTTCTTGCCCTTTGGTGCGGTGATGAGACGCAGGGAGTCGTCGCCAGGGAGGTCAGGTCCCCATGTGACGGTGTCGAGTGGGAGTTCGGCACGGCCAGGGAAGGAACTCGAGGAGCTGGGAGAGGGGCGAGGGGATCCGAAGTCAGTCACCGAAGCAGTCTTCCGCGGGTCGGGCTGCGGCCGGTGGACCGCGGTCGAAACCGTGTGCACCGCGAGTCGCCGAACCCGTCGCTAGCCTCGGCCCCCATGGGTTCCGCCTCACGACCCTTCCGCGGTGCCCCGAGCGGCAGAGGCGGCGAGATCGATTACCGACTCGCGCGTCAGCACCTCATCTCTGAATTTAAGAAGGGCCGCCTGGCGCAGCACGAAGTCTGCGACGCCCACCCGGAATTGGTTCGCGCAGCCCGGGAAGTCGGACAGCCCACCAGCGAGGACTGCCCCATCTGCCAGGACCACAAATTGGTCCTCGTCTCCTATGTCTTTGGTCCTCGACTGCCTGCTTTTGGCCGGTGCATTACGACGGCCAAGGAACTCAAAGCCTTTACCAAGCGCTCGAAAGAGGGCGAGTTCGCTTGTTATGTGGTCGAAGTCTGCCCCGCCTGCCATTGGAACCATTTGGCCCGTACCTTTTTATTGAATCCGGCCCGCTCGGCCTGATTCCCCTTTCGTTATGTCCCCCTCCACCCGCGGCCAAGCCGCTTCCGGACGTCGTTCGACGCGCGCTGCCCGTAAGACCGGGCCTGATGGCGTGCGCCGCAGCATCTTCTGGCGTTGGCGTCGAGGCTTTTTTGCGATCGGGCTTGTTGGCATTCTGTTAATCGGCGGTGCCGGGTATCTGTTCACACAGGTTCCCTTGCCCGATAGAGACCCGCCTCTCCTGCAGACGACCTTCATGTGTGCGTCGGATGTTTCTTCAGGTTGCAACGCCGATAACTCAATCGCGCAGTTGTCCGGTGGGGTGAACCGTATTTCAGTGGACTGGAATGAAATCCCGCAGGTGGTGGTCGACGCTGTTCTTTCGGCCGAGGATCGAACCTTCTTCGAACACGGTGGCGTCGATCCTGCGGGCATCTTGCGCGCGGTGTGGTCGAACGTTCAGGCCGGCGGTGTTTCGCAGGGCGGTTCGACAATTACGCAGCAGTACGTGAAGAACGTCTACCTCACTCAAGAGCGCACGCTTACTCGAAAGATCAAAGAAGCAGCGCTTGCGGTGAAGGTTGAGCGCGAGTTACCGAAACAGGAAATCCTGACTCGCTACCTCAACACGATCTATCTCGGTCGCGGCGCCTATGGCATTGAGGCCGCGTCTCGCGTCTACTTCGGCAAGAACCTTGATCAGATAACGCTTCCGGAAGCGGCCTATCTCGCGGGACTTATCCGCTCACCTGAAACCGCCGACGCGAAGCTGCCGGAAAACGATCCGAAAGCAGCGAGAAACCGTCAGACCGCCATTGAGCGAAGAGCCTCAGTGCTTGATGCCATGGTCGTAACCGGTTCGATTACTGAGGCCGAAGCATCTGTAGCGAAGGCGAACGACTGGAGCGATGTTCTCGTTCGCAGCACGCAGAACAACTACGGCGATGTTTCCCATCCCGAGTGGGGCACCGAATACTTCATTGATTATGTGCGCCACTGGCTCATTACCGAAGGCGGATTTACCGACGCGCAGGTCTACGGAGGTGGCCTTCGCGTCTACACAACGATCGATATGGAAGATCAGGGAGCCGCTGCTGATGCAGTGACATCAACCTTGAATCAACCGAATGATCCCGCAGCGGCACTCGTGTCGATTGATGACGCTGGTGCGGTCAGGGCAATGATCGGCGGACTCGATTTCAACGGAACGGGTAAGTATTCGAAAGTGAATCTCGCCGTTGGTGCCGAAGGCGGCGGTGCTGGTCGTCAGGCTGGTTCCTCGTTCAAAGCGTTCACGCTTGCTGAGGCGATGAACCAGGACTTTCCGATGTCGAAGTCATATAACGCGCCGTCGCGAATTTCCATTCCGAAAGCTGACGGCGGACGCGACTGGAGCGTCGGCAATTACGCCGATGCCGGACTCGGCCAACTCGATCTCATTTCGGCAACCATGCGCTCTTCGAATACGGCCTATGCACAGTTGATGATGGATGTTGGTCCACAGAATGTTGCTGATCTCGCCAAGCAAATGGGCATCACCAGTTCGTTGAAGGCTGTGCCGGCTCTCACCCTTGGAACCAGCGAAGTTTCTGTCTACGACATGGCATCGGCCTATTCGACGCTGGCGGATAACGGCGAGCACATCAAGCCGAGCCCGGTGATGAAAGTGACCGACGCAAAAGGCAACGTTCTTTACGAGAACAAAGTTGTGCGTAAGCGCGTGCTCGAGGCCAAGGCTGCGGAAAAAGTGAATTACATCCTCAATCAGGTGGTCGAGGGTGGAACCGCAACTGGCGCCAAGTTCGGACAGCCTGCGGCAGGAAAGACCGGTACAACGGAGAACTATCGCGACGCGTGGTTTGTTGGTTTCACTTGCAAGCTCACGACGGCAGTGTGGGTGGGCTATCCCGACGGCACGTTCATGAAGTCGGTGCATGGAATGTCGGTAACAGGCGGATCATTCCCCTCCACGATCTGGCGTAAGTACATGACTGTGGCGACGAAGGGTCTGTCCTCGTGTCCATTTCCGTACCCGACTGACGACGGAACCAACATGGGATCGACCTCGTCGACGAGTGCCACAAGCAGCTCGAGTTCCTCGACCTCCTCAACGGTGAAACCGTCCAGCACCTCTTCGTCGAGCACCTCGTCAACGAGTTCGACCTCAACGAGCTCAACCACGACGACCACGATTGTTCCCCCGGGGCCTCCGACACCAAATTGATTCACCCCATCTTTGTGGTGGGAGTGGCGGCCCGATAGCGTCGTGAACATCCGCCGGTAGCCGAGGGGCACTGGACGGGCAGGAGGCTCCAATGAGCACGCGAATCACCGTTCCATCGGTTCAGGGCCGCAAGGTCAGGCGTGGCGACGTTCCTTTGGTGATGGTTACTGCATATGACGCGCCGGGCGCGCGTATGGCTGATGCTGCTGGCATCGACATGATCCTTGTTGGTGATTCGGTCGCAATGGTCGTGCTCGGTTACGAGGACACGCTTCAGGTGACCGTTGCCGACATGGCACACCACACCGCCGCCGTTGCTCGAGCAACTCCTGCCTCACTCATCGTCGCCGACATGCCATGGCTCAGCTACCACGTGTCCGTCGCTGACACGGTCACGAATGCTGCATCGCTGGTTCGTGCGGGCGCGCAAGCCGTGAAACTCGAAGGTGGCCGCAAGCGCCTTCCCATGATCGAAGCACTTGTCGACGCCGAGATTCCGGTGATGGGCCACATCGGTCTCACGCCGCAGTCGGTCAATGCGATGGGCGGTTTCAAGGTGCAAGGCCGCAAGCACGAAGCGGCACTCGCACTTGTCGAGGACGCGAAAGCCCTTGCACATGCTGGTTGTTTTGCGATCGTCATCGAGGGAGTTCCCGATGAAGTTGGTCGCATGATCACTGAAGCGATCGACATTCCGACTGTCGGCATTGGTGCGGGCGCAGGTTGCGACGGACAGGTTCTTGTCTTCCACGACGTACTTGGAATTGAAGAGCGCGTGCTTCCCAAGTTCGTTCGTCGTTACGCCGATCTCGGCGCCGAAGGCGTTCGTGCACTTGGTGCCTATGCCGACGATGTTCGTACCGGTCGTTTCCCATCGGCGGCCGAGAGTTATTCGCTCGAAGCTCGCACAGCCGAAACGCTCGGTCTCTACGGCACACCGATCTCACCGGTCTGACCAATGACGCGACGAGCGGTTGCCGTCGTCGCGGCACTCGCGATCCTGCTGGTATTTGCAGGCTGCGGTTCGGGAGTGTCGTCAACAAAACAGTCAGAGCAACAGTCGACCGCTGCGGCCGAGGCCTCGCTGCGCGCGCAGGGCTTCACGAAAGTGACTCTGCGCATTCGCCTCGCTGACGGCTCGGTCGAGGAGCATTGCGTGTGGTTGGCCGATAGCGAACTGGAATGGCAGCAGGGTCTTTCGGGAATCACTGATCCACTGATCGCCGGTGGCGAGGCGATGGTGTTCTCGTTCGACAGCGACTCGGATCGAAGCTTCTGGATGAAGGACACTCTGCTCCCACTTTCGATCGCTTGGATCGATGGCGAAGGTGCGGTGATTGGCACTGCGGACATGGATCCCTGCCCCGCCGGCACCACGAACTGCCCGCGATTTCCCCCGGGTCGCCCCTACCGAATGGCCATCGAAATGGCCCAAGGTCGGCTCCAGGACTGGGGAATCGGACCTGGTGCCACCGTCACGCTGGCCGGGGGCTGCTGAACGGGCCGAACCGCTCTTGGGGGTTCGGTGCCTGCTCCTATAGGGTTCGAACTCCAATTGAAGCCCTGCCCTGAGCGTTCGGGGCTCCGGTTCCCGCCCTGCGGCCCGGATCCAGAGGGAGGTGATGCGCTCATGCGAGCGTATGAACTCATGATCATTTTCGACGGTGACGTCGAAGACACCGCTGTCAACGCGATGCTCGCCAATGTCAACAAGCTTGTTGAAGCTGGTGGCGGCAACGTGAAGAAGACCGATCGTTGGGGTCGTCGGCGTTTCGCTTACGAAATCAACCACAAGTGGGAAGGCATCTACGTCGTGCTTGAGATCTCGACCGAGGGTCGCGATCTTCACGAGGTTGAGCGCGTTCTGCACCTCGCGGACGAAGTTGTTCGCCACAAGGTCATGCGTCTGCCCGAGAAGGAAGCCGCCCGACGCGGTCTACTCGGCGACGCCACCCCGGCTACTGCCGGTTGAGTGGAAGGTCACGACAATGGCAGCAGATAACAACGTTGTACTTGTAGGAAACTGCACCCGCGATCCAGAACTTCGTTTCACCGCAAGCGGTCAAGCAGTCGCAGCTTTCGGGCTCGCTGTAAACCGTCGCTGGCAGAACCGCCAGACAAATGAGTGGGAAGAGCAAGTTTCGTTCTTCGATGTCACCGTCTGGCAACAGATGGCGGAGAACGTTGCGGAAACGATCACCAAGGGCACTCGTGTCGTTGTGAGTGGTCGTTTGCAGCAGAGTTCGTGGCAGACCCAAGACGGCGACAAGCGCACCAAAGTTGAAATTGTCGCTGACGAGGTTGCTCCGAGCCTCCGCTACGCCACCGCACAGGTCGTGCGCAACGAACGCCGTGAAGGCTTCGATAGTGGCGGCAACTCCGGTGGCGGTGGCGCAAGCCGCCCCGCTCCTAATGATCCCCCCGCTGGTTACGACATGGATGAGGAACCGTTCTGATGGCAAAGGCAGCCCCAAAGCGCGGCAAGAACAAAGACAACGCTCGCCGCAGCAAGAAGAAGATCAGCCTGCTTACGCAGGACAAGGTCGACTTCGTTGATTACAAGGACGTCAACATGCTTCGTCGGTTTATGTCCGACCGAGCAAAGATTCGCGCCCGTCGTGTCAGCGGCAACGACTCACAGCAGCAGAAGGAAATCGCACGAGCAATTAAGAATGCTCGTGAAATGGCACTTCTGCCTTATACCAACCGCGTGACCACCCAGCGTGGCGGCGGTCGTGATCGTGGCGAACGCGGTGATCGTGGCGATCGCGGGCTCAAGCTCGAGAACGCCGAGATTCGCGAAACCGTTACTGATGACGCCGTGATCGAGGAGCTCGAGGCAACGTTTATCGACGCTGAAGGCACCGAGATTGATGTCGTCGTGGAAGATGTGGAGGTTTCCGAATGAAGATTCTCCTCCGTTCCGACGTCAACGGTGTTGGTAAGAAAGGCGACGTGGTCGAGGTGGCCGATGGTTTCGGTCGCAACTACCTCCTCCCCAAGGGTTTCGCAGTTCTGGCGACCCGTGGTGGAGAAGCCCAGGCCGCAGCGATGCGCCGCTCACGCGATCAGCGTGATGCCGCCGATCGCTCTGCAGCTTCGGACATCGCCGCCAAACTCGTGCCCGCGGTCATTGCCGTTTCGGCCCGAGCCAAGGCCGAAGGCGATCTCTTTGGCTCTGTTTCGGTGACCGACGTGGTCGAGGCCGTTGCCGCACAAACCGGCATCGAACTCGATCGTCATTCGATTCACATCGACGAAGCGATCAAGACCGTTGGTACCCACTCGGTGTCAGCACGGCTGCACCCCGAAGTGCAGTTCCAGATCACCGTTGAGGTCTCGCCGGCCTGAGCCGCAGACACCGACGAGTATCGAGACAGAGGGGCCGGTTCGCCGGCTCCTCTGTGCGTTTTCCCAGCGTGTGGCGTTGGTCTCAATAACCGAGTCAAGGAGTCGTTGTCCACATTGTGAGACCTGTGGTGCTGTCACAGTGGATTTCTAGAGTGATCCCATGGCGCAGAAGGGTTTCGGAGGGTCCGTTCCTCCACAGACGGCAAATGTTGTCCACACTCTGTCCACAGGGTCGTCCCCCGAAAAAACCGGGGTTGTCCCTCTAGCGATCCCCAGCCAAAGAGGGGGAGGCTTAGGCCCTCATGAGTGAGTACGACGAACCCCGATCCGCCAACCGCCCTGCTGGGGCCGGTCGGGTCCCTCCCCACAATCTCCAGGCGGAAGAGTCGCTTCTTGGCGCCATGCTGCTGTCCAAGGAAGCGGTGTCAATCGCGTCCGAAACGTTGTCGGCCGACAACTTCTACAAGCCGGCGCACGCACACATTTTCGATGCCATTACGTCGTTGTCTGCTGCGGGCGAACCGGCCGACCCGGTCACGGTGGCCGAAGAACTCAGCCGTGCTGGGTTACTCGAAGCCATTGGTGGACCCGCAACCCTCGTCACGCTGCAGGCAGCAACGCCAGCGGTGTCGAGTGCCTCGCGTTATGCACGCATCATCGAAGAGCACGCCTTGTTGCGCCGCCTCATTGGTGTCGCTGGCGAAATCGCTGAAATGTCCTACAGCCTTCCTGAAGACGTCACCAAGACCGTCGACCAGGCCGAAACCATGGTGTTCGAAGTTGCACAGCGTCGCGCCACCGACACGCTTGCACCGTTGTCTGATCTTCTCGGTACCAACCTCGACCATCTCGAAGACGTTGTCAGTCGTGGCGAATCCATCACCGGTATGCCCACGGGCTTTCTTGATCTCGACGAACTGCTCTCAGGCCTGCAGCCCAACGCGCTCTATGTGCTTGGCGCGCGCCCTTCAATGGGAAAGACCGCGCTCGCGCTTGGCATGGCCTGCAACGCGGCAATCGAATCGCATCGTCCCGTGTTGTTGTTCTCGCTCGAAATGGGCCAGCTTGAACTCACACAACGTTTGTTGTGTGCCGAGGCGCGCGTCGACTCACGCAAAGTGCGCACCGGCCAACTCACCGAATCTGACTGGGGCAAGATCGCACACGCAACCGGCCGTCTCGCCGATGCTCCTATCTGGATCGACGACAACCCCAATGTCACCATCATGGAAATCCGTTCGAAGGCGCGCCGCTTGCGCAGCCGCCTCGGCGATCTTGGTCTCATCGTGGTCGACTACTTGCAGCTCATGAGCGGTCGTTCCAACGCAGAAAACCGCCAGGTGGAAATCTCGGAAATCTCTCGAGGTCTCAAGATCCTCGCTCGTGAACTTGAGTGTCCTGTCGTTGCACTGTCGCAGCTTTCACGCCAACTCGAAATGCGGGCCGATAAGCGACCGATGCTGGCCGACCTTCGTGAATCTGGCGCTATCGAACAGGATGCCGACGTCGTCATGTTCATTTACCGAGACGACGTCTACAACCTCGACTCACCTGATCGCGGTACCGCCGAGATCCTTATCAGTAAGCACCGAAATGGGCCTACGGGCATGGTGCGACTTGCCTTCCTCGATCACTACACAAAGTTCGCCAACATGGCCCGAGGCACCTGAGCGGATTTTCCCCGATCGACTACTACACTCTGTCGTATGTCGATGTTGGCTCATGTCGCAACGAGATCATCGTTCCGCCGGCTCGTTGTGGCATTTGGGTTGGGCCTTCTTGGCCTCATCCTCTGGTCGAGCCCTGCCGCAGCGCATGTCGACTTTCTCGGAAGCTCGCCGGCGAATGTCTCAACGGTTCCGGGACCGGTTTCAGAGATCGTCCTTGAGTTTTCTGGAGCCGCGGAACCAATCGAGAGTGATTTCCGTATCGAGAACTCCTCAGGTGATTCACTTCCGATCGACTCTGTTGCAAATGACGGTGAAACCAAAGTGGTTGTGACGAGTGCGGCGCCACTTCCAACTGGCCGCACCAAAGTGTTGTGGGCCCTCCGTGGCGCTGATGGACACAAAATGTCTGGCTCCGTTGCGTTCACGGTGACGGCCGACGCAACGCCTACGCCCTCCACATCAGTTGCCGCGAACCAATCAACCACGACCGTGGTTCCATCAACCTCTCAAACGGAAAACGAAATCGAGAGTTCTGAAACGGCAACTGCTCCGATTTCGAAAACAACGAATGAAGACTCGGGAGTAGCCGAAACGATTGGTGTCGTTGCACGCTGGATCGTGTACGCCTCAATCCTTCTCACCATTGGTGCGCTCGCGTATCTTCTTTGGGTTCATCGGGGCACTCGAGCAGAAGGCCGACGCATCGTCTATTTCACTCGCAGAGCCTCGGTGCTTGTCATCCTCGCTTCCGTCGTTGAATGGTTTGCTCAACTTGCGCTTTGGGGATCTGGATCAGTGAGTGATCTCGTCAGCCCTTCGGCATGGAGTGAACTGCTCACATCAGGTTTCGCATTCGGCACGTTGCTCCGCCTTGTCGGAGCTGCGCTCGTCTTGAAATTTGTCGCTATGGAGGTCGTGCCCGATCAGTCGAACGAGCTTGCGCCTATTGCAGATCTCAACTGGATCGCAGAGCCTGACGACAACCGCTCGCTACTCGTTGATGAACGTCCACGATCCGCCACCCTCACCAGAGTGCGAGTGGAGTCGGGGCCACTCGCGATTCTCGGCGCACTTCTCCTGGTGATCTCTGAATCTTTCATCGGCCATACCGCCAGCGTTGAACCTCGAGCCCTGATGGCGGTGAGCGATGCGGTGCATCTGACTGCTGCCGGAATTTGGGCCGCAGGGGCATGGCTGTTGGCGGCAACGCTGTGGCGTCGACACCGACGGGGCGAACCGGTTGATGCTGCTCTCCTGGCCACACGGTTTTCGCTCCTTGCGACGGTTTCATTGATTGCCGTCGCAGTATCGGGTGCGGTCTTGGCCTGGGCCATTCTTGAACAACTGTCGGCACTCTGGTCTTCAGAATTCGGTCGACTCCTTCTTGCCAAGACGTTTGTTGTCTTTGTCATCGGATGTTTCGGACTCCACAATCGACGCGTCGTGCTCCCAGCGCTTGTCTCTGGCGACGAGGGCTACGAGGAGAAATTTCGCAAGACCATTGCCATTGAGGCAGGACTCTTCGCTGTGGTTCTGCTCATCACGTCATTGCTCGTGATCGCCAACCCTTTGTCGTAACGCCGCTGTGGCGAACCGACGGAACCTCCAGTTCGCTCCCCCCTACAACCCAAACACAACGAGGTAACTCATGAACTACCGCCGAACTCTCTCCGTACTCTCTGCAACGTTCATCGCCGGCGCACTCGTCGTCTCGTGTTCATCCTCAGGCAGCAGCCATTCCTCGATGACGACGATGGCGGCGGCCACAATCCCCGCGACGGCAAATTTCAACGCTACCGACGTCGGTTTCGCCCAGGGAATGATTCCCCATCACGCGCAAGCGGTGGAAATGGCCGATATGGCGATCGCAACGAGCACGAACGCCGATGTTCTCGCCTTAGCCAAGCAAATTAAGTCCGCACAGAATCCAGAGATCGAAACGATGACTGGATGGTTGCAGGGATGGGGTCAAGCGGTTCCCTCAACGGCCTCGATGGCCGATGGCGGTCACGACATGACCAACATGAGCGGAATGATGATGGACGGAATGATGAGCGATGCCGATATGAAGCGTCTTGAATCGTCGACGGGGACAGCGTTCGATCGGCTGTGGCTCGAACTCATGATTCAGCATCACGAGGGAGCCGTTCGAATGGCACAGGACGAACTCGCAGACGGAAAGAACCCTGATGCGAAGGCTCTCGCGCAAGCGATCATCACGAGTCAGCAGGCTGAAATCACCAAAATGAATGCGCTGTTGGCTGCGCTCCCTAGTTGACTATGGCGATGGAACTGCATGTCGAACGTGTAGGCTGTTCACGATGAGCCGGCGGCCGCTGGGATCTCTGGAATCTGACATCCTTGATGTGCTTTGGCAGAGCTCGGAGCCGCTCACGCCGGCAGACGTCCTTGATCGCCTCGATACTGACCTTGCCTATACAACCGTCATGACGGTGTTGGGTCGACTCTGGCGTAAAGGCCTTGCCGCGCGTTCAAAGGCGGGTCGCGCCTTCGCCTATTCGGCGGCTATGAGCGAAGCAGACCTCTCTGCTGATCGCATGCGAAAAGCACTTGATGCAAGTAGCGACGGTCTGGCGACCATGTCCCATTTTCTTGATGGTCTCGATACAGCGCAACAACGCCAGTTACGGGAATTGCTCGAGGGTCGTTCCTCATGAGCATTCACGCGCTCATTCCATTTTTTCTTGTTCTCGCCTGCGCGGGCATCGCGTGGTTCTTGCCGCGCTTTGTTGAGCCAAGCGTGGGTGTCGTGATTCTCACCGTTTTTGTCATGATTGCAACGCTCGCCACAGTGGCATTACTTCTTCAGATCAGTGGCGCGGGGATTTCGGAAGTGCCCGTTGTTTCCGACGCGATTGGTTGGTGCCGGGCACTGTCATGGGGCGACCACGGAGCACCACCAATTCTCGGCGCGGCGGCGGTGCTGACGCTTGGCTTCGTTTCGATTCGTGTCGGTCGGTACGTGAGAAAAGTTTTTCACAACAAGCGGGAATTGGGCGCTGTCGATGGCATTGAGATTCTCGCCTCGGATGAGCCGATTGCTTTCGCCGTTCCGGGTCGCCGTGGTGGCGTTGTCATCAGTGATTCGCTTCTTTCACTCCTTCGTCGTGATGAGCAGCGAGTCGTTGTGGCCCATGAAAATGCCCATCTCCGGCATCGACACCATCTGTATATCCATCTGGTTGGGGCCTGTGCAGCAGGACTCCCGTTCCTCAAACCCTTTTCGAAAAGAGTGAACTATCTGACGGAACGCTGGGCTGATGAGGTGGCAGCCGAACGCATCGGTTCACGGGAGTTCGTGGCGGACACGATCGCACGCGTTGCCCTCCTTCCGTCGAGCCATGTGAGGTCAGCGGCGCTTTCCATCGGTGGAGGAAATGTGGTGCACCGATTTGAGGCTCTCGTTTCACCACTTCCAGCGCTGACAACGGGACTCACCGTTTTCGCCTGTTCAGTCGTGACCGTTGCGGTGCTTGGGCTGACGCTTCAATTGCATCACCTGATTGATTTCTTTACGCACGCCGGCCATCTGTAATTCAACCGATTGCGGGTTGCGCAGGCATATCCGTCCTACGCTGAACCCATGAAACTCGGCGACGAAGTCACTGTGCACATCAATGCCACACCACAGCAGGTGTGGGAACTCGTCAGCGATGTCACACAGATCGGTCGCTATAGCCCCGAAACCTTTGAAGGCGAATGGCTTGATGGCGCAACGGGGCCTGCGGTTGGTGCGCGGTTTCGCGGTCATGTGAAGCGCAATCAAAAAGGTCCGACGTATTGGTCGAAGTGTTACGTCACCGAGTGCGAACCCGGTCGTGTGTTTGCCTTTGGCGTCGGCGAACCCGGTAAGGCGCTTATCAGTTGGGGGTACCGACTTTCTCCGGCAGCAAACGGCGGCACCGATGTCACCGAGTACTTCGAACTCACACCGAAACTCCCCATGAAGATCTATTGGGGGTTGTTGGGGTGGAGCCGCGGCAAAACCAATCGCAACGGCATGACGACCACGCTTGAACGCATCAAGAAGGTTGCCGAGGCCGACGCTGCGTCTTCAGATTGAGTCGATCTAGATCACTGCGCCGACGGTGTCGGTGGAGGTGACAACAGGAAGCCCCGCCTGTTCCCACACCTGCATGCCACCGGTCATATTCACCGCGTCGATGCCGTGATTGATCAGCCACGCAGTGACCTTGCCCGAACGATTGCCTGATCGACAGATCACGACAATGCGGCGGCCATCGCGAAACGCCTCAAGGTGGTCAGGAAGATCACGCATCGCAATGTGCACAGCGGCGGGTGCGTGACCTGCTTCCCACTCGTCGTTCTCACGCACATCAAGCCAAAGCGCGCCAGCGTCGGCTGCTGCGGTTTCAACATCAACGGCTGGAAGGGTGGCCGGAATGTTGCCGGTTGACCACGCGGTGTAACCGCCAATGAGGTCGGAAACATCGGTGAATCCGTGTGAGCGTAAGAGACTTGAAGCGATTGCTGAGCGGTAGCCGCCTGCGCAGAAAACCACTGTCGGGGCGTTTGGATCGAGCTCGTCGATGCTGTGAAGCAGCGAGGGAAGACTGATTGAGCGGGCGCCGGGGATCGAGCCGAGCGCAACTTCTCCAGGGTTGCGAACATCGATAAGGACGAGATCTTTGACCGATGCGATCCGTTCCGCGAGATCGTCAACAGACAATCGCGAGAGTTGCGCAACGTGGCTCGGATTCTCGAGGAATGTTGGGATGGGTTCAGCTAGCGCACCTATGACATTGTCGAAACCAATGCGGGCGAGACGCATTTTCGCTTCGGGCTCGTGGCCAGGATCGGTCACCAAGATGATTGGTGTGCCTGGCTCCATTACCTCGCCGGCGTATTCGGCGAAACGTCCGCCAAGACCAATGTCGATGGAACCGCGCAGATGGCCTTGAGCGAAAGCGATGTCGTCTCGCGAATCGATAACAACTGCGCCACCAGCTTGGTGCTTGAGAACAGTGTCGAGCGGCAATGCCTTCACGCTCACGTCGTGATCGAGAAGCGCTCGAGATTCACGGTTTTTATTGGCGGCGAATGCGAAATACAGAGGAGCGACTGACTGGCCCTGGGTGACCACGTCGACAAAGTCCTCGGCCACCATTGGTTGCAATGCGTAATTGGTGCGCCGTTGCTCACCGATTGTGGAAACGGTTTCTGTCGACAGATTCTTTCCACACGCTGAACCAGCACCATGCGCGGGATAGACCTTTGTTTCGTCGGGAAGCGTCATCAACTTGTCGTGCAGCGACCGATAGAGCTGAAAGCCAAGTTCTTCGGCGGTAACACCAACGGATGCAAGAAGATCGGGTCGGCCGACATCACCAATGAACAATGTGTCGCCGGTGAGGACGCCTTCCGGTGTGCTGGTCGGTCCGTCGGGTCGAACGACAACACAAATGGATTCGGGCGTGTGGCCGGGAGTTTCGAGAATCTCAAGATCGACCTTGCCCAAACTGATGTGGTCGCCATTCGCGTGCGTCTCAATAGGGAAGCCCACCCGCCCTGCAGCGGCGGCTCCGTACACAATGTCGGCATCGGTGCGGGCAGCGAGTTCAAGGTGGCCGGAAAGGAAATCGGCATGGAAATGCGTCTCGATTACTTTCGTGATTCTGAAGCCATGTGCTTCTGCATCAGCGAGATACTCGTTGACATCTCGTTGTGGATCGACGACAACAGCCCGGCCAGTTGATTCATCGCCAATCAGGTAACTCGCGTGAGAAAGGCATCCGAGGTAGTACTGCTTGAGGAACATGGTGACTCCGTTTGCTTGCATCGCTGCGTTGCCATGATACCCTAGGGGGTATAAAGCAGCAAGAAACCACGGGGTAGAAAGAGTGCCCGACGTCGGCGGGCAGGAGTTCAGTCAAGTCATGGAAATCAACGCAGAAGTCAAAGCGGACCTGCACAAACGACTTCGTCGTATTGAAGGACAGGTTCGAGGTATTCAAGGAATGCTCGAAGAGAACCGTGAATGTCGCGATGTCGTTACCCAGATTGCTGCGGTGACCAAGGCGATGGAGCAGGTTGGCTTCAAAATGCTTGCGTCCGGACTGGTGTCCTGTCTGCAGGATCCGGAGCGCTCGGCCGCAGAGGGCTACCCCGTTGAAGAGGTTGAGCGCCTCTTTCTCAAACTGACCTAAGTCGTTCGCAAACTACTGCGAGGAGAATCACATGACTGATCACACTCATGGCAAAGAGGTGTTGCGACCACTTGCGACTGAGGGCAGAGCACTTCGTCAGATGATCCCTGATGTCTATGCAGGGTTCGCTGAACTCAATAAGGCCGCGATGGCACCGGGTGTCCTCGAACTGAAGGTGAAAGAACTCCTTGCGCTGGCGATGGGCGTCACCCTTCGGTGTGATGGCTGCATTGCGACACATGCCCGAGGTGCGGCATCTGCTGGAGCCACACGCGAAGAAGTCGCTGAAGCCATCGGCGTTACGTTGCTCATGAACGGTGGGCCAGGAACGGTCTATGGACCCCGTGCCTATGACGCGTTCTGCGAATACATCGAAGCAATCGAAGCCAAGGACGCTGCGGCTGCTGATTGACGGCGTGTGCCGCACTTGTCCGTCACGGTGCCGACATCGTCGCTAGGGTCACGTCATGGCGAGCGACTTTCAGATGAAGGCAATGAACAAGGTGCACAGCGCAACGCTGAAGTTGAGCGGCGGTCGCCTTGGTTGGCATATGTATGGAATGCCGGTTGTGGAACTCACAACAATCGGCCGAAAGTCCGGTCAACCGCGTACCTCGTTGTTGACGTCTCCTGTGCAGAACGGTGATGCGTTTGTGATTGTCGCGTCGCGCGGTGGCGATGACATCAACCCGGCCTGGTTTCTGAATTTAAAGGCGAACCCAGAAGTCACGGTGAAGTCCGGTCGTAAACCCGCAGTAAAAATGCGCGCCCGTATTGCGGAAGATGCGGAGCGCGACGAGCTGTGGAAGCGCATCATGGACTACAAGCCTCACTACGGCGGCTATCAGAAAAAGACCGAACGAGTGATCCCACTCGTTGTTCTAGAGCCAATTCGTTGATTTCACGAACGTTCCGCGGTTGACGCTGAATTGGTCGAAAATCGAGTCGATGCGTCGCTTCGATGCGTTAGACCCCTTGGTATCGCGTCGTTTCTGATCGGTTTAGCTATGACTCGTGTTTGGGGAGTCAAACGAACTCACTTTGCGCGTAATGGGGGTTTTGCGCGCGTTTGTGGTTAGCGTTGCGTCCACATCGCAGTTCAAACGGAACGCGATGAAATGAAAAGTAGAGAAATGACTACAGGTACCGTGAAGTTCTTCAATGCCGAAAAGGGTTTCGGCTTCATCTCACGTGAGGGTGGCGACGATGTGTTCGTTCACTTCTCCAACATCCAGGCCGAGGGCTACAAGACCCTCGACGAAGGACAGACCGTCGAGTTCGACATCACCAAGGGTCAGAAGGGCGATCAGGCCGAGAACGTTCGCGTCATCTGATTGCACTCCCCTCGGGGAACCATTTGAGTCACTGCCGGCCCGAAAGGGTCGGCAGTTTCTGTTTTGCATCGGAGTTGCTTTCGCTGTCGGTGCGGTTGGGGCGCACGGTGCCTTCAGCAAAAGTTGTGGCTGTGAAAACGACAAAGGCCCCGGCCGAAGCCGAGGCCTTTGTTTCGTTCGCTCGAAAGAGCGGCGTGTTCAGCCGACCTTCTTGAGAGTGTTGCGATCGCGGTGAACGATCGTGAGGCCCTTGGCCTTGACCTCGTAGGTCGTGGTCTCGTCGTAGCTCCACTCGCCGTCACCGATGGTGAGCGTGCAGGTGTAGGACGGCGTGAAGGCGTTGGCCTCGAGGTGCTTGTTGGAAAGCACGCCGTAGGTGGTTGAACCATGGTCGGCGCGGAGTTCGATGACCTTTGAGTCGGCAGTGGCGGAACCACCGGCGATCACGGTCTGACCACGCGGCACCATGAACGAGCGCATGAACTCGCCGTTCGCTGCGTCCCAAAGCCAGTAGCCAACCTCGGTGTGGAACGGCTCGTCTTCGCCCTGCTTGTAAGCGGCCATGCGGTAGTCGAGGCCGAACATCTGCTGAACGCCATTGTCGACGGGGCCGAACGGCTTGAGTTCAACCTTTTCGCGGTAGGGGGTTTCGACGATCTCGCCAACATCGTGGTGGTACGAAATATCGATGCCCTGATCGCCTTCCCATGAGCCAGCGAGGCCGGCAAGGGGGCCGAGTTCGGCGGGTGTGGGGACTGGCATGTTGATTCTCCGGAAGGTGATGTGGGCCGGGCTTCCGGCCGCTTCGTTTGCGAACCCGGACCCTAGTGGCAACGGGCGAGGATTGTCTCAGCGAGTCGCTGCAAAACGAGAGAAGGACCGACGCCGGTGGATGTCCACCAGCGCCGGTCCCTCCAAATTCGGTGATCAGCCCGCTTCGGAATGGGTGACGGGCTGTTCGCCCATCCATTCGCGCAATGTGTTCTTGAGCTTGGTCTGCTGAATGAACAGATCGTGCTCGGCCGGGATCGGTGTGGCTGCCTGGGGAGCCTTGAAGTAGAAGCTCAGCCATTCCTGCACGCCGCTCTGGCCGGCGCGGGCTGCAAGGTCCATAAAGAGCGCAAGGTCAAGAACAATCGGCGCAGCGAGGATCGAGTCACGGCAGAGGAAGTTGACCTTGATCTGCATTGGGTACCCCATCCATCCGAAGATGTCGATGTTGTCCCAACCTTCTTTGTTGTCGCCGCGCGGCGGGTAGTAGTTGATGCGCACGACGTGATCGACGTTGCCGTAGAGCTCGGGGTACACCTCGGGCTGCAGCACCGAATCGATCACGCCAAGCTTCGAAACCTCTTTGGTCTTGAAGTTGTCCGGATCGTCGAGAACCTCGCCATCGCGGTTGCCGAGAATGTTGGTGGAGTACCAACCACGAAGACCAAGCATGCGGGCCTTGAGGCCAGGAGCAAGAAGCGTCTTGAGCCAGGTCTGGCCAGTTTTGAAGTCCTTACCGGCGATCGGGACGTTCTCGCGTGCAGCGAGTTCGCGCATGCACGGAAGATCGACCGAAAGGTTCGGTGCACCGTTGGCAAATGGCACATGCGACATCAGTGCGGCGTAGGCGTAGATCTGGCTGGGCGAGATGTTGTCGTCGTTAGTGCGAAGGCCTTCTTCGAATGACTCGATGGTCATGTGCACTGCGCTGGCCTCTTGGTAGGCCTCGGTCGAACCGCACCACACCATGACGAGACGGTCGCAGTTGTTCTCGGTTCGGAAGTTTTCGATATCGGCGATGAGTGCTTCGGCCTGCGCCATCTTGTCGGTGACGTTCTTGATGCGAGTGCCGTCGAGACGCTTGACCCAACGTTGGTCAAACACAGCGTCCATGGCAACGACGCCTTCAAGTTCGGCCGAGATGGGGCCGAGGTCACGGTCTTCGAGCACGCCAGCGGTGCGAGCGGCTTCAAGGGCGTTGGGGCTGATTGGGTCCCAGCCACCGAAGACGAGATCGCCGAGGTCGGCCAAGGGCACGAACTCACGAATAAGAGGGTTGCGGTTCTCTTCCCGCTTGCCCAGACGGATGTGGGCGAGCTGGCTGAGGGAGCCGACCGGGACGGAATGGCCGTTGCGGGCGGAGATCACGCCAGCAATGAAGGTGGACGCGACGGCGCCCATACCGGGGGTGAGAACCCCGAGGCGGCCGGTGGCGGGAGCAATGGTTACGGGTTGGTTCATGCCCGAAAGGGTAGGTGAGTCTTGACAGTTTAGAAGTTCACTCAAGGAAGACTTAACAGTAAGGTGCCGGGATGCCCACCCCAGACCGCCGTTCGCCCAGCGAAGGGCCATTCCTCAACCTCACTGTGCAGCAGTTGGCCTATTTGGTCGCAGTGGCTGATCACGAAACCTTTTCCGAAGCGGCGGCATCGCTGGGAGTGACCACGTCTGCTCTGTCTCAAGGTCTGGCCGAACTCGAACGTCGACTCGGCCTTCCACTTTTTGAACGCCAGGGTCGTCGTCAGTTGCTACGTGAGGAAACGAAGGAAGTACTCGCCTACGCACAACGCGTTGTTGCTGACACTCGTGATCTCGGCCGATGGGTTGTTGCGGCGAAACATGGCGGCGTCGGCCGGGTGCGCGTCGGAATGATCGATGCCGCGGCAGTGCACCACCTTCACGATGAAATGAGCTCGTTTCGTTTGCAGCACCCAGAGGTTGACCTTCGCCTCGTTGTTGCTCCATCCGGTGAATTGCTTGATCAGGTTCGTCGCGGCGATCTCGATCTTGCCGTGATTGTTGATCCGGAAAATGTCGAGAGTCTTGAAGTGAGCCCAGTCGTCACCGAATCGTTAGTCGTTGTTGCACCCGCCGGCATCAAGATTGGAGCGCCGTCGACGTGGGGCCCGTGGGTGTTGTTTCCGCGCGGATCACGAACTCGCGAATTGATTGAGCGAGCGTTGGTTGCGCGCGGCGCGGTGGTTGACGTCGTGGCTGAATCTCATCAACCCGATGTTTTGCGTGAGATGACTCGGCTCGGAATGGGATGGTCGGTGTTGCCCGACTCCCAATCAGGACAAGAGCACGGGACTGGCGCGGTTGTCGTGACCGAACGCCGTCTCGTACTCGTTCGGCCATCAGCACGTAGTGCGAATCCGGCGGCCGACCAGTTCGCTCAGGCGTTAGTCGATTGAGAATTTCCACCGAATTCGGTCCCATGGCGGTCCACACCTACGATTGTGAGACTCGGATCGCCTGAGTTGTTGGAGGAATGACATGTTTCTCGGTGAGGACATTCTGCCGTGGTTGGTGCTTGCCATCGGTGGCGCGCTCGCGGTTGGAACGGCTCTCGCTCTTGTGCGACCACCGAAGGAAAAGGAAAGCGGCGATCTTGCTCGCCCTCCGATGGCCCGCAGTGTTGTGATGATCGCACTTGGCTCCATCGCCGCAATCTGGGGCATTGCCTCGTTGATCGCTTGAGCTGACGACCCATGACGACAGATCTTTCCATTCTCACACTTCAGTGTGCCGACCAACCGGGCATCGTTGCTGCGGTTGCAAACTTGATTGCTGATGTTGGCGGAAACATTGCGAATGCTGATCAGCACACCGATCGTGATTCCGATGTCTTTCTGCAGCGCATCGAAATTGATGGACCGGTGGATTGGGCATCCTTTGATCGTGGATTGGCGCAACTGATTGCACGCTTTTCGATGCAACACACCTTGCATCGACCAGGAACACGAGATCGCGTTGTCATCGCCTGTTCGGCCGAGTTGTATTGCGCCGCTGATCTCTTAACTCGTGTGTCGCTGGGTGAACTCGATGTCGACGTTGTTGCGGTCGTTTCTGACAAACCTGCTGCGGGTGAACTTGCCGCCCAGCACAACGTTCCATTCCGACTCGTTGACGGTGGATTGTCTGGCGATGCTCGAACAGCGCAAGAAGCTGCATTTGCTGCTGTTCTCGATGAACTTGAGCCCGATCTCGTGGTTCTCGCTCGCTACATGCGGATCCTTCCAGAGGAGATCACCCTTCGGTGGAACGGGCGGATGATCAATATCCATCACTCGTTTCTTCCGGCATTCGCTGGAGCGAAGCCTTATCACCGAGCCCATCAGCGTGGCGTGAAGTTGATCGGCGCAACTGCGCATTACGTGACCGCGGAACTCGACGCAGGTCCGATCATTGCTCAGGGCATTACCCCGGTGAGTCATCGTGATGAGGTGGAGGACCTTGTTCGTAAGGGGCGCGACGTAGAACGAACCACGCTCGCCAATGCCGTTCGATTGCATCTTGAGCATCGAGTCTTGGTGTGGGACAACCGCACCTGTGTGTTTGCTTGACCCCTTTCTCAGCGTGCAACTTCATTTGCGTGCACCAATCGGCGCAGCGTGGTCGAATGTGCGTTGTCGTCGAGGGGGAGCGCAATGAGCAACGCGTCGAACTGGATTCCGCCACTTGCGGATATCCGGGTCATTGAAACCGGAATGGGAATTGCTAGCGGCTACGCAGGCAAGTTGTTTCGAGACGCTGGCGCCGAAGTCATAAAGGTTGAGCCTGCGAGCGGCGATCCGTTACGAACATGGTCAGCAACGGGTGCGCTGCTGGGCCATCGTCCTAGCGCGCTGTTCTCGTTTCTTGCTGCTGGCAAGCAGTCTGTGGTTGGTGATCTTTCGGAGTCCGCCATTCAACAATTGCTGACAACTGCAGACCTCGTTATTGATGACGGATCGCTTGACGTTGACGCGCTTCACAGTGCAGCTCCGAGGCTCGTGATTTTGTCGGTCACACCTTTCGGCCTCTCCGGTCCGCTTTCGCATCGGCCAGCAACGGATTTCATCGTGCAAGCCGAATGTGGGTCGATCGCTGCTCGAGGCGCTCCTGATTTGCCGCCGGTCCAAGCAGGCGCGCGCACCTCGGAATGGGCGGCCGGTTTGTACGGAGCATCTGCAGCGCTTGCTGCGGTTCTCGGTGTTCAGGGCGGGGCGGACGGCGCAGTCATCGATGCATCGTGGATGGAAGCGATGATGATTTCCACCAACCTCTTTTCCGATCCCATGTGGAGTCTGATGAAAGAACTCATGGGAATCGATCCGCCAGGGGCGGCTCGATCAGTTGAGACTCCTTCGATCTACCCAAGTGCCGATGGCTGGATTGGGTTCAATACGAACGGCCCTCAACACGCTGAAGCGTTTTTGCATCTGATTGAACGGCCCGATCTTGTCGACGCTGGTTATGTCATGGCCTCGGTTCGGACGGCGAACCGTTACGAGTTCGATGAATGGGTGCGCCAGTACACGACCAAACACACGAGCGCCGAAATTCTTGAACGCGCCGGTGAACTGCGAGTGCCAACCGTGCGCGTAAATGACGGTCAAACCGTTCTTAAGGAAGAGCATCTTCTTGCGCGCGAGTTTTTTGCACCGTCTGCCGACGGAACCTTTACCGCGCCGCGACCGCATTACCGAATTCAAAACGAACGACCACCGTTGGCAGGTGCAGTTGCAGAACTGGGCGCAGGCACCGCGTCTGTTCGCACGGTTCCCGATCTCCCAGCGGTGACGCGATCACTTCCGCTCGAAGGCCTCAAAATTCTTGATGTCACGTGTTGGTGGGCCGGCCCTTCGAATACGCAGATTTTGGCGGCGATGGGCGCCGATGTGATTCACGTTGAATCCATCGCGCACGCTGATCCAATGCGCTACGCCGCTGCCGTGATGTTTCTCGATCGCGATCAGTGGTGGGAACTCAGTTCGTTTTATTTGGGGATCAACACCAACAAGCGCGGCATCACACTTGATCTGAACAATCCCGATGGTGTGGCGTTGGCAGAACGCCTCGTTGACTGGGCCGACATTGTGGTTGAGAACTACACGCCACGAGTGATGCCCAAATTCGGTTTGAGTTGGGAACGTATCCACGAACTCAACCCGCGCGCAGTCATGGTTCGTCAGCCAGCTTTTGGACTCGATGGTCCATGGGCGGAACGTGTCGGCTTCGCTCAGAACATGGAACAGATGGCGGGTATGGCCTATCTCACGGGCTATCGCGACCAGGAACCACTTGTGCCTCGAGGTCCAGGTGATCCGTTGGGTGGCGCCCATGCCGCGTTCGCAACGCTTGCTGCGCTGGCTCGTCGGGATGCAACCGGAGAAGGAGTACTTGTTGAGGTGCCACTGATTGAAGGGTCGCTCAACATCACTGCTGAACCCGTGGTTGAGTTCACCGCCTACGGCCGGCTCATGGAGCGTGATGGCAATCGATCGGCCCATGCCGCTCCGCAAGGTTTGTATCCGTGCATCGGTGAGGAACAGTGGCTAGCGATTTCTGTTGGCACGAACGAACAGTGGCAGTCGCTCGCTGCACTGCTCGGAGATGACCTGCGGCACGACGCGTCGCTCGACACATTGGGTGGTCGTCGCAACGCTCATGATCGTTTGGACGAACGCATCAATGCATGGGCCGCAGAACGTGCGCTCGACGACGCGCTGGCGTCACTTATCGCAGTGGGAGTTCCAGCAGCGGCGTTGGCTGATCCCCGAACGATTCACGCCCATCCCCACTTTGTTGCGCGGGGCTTCTTCGAAGACACACCGCATCCGGTTGTGGGATCTTTGCCCATTGCCGGTATGCCATTCCGAATGAGCGGCGTCGATCGCTGGATCTTCGCTCCTGCTCCTCTCATGGGTCAGCACAATCGCGACGTACTCGGCGGATTGCTTGGCCTTGATGACGCGCACTTGGCCGCACTCACTGAAACGGGTGTCATCGGTGAACGGCCGGCGGGTTCCTAAGCGGCTCTGAAAAGCGGCTTCAGCAGCTCGGCGACCTCAGCTTGAGAGAATCGCACCAGCCATGCTTGTGCATCGTTAACGCCGAAGGAGGCGATTAACGCATCCCCATCGGCTGCCAACCCTGCTGCAAATTCGATACCCACTTCGAGGAAGTGGAACGGCTGGGACATCGCGCTCATTGTCCAGGTCGTTGCACCACGGAGAATTACTGACGTGAGATGAATGAATCGGTGGCCGTAGACACGAGTCCCTCCAGCGAAGGTGACTTCGTGGACGAGGAAGAGAAAGCCGCCATCGAACGGGACGCCTTGAGATCCGCCGCGAAAGTTCGTTGCTGCCGGTGGACCTTCGGTTTGTGAATCGACGACAAGACGAGCGTTGTCGTCGAGGTGACCGACCACAGTCGGTGAACAGAGATAGAGAATTCGCAGTTCGCCATCGACGACAAATGGCATCCAGTTCTTTTCGTGACGTGCTGGGTCAGGGCTGGGAACGACATCAAGCGTGACGTTCTCGGAATCGGTGAGATCATCGAGGGACAGAACGGCAATATCGCATCGTTCGTATTGGTTTCGATCTCGCACGGTTGCGAGTGCCCGCCACTGAGTACCTAGAGACACGAGTCGGATGTCTTCACATCCGATAACTCGTGACATGCGAGTTGTGGGTCCGGCCGGTTGCACTGGAAGGCGGCCGATCGGGGACAACTCGAGATTCTCTGCGACTCGAACGACGTGGTTGACCGTCCGAATGATTCCGTCCTCGTCATCACCGTGAAAGAGGTACGAGCCATCCTCGGCAATGGTGTAATTCGAACTGCGAACGATAAGAGCGAAACCGCCATCGGGGTGAGGAGTGATCGAAGGGTTGAAGAGCGACCAACCAGCAGCGTGATCGATATTGATCTGCGTGTAGCTCGTGCTGGAAAGCAGTGTGCCCAGAGCGGGGATGTCCGCACCCATCTGCAGGTGGACGCGTGTTTCGTCGTTCGTTTCGCCGAGTGATTGCAAGCACCACGCTTGGTTATGACGTACCCATTGCTCCATCGATCTCGGAACTCCATCGGCGAGCAACTGATTGTTGAGTTCGAGTGCCTCGGGTATTCGTCCGAGGTGGAACCACGCGATCGCCAGTTCAAAACGAAGCCCCCAGTCTTGGGCCTCGGTGTGGACGAAGGCAGAGTCTGTCGATGGTGGCAACGACAGTCCCTTTGTTGCGTAGAGCTCACAAAGTGCGTACTGGCCTCGTTGCCGGTGCATGCGGGCAAGTTCAAGAAGTGGTTCCGCCCGGGACGGCCGGAAGTTCCATGCAGTCAGGAACTGGAGAATCGCAGCGTCGGGATTGGTCGGTAGGAGCAGTTGGCCCACTTGGTAGAGCGAGTAAAAAACTTCTTGGTCCCAACCACCTTGCGCGATGCGTCGCTGAAACATTTCGATCGCTGCGTCGGTCTCGTTCAAACTCCGAAGCGTGAGCGCGAGGTACAGCATTGCGCGCGCGTCATCTGGGTTCTCAATCAACGTGGCTTCAAGAAGTCGACGATCGCGTTCGTATTTCTCTCCTCGGGAACCGCCATCAGCGTGGTCCTCAATGACGAGTTCTGGGAGCCGCTCTTGGCTGTATGGCGTGGTGCAACTCAAAAATTCGTGGGTCCGGCCGACATAGAACCACTCGTAATCAGAGCGAAGAAGTCGCGGAATCCAATAGCTGGGGTCCGCATCGTGTCGCAGGTCGTAGGCGTCGATAGTGAGCGGCGGGAGCTCGCCTTCGACTCGAAGCGTCATGTCGGCGTCGACCAACAGCAGGTGTGTACCGCGACCGCGAGCAAGCGTGAGTGCCTCGTTGCGGTTATGCCCGAAATCGATCCACTCGCGGCGGTGGAGTTCGCCAGGGATGTCAGACAGCGTTTGTTCAATGATTTCGATCGTGTTGTCGGTTGAACCGGTGTCAACGATGACCCAACCAGAGAGAAGTGGGCGAACCGATTCGAGACAGCGTTCGATCACCGCCGCTTCGTTCCGGACAATCATCACCAAGATGAGTTCCGGTTGAGTCATGGAACGACGTGTTGTGATTTAGAGAGTGCGGGCGAAGATACCCACAAAGTCTCGTGCATCCGAGGAAAGGTACCGGTTTGCGCTCTTGAACGATTCCGGGAGCAATTTCGTGCCTTCAACCGATGATGGGTCGAGGAAGCGCGTGGAGTTGTAGAAGTTGAATGTCGTCCACACGGTATTGATGTCGAGCTGCATGGCCCGAACACAACCGGCCCGCAACATCAGATTGGCGAGAGAGAGCGACGAGAGACCGTCGCCGTAGCCATAAACGATTGCGCCGTCGGCGGTGACGCCAACTGCAGAACGCCATGCGTAGACCTTGTTGCCGAATGTCGCGCCCCATTTCCCGTCGACGTTGTCAACGAGACCGGGGACAAGCGCGCCAGGTGCAGCAGTTGCTGCGGGCACTCCGCCGGGATTGGGTGGGCCACCGCCGTTGTCGATGATGAGGTCAAGGTTCTGGCGAACAGCAGTGACCTCTGGGGTCATGGTGACGTCGCGGCCCCATTGTCCAACGGTCGCCGTGCCATTGCTGTAGGTAACGAACGACGCTGCACCGTCGCGAAGTGGACGTTGCGTGACGCCGTCCATGTAGAAGCCGCCCTTGGCGTCGTCCATTCGGAATCCGCCGTTGAATGCGGCGATGAGTGAAAGGCGACGGTCCATCGGAACCTGCGAGGGCTTTGCCCATTTACCGCCGGGCTCTTCGGTGCCAGGGAAAACCTCGAAATTCACAAGCTTTGGATCAATCCATACAAGTCCATCGAGGATGGAGGTGTGCACCGAGTCGGGGCGAACCTGCGTGGTGTACATCGTTTGCGCGCCACCAACGAGTGGTCCGACGGGTTGCCACACACCTTCGTTGGCAACGGGAGTGACGCCTTCGGGAACTTGAACGTTTTGCGGAGCAGGAAGGTGCGGAGCGATGGACTTCACGGTGGTTGTAGGTCCAGCATCGGCATTGCGGGGAACGTCGATCGCACGATCAGGCTCGCCACCTTCTTTTGGTTGGTTCTTGCTCAGCCACCAGCTTTCGACAGTGTTGAGCACCCCACCGAGATGGTTGTCGCGCATCCATTCGGCACCGCGCTCGGCAAACGAAAGGTTCTCGGTAGTAATCATCGCGTTGGTGAACGAGATCGTTGGAAGCAGAAGGAGAAGCGCGAGTACGAGCGCAGTGATTTTCAGCCAACGTGGTTTCGGAGTTCGCGCCTTCTTGCGACGTTTCCCCTTCGTGTCGCCGGGAGGAGGTGGAAGGTTCGGGTTCTGGGAGGCCGTCGCAGAATCCGCGCTCGCTGGGTCCGACGTTCCTTCGACTTCACGCAATAGTGCGGTGAGCGGATCAAGAGCGGCAGAGCTTGAGGAAGCAGCGCTTGAGGAATCGGAGGGGGTTTCAGTTCCGTCGGAGTCAGATCCGGGAGGAGTTGTGGAAGACATGACTACCGCCGGCGGTGGATTGAACAACGACAGGGACGATTCGTGAGCCTATGGCAGGCCATGGCCA
>JAURMR010000017.1 GCA_030830565.1 Acidimicrobiales bacterium
ACCGGCGCGCTGTTCATTGGGTGGAGGCGTGCTCGAGGTCGTGAACGACGACTCGAGCGTGCTTACGCTGCACAGCACGAAGAACTCCAGGAGCTCATGGCTGCGGTGTTCTGTTGTGAGTGCTGCGACTGGTGTGGTTTCTGCACGCCTGAGGACTGGTGCCCGGATTGCGCTACGGATTTCTGAGAAATTCTGTACTTTTCCCCGATTCGTACCGGATTCACACCTTCCTCTCACCTTCAGCGGTGATCCTGTGAGCCATGGGAAAGAACTCAAAAGACAAGACACCGGAATCCTCCGAGACCACAGACCCCTCGGCAACTGCTGAAACGCCTGTGGCTGCGAGCGAAGCGGCAACTCCAGCCCCGCCGGAGAATCCACCGACTGCGCAAGCTGCCTCGAGCGGCGCAAGCAAAGGTGTCGTTGCGGCGATTGCAGGCGGCGCTGCCGTTGTGGCATTGCTCCTTGGCCTGTTGATCGGATGGTTCGCCTTCGATGACGACGACGGCCATGGTGGCCGCGGCGACAAAGGTCGTATGGAACAAAAGCAGCAAGGTCCTGGGATGGGCAATCAACGTGGCGGCAGTCAGAAGGGCGGCATGATGCCCGGTGACGAAATGATGCCGGGTCAAGGCCGAGGCCAGATGAGGCCCGATAACGCCGTTCCGATCGAGCCGACAGCGCCGACTACGCAGGGAAGCGTTGTTCCGCAGTCACTTCAGCAAAGCTGATTGCTTCACAAGTTCACTGAGTGACAACTGAGCAGCGACCGCCCGCTTGCTCGACGATCACTCATTCGGAATCGACCCGGCGCCCCGCACGCCGGGTCGATTCGCGTTTTGTCCTCAGTTCGCCCATAGAGATGAGTAGCGTCTTCGTCGGCGGCAATGCGACGGGCATTGGCTTGGTGACAGGTGGACGTGATGAGCGATGTTTCGCAAGGCGATGGCTGGTGGATGGCCACGGACGGCAAGTGGTACGCACCGGTTGAACCGGTGGCTGCACCCGTTCCCCTTCCGCCACCTCCTGCCGCCGCGAGCGGGTTTGTTCTCACAATTGGCGATATCGGCATCACCTACGACACGGTTGTGACGCCGAACGGCAACGCCGAACTTGCGGGTTCTCAGTGGCTATTTATTGATCGAACGACGACCGAAAGCAAGATTCCGACCTGGGCGATTGTTCTCACGATCGTCTTCACTCTCCTGTGTCTTGTTGGGCTTCTGTTTCTTCTTGTAAAGGAAACAACTGTCACTGGATACGCCGAGGTATCAGTTCGTAGCGGAAACCTTGTTCACATGACGCAATTACCCGTTCGCAATCAGAACGACATCAATAACTACCGACAGCTCGTGAGTCAGGCGCAAACGCTTGCGGCACAAGCAGCCGGACGTCCCTAATGCGGCTGACCTCAACGCATCGAAGAGTGAAGGCGCAGTCAAGTCTCTAGTTCTAGAGTTTGATCTAGGCGACATAGACATCTACGAGAAAAACGATTGGCGGAAAACATGAGTGACGTATCTCAAGGTCCAGGTTGGTGGCAGGCGGCCGACGGCAAGTGGTATCCACCTGCACCTCCAACTCCGCCTGCGCCGCCGGCCTACGGAGCACCGCAACCCGCGTATTACGCCCCGGTCGGCCCGAAGAATGACGGCATGTCGATTGCCGCGCTTGTGTGCGGTATCTCAGGACTCGCCACACTTGTTCTCTGCGGTATCGGAGTCGTCCCGGCGATTCTTGGCCTGATCTTCGGCATTATCGGCAAGAAGAAGGTCGAAGACTCTGGCGGCGCACTTCAAGGCCGGGGAATGGCTCTTGCCGGCGCAATCTGTGGCGCAGTCGCCATCGGTCTTTTCCTCATCTGGATGATCTTCGTGATCATCGGTGCGATCAATTCCGATTCAAACTCGTACTGATAACGCCCTGTAACGCAATTTCAGTTCGCCGGCGGCAACTCGCCGGCAGCAGTCGGCGCCGGACCAAGCGCATTTAACTGTTCGTTGAGTTGATCAACGTCACTCTGACAATCGGCCTCGAGTGACTCAATGTCTCCAGTCGCGCGCGCAACGGCAAGATCGATCCAGAACTCGAACAATTCACGATTGGCGCTATCGACTCCAACACCACTGATCTTCTGGCGGTTCGAAACGGCCATGGCTGTCCAGCCTGGGTCGTAGTTCGTCACGCTCAGCAACTTCGACCACGCCCATTCCCGTGAATGTTTCTGCCCGGTGAAGATGGCGCGCGTACTGGTGACGGTGAAGGTTCCGGTGTCGATCGGCGTGGGTGTTTCTTCACCCTGTTGAAACGTGCCTTTCGATGCGCCGACTCGGTAGCGCAACCGTGTGCCGGGAATTGGCATCGAAATGCCTTGACTGCGACCTTTCCACTGGCCGGGGCCTTTGCGGGGCTCGACCAACACTGCATCGGTGACATGGCAGTAAATCGACTCGCCGGCTTTCACCACAACATTGATGTCGTCAGGTTTGTCGGCACCGGTGACGCCGTGGAAGTTGCGCACGGCCTCGAGCCTCGCTTCGGCGAATTCGAGTTCCTCGACAATGGCGCTCCGCATGGACTCGCGTTCGGCCGCGAGTTTGGCGGCGCGCATTGCTTCGGCCTTTGCTTCGCGTTCTGCCTTGGCTGCTGCCCGCTTGGCCTTGAACTTCTCAAACACCGCTGCCTCCGTCGATCCGCCTGGGTCGAATGTACTGCCGACCTGAGGCATCGGTCGTGGGTTCGCGCCGCCATTTCGTCCTTCTGTCCCTTGTGAACCGGACACGCTCTACAGTAATATGTACAGGAACCTGTACAGGAGTTTTGCCATGCCGGAAACGATCTCAAGCGCTCGAGAACAACTCACGACTCATGTCGCCCGGTTCCGGGCCGAGGGCATCGATGCCGAACCAGTGGTGTTCGGCGACCACCGCCAGGCCGAAGCCGTGCTGCTTCCCTATGCCACCTTCGAGTTGTTGCTCGATGTGGCCGAAGACATCGCCATTGCAGAACGCATCAGAGAACGACTTGCTGCCGACAAAGGCAACCGAACATCACTCGCCGAGGTCGCAACCGAACTTGGCATTGATCTCGACACTCTGTGAGTGCAAAGAAGTCGCGTGCATACGCGAACGTCACGTTCCTTGATGAGGCGGTAGAGGATCTTCGTCGAATCGCGAAGCGTTCCCCAGAGGTTGTGAAGGAAGTTCTTCGTCTTCTCAAACAACTTGATGCTGGCGAACTCGTGCCGCGTCGGTTGCAGGATTACGCGAAGACCGGCGATCTCACCGACTGCGGAAAGATCGTTGTCGAAGTCATAGGCGAGCCTGAACACCGAATTGTTGTGCGCGATGTTGGGCGCGGGAATTTCGAAGTGTGCGAAGTGATCACGGTTGAAGCGCGCACCGAAGACTTGGCCTACTTGCTGGCCGGAGTGCGTCTCGGTCGAATCAACGATCCCGTGCGTCGATCTGACATCAGCCGTCGAGTCAATCGAATTCAGAAAGCTCTCGGGCGCAACGAATCGGAAGACCCAAGACGATGACGTTGGCCCCGATGGGTTGCTCTGCTGACTGTGCGCATTTATGCTTACAGTATGAATGCTCCAGCAGAACTGCTCCACAACGCGCGTATCGCAGCGGGGCTCTCAATCCGTGATCTAGCGGGATGTGCTGGAGTTGCCGCGTCGACAGTTGTCCGAATCGAAAGTGGCCAGGTCGACCCGACATTGGGGATGCTCTCAAAACTTCTTGACGTGACCGGGTGTCAACTCTTGATAGCAGTTGCCGGTCAATCGATCCCTTCGATCGCCGACCTCTCTACAGAGTGGCGGCTCGACGCCGATGGAATTCCCCGGCCGCGTTGGACAGCCTTTCGTGCGTTTCTCGATGGGCTCCACCGTCACCCCGAGTGGAGTGCGCCTTCAACGTCGCGAGCGCCCGCACCGAGCGGCTCATTACTAATCGACAACATGTTGGCTGGCATTGCCGAAAAAGTTCGAGACGACGCGGCGTTGCCTCGCCCGGGGTGGGTGGGCAAAGTCAGGCCAGATGACTCTGAATGGATCTCGCCGGGAACGCCAACAATGCAGAAACGGGCGCGGGCAACAACGCCGCCCCAACTCGCTGCTCGCAACATCTTCGTCACCGCCGACAGCCTCTGGAGAACTCGCTGAGCGGTGAAAGGGTGGCGTGGAACTCGATGCCGAAGCGATCCGTATGTTGTTGGACCAACTCGCAGAACAACTGCCTCGAAATAGTGGGCCAAAAATTGTTGTGATTGCCGATGGAGCGATGCTGTCGCTCTGTGGCCTTCGCACGTCTACGACAGATATTGATTCCATAACCGGGTTGGATGCTGAAATACTTGCGGCAGCAGCAGTTGTCGCACAGCGACATGACTTAGACGTTGGTTGGTTGAATGATCGTGCTGTTGCATTCATTCCGATGTCATTCAGTTTAGAAACCTGCGAACTTCTGCTTGATAATCCCCAACTTCGAGTCTTTGGGGCCTCAATGCGTGATCTCTTTTTGATGAAGCTCTACGCGGCAAGAGACCCTGACATCGATGACCTCGAAATGATTTGGCCGCATACGGATTTCAGTTCCGCTGAGGAAGTCGTGGCAGCGCTGCGCGCGGCGTATCCGTCGGAACCCGATGATGAGTATCTCGTGGACTTTGTGCAGACGATTGTTCGACGTTCGGAAAGCCATTGAAAACGAAAAACGGGCCGCCCCCCGCCGGGGACGGCCCTTCTGGCTCCCGCCAGAGCCATCTCTCAACCTAAAAATCAGGCTGCGAGAGCAAATGCGCTTGCGTGCACCACGGCACCGTCAAGCGTGAGCGCCTGGCCGACGATGCGAGTGGTCTCCAAGTGCAGTTCTTCGCCGAGGCCGACACCGGGGGAACTAGTGCCGCGTGCGGTGCCGAGTCGAGTCACGAAACGCAATGCACGAGAAATCGACGGTTGACCCTCAACGAAGTCGGGCGCATCGAGCAACGCTGCACGAACCAGTGCTTCCCAGTTCGCCGCAAGCAGCTCCGGCGTTGCGAAGATTTCTGCTGCAACGATGCGCTTGCCGTGGCCCAGCACAATCCCGCACTGGCCTGGCAACGGGCCGATGCCAGCAAGTTCTTGCGCGGCAATCGCTAATCCGTTGTCGGCTTCGAACAACATCTCCGATGCATGGATGGCACGTGATGGTGAGTCGACCTTCAAGCGATCAAGCTCGTAATCGATGCTGTTCCACACTGCGCCCTGATCGGAAGACTTCGCTCCGCCGCGTCGCACGGAATCGCTCACGGTCATGTTCTTGACCCGTCGCACACGACGCGGAGCAAACGTGCGGCCACGTTCGAATGCCGAACGGCCATTCCAACGACCGGCCTCGACACACGACACCGGAACGTTGATGGTTGCGCCACCAGGAACAAGCACCGACACGTTCAGCACTCGGTTCTGCTGACCACCGGTGACGGTTTCGCCTTCCACCAACAACGCGGGACGCTGCCCGGAATTGGTAACGGTGATTGTCGGGACTTCGGCCGAACCTTGTTCGGTGATCTGGACGTCGGCTGGTCGAGCACCAATATCGATGCCACCGCCGCCGTGGATGTAGATGGGGAAGAGTGACACTCCACCCCGTGTAATCGGGCGTCCCACCGACGCCCGTTCCAACTGTTCGATCGCCATGGTGGCAACCTCCTCGCCTTGTCTGAAGAAGAAACGCACGACCTCCGGCGAAATGTGCACAGCGATCTGCAATAAAGTCCGTCGCACTTTTGCGACGGACACTGCGGCAACGTTTATGCCGCGATCACGTACTCGCGGATGAACTCGCGCGCTTTGCCCAGCTCGCGCTGGCAATAGGCGCGGCTCTTGTCGAGATGACGCGAGGTCTCGACAACGGTGTAACCCTCGACATCGACTCGCCAAACCAACTCACGCTGAAGTTCGGTGAGCATGTCGAGTGCTTCGTTCACGATAATGGTGGTAGTCGCGGTCTCGGCGACATCGTGACAGCTACTGACGGTCTCGCCAATGTGCTCGGTGATCTCGTCGAGTGAACCGACGTCGCGTTGAGCCGAGCGCTCACCATTGCGCTCAACGATGCGCGCACCCTGGCCGCGTTGGATGCGCTCGGAACGACGCCAATCTTCGGCGCGCTTACGAAGTGACACCGCCGCAAATTTCTCTGGGGTGTAGGTCGCCATCCATCGGGCCGGGTCGGACCAGAACTGGAGGAAGACCAACATGGCCATGTCGTGAGCGCCGGCGTCGGAGCCGCGCTCATATCGGCCCCGGGCCAAGCCCTGGGCGGTGATGAAGACCCGGGCGCCGAAGTGGCGAGGGTCGTTGTTGGGGGAAGTGTTGAATTGATGTGCCAAGTGGGACTCCTGTTCTCCGGCCAGCGCCCGCCGCCGGGATTTGGGGAAGGGGACTCAGTATGAAGACCTCCTGTGACAGTCCTAGGTGCGTACCCTGAACGAGCTACTTATTTGCTGTCGACAGCCTCATAATGCCAGAAAGTGGAAACTGTGTCAAGTCGACACATAATGTGGGCCTATGGCAGAGACGGAGTACAACCCAAGCGACTTCCCGCCTTTTGCAGTCACCGTCGATATCGCCGTGTTCACGCTCATCGACCTCCCGGTTCCCGAGAAGTCGGGCCAGGTCCCTCGGAAGGAACTCGCTGCCGTCCTTATTGTTCGGGGCGGCGACACCGAAGCCGGCCGTTATGCGCTGCCCGGAGGTTTCGTTCACGAGGATGAAGACCTGCCCGAAGCAGCGCTGCGGGAGCTTCACGAAGAAGCGGGACTCGAGCTTGATGAATCGGCGGTCCATCAGTTCCGGGCCTATGGAAGACCCAATCGCGATCCACGCATGCGAGTCGTCACGGTTGCTCACACTGCCCTCGCCCAGATCAATGTTGCACTCGAGGCAGGAACCGACGCCAACGAAGTTGAGATCGTCCCAATCCGCAGAATTCTCGACGGTGAAATTTCACTCGCATTTGATCACGATCAGATCCTCATCGATGCGCTCGGCTTCATTCGAGGTTTGGTGGAAGAGACCTCCGCAATTCTTGAGTTATGTCCGGAATCATTCACACTCACTGAACTTCGCCACGCCTGCGAAGCGGTGTGGGGTTACGAGGTTGATCGTGCGACCTTTAATAAGCGTGTGCTGCATATCGAAGGATTCCTCGAAGCGGACGACGACGAGTCGTATCGGTCATCACCGCCTGGCGACCACGAAATGTTGAGCCTCAGCCTGCAGTCGTCCGAACTTCGGTTGAAGCCGAGCACGCGCGGTCGTCCCGCAAAGCAATACCGGCGTGGCTGGGCGGAAACCCTTCACCCGCCGTTATTGCGACCGCGTGAGCGTTTAAAGCACACCGACTCTTGGTACGAAAACGTGTCGTTAAAGTCATTAATGACTGACGAATAGTTAATGCTGCTACCTAGTCCTAAGTGATTGCACTTGAGTCGAGAAAGTTACCGACTCCGCCGTCTTCTCAAGTGAATCTGCGCGGGTAGCGTTCGCTTTGAAGTCATGCAACTGGCTTGGCGGAATTAACGAAAAACAGGAGCGGGTATGTCTCGGAATTGGGTCCGAAATTCTTTGGGTGCAGCAGTAATCGTTTTCGCAGTCGTCGCAACGATGGGCGAGGGATCGTCGAGCAAGAGCAGCAGCGGAAGCAACGGAACTGCTGCGAGCGGATCATCGGAAGCTGCAACTTCAACGGCCGCATCACCGATCCCGATCGGAACTGCTGTCACCGTCGCAAAGGGCTGGGATGTCAAGGTGAACTCGGCACAACTGAACGCAGACGCAGAATTGAAGGCTGCGAACATGTTCAACACGCCTGACCCGGGTAGTCAGTTCGTCACGATCAATGTGTCAGTGACGAACAATTCAGGTAAGCCCGCATCGCCATTCATAAATGTGAAATTCAGCATCTTGCCAACTTCAGGTGTTGCAATTGATGACTCTTTTGCGGCCGGAGTTGCAAACGAATTTTCATCTACCGCACAGATGCAGCCCGGTGCGACAGCAACGGGAGTGCTCGTTTATGAAGTTCCAACAGCGCAAATCGCCGGTGCCGTGCTTCTCGGCGAACCGGTGATGACTCTTGACACCGCAAAAGATCAGCGATTCTTCGCGATTCAGTGATCTCAATTCGTCAGTGAATTCCGACCTCGGAGAACCTCGACTGCCTTCTGTTAACGACAAGAGTGCAGTCGAGGTTCAAGGTCGGGGTAGATGGCCGGGCGACCTATTGATGCGACCGGTATGCATAGTCGCTTTGGTTGCAGTGGTAGCGAACGACAGATGGTTAAAAGTTGATCATCCGGGAATTTTGAGCGGCAAAGTTTCGGACTTTGCAGGATTGATCTACTTCCCACTTTTGATAGTTGCGCTCATGGAGGCGGTCCGATTTCTCATTCGATGGAGGCCTTGGGAGCTGACATATCGCGCTGTCGTGATTGCAACCGTGATCGTGGGCGTGGCGTTCGCACTCATTAAGACATGGAATCCCGCAAGCGATTTCTATCGAAATGTGATGGGTTACTTCTTCTGGCCGGGCTTTGCAGTTGTTGATGCTCTGAATGGGGCCCCGATTCCAGGCGTTCGTCCGATATTCCTTGCGCAAGATCACTGGGATCTCATTGCGCTCGTAGTGCTTCCGGTGCCGATTCTCGTGGCTCGGCGAGTCATGGGCCGAGCGTCGGGGTTGGCAACTGTTGGAAGTTGATGGACTATCAACAATTTTCGGTTACCACTCCGTCTCGAGTAGCTCGATAAACGAGCGCTGATAGTCCTGGTACTGATCCCACCGCTCGGCCAGCCACACATGCGCCTCTCGCTCGGAGAACCCGTGCGTGCGCATCGCCCATGCCTTCAACACGAGCCCGGTGCGGCTGTGGCCGCCATGACAATGCACGACCACCGTGCGTCCGTCGGCCAAGAACGCGTCTATCGCATCGACCGCGTCACGCACCGCCGCACCAGCATCGGCATTCGCCGGCTCTGCCTGATCGATCAAGTACACCTCGCGGCGCGCTGCGTGACCATCAAACGCACCGAACGTTCGGCACAACGACACCACACCCCATGAAACGGGAACGGTCGTTGCGCCAAACAAATTCGCAGCGTGCACACCGGGTGCAACTTCGGTGGGACCAGCCGCTGGTTCGGCAGCCGTCGCCGGCACAGGGCCGCGACCAATCAACGCCCGAGCGAAATCTTGCATCGCCGGATTGCCGAACCGCTCAATGCCGTCCGGAGTTTCCACTTCACCGTTGAGATACGTCAACCATCGAGAAGGAATTGCTTGCACGCTGTCTCGCGCGCCAGCAATCGCGCCGGCAACGGTTGCAACGGTGTCGGTGTCCCCGCCCAACTCGATTGCGGCAACCACAACATCTTCGAATCGCGCGTTGTGGCGCACTGCCCACACCGCTTGTGCCAAACATGTCCACACCGATCCATTCGATGGATCTTCGGAAGCGTTCGGCTCCCATGATGCATCGAGCATCGCTGCGAAACGTTCACGATCGGATTCATCAACTCGCGCCAACACTTCGGGCAATGCCGCGATCGGATCTTCACCAAGTACCGCTCGACGAATCAGCGCTGCACCAATTGCCGCACCCCATCCGGCTGCGGGGTCGAAGTGGGTGAGCGAAGCTTGAGCGCGCGCAACGGTCATGAGCGTTTTTTCGTCGGCGCTACTCCAGGTCAGCGCGAGTGGTGTGACCCGCATAAGTGCGCCGTTGGCAGCGCTTCGCCCGATTGCGTTGTGAGCAACTTCGGCCGCGTCAACCCAGTCGCCGCGTGACAACACACGTCCAGTGAGAATGCCGCAATCTTTTGCGCTGCGTCGCCATGCAGTGAAGCGAGCCCACACATCAGCCGCATCGAAACCACCGCACGCAATTACTGACTGACCAAGTGCGATCGCCATTTGCGTGTCGTCGGTGAACTCGCCGCTTCGCCAATTGAATGTCCCACCGCCGCACATTTCGCCGGCGCCTCCAAGAACGGCTTCGGGGAATCGAGCGCGATAGGACCCGGCGGCAAGGAACTCGAACGGCGCACCGAGTGCATCGCCAACCGCGGAACCGCACATCGCGCCGATGACCCGTTGTGTGGTGATGGCATCGAATGATGGTGTCAACGGAAGGGCAACGAAGGCGGGAAGGCCTTCGGCGATGTTGGTGGGGCGTTCGGGTTCGGTCATGGGCGACTCCTCAGTCGGGGGATTGGGTGGCGAATCAACGAACTCGTTGCGTGGTCGCAACAGGTTCGGATCCGCCGATGGGGAAGTAACGCACGAAGCGCGCGTAAATGTGCGCGCTGAAAGAGAGCCGAAGGTGATCGGCCCTCAATCAGTCAGTTCGTGGTCGGCTTAACCGGTGAAGGTGGGACCAACCGGGCCGTCGGGGCCAGTCGGTCCGGTGTCGCCACCGAGAAGGTCGAGCGGAATCGTGTAGGACTCGGGCCAAAGGACCGGCTCGCCTGGTGTGGGATCGGCGTAAGCGCCAACGCCGCCGTTTCCACCGTTGCCACCATTTCCGCCGAGCAATCCTCCAGCGCCACCGTTGCCGCCGGCGCCACCAGTTCCTCCAGCTCCGCCAGTTCCACCAAAGGATCCGGGCGCAAGACCGGTATCGCCCATCGGGCCGGTGGGACCAGTCGGCCCGGGCCAGCCAGTGGCTCCATCGGCACCTGTCGGGCCGGTATCGCCTATGAACCCGCTCATGCCGGTCGGTCCGGTGGGACCAGTGTCGCCATCGAGGCCAGCCGCGCCCGTAGGTCCGGTGTCACCCATAACGCCTGTCGGGCCGGTGTTTCCGATTGGACCCATCGGGCCCGTCGGGCCTTGCTCACCAGTCGGGCCGACGAGCCCTGTGCCACCAGCAAAACCGGTCGGTCCCACCGCGCCGATTGGGCCCATCGGTCCAGTCGGACCCGTAGGTCCAAATGCACCGGTTGGTCCGGGAGGCCCAGAAGCACCAAAGGGTCCTGCGGCGCCGGTCGGGCCGGTCGGACCATCGGGACCAGGTGGAAGATAACGAGAGTTGGGATCAGGCGAAATGGTCGGCGCGAAACCTGAGTCGCCCATCATCCCGGTGGGGCCTTCGGGGCCGGTCGGTCCAGTGGCTCCCCACTCGCCGGTTGCTCCTGTCGAACCGGTCATGCCCATTGGCCCTGCGGCGCCGGTTGGTCCGGTGTCGCCGGTCAGTCCTTGCACGCCGGTCGGGCCAGTGTTGCCGATTGCACCCTGTGCGCCGGTCGGGCCGTCGAAACCTTGAGGGCCAGTCGGTCCGGTCGCGCCGGCCGCACCGGTGGGACCAGCGATGCCCGTGAATCCTGCGACGCCAGTTGGGCCCTGCGGTCCCGCCGGACCAGTTGGGCCGGTCGGGCCAAGGCCGGTCGGGCCCGTTACGCCGGTGGGGCCGAAGCCGCCGGCGATACCGGTTGCTCCGGTGGGACCTGCCTGGCCAACCGGACCAGGCGCGGCACCGGGAACGAAGTTCCACACAAAGATGTCGGGGCGAACTGGGCGAGTTCCGCTCACGGCAGTGAACGAACCGAGCGAGAAGAAACCTGCAGGCGAAAATGCGGTGGGGCCTTGCGGACCGGTCGGTCCCATATCGCCGGTTGGGCCTGTTGGACCCCACAAGCCGGTTGGACCGGTGTCGCCTTGGATGCCGGCCTCGCCCGTGGGGCCGGTCGGCCCAGTGGCGCCAACTGCGCCTGCTGGTCCGGTGGCACCGTCTTCGCCCATGACACCGGTTGCGCCGGTCGGCCCGATGCCGCCCATCGGGCCGGTGGGACCCATGTTTCCTTGTGGGCCAGTGGGACCAATCGAAAGACCGGCTGCGCCCGTGGGGCCGACAGGTCCGATCGGCCCTTGCGGACCAGTCGGTGCATAGCCAGGCGAACCAGTCGGGCCAGTAACGCCAACAGGACCTTGCGCGCCGGTCGGGCCCGTGGCGCCAGCCAATCCAGGCGGCGGTGTCGGCGTCACGATTGCGCCGATGAGGTAGTAGCCCTGCGCGTCGGGAGCGGTTTCAAGCTCGAGTGTGAACTGATTCGAGTTGTTGTTTGTTGCGCCGCTGAAGGTTGCGGTGGTGGAGAACGTACCGTCGGCTGCAGTTGTTGCGGTGACGACTCGAGTGGCCGACGAGCCACCTGGCGGCATCAATTCACCGTTCAAATACGCAGTAATTGTGATGCTGACAGCGGTGCCGCCAGCCAGCGAGGTGACACCGTCGATGGTGATGTCGCCATTGACGAATTCAAATGTTGCGGTGATTGAACCGGCGGGCGCGTCGCCAGCTGCGGTTGCGGCAGCAACGCTGCGAATGATGTCGAGATTGCCCGGAAGAAGTTTGCGAGCGACGAAGAGTCCGCCAACACCGGCGAGACCAGTGATGACACGACGGCGTGAAAGCGGCGTCGTGTTGATCTTCTCCCGCGCAGAAAGTTCTTCATTTGTGGCAGCGCTGTCGTCCTGGGAAAGGGGTCCAGCAGAATCAGAACGTTCCATGGCGTGCGGGTCTCCACCCAAATCTCGAACTGCGCAAGAACGAGATGTGCTGAATCTAGTCGGTTGAAATCGCTGAATCTCCGCTAGAGAGAGCAGAGTCGGTGGAAGAAGGTTGCAGCGGTTCGAGGTCGTGTTGAATATCGGAGTCACCCGTGCGGCCGGGCCACGCGAGCGGAGAAGTCACGAGCTCGGGAATGCACTCAAGTGCACGAAGTTCTGAACTGTGCCGGAGCGGAAACCAATCGATGCCGTTTTGGATGCCGTCGCGTTCGGCAATCTCGAGCAGACGCCGAGCCCCGCCTTTGGTGATGAGGTAGGCGAAGGTGCCGCCGAGGAACTCTTCCCACTTCATCGGGCGCCAACAATTGCGTGGCGAAAGGCCGGTGCGGTCGGGGGCCGAGTCCCAATGATGTGAACCGAGGAACGCGAGATCGAAGTTTTCGGCCACGGGGAGCTGTCCGAGGGCATCGATGAAACGATCGCGAAAGTTTTCAACGATGGTGATGTCATCTTCGACGATGAGCATCATGTCGTCATCGCCATAAGCGACCTGCTGCCAAAGATCCAGGTGCGTGAGCGCGCAAGCAACGATGCCACGGCGGTAGTTGAAATCGTTGTGGCGGAAGAGATGTTGAATCTCCGGCGTCAGTTCGAGCTCAAGACCATTGATGCCAGCAACACGTTCGAATTTCGCAGCAGTGGCGGGGTCGGTCTGGCGGCCGAGGCCTTCGGTGAACGAGGCCCAGCGGTCTGGTCGACGATCAAGGTTGATGACGCGAATTGGTAACGCATCGAAACGACGAATGCCGTCAATGACGCGCTCAAGAACCGGGAACAGTTGGTACTCGTCAAGAACTCGCCGTTTCTCGGCGCGAATCGCGTCGATGCGCTGACTCCAGAGATCGTTCGCGATTGCCTCTTCGATGATCCGCTGACTTTCCACCGGGTCTTCAAGGGGCAGGCGAACAAATACGTCGGGGTTTACGAGTTGTTCGAGGTTCGGACAGCCCCAGTAGAAACAAAGACATTCGCTAAGGAGTGCGTCGAAGAGTTTTTCGGTGACGTAGTTGTGCTCAGAATGGTTTTCCGCCGCGAACGTGTAGCGATACGGAAAAAGACCATTCCGCTTATCGCGCAGGGGTAAGGAACCCTTGTGGTTGATGACGCCTTCGATTGTTCCGAATCCAAAAACATCGATGTCGACCTCGTTGGCCGCGAGGTGCTGTACGAACTCCACGCGCAATCGGTGTCCAGGGTCCGACATTTTGTTGGAAATCACGGTTGAGAGATTGCGCGACTTTTCGATTGGAGCAGCGAAATGTCCGCCTCCACCGAGTTCGGCCCAAGTTGCGCCCAAATGCCATTCGGCAACATTGGGAAAGTGTGAATGGCGACGAACGTGGAGGAATTCTTCGCTCTTCGGGTCTGACCAACCGCCCCATTTGGCGATACCTGCCGAAGGTTCCATATGAATGACGATCGACTTGGCGTTTTCGACGGTCATCGTGCTGGGGTGGTTCAAGATGACCGTCAGGTCTGCGTCGTCAGCGTCGGTCAGGACGATGTTGTCCCAGCGTCCTTCGCCCTTTGTTTGGCGAGAAAAGCTGGCATTGACCTCTTCGGGTGAGCCCCAAAAACTCGCGAGGCGAACGGTTGTGGTGGCTGCTGCGAGTCGCTCTCTTCCGAACTGCGGTTCACCATTGAGGTCATAGGCATTGGGTATTCGGTTTGGTCCGCTGTCAGTGGTGGGTGTGCCAATGGTGAAGGTGCAGATCGTGTCGAAAAACGCGCTGTGCAGGCCGGCCGCGGTGAAGCGCTGGGCGAAGTCGAGTTCGAAGTGCCGAGCTTCTGCGTCGAATGCACCAATCGACTTGATGGCGTCGGTGCGCATGATCGATGGCCGAAGCGAGAAGTTGGGCCAGTACGCATTATTAGCTGCGCCGTTGGCGATGTCACGGTTGAATTGTTCGTACTCGGCACTGCCTCGTTCGAAATGGGTGTGCAGCCGATACGGGTGTTTGCCAACAGAGGTCGTTCGCAGTTCGCCACCGGGAATTGAGCGCTCGGTGACGATTTCGGCGTAATTGCGATTGAACAGCACCTGAGCAATTGAAGAATCGTCGTCAAGGATGTTCAGTGCTCGCTCGATGTAGTTATCGGGACTGAAGAACTCCCAGTCATCTTCAAGATGCAGCCAATAGGGCGACGAAACTTCATTCCGCAGTATTTCCATACTGCGGGCGTGACCCTTTGTGGAGCGGTCTTTCCAGATGAATTCGAAAAACGGATAGCGCGCAGCCATTGACGCGCGGTCTTCCTCACTTGATCCGTCATCGATACAGATCCACCGGTCGATCGAGTCGACATCGAGACAGTTACTGAGGAATGAGTCGATGGTGATGTCGAAAAGTTCGCGTCGACGACAGGTCGTAATTGTGAGGGTGACCTTGGGCTTGGCAGCAGGTCCGCGGAAACGTTGAGTGAGGCGTTCAATGGTCTCGGTTGGCCGCGTCGGTGTCTCTGCAAAGAGATGGGGGAGACAGAAATCGCGGTTGCTGAGCACGCGATCACGTTGGTCGAGAGGAAGATAAGGACTATTCAGCAGCGAAACGCACAAATCAAAACTCTCGCGGTAGCGCCCTGTGTAATAGGCCGCGATTGATCGCTCGTCTGCAGAGCGCCAGCGGTATGCATCAGCCGAAACGAACAGCAGTTCCTCTTCGGGGAAGTCGATGTCGGTCGCGCGCGAAGCGAAGAGGTGAGCAAGTTCCCACTCGCTTGTAGATCGGTAATGACGAGCAACTTCAACAAGTGGTTCGACGCGAGACGGTCGGAAATTCCACGCCTGCAAATAGGTGGAAAGCACACGATCCCAATTCGTTCCCATGCGCTCAAGTGCCCGCGCGCGTTGCAGGTGGGAATAGAAGATCTCTTCTTCCCAACCGCCCATTTCGGTGCGTCGGGTATAGAGCTCGTAGGCCTCGAGCGGATCGCCAGCATCCATTCGGCTTTGAGCGAGATAGAAGACCGTGCGTGAATCATCGGGATTGCGCTCGAGTTCAGCTCGCAGAACTTCTGTATCGCGTTCGTACTTGTCGGTCACGAGGTTTCGCGCGCCAAGGCGACGAGTGTCGATGTAGTAGTCACCGTCGAGTCGTTCGATTGGTCCGCAGGGTTCGGCGCATGCGGCGTATTCATGCAGCACGCCGCGGTACTCCCACGCTCGTTGATTGCAAAAGAGTTGGGTACGCCAGTAAGTAAGGCCTTCGCCGATCCGCAACATGTAGGCGTCAGCAGAGAGTGAGGAAAGATCAATCTGGCCGACGAGCCGATCATCAGCGTCAAGCACAAAGGAATAGTCAGCCGTGGCTCGAGCGAGTTCAAGAGACTGCGAGCGATTGTGAGCGAAATTGACCCACTCGCGCTCATGGAGTTCGCCGGGAATTCCGGCATCGGCGAAGTAGGCGCGAATCAGGTCCTGAGTGCCATCGGTGGATCCGGTGTCAACGATTGTCCAGGTATCGATGACGTCTCGAACCGAATCAAACGCTTCGGTGATGATGTGCGCTTCGTCCTTGACGATCATCACCAAGGCGATCGTCGGTGAAGTCACGTTCGTGGATGTCACTTGGGTTAGTCCGCTGATCTCCACAAACGAACGCTATCTCCCGAACAGAACGAAAGTTTTGGCCGCAGTTAACTGCAGGTTCCCATGGTCCCGTCTTGAAGTTGTAGCGGAAGGGGAGAACTACGCGAGGACTTCTTGCCGTCGGTGCCCGTCGCAAAGACGGTGATTCGGTCGTCATAACCGGCGCCGCTCGGAATTGATCCTGACCATGAGCCGTCCGCGTTCTTGGTCATCGAAGAACTCTTCTGCATGTCAGATGCGTCATAACGAGTGACTTCGGCGCTGGAAAGCGAAGCATTGTCCGTGGTGATCGTGAGCGTTGATCCGGTGCACGAGACGTAGGTGATGTTGACGGTAATGAGTGATGCAGAGCCAGAAGATGCCGTCGTTGTTTCGGTGGATTCGCTTCCGCTCATAGTCAGTGATGAGCCAGAGTTCGATGACTTGGAGTCGGAGCCCCCGCATGCAGCCATTGCGCCTGCGGTAGCAAGCGAGAAAACCACGATCGCAGCGATGTTTCGAAACGGAGTCATGGGCGCCTTTCAGTCTTCGTCAAACTCACGAAAACCATAGGGTAAATAGCACTCGCGGTTGATGCCGTCAGGCGGTAAACGCTGGCACGACTGGGTCTGTTGTAGCCGCAGTCGTCGTTGTCACGGGAGCGTCCGGGTCGCTTGTGAGAGGGCAGGCCGCAGGTCGTGCATAAATCTCTGTCGGGATGAAACTTGCAGAGTTGAGGTTCGCTGTTTCAACAACCAGGAGACCTCCTGCGGCGTAGTTCATATTGGTGATGTAGAGCTTTGATCCGTCGGCGGTGATTGCCATGCCGTAGAGGAGATACCCGATCTGAGCAACCGGAGCGAGATCAGCACCAACTGTCCACGTGTTGTTGGAGAGATCAAAGGCATAGGTCTCATAGGCAGAATCGAATCCAACGGTGTAGAGCTTGGTTCCATCGGGGCTAATTGCAGAACCGAAGTAATACGAAATCGTTGGACCAAAGGTCGTCGTCGTCAGAGTCTGTGTGTCGAAAGCAGTGATACCCCCACCAGAGATGTTGGGCATGTAAATGGTGGTCCCGGAAGGATTGATCGCAACTTGGTAGGTGAATGCCGGCACTTGCGTTGTGGAAGTGATCGTCAACGTTGCAGCATCCAACTCTTGGACCAGCGTGTCGGGGTAGGAACTTTCAAAAACCCAAAGCGTCGTTTGGTTCGGTGACAGTACGAAATCAAGCGGGCTGTTTTGGACGGAAAGCGTCGCGAGCACCGAACCAGTTGTCGAATCGATTCGCAGCAAATTGAAATTCGGGTACAAGTAGGCGACTGCCCATATGTCTGATCCGTCGTAATTGCTCACCACGCGGAAGATTCTTTGATCGATCTGCAGTGTGCGGAGGACGGTGTTGTTTGAGGTGTCAATAACCGTGATTGACTGCGCTCCGTCATCGCCAACGAATGCCAGCCGTCCATTGCCCGAATACGTGACGGAGGACGGCAATGCTCCAACCCCAACAGTTTGGGTAATGAGGTCGGTGGCCTGATTGATAACAGTCGCTGAATCAGCGTTCCGCTGGGGAACAAGTACTTCGCCGTAGCAGTAGCTTGCTCCACTACTCCCCATCGCGGCCGTCGACAACGCTGCTGCATTCACCGTCGACGAGTTGGTGAACGCGAGGGCCGATCCGAGTAACGCGATTGCCAGGCCAACGACCAAGGCAAGTTGCGTCGAACGGAGACGAACGAGATGTGATGCGTGAGAAGCCATGCGAGGACCCTAATGGTGCGTATGAGTATTGGCCTAATTGGGATTCATTGGGCTCCAAGGGCCTCACTGTCATCGAACGGACGAGACCTCTTTGGTGTGGCCTAATAGAGACGTATGCCCGGCCATGTGGATTCCATCAATGCCATCACTTTGGTGACCGCCGATATGGCGGCGTCGGTGGCGTTTTATGGGGTGTTGGATGCGGACGTGGTTTTCGGTGGCCCCCAGAATTCGTTCACCACACTCAAGTTCAATCGAGAGCAGTTTTTGAACCTGCAGCTGGACTCAACCTGGACTCGACCCGATCGAGTGTGGGGCCGATTCATTCTCTGGGTCGACGATGTCGATGCGGTCTACGACGCGTTCATCGCTGCGGGCGCCTCGCCGTCGATGGCGCCGTCAGACGCTGTCTGGGGTGAGCGGTACTTCCACATTCTCGATCCGGCCGGTCACGAGGTCAGTATCGCTCGTCGTCTCGATACGTGAAGCTTGCTTTGGTACGGGACGAACGAGAAGCGCAATCACTGCAGTCGTACCGAGTAATGCGGCAATCCCGGAATTGATCACAACAGGAACCTCGCCGGCGCCAATGCCGTAGGTGAACCACAAATACGAACTCGTTGCGAGAAACGCCCACGCAGCGACCGAAATGCCAGGGCCTCGGCCATGACGAATCGTGTAGCGAATTTGCGGAAGATTCACGAGAATCGAAGCGGGCATGCCGATGTACGCGGGAATGTTCTCGTTGAGAACACCGAGTCCGAGAAGGAATGCGAGCGCGAGCGCAACAAGCAGCTCCGCTCCGATCCGCGTGCGCGTTGGTTTGCCAGGCAGCATGAACCATGTGAGCGGAATGACAAGAACAACCCACGTGCCATTCGCAATGATTTGCTGGGGGGAGTGCACCGAAACGCCATACGCAAACCACGCCAACGATGAAAGCGTCAGCAGGATCCACGTCGAAGGGGCGATTCCTTCTGCGCTTCGAACCCGCAACATCCGAATGGTCTGAGTCGAGGAGCTGGTGATGGATGCAAGGGCAGCGGTGCCACCAGCGATCTGGGCCCAGAGCGGAATCACCCGGTGGTTCTAGACGAATCTTTGGGTGTTGAGCGACATCTGCGTGAAAGGTGTTGGCATGGCAGCATGAGACCATGACGACGCCTCAGGTCTCCATCCAACTTCGTACGTTCCGTCAGGACGATCCCGGTTCGTTCCAGTACATCCTCGATCAGGCGCGTGCCGCCGATCTTGCTGGCATCGATCGCATTGCGGTGAGTGACCACGTTGCCTACGGCGAAAACCTTGAGGCCTACGGCGACCCCAAGAAGGGCGGCGCTGCGGGCGGCAAGCAGCCCACCGATTCCGACGGCAATTGGCTTGAGCCGCTCACCGTCCTCACCGCTATGGGCGCACTTACCGAACGTGTGCGCCTGAACACTGCAATCCTCATCGCAGCGCTTCGCACGCCGACCGTTCTTGCCAAGCAGGCCGCAACGATCGACGTGCTTAGCGGCGGACGTCTTGAACTTGGTGTCGGCGTTGGTTGGCAGAAAGAGGAATACGACGCGTGCGGCCTTGACTACGACAACCGTGGACGTTTGCTCGATCACACCCTTGAGGTGTGCCAGGTGTTGTGGCGCGAACAGGTCGCGTCGTACAACTCGCCTGAGTTGTCGTTCGAAAAAATTCACCAGATGCCCAAGCCCCGTCAGGCCGGTGGCGTACCGATCTGGATCAGCGGAACAATTAATGCCCGCGTGATTCGCCGCATGGCATCGTTCGGTTCAGGCTGGATTCCGTGGGGCGCGGACGGCGGCGATCTTGTGAACACCATTCCGAAACTGCGCGCCGCGGTGGAACAGGCGGGCGGCGATCCGTCATTCCAAGTGCAGGGTCACGCTGCTGCAGTGCGTGATGGTGACGGGAATCTTGATCTCCTCGCAACGATGGCTGCATCACGACCGATGATCGAAGCCGGTGTGACTGATCTTCGTGTGACCGTGAATCATCCCGAGCAGTACGAAGAAGCGCTCGAGGTTTACTCCGACGTCGTGCGCGCGTTCCGCCACGAATTCGGCTGAACCTATTCAGCAGCGCGCAGTTCGGCGTAGTCGAAGAACGCGCGGAGACTCGCAAATTTTGTCCCGTCGTAGTTCAACACGATGTGATCAACGATTCGCGGAAGTTCCATTTTCTGATCGCCCATCATGATGTCGACGCGAAGGAATGCGATGACCTCATTGCCGGCGACGATTGGTGGAGCAGCAACCGTAAGGGTGAGATCGGTGATGTTTTCATCGAAGAATTTCCCGATGGCTTCTCGCCCAACATTGACGGGCGCGCCGACGGGATCTTCCTGGCGTGCGTCATCAGTGAAGCAATCAAGCCAACCTTCGCGATCATGGCTTGTCATTGCGGCGCAGTAACGCTCAAGAAGTGGGAGTACGTCGGCACTTGTGGGCATCAGGATTCCTTCGGAGAGACGTGTGGGCGCGTTGGCGAGGACAGTCGGAACTCTAGATCCGGGACGTTAGAGCCTGCTCTTGAATTGGCAACCAAGTCGCAACGGTTGACGAACCGAATTGCATCACTTGCCTGACTCACTAGAGCCATAGCAATCGACAAACCCGTCGGTTGAGTACCGGAATGACTGTCAGGACATGCCATGAATCTCAAACGTTTGCTTTTTGCGGGTCTCCTCGCCGCAGCGATGGCCGGAGGCGGCTATGCGTTCGCAGCAAGTGCAAATGTTGCGTCCGACGATCTGTCTGCGGGAACAGCGGTGACCGCGTCATGTCAGGCGACAACGTTGACTGCGACCTACCCCGCAGCGGGACTTTCCTATGACGCGTCGGAGCCTGGCTACAAAGTCGCAACAGTGAGCCTTACCGGCGTTACTGCGGGCTGCGTTGGAAAGTCCGCCAAGCTCGAACTCACTGGAGCTGCGAACGTTGCGCTTGGCGAAGCGACCACGACCCTTGTTCTCGGCGCCAACACCTTTACCTATGCGGTCCCTGTTTCGGCAGCGGCAGTCACAGGCGTTGCTGTGGTGGTGGCTTGATCTCCTGATCGCCCTGTCGTTCCCTGAGCGGGTGACACCTCCCCACGGGTGTCATACCGCCGGGGGGCGATGGGTGATGCAAGGTAGGTGAGGGCGATGACAAAAAATCTGATGTGGAGCGCGGTGGCGGTCTTTGCGGTGCTGTTCTGCGGAGCAGTTGCTGCGTTTGCGGCGAGCGGAACATTTTCGAGTCAGTCGATCATGGCGGGTTTGGGAAGTGTGGCGGCATGTGATTCAGCGCCGGCATGGAATTACACCTTCAGCAAAAACGCGAATGGACAGGTCTCTTCAATTTTGATTTCGAACATTGCGTCGACCTGCTCGGGCGGATCCATGCAGGTCACCTTGGCGGGACCGACACTTGCCTCCAGCGGAACGCCCACCGTGATACCTGCCTGTGGCGGAACCTGTTCAGTCACCGTCCCCTTTAGCAGTGGGCTGTTGTTCCCGTCGCAGATCACCGCCGCCAATGCATTGATTGTGGGGCCATGAGATGAAGTTCCGTCTCGGACTCTTGCTCGGTGTCGCACTTGGAGCGTCGATTTTGGGCGTCGGCGTTCTGTTGGCGAATGCGGCATCAATTGGCATGACGTCTCAGCAACTATCGGTGCGCAATGCCGGCGTGATGGTTCCGCTCAGTGCCCCGACTCTCTCGCAGGTGGCCGCGGCAGGCGGGAATGGTGGACTGACGTCAGTGACGAGTTCGGCGACATTGTCGGCAGGAACATCGAACGCAACTGGAACGCTGTCATTCAAACTTTGGAGCGACGCAAGCTGCACAGTGCAGTTCGGTTCGACAAGTTCTGTCCCCGTTGCTGGTGCGAATGGTGTTACGTACGTCTCTGGTGCATTGGTTCCAATGCTTGCCGGCACCTATCGATGGACCGTCGATTACAGCGGAGACGCCGACAATCTTTCGATTACCGGGGGTTGCGGTGTTTCGGGATCAACTGTTGTCATCACGATCGGACCTGCTGCGAAAGTGGCGTTTACCCAGCAACCAGGAGGGGGAGACGCCACTGTTGCATGGACAACGCAACCGATAGTGACGGTGCAAGACGCAGGCGGAAACACGATCGTCGGAAGTACGGCTTCGGTGACACTTGCGATCGGGACGAACCCGAACTCCGGAGTTTTGACTTGCACCGCGAACCCAAAAGCTGCCGTTGCTGGAATCGTTACGTTTGCGGGATGCAAAATCGATAAGGCCGCAGTCGGCTACATGCTCACCGCGTCGAGTGCACTTCTGACGGGTGCAACCTCGTCGACATTCACGATCAACGTTGGTGCTGCCACGAAACTCGCCTATTCGCAAGAGCCCGGCGGAGCCGATGCAACAGTCGTGTGGTCCACGCAACCCTCTGTTGTTGTCCAAGATGCGGGCGGAAATGTTGTGACGAGCAGCTCTGCGTCAATCACGCTGACGATTGGTACCAATCCCGCATCCGGTGTTCTCGCGTGTACTACGAATCCACTTGCGGCTTTGAGCGGAACGGCGACGTTCGCCGGATGCAAGATCTCGAAAACGGGGGTCGGTTACACGCTCATTGCTTCCTCATCTGGTTTGACCTCGGTCACATCGAGTGCGTTCAACATCACGGCAGCCCCGTTGAGCTATGTCGCAGTCGGCGCAGCATCAACTGCGACATCGAATACAACGGTTGCGGTGAATTACCCAGCGGGATCCGTCGCAAATGACCTCATGATTCTCATTGAGATCAACTCGACCAACGGCAACACCGCCACACCTTCTGGATGGACATTGCTCGCGAGTCAGTCGACAGCAACACCTGCAAACTTCGGAATCAAAGTGTGGACGCGCCTCAGCGCTGGAGAGACGTCTGTGAATTTGGCGTTTAAGTCGAACACAGCGGGCTCGACCGCCTGGGTGACGCGCTACACGCGGTCGTCGGGTTACCCGCCCAACCCGGCGACCGCGACTGCAACGGTTCGGAGCGGGGTGAGCGCTGCTTCGGCGACGCTCACCCCGTCTCCGAACCTCACAACCAATGCGGCGAATGCACGTGTGATTTCAATTGCTGCGGTGAGATCGCTCAACACGCTTTCGCTTGGAACGCCTCAGTCCTTCAGTTCGCGACTTACGCAAACAAGCACTCCAGCCGGGGGCCAGGGCATATCGCTGGCGCTGAGTGATTCGCTCCAAGTTGTGAACCCATCAACACCGCTGTCGCCGACCTGGGCGCAATCGGGAACCGCAGCTCAATGGGCGTGGGCCACGATCGCGTGGTCCTAGCCCATGAAGGAATCAGAGCACTTCGAGTTTGTTGGCGTTGACCCAAAGTCGTTTTCGAAAAAGCGCGGATTCCGACTGAAACATGTCATTGGTTTGTCGTTCGCGTGCGCGTTCGTGGCGGTTTGGGCACTTTTCTTCCGACCGCAAATGCTCGGCGGTCCGATCTCAAACATTGCAGTAAGCGGAAACTCGATGCTTCCAACGTTTCAGTCGGGCGACTTCCTCATTGTGAAGAAGGAAGACTCGTACTCGATTGGCGACATCGTCGTCTATGCAATTCCGGCAGATGAAGTTGGCGCGGGGAGGAGAGTGGTCCACAGAATCGTCGGAGGTGACGAGAACGGCTTTGAGTTAAAAGGCGACAACAACTCCGCGATTGATCCTTGGCGGCCGACGCAAGATCAGATCGTGGGACAGGAATGGTTCCGGATTCCCAGTCTCGCGGGGTTGCTTGTTCATCTACGCAATCCGCTCGTGTTGGCGATTGCAATTGGATTCATGACACTGGCAGTGACCTTGTCGCCGTCCTCGTTGCGATCAACGTTGTGGCAATGGATGAAGAAGTAGTACTGGTTTAGTTCGCAGCGTGAACCGGAGCGAGTGCTTCGGACATCAATCGGTACCGATAGCCGAAACCTCGAAC
>JAURMR010000018.1 GCA_030830565.1 Acidimicrobiales bacterium
AAGAAGCGCGCAACCAAGAAGCGCGTTGCCAAGAAGGCACCGGCCAAGAAGCGCGCAACCAAGAAGCGCGTTGCCAAGAAGGCACCGGCCAAGAAGCGCGCAACCAAGAAGCGCGTTGCCAAGAAGGCACCGGCCAAGAAGCGCGCAACCAAGAAGCGCGTAGCGAAGAAGGCTCCGGCCAAGAAGGCTCCGGCAAAGCGTCGTGCGACCAAGCGTCGTGCAACTCGCCGCTGATCTTCAGCCGAATACGCAGTAACCAGTGCCCCGCTTCGGCGGGGCACTGTCGCGTCTGGGCGCAAACGCCAACATCGGCCAACGGGTCAGTTCACACTCGGGGCGGTCTGATCACTACCCTTGCCCGCCATGAGTGCACAGTTCATCTTCACCATGCACAAGGTGAGTCGGTTCTACCCGCCCGACCGTGAGGTGTTGAAGGACATCAGCCTCTCGTTCTACCCAGGGGCGAAAATCGGCGTCATCGGTTCAAATGGGTCTGGAAAGTCCTCGCTCCTCAAGATCATGGCCGGGCTCGACGACGGATTCACCGGCGAGGCCCGACTCTCCCCCGGTTTCTCGGTCGGACTTCTTGAGCAGGAACCTCATCTCGACGACTCCAAAGACGTCATGGGCAACGTCATGGATGGTCTGGGCGAAACCGCGACGTTGCTCGAGCGGTACGACGCTGTGCTGGCCAAGTGGGGCGATTCCGATGCCGACTTTGAAAAGGTCGGCGAAGAACAAGCTGAACTCGAAGCAAAGATCGAGGCATCCGGGGCTTGGGATCTCAAGCGCACAATCGAAATCGCAATGGACGCACTTCGACTTCCGCCTTCCGATGCCGAAGTCACCAAACTCTCCGGCGGCGAGCGTCGCCGCGTTGCGCTCTGCCGTTTGCTGCTGAGCAAGCCCGACCTCTTGCTCCTCGACGAACCAACCAACCATCTCGACGCCGAATCAGTGGCTTGGCTTGAACGTTTCCTGCGCGACTACCCCGGCACCGTCGTTGCGATCACCCACGATCGCTACTTCCTCGACAATGTTGCCCGATGGATTCTTGAACTCGACCACGGTCGTGGCATTCCGTTCGAAGGCAACTACTCAAGTTGGCTCGACCAGAAGCAAGATCGCCTCAAACAGGAAGAGAAGCAAGAGTCCTCACGTGCACGCACGCTTGCCCGAGAGCTCGAGTGGGTCCGTATGGCGCCAAAGGCTCGCCAAGCCAAAGGCAAGGCTCGACTTTCTGCTTATGAACAGTTGCTTGCCGAATCACAAGAAGCTCAGGGTCGCGGTGACGGGCTGGAAATCTTCATCCCCTCCGGTGAACGTCTCGGCGATGTCGTGATCGAGGCCGAAGGTGTCACAAAAGGCTTCGGTGACCGTCTTCTCATTGAAGACCTTTCCTTCTCTCTGCCTCGCGCTGGCATCGTTGGCGTCATCGGCCCGAACGGTGCCGGTAAGACCACGCTTTTTCGCATGTTCACAGGCGGAGAGGAACCCGACTCTGGTTCGCTCAAGGTTGGACCGACCGTCAACCTCGCCTATGTCGACCAAAGCCGCGACATCCTCGATTCAGAAAAGACCGTGTACGAAGAAATCACTGACGGCAATGAAATTGTGAAACTTGGCAACCGAGAAATGAACGGTCGTGCCTATGTCGCATCGTTCAACTTCAAAGGTTCCGATCAGCAAAAGAAGGTCGGGGTCCTCTCAGGCGGTGAGCGCAATCGCGTTCACCTTGCCAAAGTGCTCGCCCGGGGCGGAAACGTACTTCTACTTGACGAACCTACGAACGACCTTGATGTCGACACACTCCGCGCACTCGAAGATGGCCTCGAGGCTTTCGCCGGTTGCGCCGTGGTCATCAGCCACGATCGTTGGTTCCTCGATCGCATCGCCACCCATGTTCTTGCCTTTGAAGGCGATTCACAGGTCCGATGGTTTGAAGGCAACTTCAGCGAATACGAAGCGTTCCGCAAGAAGGAACTTGGCGCCGACGCCGATCAGCCGCATCGCATTAAGTACAAGCCGTTAGTCCGATGAGCGTCGAGTTGGTCACCTCCGATTCCTCCGGGCCTTCAACAATTCTGGGACCCCGCGCGATTCGTCGCATCGTGATCGTCGTTTTCGTTCTCGGTATCGGCGGCATGATCGCCGGTTCGATTCTCGACAACAACGGCTTCGCCATCACCTTCGGCCTCATAACTGCGATCGCTGCGCTCGCGCTCGTACTCGTTACTCAGGTCTCGCCTCCTGGCTCACTAGCGAAACCAGGTAAACCCGCACAGATTGTTGTTGACGAACAACTTGCTGCGGACCTCGAATCTCGCATCGAATCCCTTGTCGCCGAAGGTGCGGACGAGACCGACGTGCGGAAACTCGTTGGTCGTGCCATCGAACTCGGTCGCCAGCAATACTTCCAGCAGTAGTTCCGCAGTCCACCTCGAAACGGAGACCTAACAATGACCGCAGTTGATGACCACGCGGTCGCCGAGCTCCTCGCCGTGGATGCAGGAAAATTGTTGGTCTCACTTCGCAAGGATCTCGCAGCGAAAGGTTTCGACCAACGGTCGATCAAGAACGCCGGCGATCGCGAGTCCCATGTCTGGCTCATGGAGAAACTCGCTGAGCTTCGCCCCGAAGATCCCGTGTTGTCGGAGGAGGGTCGAGACAACAGTCACCGACTTTCGTCATCACGTGCATGGATCGTTGATCCGCTCGACGGAACTCGTGAATTTGGCGAAGGCCGCGAGGACTGGGCGGTGCACGTTGCGCTTGCGATCGATGGCGAACCCACTATCGGAGCAGTGTCGCTCCCCTCGCTTGATCTCGTTCTCTCAACCGCCAACCCTCCAGCCGTGCCCGAGCGCCCTCAAGGCCAGCCACCTCGACTCGTGGTCAGTCGCTCTCGTGCCCCGTTCGTCGCTCATGCCGTCGCCGAAGAACTGAATGCAGAGTTCATTCAAATGGGTTCGGCAGGAGCAAAGGCCATGGCCGTTGTTCTCGGGATCGCCGACATCTACGTTCACGCTGGTGGTCAATACGAATGGGACAACTGCGCACCCGCAGCTGTCGCTCTTGCCGCCGGCCTCCATGCCTCACGCATTGATGGCTCCCCCATGCGTTACAACAATCCCGATCCGTACTTCCCCGATCTTCTGATTTGCCGCAAGGAATACGCGGACCAAACGCTCGAAATCATCGCCGGCCTGATGTAGGTCGCGACCGGGGAAACATCCGATCTCGCCCGTACACTCATGTGCGATGTCGACTCCCCCCGTCGCCCCCGACTCTCCAATATCCGAGGCCGCTAGCGGTCCCGCCGATCTTGCCATCGGTTCGTTCTCGAGTACGCCCCCCTGGATTGTCGAGCCCGACTCCATGCCGTGGCGCGAAGTCGTCGATTCCATTCGCTGGCTCACGAAGCATGACCTGCCTGAGCTCACGTCGCCGCGCCGCCTGCCTGACGTGAAGCGCGCCGCCACCGTTGTGGCCGATTTCGGAGCAGCGATCGGCATGTGGTGGGCAATTGGCCGTCGAAAGGGGAAGTCCGGCAATCGCACTGCGAGTCGCACTGACCTCTCCCGCCGCCTTCGCCGGTCCATCGAACGTCTCGGACCCACTTACATCAAGCTCGCTCAGATCATTTCCTCAGGTGAGGGTTTGTTCCCCGAGGAACTTGTCACTGAATTCAAAAAGTGCCGTGACCAAGTTCCTGCTCAGCCCTTCCACATCGTGCGTTCGATTGTCGAGGAAGACTTTGGCGCTCCGCTCGAAGACATTTTCGAGTCATTCGACGAAACACCGCTTGCTGCTGCGTCAATCGCCCAGGTTCACGGCGCCGTACTTCGCAGTGGCGAACCGGTCGTGGTCAAGGTGCAACGCACCACCGTCGCAACCCTCGTCAACAAAGACATTCGTGTCATGGCATGGCTTGCACCGTTCCTTGTGGGTCGACTTCCATTTGCGTCACTCGCCAATCCACCTGCGCTCGTTGAACTCTTTGCCGAGACCATTAGCGAAGAACTCGACTTCCGCCTCGAAGCACAGAACATGCTTGACGTTGCAGCGTCGTTCGTGGCCCTTAAGCAGCGCGGTTACATCGTTCCTCGACCGCACCCCACGTTGGTCACCCGCCGCGTGCTGGTGATGGAACGACTCTCTGGTTTCAACTTCGACGATGTTGATTCAATGCGTGATGCCGGCGTTGATACGCATGAGGTTGTGCGCACTGGAATGATCGGCTTCATGGAGGGCGCCATCATCGAAGGCATCTTCCATGGTGACCTTCACGGCGGAAACCTATTTGTTCTTCCCGACGGGAAAGTTGCACTGCTCGATTTCGGCATCACTGGCCGCATGGACGAACGTCAACGCCGCGCGTTCCTTCGCCTCATGCTTGGCGCAACCGTGAACGACGTCCACATGCAGATCGCAGCGTTGTGCGAACTTGGCGCTCTCCCACTCGACACCGATATCGACGCAGTGATCTCCGATCTCGGGCTCGGCGCTCCAACAATCGATCCAACCACCGCTGATCCCGACGAAATGATCCAAGAAGTACAAAAGATCGTGAAGATGCTCTTGGGCTACGGCGCACGCATGCCCAAGGAACTCATGCTCTATGTCAAGAACCTTGTTTTCCTTGACGGCGCAATTGCTCGCCTTGCACCCGATCTCGACATTTTCGCCGAGATCACGCAAATCTCGATGTACTTCGTTCAAAACCATGGCGAAAAACTGTTCGCCGAAGCTGGCTTCGATCCTTCGGCCTTCGAGGTTGATCTCGCAGGGGTGAAAGACAGCATCGGGCTTGACCGCTCGGTTGATCGCTTTACCTATCGAGACCTTCAAGAACGACGCGAACTCATCAAGACCCGTTTCGAAAAGCGCGGAGTCAACTAACTCGCTGCGCCTACGATGACGGCCTCATGCGTCTTGTCATCGCCACCTGTTCCGTTGATTACGCCGGCCGGTTGTCAGCCCACCTCCCGGTGGCGACTCGCCTCATCATGGTGAAGGCCGACGGTTGCGTTGCGATCCATTCCGATGGCGGCGCCTACAAGCCACTCAATTGGATGAACGCGCCAAATCGCGTCTCCGAAGAAGAAGGTCGCTGGATCATCACCAACCCCAAAGGCGAAATCCTCACGATCACGCTCGTTGAAGTGCATCACGATTCAGCACACGAACTTGGTGAAGACCCAGGCCTGCAGAAAGACGGCGTCGAGGCGCACCTTCAGGAATTGCTGGCTGCGAATCCCACTGCGATTGCCGATGACCTTCGCCTCATCAAGCGCGAGTACTTCACCGACATCGGTCCCGTTGATCTGCTCTGTCGCGATGCGGATGGCCGATCAGTCGCCATTGAGATCAAACGCCGCGGTGAAATCGATGGCGTTGAACAGCTCACGCGCTATCTCGAGCGCATGGACCTCGATCCCGACGTGAAACCAGTTCGTGGCATCTTTGTGGCTCAAATCATCAAGCCCCAGGCGCGAGTGCTCGCCGAAGCACGTGGCATTGAGTGTGTCGAAGTCGACTACGACGAACTTCGCGGCATCGAATCTGACGAATTACGCCTGTTCTAAATCGCGTACATCAGACGTCGAAGGTGTGGCGTCCACCAATCAGCACCACACGACCATCTTCACCGCGGGTTTGGAAGATGCATTCGCCAGCGCCTTCGTTCCACATCTCGATGGTGAGTTCTTCGCCCGGGAACACCGGCGATGCAAAGCGACCTTCCATCGAACGGAACTTGGCGGGGTCGGAATCGCACATCGAGTGCAACAACGCACGACCGGTGAAGCCGTAGGTGCAGAGGCCGTGAAGGATCGGGCGATCAAAACCAGCGAGCGCCGCGAACCACGGATCGGAATGCAACGGATTGCGATCACCCGACAGCCGGTACGTCAGTGCTTGATCGGGGCGCACGCGATAGGAGACCAAAGCATCAGCAGCGCGATCGGGGGCAGCGTTGCGATCACCCGAGGGGCCTCGATCTCCACCCCATCCACCTTCACCACGGATGAAGATTGCTGAGCCAACAGTTAGCAACATTTCGCCTGTTGCGTTGTCGACGCATTCGCCTTCAACAGCAACGACAGCGCCTGAACCCTTGTCGTAGATGCCGACAATCTTCCCGGTTGCGGTCAGCGAACCTTCAACAGGAATTTCACGGTGCTGCACGAATGACTGCTCGCCATGCACGAGCATTGAGAAGTCGAATGGACCGATTGCGCTGGTTACACCGCTTACACCAGCACCGATAACTGCTGCCATGGTGGGCAGCACTCGCTGTGGCACGTCGTGGCTGTTCTCTGTCGTAAACGCGAGTTCATCGATACCTGCGCCCACGCCAACCGCATAGAGGAGCGCATCTTTCGATGTCCATGAATGAACAACCGGCGCACCTTCGGCACCGACAACGTCGTGATTGATCGGCATTATTCGAACTACTTCCGATCGAGACCGAGCATGTCGGCGTTGGGACGGGCAGATGCCATGAGTTCTTCAACGAGCGGACCAACACCAGATGGATCGAGCGTGTTGGTGACCTTGGGACCCTGGTGCCAACTTTCGCTAATGGCGAGAAGTTCGCCGCGCACATCAAAGACACGGCCAGTAACACCTGCTGACTCTTCACTCGCAAGCCACACCGTGATCGGAGCTATCCACTTGGTCGACATCGCTTCCTTGACTTCTTCCGGAGCATCGCCAATTCCAAGATCAGCAGTGAGTCGCGTCAGCGCAGCCGGAGCGATTGCATTGACGGTGACCCCGTAACGGCCAAGTTCATCGGCTGCGATGATCGTGAATGAGGCAATTCCGCCTTTCGCAGCGCCGTAATTGGTCTGGCCGATGTTGCCGTAGATGCCAGAAGGCGACGTCGTGTTAATGATGCGCGCGTTGTTCGTTTCGCCCGCCTTCGAACGATCTCGCCAATAGGCCGCAGCAAAGTGCGAAGGACCAGCAGTTCCCTTGAGATGCACCTTGATGACGGCATCCCATTCGGCTTCGCTCATGTTGGTGAGCATGCGATCACGCAAGATGCCGGCGTTGTTGATGAGAACGTCGAGACCCCCGAACGTCGTGATCGCTTGATTGATCAGATTCTCAGCACCTGACCAATCGCTGATGTCGTCAGTGTTGGCAACGGCTTGACCACCTGCTGCAAGAATTTCGTCGACGACTTCCTGTGCCGGACCTTGATCGACACCAGTGCCATCGCGGGATCCACCGAGATCGTTCACGACGACTTTGGCTCCCTCAGCTGCGAGCAGCAATGCGTAGTCGCGCCCAATGCCTCGACCTGCTCCGGTAACGATGCACACTCGGCCTTCACACAGTCCTGCCACGATGACGTCTCCCTTGTGAGTTCAGTTCTGAAGGCCGATTGTGACACGGCCCGTTCAGAGCCGCCGAGGCCGGGTATCACCCCTGAGCAACGGAATTGCACCCCATCGACGCCTTCGACGCCCTCGACGCCCTCAGGGGCCCCAGAATGCCCTCTGAGGCCTCTGTCACACCCATTCCGTAGGTTGGAGCGGTATGACCGCTCTTCTCCCCACCCTGACCCTCCTCGTCGGCCTCGCGCTTGGCGCGCTCATCGGCACGCGTGTTGGCACTCGCCGCTCGAACAATGAGTCACTCGACGTCGATCGCACCCGCGACATCGCAAACGCCACCTTGGCCACCACCATGCGCGAACTCATCGATGTCAATACCCGACTTCAGGCCGAAGCTAGTGCTCGTGCTGCGGCCGAAGCAGCGCAACAACAGAAGTCGGTACACGACCTCGTCGCGCCGGTCGGCGAGCACCTTTTGCGGCTCGACCAAAAGCTCAACGAACTTGAGATCAAGCGCGTCGAAGATTCCGGCCGCTTGAACTACAGCATCGGGTCGCTGACCACTCTTGCGTCATCTCTGCAGAAAGAAACCGCCGAGCTGGCATCTGCTATGAAAAACACCAAGGTCCGAGGCAACTGGGGCGAACTTCAGTTGCAACGCGTCATCGAACTTGCAGGCATGACCGAACACGTCATGTACGAGCAACAGGAACACATTTCAACCGATGGCGAAGCCGCACGACCCGACATGATCGTGCGTCTCCCCGACGCCAAGAAGATCATTATCGATGCGAAAGCACCAATGTCTGCCTACCTCAATGCAATCAATGCGGATTCCGATAGTGATCGTGAACAACTGCTGACAAAGCACGCCGCCGATGTCATGGCCCATGTCAATGCACTCGCCAAGAAGAACTACGCGTCACGCGTCGATGGTTCACTCGACTTCATTGTCATGTTCGTACCTGGCGACACCTTCCTCACTGCAGCCTTCGACGCCAACCCGGAGTTCCTCGAACAAGCGATTGCGAAGAATGTTTTTCCCGCTTCACCCGGAACGCTCATCGCACTTCTGCGCGCCATTGCCTACGGCTGGCGTCAGGAACAGCTGGCCGAAAACGCCGCACAGGTCGTCGCTCTCGGTAAGCAGCTCTACGAACGTGTCGGAGTCTTTGCTGGCCACCTTCAAAAAGTCGGCAACAACCTCACCAAGGCCACCGAGTCCTACAACTCAGCGGTGGCCTCACTCGAGACCAGAGTCATGCCCACTGCTCGCGGGTTCGAATCACTCGCCGTTGCGTCCGATCAGGCCTTACCCGGGGTCGCCCCGATCAACGTCACCACCCGTCAGGTCTCTCTTCCCGAGCTCAACGCCGGCACCGAGGACTAAGAGTTCCCTCAATTGCACTCCGGGTGCATTGCTCCCTACCTACTGGTCGGTAGACTGATGACATGTCCGCCGGAGAAACACTGACTGAAACCGCCGAGATCGAGCCAGAAATGGCTGAAAAATCGTCTGGGCGCCCTGAAAAAGGCTCCCTCAAGCCCGTTCTCGACATCATTCCCCCCGAGGCCTACAAGAACCCGACCTGGAAGGGCTTGGCCTATTTCGGCCGCGACCTCGTCATCTACGGCCTCGTGATCGCCGGGCTCATTGCCTTCAACAACCCCTTTGCCGTCATCGCACTTTGGGTGCTTTCGGCAATGGTGATCTCTGGACTGTTCATTGTTGGCCACGACGCCGCCCATGGCGCGCTGTTCTCTTCGAAGCGGATGAACCGAGTCATCGGCACGATCTCGATGCTCCCGTCATGGCATGTCTACGAAGGCTGGGTCCTTGGCCATAACCGAATCCACCACGGCTACACCGTGCGCGAAGGATTCGATTTCGTCTGGCACCCCTACACCGCAGACCAATACGCAGCAATGTCGAAGCTCGGACGCCTTCGTCACCGAATCGAATGGTCATGGATCGGCGCCGGTGCGTACTACTTGCGCGAAGTGTGGTGGCACAAGATGATCGTCGGCGCTCCCCCGGCACGTTGGGCAAAGCCGATTCGTCGCGACCGATTTATCGTCTGGACCTTCGTCGCCGTAGCAGCCCTCACACTTGGCCTTGTTGGCTGGATGCAATCCGGAACCGTTATCGGCGTTGTATGGATGATCCTCAAGGTGCTCGTCATTCCCTTCCTTGCATTCACCTACGTCATCGCTTCATTCGTGCACGTTCACCACATCCAGCCGAACATCCGCTGGTGGAAGCGTCGAGAATGGACAAAGTGGCACGGCCAAATGGAAGGCACCACAGTGCTCCGAGCCCGTTTCGGCCTCAACTTCTTCTTCCACTGGATCATGGTGCATGTCCCTCACCACGTTGATATGCGCATCCCGATGTACAACCTCGAGTTAGCCACGGCTGCAATCGAAGAAACCTTCCCCGGCACCGTGCATGACGAACCCCTGCGATTCATGGACTTTGTTCGCAACACTCGTAAATGCCGGTTGTACGACTTCGACGAGGGTCGCTGGTACACCTACCGCGAAGCAGCGGAACGTCAGGCTGCTCAGCCCGTTTCCGAATCAGCTGCCGCCTGAGTTTCGCTCGAATTCGTGCGTCAGTGCCGACGCATCAACAGTGACGGTTTCACCAGAAGCGTCAATAACTTGATATTCGAAACCTTCTTCAACGATTGCGTCGTCAACGCCAAATGCAACCGGGATCTTGTTGCAGGCGTTTCGCATCATGTAGCTGACTAACTCCACAAGTTCGCCGATTCCATACGACTGCCTGAGGCGATCACCGAGTTCTTGGTGAAGTGTTGGTGGCCCAGCGAATGTCGCGTCGACAAGATCAAGTGCTGCGATAGTTGCCGCCGAAAGAGTGCCGGCCGATGAGGGGTCGTCGGCTCCCAACAGCTCATCGTTCGCTCCGGCATTCAAGGCGGCAACGCTTCGAACCGACAGACAACGGCGACACTCGTGCAAGCGCGCGCCTCGAAGTCGAACGAGTTCTCTCGTAATTGGATCAACGGATTGCAAACGGCCGACGGCTGCGAGCATCGCCATGATCGCCACCATCGGATCGGCCGGGATTTCGCCAGTTGCTCCCCATGCCCAAGAATCCGAGGTGAGCGTTTCACCCAGAAGGGCACTAAGAACGACCTCAACTCGTTGCCCAACATCGAGCACGTACAACGCCTGCACGAAGGGGCCAATCTCCGCTCCGAGCACGCCCGCAGATGCGGCCAACGGACCCGGAAGTACACCCGTGACGTCAATAACGAATTGTTCAGTCATCGCCAAGGCGGCCTTCTGACGCTCATTGAACGCATCTGAAGTTGGCCAGTTGCTGAGTTCCGCCATCTGTACGTCAGAAATCGCGCCCCATGCTTTTGCTTGGAGTTCGACCTCATTCGTCAACAACATCGCGACACGGCGACGAGCCAGTTCCAGCAGCGTCCCGTCGCAGGCCCTGCGAATGGATTCGCAAGCAACTGCGAGGCCGGCAAGGACCTCTGGAGCTTCAGCCGAACGAGGATCTGATGTCATCGCAAACCACCGGGCGTAAACGAAACCGGAAGGCTCTTTACGCCGTTGATGAAGTTGGAACGAAGTTGCACTGGTGGACCAGCAAGTTCGATATCTGGAAGGCGCGTGTAGAGCTCACGGAACATGAGGGTGATTTCACGGCGTGCAAGGTGCGCTCCCAAGCAGAAATGCGGTCCAGGTCCGCCAAATCCAACATGAGGATTCGGATCGCGAAGGACATTGAACGCGTCGGGATCAGCAAAAACTGCTTCATCGCGATTCGCAGAGCCGTAATACATGATGACTTTTTCGCCCTGACGGAATTGATGTCCTGAAAGCACATAATCCTGTGTGAGCGTGCGTCGCATCCACACAACTGGCGAGGCGTAACGAACGATTTCCTCAACAGCACTTGGCATGACGCGTTCCATTTCCCCAAGCAGCAACGCCCGCTGATCCGGATTCTGCGAAAGGTGGGTAATGCCATGACTCAGTGCCGTACGTGTCGTTTCATGTCCGGCGACTGACAAGAGAATGAAGAATGAGGCGAGTTCGTCGCCAGAGAGTTGCTCACCGTCAACCTCGGTGGTCACCAACGCTGACAGCAAGTCGTCAGTCGGATTTTCTCGACGCAGAACTGCAAGCTCAGTCAAGAGACCCGCCAAAGTTGCGCCGGCTTCAAGGAAAGCCGAAATGGGATCGACACCCTCGGGAATGAAATCAGGGTCTCCACCCGAAAGAATGATGTTGGACTGCGACAACACGGTGTCGAACTCGCTATGAGGAATTCCCATCATGTCGAGAATCACAAGCAGCGGGAACGGCATTGATATATCAGTGACGAAATCGACCTCGCCCTTTTCGATGATTCCATCGACCACCTTCTTGGCCGTCTTCTCGACGTCCTCAAGCACGTTGGCAAGCATTCGTGGCGTGAATGTTCCCGACACAATCTTGCGAAGGCGGGCATGACGAGGATCATCCATTGAGATGAGCGAGCCGTAGAACTCATTCATTTCTGCGGGCATGTCGAGGATCGAAACCGCGCCTTGGCCGGAACAGAAGATTTCGGGATGACGACTGATTTCCAAGACATCGTGCATCTTGGTTATCGCGTAATAACCCGGGCCTTCAGGGAATGGTTCGACGATCGGCTCTGGGAAATAGGCGATCGGGTTTTCGCGGCGCAGTGTGGCAAATGCCGCATCGCGCTCGGCCCACGGTTTGGCCCAGAACTCGATGTCGGAGAGATCAATGTCTTCAAGTTTCATAACGACTCCTAGGTGAGGAAGAAGAACTCAGAGGGCACCAGAACGATTCGTTGTCTCGATGAGTTCGAGACATTCACCATTCGGTCCGGGCCAAAACAGGACGAGCAGCAGTGGTAAATCATCGCCGACAGAAAGTTCTTCGGTCGGGACAAAGGGGACAGAACCGGCAGCACGAATAACTGCTTCATCGGCTGCGCAATCGGTTGTCGACCACGCCATACGAAAAATGCCGAGTTCGTTGGCCCCGCGCACCCTTGCTGCAGTTGACGGCGCAGGATCAAGCCACTGAACGAGCGCGACGGTAAACACTGATCCCTCGTCAGCGAGAATCGCACCGCGAATGTGCTTGTTGGTCTCGCCGCCGAACAGATCTTTTGTCCATTCCATTTCCGTGGGCTCAAAGACCAACTTCAGGCCCATCACGTCGCGGTAATACGCGACAGATGCATCGAGATCGACACAGTTCACGACGACCTGAGCAATCGAGGTTTTGTCCGACTGCAGAAGTTGAACGGGAATTCCGTCGGGATCAAGAACCATCGCAAGACGTGGTCGCTCGGGACCAGCGTCAACCTCAATCGGGCCGCCAACCAGCGCGCCTCCGGCTTCGACGGCGCGCTCTATCGTTATCTCGAGGTTGGGCGTGGTGATCATTAATCGGTTGTACCCGGGTTCGCCGTCTAACCCGGGAGCAGTGCCGGTCGGTAGCGGCGTCTTCCACTCCAGCAGATCAAGCGAGAGTCCGTCGAGCCCATCGTCGGAATGGAGAATCCACGCGTCCCATGCGACTTCGTCGAGACCGAATGCCGAACCGGATTGGTTTTTGCTTGGCACTGTGCGAAGGACCCGACGCAAACCCAGCGCCTCATAAAAAACGACCGAGCGATCGAGGTCAGAGCAGTTGGAATTGCAGTGGTAGATGCGGTTTCCCTGAATCGCCATGGACGGATCGTAGGGCCACCACAGCGGTAGCGCCTTCAGGGGTCAGTAGGACTCAGGATCGTCAATTACCGACTGCGGTACGGGGAAGTCATAGAGCTCAGAAGCGTTCTGCCACGTGATGCGGGCGATGTCTTCCGCAGGCAAATTGCCGATCTCGTGCTTCGTCACGCGCTGTGTATTCGGCCAGGTCGAATCGCAATGGGGATAATCGCTCTCGATGAGGATATTTTCGATCCCAATGCGATCGCGCTGAACAAATGCTGAGGGATCTTCGACTGCACAGAACCAGAAGTTTCGCTTGAGCACTTCCGCCGGCGTCAGATCAGTGCCCGTCCACGTTCCATACATGTCGTGGTAACTGAGCATGTGATCAAGGCGATCCATGAGTCCCGCCACCCATCCGATGCCGCCTTCGGACATGCACAACTTCAGATCCGGGAATCGAACCGGGAGCATTGAGTACAACCAATCAACGGCGGCAAACATCGCGTACCCGAAGAACAGCACACCGACGGTGTCAGGCGGTGCGTCCGGAGCAGTTGCCGGAGAGGTGCCCGATGAACCGATGTGCAGATTCACAACAGTTCCGGTTTCGGCACACGCTTGCATCATCGGATCCCAGTAGCCCGTATGTAGCGACGGAAGTCCCAACATGTGCGGCGCTTCGGTGAAGCTCACTGCTTTAAATCCGCGCTCTGCATTTCGCCGAATCTCTTCAGCCCCGAGCACTGGATCAAGGAGCCACGGAATCTGACAGGGAATGATGCGACCGGGATGTGTACCTGCCCATTCTTCAAGGTGCCAGTCATTCCACGCACGAGTTGTGGCGAGAGCGAGATCAACATCGTTCGTCGTCGTCTGCAGTCGTTGACCACAGAATCCTGGCAAGAACGATGGGAAGTTCACCGATGCATAGATTCCGTTGAGGTCCATATCGGCAATACGCGCGTTGATGTCCCACGCTCCACGCCGCATCTCATCAAAGCGCGCCGGCTCAAAGGAGTACTCGGAAACGGGGCGACCGACTACCGCGTTGAATCCGACGTTGGGAAATTCCATTCCGTCATAGACCCACGTTTCGGAACCGTCTTCCTTCTCAATAATCTTGGGAGCGCGATCGGCCAAGGCCGCAGGCAGTCGACCCTCGAAGGTGTGTCGCGGCTCAACGATGTGGTCGTCAGCAGAAATAATCGTGTAGTCACGTTTACGGCGCTCAGGCTCTGGCAAGAACGTGACCCCACCGGACTTCGACTTTCCGCCGGTGGTGAAATTCATATTGGACGCGAGATCATCAAGACTGATTGACATGGTTCACTCCATAACGTCGGGTTCTTCACGGATAAGACGGCGGACCGCTCCGGCCCAATACACCTCGGTACCGCGCTCAAGTAGCGAGGCTTTCATCGCCGGACGCACAACAGGTGGGACCGTTGTTGCGGGTCGATCAGCGACAAGAACGTCATACATCAACTTGCATTGACGATCGAGGGTTGCCGATTTGTAGGTGGCTTCCTCAATTGTCGCCGCCGTCACGATCGCACCATGGTTCGCAAGGATGACGACCGATGCGTCACCAATTCGTTCCGCAAGGTCAGCCCCAAGTTCAGGAGAATCAATCTCCCCCGAGTATTCGCTGACGAATCCAAGCTCGCCGTCGAACAGTGATGACTGTTGATGGAAGAACTCAGGGACTAACCCAAGTGCGGCGAGCAGCACCACGTAGTACGGGTGGTTGTGCACAACGACTCGCGCTTCTGGACGACGTCGGTGAAGTTCAGTATGAATCTGCACCGCCGGAGTGACATCCCACTTACCGCCGATCACGCGACCATCGGGATCAACACGACATATATCAGACGCAGACACTTCCTCCCACCACAAGCCCCACGGATTCACCAGCATGGAGGAGTTGTCGTCGTTCGCCCATGTGATGTGACCCGCGATGTTTTCGCAGAATCCTTCGCGAGCAAGAATCCGAAACGAACACGCCAACTTCTGCTCATCAGAAAGTTCGACACCAATCGGTGGCGTAATAGACGGCGACCACACCTCGGCCCCGCCCTTCGAAAGTTCAATGCCCTCTGGCACCATGGCCGCGCCAAGAGCTGTTGCGTCATTCGCTTCGATCGTCATCGTGCAACCCCCCGGTCGATGTACGAACGACCACGTTAGATGCCAAACCGACGCACGTGACCATCGAATGTGGTTGCCTTTCGCCATGACCACCGTCGCCATTGCCAACGGCAGCCTCCTGGGTCGATCCGCCCCCGGCTCGATCGCATTTCTCGGCGTTCCTTTCGCTGAAGCACCGATCGGCCCATTGAGATGGGCACCCCCGACCCCTCGGAAGCCGTGGCAAGGCACGCTCGATGCCACGTCATTCGGTCCAGCCCCGTGGCAGCCGACCGGAGGTCCACTCGACGGGCTCGTACCGGGCATGGGCAGCGAGGATCAGTCAGACGACTGTTTGAACCTCAACGTTTGGACCCCGTCAATTGATGGCTTGCGACCCGTCCTCGTCTGGATTCACGGCGGAGCATTTTCTTTGGGCGCTGGGTCGCTCTCGGTCTACGACGGAGCCCGTCTTGCCGCAGCGACAAATACTGTCGTCGTCACGATCAACTACCGCCTCGGCGCGCTGGGCTTCATGGTCATCGACGACCCGTCGTGCACACCGAATGTCGGACTCCTGGATCAGGTCGCTGCCCTTGAATGGGTTCGAGACAACATCACCGCGTTCGGCGGCGACCCCGACAACGTCACCGTCTTCGGCGAATCAGCAGGTGGCGGAAGTGTCCTTTCACTCTTGTCGATGCCTTCAGCACTTGGGCTTTTTCAGCGAGCCATCGTTCAAAGCGGCGCAACCGAACTACTGCTTGACCGAGGGAAGGCACAGTTGGTCACTGAAGCGGTCGCTCGCGCAGCCGGGCTTAATGGTGTTGACGCCGAGGCCCTTCGTTCGCTCCCGGGACCACAACTCATCGAAGCGCAAGCAATCGCATCGATGGAATTGTTCGGAACGGTTGGCACGATGCCGTTCCATCCAGTTGTCGATGGCGTCGTACTTCCACACACATGGCTTGAAGCGGCATCGTCGGGATTCAATCCTGTTCCAGTAATCATCGGCACAAATCGCGACGAGATGGATTTGTTCAAGATGTTCGATCCTGATGCCGGATCGCTCACCGCTGATGGGCTTCGCAAACGATTCGAGATCGTTGGCGGCAATGTTGACTCCCTAATCGATGCCTACGCCTCGGTCGGAGCCACGGAACCACCCGAAGCTTGGCGTCGCGCGAACACCGATATCGCGATGTGGTTACCTGCTCTTCGTATCGCTGAAGCTCGCGCGAAGCACGGCCCAACGTGGATGTACCGATTCGATTGGGAGACCTCATCCCCAGAGATGGGTGCTGCACACGGCATTGATATTCCGTTCCCGTTCAAGACCATCGACATTGATGGTTGGGATCTATTCATTTCCGATCCCGAACAAGCGATGTCGTTGGCGTCGCTCATGCAACGGTCCTGGGCGGACTTCGCGCGAGAAGGTGTCCCGTCGCTCGGCGATGCCGACTGGCCGTCCTATGACCTCGAATTGCGCACAACTGCGATCTTCGGTCGGGAAGTCTCTGTGGAACACGACCCGAATGGGGCGGTTCGGCAAGCATGGACCAATTGATGACACAACCAGTCGCGCCATCATTCACTCAGGGGGATTAATGAAGTACGCAACGCTTGGAACAACCGGTGTCTCCGTAAGTCGCTATTGCCTTGGCGCAATGATGTTCGGCCAAATGGGCAATACCGATCACGCTGAGTGCATCCGCATCATTCATAAAGCGCTTGATTCCGGTATCAATTTCATCGACACGGCGGACGCGTACTCCGGCGGTGAAAGTGAAGAGATCGTCGGCAAAGCCATCGCTGGCCGCCGTGACGAACTCGTGATTGCAACGAAGATGTTCCACCCGATGGGTACGGATCGAAATCAAAAGGGAAACTCCCGCCGTTGGATGGCTCAAGCGATTGAAGGAAGTCTTCGGCGCCTTGACACCGACCGGCTTGATTTGTTCCAACTTCACCGATTCGACGAAACCGTCGCCCTTGAAGACTCCATGGGAGGTCTCACCGATCTCACCGCTGCGGGGAAGATCATTTACGCAGGACACTCAGCGTGGCCGACCGAACGAATGGTCGAAGCCCAGTGGGCTGCGGAAAAGATGGGCTTCGTGAAATTCCGCTGCGAGCAGGCCTCTTACTCGATCCTCAAGCGCCGCATTGAACGTCAGGTACTCCCAACCTGCTCGCGATATGGCATGGGCGTCATCACCTACAGCCCGCTCGGTGGTAGCTGGCTTTCAGGCCGTTACCGCGAGATCGGCGATGTTCCTGAATCATCGCGTCTCGCCATGATGGGCAAACGATGGGGCCAGGAACTTGATTCGCCACAGAATCGGGCGCGCCTCAACGCAACCGTTGCGCTTCAGTCGCTTGCGGACGAGGCCGGACTTCCACTTGCGCATCTCGCAACTGCGTGGGCAATGGAACATCCGCACGTCACGTCAGTGATCATCGGACCGCGCACGATGGAACAACTCGACGATCTCATCTCCTGCGCCGAACTTCGCCTCGATCCAGACCTACTTGATGCAATCGATCGCGTCGTCGCCCCCGGTGAAGATGTTGTTGAGGAAGACAAATCAATTGATCCGCCGTCGTTGCGCCCCGCCGCGCGTCGTCGCCCTGCGTAAAGGAACCCGCATGTCAGCAATCGAACGAGTTCCCTATGACGAATTTTCGTACTTCAACGACAATGCAACCGAGGTAGGAATCGCTTGGAACGGTCCACCAACGGTGGAACGGGTCAAAGTTTCTGTTGATGAGGACCGGTCGCTGAGTGCCCTTGTTTGGGGAACTGCAGAGCCCGAGATTGTGTTTCTCCATGGCGGCGCTCAGAACGCCCACACATGGGACACCGTCGCTCTCGCGATCAATCGGCCACTTGTCGCGATCGACCTTCCCGGCCATGGGCACTCTGACGGAGGCAAGAACGGAAGCCTGAACGTCTTTGCCAATGCCGAGGACATTGCCACCGTCATTCGCGAACTCGCGCCCAGTGCGCAACTTGTCGTCGGCATGTCGCTAGGCGGCATGACAGCGGTGGCTCTTGCCGGACATGCGCCAGAACTTGTGCAGCGACTTGCGCTGGTGGACGTCACCCCCGGAGTCGACGGACCGAAGGCTCAGCAGATCGCCAACTTCATCAATGGTCCCGAATCGTTCCCGAATTTTGATGAGTTACTCGCTCGAACTATTGAATTCAATCCCACACGAACAGAGTCCTCTCTTCGTCGAGGCATTCTGCACAATGCACTGCAACTTGACGACGGCACATGGGTGTGGCGCTATCGCCGCATGCTGGAAACCGGTGGCGAACATCCGGATTTCTCATCACTGTGGGACGTCATCGGTGCAAGTTCTATGCCCCTACTTCTTGCCCGAGGTATGTTGCCTCAGTCGGTTGTCGATGATGCCGATGAAGCCGAGTTGCGAAAGCGCCGGCCCGATGCGCAAGTAGTTCGCGTCGAACAGGCGGGCCACAGCATCCAGGGAGACCAACCAGTCGAACTCGCCCGTATCCTCGAAACATTCCTCGACCGCTGAGCGATCCGCTCAGGCTCAATTGATTCAAAGGCGACACCATGACGTGGACAACTGCTGACATCCCTAATCTCACCGGAAAGGTTGCCGTCGTCACAGGCTCGAACGCTGGCCTCGGCTTTCACATCGCCAGCGACCTGGCTGGTGCTGGTGCCAGAGTCATCATGGCCTGCCGCAATGAAACCAAAGCGACAGAAGCCGCCAACAAGATTCGCCTGACCTCGCCGCGCGGCACTGTCGAAACGATGACCCTTGACCTTGCCGACCTTTCGTCGATTACTGCGTTCAGCGAAAAACTCGGATCAACGGTTGACCGCCTCGATATTCTTGGAAATAACGCTGGTCTCATGGCCGTCGATGAATCGAAGACCGTTGACGGATTCGAAACCCAATTCGGCGTCAATCACCTCGGACACTTCGCCCTTACGGGCTTAGTTCTTCCCCTCTTGCTCGCAACTCCCGGATCACGCGTGATCAACCATTCGAGCATGGGACACCGCCCCGGCAAGATGCATCTCGACGATCTCAACTTTGAACGTCATCGCTATTCGCGTTGGCCGGCCTATTTCCAGAGCAAGTTGGCAAACCTGCTCTTTTCGCTCGACCTGCAACGCCGACTTTCACTTGCAGGTGCACCAACGATCGCACTCACTGCTCACCCGGGCGGAAGCCGAACCGACCTTGGCGTCGAAGGTTCGGGCCTACTCAACAAGGCTCTCAAACCAATCGGCGGATTCGGGCAATCAGCAGCAAAGGGGGCACTCCCCTTTGTGCGCGCCTGTGTCGATCCAACTGCAAAAGGTGGCGACTTCTATGGCCCGCGTTTTCTGATCTTTGGTTCGCCAAAACTCGAAACGCCAACCAAGCGAGCCCGCAACACCGAAGATGCGAAACGACTCTGGAATGAGTCCGAGCAGCTCACGGGTGTTCACTACCTCGACTGAACCGCCGTTCAGCCGTAGTGCCAATCTCGTTCCGGCGGCGCGGCGTATTCAATGCACTGCACATCGAACCAAATCGGCAAGAGATACTTCACGTAGAACGCGTGGACCGTGCTCGCTGGATTCACAAGGTCGTCGTAGACCTTAAGCTGAATGCCAGGTTCGGACGTCTGCATCTCAGCAATACGCGAACACAGTGAGTCGACTTCTTCTCGCGTGTCATGCAAAAGACCGAGGTGGTCGTAACCAGGCGATGACATTGGATTCGGATTTTCGGCCAAGAGAATGAACTGCGTCGCTCGTTCATCGAGCATCATCAACAATCCGTTCTGACCAAGAATTTCAACGTCCTTGCACTCCCAGCCAAACAGGTCTCCGTAGAAGGCTCGGACTTGATCGCGAAATTCAGGTGTGAGCGTGCCGGGTGCGAATGTCAGTTCCATGTGGTTGAAGCGCATCATGGAGTCGACCATAGAGCGATCTGATTCACCTCGCCGCACCTATGGGAGAAACGTTCCCGTGAGCGTTCGATCGGTGTGCTGTGCTCGCCAAGCCAACATCGCCCGGGCTTCGGCCCATGCTCGCTCAGGATCAGCAAGCATCGTCCGCCAGGTTGGATCAGCAGAAATGTCATAGACAAGCGCTTCGCCATCGGCGAACTGCACATAGGCAACGTCATCGCTTCGGCGCACCGTGAGTTGGTGCCCGACACTTCGACGATCCTGCGGCCACTTCGCACCATCACGACCCGGCGTGAAAAACCGCCAGTCAAATTCCCAGTAGGCCGCATCGCGCCACTCTTGCGGCACTTCACCTTCGAGGAACGGTCGCAAGGACCGACCATCACACTGACGAGGAACGTCGAGAGCAAGCAATTCACACACAGTCGGAAAGACATCGACTGCTTCGGTGAAAACCTCGATGACAGTCCCGGCTGATTCCGGCGATCGTGGATCTCGAACGATGAGTGGGATATGGAAACTCTCCTCAAACCAACCCATCTTTTGGACCATGCCGTGATCGCCGAGTTGTTCACCATGGTCTGAGGTCACGATGACGATCGTGTTCTCCCATTGACCCATCTCGCGTAACGCGTCCCACACTCGACCAAGTTGCTGATCAACATCGCTGATCATTCCGTAGTACTGCGCGCGCATCTCACGCAGTCCGTCCTCGTCAGTGGATGCTGCGAAGTACGAAATCGACAACAGGAATTCGTGCAGCGGATGTAGCTGCGATCCTGGGCGATTGGGAAGATCCACTGCGGAACGTTCATATGCCGTCGACCACTCCCCCGCCGCAGAAAATGGTGGATGTGGTCGGAGATGGCTCAAGTGCGCAAACCAGGGTTCGTCTTGTTCGGGCAACCACTCAAGGAAACGATTCGTGAGAAACGCGCTGATGCCAACCTCTGCAGGCCGCTGCGATTCAGTGGCGAGTCCCTCTTCCGGATCAACTGGCATTTCGTAACCCAGCGCGCGCACCCAGTCCGCCCAAGCCTCACGTCCACGGGTGAGATCGAGCTCACAACGAAAGCCGGGTAATACGCCTTCATAGGTGAGCAGGCGAGGATCATCTTCAGGGACTGTTCGGGGATCGACAGCCTGATCGGTGTAACCAAACAGAACCGGGTCGTAACCATTCCGACGAGCCGCCAGCGCGATGTTGTCGAACCGATCGTCAAGCGGCGATCCATTCATCACCACACGGTTATTCATTTGGTACGTGCCGGTGTACAACGCCGCGCGACCCGGGGCACATGGCGACGCTTGCCCATAGTGCTTTGCGAACCGAACGCCTTCGCCGCACAGTGCATCGAGGGAGGGCGTCTGCACGACTGGGTGACCGGCTGCCGAAAGGCATCCCGCACGAAACTCGTCAAGAGTGACGAAAAGGACGTTAGGGCGGGAGTCGGCCATGCCCGGAGCGTAGGACACGGGCCTAGCATCGCGACGTGGACCAGCCATTCTTTGACACCATCGAACCCGGGCCTGATGCCGCTGAGCATTTCAATCGATTCGGTTGGGTCCTTACGGAACCGCTTCAGCCCCAAGCCGTCGCTGAATTGCGCGAATGGGTCGACGAGCTGATGTCGTGGCCTGATGACGGACCGTGGCTCCACTATCGCGAAGCAACATCGAACGGACCGAGACTGTGCCGCACCGAAAACTTTGTGCCGTTCCACGACGAGTTACGCGAACTGCTGACTCGGAGCGAGCTTTCCGACACCGCCTCAATTCTTCTCGACGAGAGTGCGGTCCTCTACAAAGAGAAGATCAACTACAAAGCCGCCGGAGGCGCTGGGTATTCACCTCACCAAGACGCGCCCGCTTATCGATTTATCGAAACTCACGTTTCATGCATGTTGGCGATCGATGACTCACGCGAAGCAAATGGCTGCCTTGAAGTCGTCTCGTCGATGCACCACGAAATCTTGCCGATGGATGAAAAGGGATGCATCCGGTCAGATGTCGTCGAACAACTTGAGTGGACGCCGGCGCCGATTTGGGCCGGCCAAGCACTCTGGTTTCATTCACGAACTCCCCATCGAAGTGGTCCGAACACCTCCACCCAACCTCGTCGTGCGATCTATCCCACCTACAACGCACTCCGTGAGGGCGATCTCCGAGAGGCGTACTACGAGCAGAAGGCGAAAGAGTTCGCGTCGGCCGATGGCCCTCGCGTCTCACTCATCGGCGACTTCGAGGGACAGATGCTCTGATGACGCCCGCATCGATTGATTCCGTTCTTGAGTTGTACTCTTCGTTCGGAAACGAGAACTACGACGAGGATGTCAGCCAACTTGCGCACGCGTTGCAATGTGCTGCGCTTGCCAGCCGTGATGGCGCAAACGAGGAACTAATCGCGGCCGCTCTTCTCCACGACATTGGCCATCTCTTTGAGATCCAACGCAACAATGGCCCCGACCACCAGACAGATCTTCGCCACGAGCACGCCGGCGCTGAGTTTCTTCGTGGGCTGTTCCCCGAATCAGTCACAACAGCAATTGCGCTGCACGTCGAAGCAAAGCGGTACCTCGCCGCGAACGAACTCGACTACTTCGATGCTCTTTCACTCGGCTCGAAGCGGAGCCTTGAAGTGCAGGGTGGGCCATTTACAGCACAAGAAAGTTCCGCATTCCTTGCGCGTAAAGGAAGCTCAGACGCAGTCGCTCTTCGTCGTTGGGATGATCACGGAAAAGTGATCGATCTTGCGGTCCCAGAATTTGCGACTTGGATCCCGCTCCTCAAACGAGTTTCGATCTCCGAGTAGTTAGCGCAGACGAATCTGAGCCGAACCCGTAATTGGCGGCAGGTCCACAGGGCTCAGTGCTCCTGCATCTGCTGCGCACACTGCGGGAATCGCGTTGACGCAACGATTGGCTGCGCTCGCGTTACCGCCACCGGCAGCACCAGGTTCGCCCGGCTCGTTTCCATGAACATTGATCTCGAGATGGGGATGACCACTCATAACCACTCGGTGTTCGCCACCAGGCATGGTCGGCTGCTGCCAGTCAGGCGCACAGTCATCATCAATACGGGTGACGTGCTCAACCACCAACAGCGGCTGACCTTGAACGATGCCCGTCACTTGGAAACGAAACGCCCCAAGTGTTCCCTCTTCAAACGTTCCCATTCCCGGGACTTCAATCGTGCGTTCGAGTGGTCGACGTTCGACGCTTGTGGTGATCTGATCAACTTCAAGTTCAAGAATGTCAGCAAGCACGCGCACCATTGGCGCCCACACAGTCAACAACGAAATTTCTTCAAGCATTTGCGGCATTCGATCCATCGGCCCACCAAGACCGATCACATTCCGCACGATGTCGGGCGCGTCGTAGAGCGCATAGTTGAAGATCTCTTGGATTCGGATCTCGGTAATTCCAGCGCCAACACCGCTCACGAGGCCGGGGAGAATGTCGAGAGCCCAACCGGGATCGATGCCCGAAACGAAGACTGAGGAATTTCCTCCTTCCATCGCAGGGTTGAGCATTCCCATCAACTCCGGCGGTGCACTTGCAGGGTGCAACAACGGGTAGAACGCTGTCGACACCACATTGCGACCCGAACGAAGCAGGCGTTCTAGATCCATATACGCCTCCATCGGGCGCGTATCAGCGGTGGCGGCGTACACGACGCAATCAACATCAGGCGCAAATGCGATCTCGGTATTGTCGGTCGCAAGAACCCCAAGCGGACTAATTCCCGCAAGTTCACCCGCGTCCTTGCCGACCTTGGCAGGGCTCGAAACGACTACCCCGACAAGTTCCAGATCACGATGCGTCGCGATCGCGCGGATCGCTGGCCGTCCGACGTTCCCTGTTCCCCATACAACGACTCGATAGGTCATGGGCGGGGACCCTAGCGGCGAGGAACCTCGCCGTGTCGGAACACTTCTAGTTCTCGAAGGTTGCTTGCGATCGGGGACGTCCGCCGGGGCCGCTGTAGGCGAGTCCCACCCCGGGGACGACAGCAAACTCCACTGGCTCCATCGATCCAATCGCCGATTTCCATGACGTGATCAAGTCGTCTTCGGCCCGGTAATCGAACGGATCGGTCAGCACGTATTCCTCGGGTGCTCCTGGGGCAATCGGGTTCTCTGCAAGCCAACGCGCAGTTCGAGCTACTGCCTCGCGGGCAGGAACAAGGTCCCGGTACCCGAGTCGGGTCTGCAGCAGCGACGTATCAAGAACGCGATGGGTCGGAGAAGGTTGTGCAAGAAGCGGACGAGCCGGGATAGCGACCTCGAAGGGCATCGACACGATTTCAAGTTCCGCTTTAAGTTCCGCAGCAACAATTTCAATGACCTGACGGATCGTGAGCACTTCGTCATCGCCACAATTAAACGCGAGTCCTGCAGCTTCATCAGGATGGTCGACCCCGCACAAAACAGCATGCGCCAAATTCTCGGTATAGCCGTGGTGATGCAGGGTCAACCCGTCGTCAGCGACAACGATCTGGCGACGACCATCAAGGATGCGACGGACAATGCTCCATTCACGCGGAACGACCTGCAACGGACCATAGGCATACGGATAACGAAAATGCGCCGCGTTTGGCTGATTCGCAAAGACGAACTCTTCCGTTCGAGCGACTCGAAACCCTTTCTCGTCTTCTTCCGGAACTACGACGACCGGCGCGGATTCGTTGACAGGAACAGGCAAACCTTCTGGAGTAAACAACCACGGATTCATCCATCCACGAATTGCTGGCACACCGCCGACGGAAACAAAGCGATCAGTTCGCCCAACCATGAATTCCGCGATTCGCCGAAGACGTCCGTACATCACGACCGTGAGGTCCCAGGATCGGTCGCCCACTGCTTCCGCCAAAGAATCCATGTTGTAGGGATCGGCATGAATATGTTCGATATCAACCGGGGTCTCTGGTCGCTCATGGGTTCCACGGTGCAGGATCACGACCTCGTGACCACGGGCCTGAAGACCACGAACGAGGTGTATGCCAGTCGGCCCCGTGCCGCCGATCACCAGTGTCTGTGTCATACATTGCTCGCTTCATCGTGCGGTGTGTGATTGGTGACCCTACAAGCGGAGCGCTCAGACTCATGAGTCACCGCGCATCTCCGCATCGTGGTAGCAATCACTTTCGGCCTTTAGCTGCCATAGGGGGAAACCATGATTCTGAAAAACAAAGTCTCAATCATTTCGGGTATCGGTCCTGGACTCGGACAGGAACTTGCCTACGCCTTCGCACGCGAGGGATCCGACGTTGTTCTCGTCGCTCGCACCGAATCAAAGCTCCGCGAAGTCGCGGACGAGATTTCCCGGCAGTGGCCCGAGCGCAAAGCGCTCGTGTGCCCAACCGATATCGCCGATGCCGAACAAACCCAGCGCATGGTCGATGCAACAATCGCTGAGTTCGGTCGCATTGATTGCCTTGTGAATAGCGCCTACGTGCCACCTCCATTCACAATGTTTGAAGATGCCAATTTCGACGAATGGCGAAAGTCCTTCGATGTCACGGTCTTCGGCACCCTGCAACTCACCCAACAAGTTGTTCCGCACATGAAGGCAAACGGCGGCGGATCAATCGTGTTCGTGAACTCGATGATCCAGAAGAAGCCACTCGCAACCCAGTCTGGTTACGCGACCTCAAAGGGTGCCCTCACCGTTGCCGCCCGCATGCTGGCGAAGGAACTTGGCGCACACCACATCCGGGTGAACTCGACATTCATGGGCTGGATGTGGGGACCTCCGGTCGAGAGTTACGTGAACTACGCGGTGAGCACTGGACAAGACCGCGATGCCGTCATTGCCGAAATCACCAAGGACATCCCCCTTGGCATCATCCCCGATGACGCCGATTGCGCAAACGCCGTCGCCTTTCTCGCCTCCGACCTCGCCAGCGTGATTACCGGAGCCGAACTTGATGTCAACGGCGGCGAAATGATGCTTTGACCGCGTCCCATTGACGCCAAATCTTCTGACACAATCTTTCGTACAACGATCGAGGAGGACCACGATGCCCACCGAACAGCACGCCGAAATGCTTTGGGAAACGCCAAGCCACGAAGAAATCATCGGAATCACCAAGAGCCACGTCGAAGCCATGGAAACCATGAATATCGACGAGGTGTGGGTTCAAGCCGGAATGCACCACGTCATGCTTCGCACCATCGGCCGCAAGTCCGGTAACGAGCACAAGATCGCTCTTCCTTTTTGGCGGGATCCCGAAGGCGTGCGCGTCGTTGTTGCTTCCTATGCCGGACACGAAAAGCACCCTGCTTGGTTCCTCAACCTTCGTGATCGCGACGCAAATCCCGAGATCTACGTGAAAGTCCAAAATGGCGAGTTCTGGTCAGTACCAGACATCCTCGATGAAGGACCTGAGCATGGTCGCATCTGGGAACTTCTGTGCGACGACCGCGCTTGGTACCGGGATTATCAGAAGAAGTGCAATCGTACGATCCCACTGGTTCGACTTCCCGAAACTCGCTCCGTCTGATTGTCACTCTATGCAGCCTCGACTGACGAAAAGTTCAGTCGCAACCTTCAGGACCGCAAACCTCGCCCTCGACAATAATTTCGAGGGCGGGTTCGCGTTCAGACCACACTCGGTTGAGGACTTGAAGAAGGACTTCCGGTGGCTGTGCACCCGCAACTGCAAGTCGACGATCAAAAACAAAGAACGGAACACCGGTCACCTGCATTGACGCTGCAGTTGCTTCGTCAATACGAACTTCTTCGGCAAATGCATCCGTCGTCAATACCGCCGCGACTTCCCCTGCGTCGAGCCCCGCATCAATCGCAAGCCGCTCCACAACCTCAGGTAGCCCGATCGCCTCTCCTTCAGACAGGTACCCGCGGAGAAAACGTTCCTTGACCTGCTCCTGAACTCCTCGAGCTGCACCGAGGTGAATCACTCGGTGCGCATCAAACGTATTGCCGGGCTGCACGCGATCGAAGCGAAATTCAACACCGCACTCAGCGCCCGTTGCAGTCATGCGGTCGATCATCGCTTGTGCCTCTTCAGGCGAAGTCCCGTACTTCTTCGCCAACATCCCGACGTAATTACCTTGTCGAGCAGCAGGAGCCGTCGGATCGAGTTCATAGCTATGCCAGATGACTTCCACGCTCTCACCATGCGCGAACTCGGAGATCGCAGCGTCAAGATTGGCTTTGCCGATGGCGCACCATGGGCAAACCACATCGGACCAAATGTCCACTCGAAGGGTTTCGGTAGCTGAGCTCATGATCTCTCCAATTGCTAAACACGCAGAGCGTATCGGCCAGTCTCACCAACTGATGAGGGCAACCGTTATGCCAATCGACAGCACAAACAACGCAAAGGCCGGAACAATCCCTAGCGTCAATCGCACGCCAAACGAGCGTCCGCCAGTTGAAAATCCCAGCACGACTTTTGTCAACGTATTGGCCGCCATTGCCGCAGCAATCGCCACTAACGCAGTGGCGAGATTGACCGCTCCAGCGCGAAAGAATTCCGCACTTGCGAGTGCACCCGCATGAGCGTCAGCCAAACCTGCCGCCCCTGCCGACAAGTAGACGCCGCTGCTCCCGAAGACTGCCGACGCCCATCGTCCCAAGAGCAGAGCACCAGTAAGCACCGCAGCAAGCACAAGGGCAGACCGCAGCGCGAATGGTCGAGAAAGTGGAGTACTCAAGTCAGCGGTGTCCCCTGCTCCGTCTCGCAGTGGTACGTCGACTCGACTCACACCAACTTCCTTGCGATCACCCGGTCGATGTGCACCTGAGTCGCGATGACGTTGTCGATCAACCAGCGCCAGCCCGATGAGCACCCCGACTCCAACCAACGAAGCGGGCCATAAATGCAGAGCGATCTCGGGAGACGCGATCACCATGATCGCTTCAAGTTGGATGAACGTTGCAACGCTTGCGAGAAGCCCTCCAGCAACTGCCTCACCAACCTCGCCACTACGCGCCCGACGGCCCATTGCTGCAGTCGTTGCGCTTGCAGACACAAACCCGCCAGCCAAACCGGTCACCAGAGTTCCTCGGCCAGGTCCGAGAACTCGTACCGCGATGTAGCCCACCCACGAAATACCAGTGAACGCAACCACGAGAAGCCAGATTTCGTGGGGATTAATCGCCCCATACGGGCCGAGCTCTCGATCAGGAAGTAGCGGGAAAACTACGAACGCAACGACTGCGAACTTAAGTGCATCATCGAATTCAATGTCGCTCACGACACTGCGAGCGAATCCGTGGATTCGCTTTTTCGAAGTAAGGAGCACCGTCACGATGATTCCGAGGCTGACGGCGACAACTGGCTCCTGCTGTGTGAGCGCACCCAGCAGAAAGGTGGCAAAGAGTGCAATCTCGGTCGTCGTACCAGGATCGGTGAAACTGGTACGACGATATCCAGCGATTAAGAACACTGTTACCGCAACAAGTCCGGCGACAACGACCCAAACATCGACGCGCGCTGACAATGATCCGACAAGGGCGACGATCGCGAATGTCCGAGAGCCGCCGATCTTCTTGATTTCGGGGGGATGACTTCGTTCGCGTTCGAATCCGATGAGTAATCCAATAGAAAGCGCGTAGATAAACGGGAGAAGATCATCAACGGACATCGCACCCATACTCCCATGACACTCACTGAAGTACGGCGAGAAGCGGCCGTGAGAGTAGGTTTGCAACCGAAATTGGGGGTGCACTATGGATGACGGCGCCGCGCTGACAGAAACAACCGAACCTGCACACCCTCTCACTCGGGCGATGGTGTTGCTGTTTCTCCTCACCGCACTCATGTCCCTTGGCTACGGAAGTGTCTTCACGCTTCTCGCCGATATCCGGGACAAGTACGGATTTACTGATGGCCAGGTTGGAATCATTGCGTTTGCTGGCCTGTTCACTGGCGTTCTTAGCCAACTTTTTCTCGCTCGCTTTTCCGATCGTGGCTATGCGGTTCTCATGATGCGCGTCGGTATCGCTATCGCTGCATTCGGCATGCTCTGGATGACGTTTGCGACACCACTTTGGCAATGGATTGCTGCCCGACTCCTGCTCGGTCTCGGTTCCGGAATGGTTGGTCCGGCGATTCGTCGAGTCATCATCGCTCGTGACCCACAGCGTGTTGGAGCAAACCTCGGTCGACAAACCGCGTTCGATGTTGCTGGATTCGTTCTCGGACCAGCGCTTGCCGCTGCACTCGCTCAAGTCTTTGGACTGCGCGCACCCTTCATTGTTCTCACCGCCGCATACGTTGCCGCAATCTTTTTGGTGGGAAGAGTCACGACATCTGCTGATGCCGCCGCCTCCGAAACTCCGAAGGAGAAGCACCCATCACTCCTTCGACTTCCTGCTATGCAGTCGGCACTTTTTGCAGCAATTGCGTTCTACCTCACGATCGGAATGTTTGAAGCGCTGTGGTCGATCCTGCTCCGCGACCAAGGCGCGGCCACGTGGCTCATCGGAGTCACATTGAGCCTGTTCACGATCCCCATGATTGTGTTTGCACCGAAGGGTGGGGCGCTCGCTCAACGAATCGGACCAATCCGTGTCGTGACCGTGAGCATCACTGTGGCTGCGATTGCGACGTGCCTCTACGGCTTCCTGCCACTCTGGTTCCTGATTGTCATTTCAGGCGTTCACGCAGTCGCAGATGCGTACACCATGCCAGCGAACCAAGTGGCAGTCGCGGTTTCCAGTCCACCTGATCAAATAGCAGCAGGTCAGGGACTTCTCGGGGCAACGGGACTTGCGATTGCTGCCGCAGCTGCACTCATCGGGTCAGCCATCTACGACTCGTACGGTCGGGGAGCAATTTTCGCGGGCACCGCATTTCTCATGATGCTTTGCCTTGGCATCGCTCGTTGGCGCTGGAACGCACAACCCGCGTTACACGGCATCACCGGTTAGCGTCACCCCGATGGGTGAACTGCTCTCAAAAATCATTCCCCTTTCTATCGGCGCCGCATTCAGCCCCACAGTTCTCGCCCTTGAACTGCTAATCCTTTCGGGGAAACGTTCGAAAGCGCGCTCTACTGCGTTCTTGGTTGGCGTGCTGTTGGTATTTGTGATTTTGACGGCACTTGGTCTTGCGATTTCGCACACCACATCGGCGTCACCGGTTCAAGAAACCATCACGAAGACGGTTGATGTCCTGGCCGGGGTCCTTCTTTTGCTCCTTGCTCTCGCAACGGTGCTTCGATCCTTGGTTCATGATTCGGTGGCTCCAGTCGATGGAGAAGCAAAAGACTCGACCAATCCCGGGCTCCTCTCGGCATTCCTCCTTGGACTTGCCATCATGGTCTCGAATTTCTCAACGATTCTTTTGTACGTGCCCGCCATGCGCTCAATTAGCGCTTCGACGGTGTCGGCTGGGGGGAAAACCGTCGCAGTCGTCATCGCATTTTTCATTTCCGCGGCGCCGATTTTGCTCATCTATGGATTCGCTCTTGCATTCCCGAAGATCGCAACTCCGTCGCTCAACAAACTTCGTACGTGGATCAATCGCCACCAGAAGGCGATCGGCATCTCGGTCGAAGTCATATTTGGCGTGTATTTGCTCTACAAGGCCTTCAAATAACGTTCTTGCGAGTTACTCGTCGGCGACGAGCGCGTACGACCTATTGCCGGCACTATCGACGGGGATATCCCCCGCCAATGTGATTCGTTCGTGACATCGGTGCATGCCCTTAGGGATATCGGTTGGAACGATGTGTGCGGTGGCCCGGTTGTCCCAGAACGCAATGCTTCCCGGTTCCCATCGGAACCGCACGGTGAATTCCTGACGCTGAAGGTGTTCATAGAGCATCGCCAGAATGTGGTTGCTCTCTCGCCGAGACAGTTCGACGATGTAGTCCGTGAAGTTGGGTTCCACGAAGAGAACTTTCTCACCCGTTTCTGGGTGGACTCGGACAACGGGGTGAACAGCGCGGAGCGGACGCGACATAAACGCTTTTGCAACCTCGCCGGGAAGTTCCCCTCGGTCAATCGGGAGCGCGTTGTGGTTCACCGCATGCAATCCGTCAATAAAACTTTGAATTTCGGGAGAAAGAAAGTTGTACGCCATCGCAAGATTCGACCATTGGGTGTCACCCCCGTACGGCGGCACAACAACAGCGCGAAGAATCGAAGCCATCGGCGGCGCCTCAATGAACTTCACGTCGGTGTGCCAGCGACTCTCGATTCTCGTTCCACCCGAGCCCTTCTTTTCCTTGACGTTCGCCGTCCCTTGTTGATTATCAAGCAACAAGATTTCGGGATAGTCAGGAAACGCCGGCGGAAACGTGGGATGCCCTGGAAGGGGCTCACCAAAGGCCCGAGCAAGTGCAAGATGCTGATCGCGATCAATGAATTGGTCTCGAAAGAACACCACCTTCCACTGAAGAAGGGTCGCGCGGATTTCCGCAACCACTGCTGGCTCAAGGGGTTTCGTGAGATCGACACCAAAAATCTCGGCGCCGGTGTACCCCGTCATTGGTCGAATATCGAGTCCGAGTTCGGTCGCCTGCGATACGTGTTGTTCCATCAGTCCCCCTTGATTTCCCCGGTCCACACTAGAGCCACCGATCCGAGGTGTTGGGCGCAACAGATGTCACTCCGAATCGCAATTTCGGTGCTCTACTTAGAACTACTGATTTCCACGTTCCGGAGAAACGATGAACTCTCAGCGCAGACTGGCCACCATTGGCGGATCGATAGCGATTGTTGTTGCCGCTAGCACCGCTCTGACGAGCTGCGGCAACCCATCGTCGAACTCTTCCGAGAGCACCACAACCGTCGAACTAGCAGCCACAACAACGCAGGCCCCTACGACGACAACAACGGTCGACCCGGGCACACTCCCTCAGACAGACGAGAAGCCCACTGGGACTGGGGCCGAGTTCGACTCTCGAATGACGACGCTTGCAAACGCGATCATCAACAACAGTCCTGACACAGCGATCTCAACATTCTTTCCCGTTACTGCCTACAAGCAGACGAAGAAGAACACCGATCCAGCAGGCGATTGGAACAACCGTCTCATTAAGAGTTTCCGAGAAGATGTCGCCACTGCGAATAAAGCGTTGGGCCCAAACGCGAAGTCCGCCGTCTTCACTGGCGTGACTGTTCCCAACACTGCGGTATGGGTGAAGCCTGGGGAGGAGTACAACGTCGGGCCGTATTGGCGAGTCTTCAAGACTCAAATGAATTTCACAGTTGATGGAAAGACTGTCCAAATTCCAATCGAGTCGATGATCTCGTGGCGCGGTCAGTGGTACGTCGTGCACCTCGGAAAGATCCGCTAAACCCCAAGGGCATTCGTCAATTCAGCCAGTGGTTTTTTTACGGTACGTCTCCATGTACTCACGCACGTCGGGCGCGTAATTCAAAAGATTCTGATTGCGGGCCTCAAGGGCAATCGCACTCGTGAGGCTCGATGCCTCGGCGTTATGCCAAAGCACTTCTTTGGTCGTGCGAAGACCGCTTGCGGTGTAGGAGGCCATTCCGCGGGCATAGTCATACGCGAGCCTTTCGAGATCTTCGTCAGCTACAACGCGAGAAACCAGACCCATTCGCAGGGCTTCCGCAGCGTCGATGTCGCGACCGGTGAGGATCAGGTCGAAAGCGTTGGCATTTCCTATGAGCCGTGGAAGCAAATACGTGATTCCGATATCAGTACCTGAAAGACCTGTGCGAATAAATGCTGAACAGAATTTCGCAGATGCAGACGCCACTCGGATGTCAGCAGCACAGGCCAACGCCAGCCCGCCACCAAATGCCGGTCCATTCACCGCGGCGATGATCACCTGAGGAAGATCACGCATACGTACCGTGAGGTTCGACATGAATGTTTGCGCATCGACTCCCGCCGGCATATGCGGGTGTTCTCCCTGCTTCGGAGGCGTTCCGAAATCCTTCAAATCAAGGCCAGCGCAAAATGCTCGGCCCGCACCAGTGAAAATCACGACTTTGCAGTCAACATCCGCTGCGATTGCATCGAACGTGTCGTGAAGTTCTGTTACAAGCTCAAACGAAATGGCGTTGAGTCGATCGGGACGGTTGAGCCGCACCACGGTGATGTGCGGTTCCGGCGTTGTCACTTCGACAAGAGCACTCACTTGGGGATCTCGCTCCACGGAACATCCGTATCAACACGGACATCGCCAGGGAGGCCAAGAACGCGTTCGCCAAGGATGTTCCGCATGATTTCCGAGGTGCCACCTTCAATAGTGTTCGCTCGTGCACGCAGGAATCGACCTGTTCGTGTGGACATCGCGCCAGATGAACGTGTCATCGGATATCCGGGTTCGTGCAGCATGCCGGCAGCACCTTCGAGATCGACGACTGCGGCCGTGACCCGCTTCGACAGTTCGGCAGAAGCCAACTTGCTCACTGAACCTTCAGGGCCTGGATTCCCACCAACTGCAGACTGTTTCGCACGTGCATTCGTAAGGCGAACAATCTCGGCTTCGATCCACAGCGCCATGACTCGATCGCGCCAGATCTCGAGCTCAACCGGCGAAAGTTGCGACTTACGCACGTCCCATAACTTCAGAAGTTCGTTGATCGGACCTGAACCCCGTGGTGCAGGACCGCCGGCGAGAGCAACGCGCTCGTTCATGAGCGTCGTAATCGCAACTCGCCAACCGTCGCCTTCGTCGCCGAGACGCAGTGAGTCATCGATACGCACATCGGTCAGGAAGACCTCGTTGAATTCCGCTTCACCAGTCATTTGGTAGAGCGGACGAACTTCAACTCCAGGTGCATGCATATCAAGGACGAAATAACTCAAACCCTTGTGCTTCGGAACATCGGGATTCGTTCGCGTCAGAAGCATTCCGTAATTCGAGGTATGGGCAAGTGTGGTCCACACTTTCTGACCATTCACGACCCATTCATCACCATCACGGATCGCGCGACTTGGGATACCAGCGACGTCGGAACCATGCGTGGGTTCTGAGAACAACTGACACCACACGTCTTCGCCGGTAAAGATCTTTCGCAGGTGCTTCTGCTTCAGTTCCTCACTCCCATAGGCGAGAACTGTGGGAGCGCCCATGCCGATTCCAATGGGATTAATGCGCAAGTCCTCGTACTTCACTCCATACGAACGAAGCACGCCATCAATGATCGCCTGCTGACCGCGGTTTCCTGCAAGACCGCCGTATCCCTCAGGGAAATGGACCATCGCCAGACCGGCGTCGTACTGCTTTCCCCGAAACGCGAATTGGTCATCAAGAATGTCGCGATTTTCCTCGACCAATTCTTCGGTGCGCTTCGCCAAATCCTGGTCTTCGTACATAAAGCACCTTTCCGTCCCAGTCGTGGGAAAGATGGTGCCACGACCATTCGATTGCGGCCAACCGAAGAATCTGGATCGTCCTATGCCTCCAAAAACATCCGCGCTCTAGAAAGCAATTGCACTCGTTCCCGTGCTACCGCGTCGACTCGCATTCCCACTATTGCCGGGCGATGAGGACTGACCCGGCGCATTCCCACTATTACCCGGCGACGAAGACTGACCCGGCGCATTCCCACTATTACCCGGCGACGAAGACTGACCCGGCGCATTCCCACGATTACCCGGCGACGAAGACTGACCCGGCGC
>JAURMR010000019.1 GCA_030830565.1 Acidimicrobiales bacterium
CCACTTGGGCCACGCACCATTGCCGGCGGAGCCGATGAACTCATCGGAATCCTCACCCAATACAAAGAACTCGGCTTTAACGAATTCATCGTTCCTGACTGGTTGATGGGCTCAGACCCCAACGCCCGCAAAGAACACCTCGACCGACTTCACACCGACGTCATCAGCCAACTCTGACCGTCGGCATTACGCCGAGTCAGAATGAAACTTGTCGAACACTGCCTGAGCGACTGCATCCGGCAAGAACGGCAGTGCCTGTAACGACTCAAGGTCGGCAGCCTTCACTGCGCGAACACCACCCATTGCTTTCACCAAGCGATCTCGCCGAGCGGGCCCAAGACCAGGAATACCGTCAAGACTGCTCGACGTCATTCGCTTGGAACGTCGCTCACGATGGAACGAATTTGCAAAGCGGTGCGCCTCGTCACGGATGCGCTGCAACATAAACAATGCTTCTGACCCGCGAGCGATGCGAACCGGCGCCGAGGAGCCCGGAACGTAGACCTCTTCAAACCGCTTCGCAAGGGCCGCAACCGGAATCTCATCTGCCAACCCGAGTTCGTTCACCACGCGCTCAGCCACCCCAAGTTGGCCTTTGCCGCCATCAACGACAAGTAACTGCGGCGGATATGCGAACTTGCCAGGCTTGTCTCCCCGTTCGCCGATTGGCTGATCACGCTCGTCGATATACGCCTGAAGGCGCCGGGTTAACACCTCTTCCATCGCCGCATAGTCATCGTTGCCGTCAATATTCACCTTGAAACGGCGGTACTCCCGCTTCGCCGGCATGCCATCTTCAAGCACCACCATCGAACCGACGTAGTCAGTTCCGTGAAGGTGCGCCATGTCGTAACACTCGATGCGTAACGGCGCCTCAGGAAGCTGCAAGGCATCTTGCAGCTCGGTCAACGCTCGACTTCGAGTGTTGTGGTCACTCGCCCGACGCATCCGGTGCCGAACAAACTCTTCACGAGCATTATGTGTCACCGTTTCAAGTAACTGACGGCGATCGCCGCGCTGCGGTACGCGAATCGCGACCTTGGTCCCCCGCATCATCTGCAGCCACTCTTCGTAGAGCGCAACATCATCGGGGACCGTCGGGACCAACACCTGCTTCGGAACTCCCGTTGGCGGCTCGTCGCCATACATCGACTCCATCACCCTGCCGACAAGCGCACCATCGGAAAGATCCTCAACCTTGTCGAGCACGAAGCCTTTCCGGCCGACCACGCGGCCACGCCGAACGAAGAACACTTGCACCGATGCTTCGAGCTCGTCATCAGAAATTCCGATGACGTCAATGTCCTCGTCACGTTCCGCAACCATCTGTTGCCGCTCAATCGCTCGCTCTACCGATTCGAGGCGGTCACGGAGCCGGGCGGCCTTTTCGAATTCGAGCGCTTTCGCAGCTTCACCCATCTCGTCGGTGAGCCTCGCAACAACCTCATCGGTGTCACCGCCGAGAAAGCCGCACAATTCGTTCACCATCGTCTGGTAATCGTCAGCGGACACCTCTCCAACACACGGTCCCGCACATTTCTCGATGTGAAACAACAAACACGGCCGGCCTAGCCGCTCGTGCTGGCGGAACTTGCCCGGAGAACACGTGCGAACAGGGAACGACCGCAGCAACAGATCAAGGGTCTCGCGAATTGCGTAGGCATGCGCATACGGCCCGAAATACCGGACACCCTTGCGCCGAACCCCACGAGTGACCATCGCCCTCGGCCACTCCTCATCGGTCGTCACCGCGAGAAACGGGTAACTCTTGTCATCTCGAAGCCGAACATTAAATCGAGGCCGGTGCTGCTTGATGAGCGAGTACTCGAGCATGAGGGCCTCAACCTCGTTGCGGACAATCGTCCACTCAACTGTTTCCGCGGTCTCCACCATCTGCCGGGTGCGAGGATGTAAACGGTCAGCCCGCTGAAAGTAACTACTCAGCCGATGGCGCAGACTCGAGGCTTTTCCGACATAGATAACGCGCCCGTGAGCATCCTTGAACTGGTACGAGCCCGGCTCATCCGGGATCGTCCCTGAGGGCGGGCGTTCGATCACCCTTCAGAGACTACGAGCAGAGACTGCGCACAGCGTTGCGCTGCCAGTACCTTGGAGGCGTGGCTCAACGATTCAATTTCGGCATCCCCGGACCTCGCTCACGCGACGGCTGGTTCAAAGTCGGCAACATCGACGTGACGACAACGGCGTTTCTCGTCGGCGCCGGAATCATCTCAATGTTCATTTATGCCGGAAGTATTGAGTTGTTCTCTCAACTCATCTTCCACCCCTCGGCGGTACGACAGTTCGAAATCTGGCGGCTCATCACTTGGCCAGTGGCTACCCCGCCGACGAGCGCGTGGGTGCTCATCACCCTGTTCTTCTTCTGGTACTTCGGGCACATCGTTGAAGAAATGCTCGGACGAATTCGCTTCACCCGTCTCATTGCGGCCATCACCATCGCCCCGACGCTCTTCGTCTCAATCGTTGGCAACCTTCCAACTGCAGCAGAAATGGGCCTCGGCCTGCTCGGCACCGTCATGCTCGCGATCTTCGCCGCAGAGAACCCTGACGCCCCATTCTTCTTCGGCATCCCGGCATGGATCATTGCTTCCATCTTCGTTGGCATCGATATCTTGCGGTACGTCGGTGACCGCATCTGGGGTTCGCTCCTTGTGATGCTGCTCGCCATCGGAACCGCTCTCGTCACCATTCGCCAATGGGGGTTCGCCGACCGTCTCGACATGATCCCCCGATTCGCGAACAACACTCGACACAAGAAGCCAACGCGATCCTCACGTGGAAAAGTTCGTCGGCCAGCACGTAACCGAGGTGGCAACTCGAAAGTGGTGAGCGGACCTTGGGAACCACCGACTGCGGGCACTGCTTCCCCGGCGCTACAAGAAGAACTCGACACTCTCCTCGACAAAGTCGCCTCACAAGGGCTTGACGCCCTGTCGACCGATGAGAAGAAACGGCTTAACGAGCTGTCGAAACGACTGCGCTAGTCGCAGCACGAACGTAGAACGCGTACAGCAACATTCCGGCGGCAAGCACCGTGGCCAGATCGGCGAGAATGTGATACTCAAACGCCTGCTTGACGAAGCCTGAACCAAAGGCCGCTATCGCGCCACACAGGCTCAACGTCAGATCTCCCGTTCCCTGTGCTTCAACCCGTGCACTCACCGGAACCGATGAAGTGAGCAACGACGTGCCGGCAATCAGACCAATATTCCAACCCAAACCGAGCAGGAAAAGTCCGACAAATACGAGCGCAGGCACATAGCCCGCGATCTGAACCGTGATCGTGCTGATACCAAGCAGGACCGCACCAATCAGCACCGACGGGACCGCCCCGATCTTGTCGACAAATCGACCTACGAGCGGCGCAAGCCCAAACATGCCGACAATGTGAAAAGCGATCACCAAGGCGGAAAGATCAGCGTGACCGTGATCAGCCATATGCGGAGGAGTCATCGTCATCACTCCCACCATCGATGCTTGAGCGCCAGCCATTGCGACAAGACCCAACATGGCATGTTTGGACTTGCGGATTTCACCAAATGAGTTACGAACCTGCTTGATTGGACGGATCCGCTCTGCAGTCGGGTCAACCGCATTCGATACGACAAGTGGGTCAGGTCGCAGAAAGACCAGATACGCGACCGAGCCAAGAGCGAACAGTGCCGCTGCGAACAGGTACGGACCTACATATTCATCGAGGCCGATCGACATGCCGAACCGCTTCTCCAGCGGAGTGAACAATGGGCCAAATACCGCACCCAAGGTGCCAATCCAGACCACTGCGCCAATGGCCTTTGCCCGCTCATCATCTGTTGCGAGGTCGGCTGCGGTATACCGGGCGCCAAGGGTGGCTGCCTGACCCGAACCAAACAAGAACATTCCAAGAATAAACAGCCAAAACATTCGGGTTTGTCCACCGGCCGCAGCAACCAGCGAACCAAACGCACCGATTCCGAGAGCCAACGCGAGACCCGGGCGACGGCCGCGTCGCCGCATAAACGCAGCCAATGGAATTGACACCATTGCGGCGCCGAACGTGAATGCTGCCGACCCGAGCCCAGCCAAGCGATCGG
>JAURMR010000020.1 GCA_030830565.1 Acidimicrobiales bacterium
AACTTCACCATCACGAGGGCGAACTGGAAGCCGGCGAGGATCTCGTAGAAATCGACATGGTTCGCAGGGCGGCCCATGAGTTCTTCCCACAGCGCAATGGTCTGCGCGCGATCAAGCATTCCGGGCAGCAATGTTGCGCCCGCGCTTTCAATGGAGAACTGCTGGAGGAAGAGCCACCAGCCGAGATCGCTTTCGCTATTGCCGAGCGACACCATTTCCCAATCGAATACGCCGATCACTTCGGTGTTGTCGGCGCCGCCGTACATCTGGTTGCCGGGTCGAGAATCGCCCCAACACAGTTCGATGTGCTCGCCGTCTTCGGGCCAGTTGGCAACGAGCCAGTCCCATGCCGGATCGATGACCGGATGTGCCTCGCCCTTCATCGCCCAGTTCTTGTAGTTCTGAAAATAACCGCGACGTTGTTCGGGGCCGAGTGTGCCGTGATGCTTCTGGTCGAGATGTTCGAAGCCAGCCGCTTTCCAATCGACCTTGCCGACACGCGTGAGCGCTTCAACGCCGTTGTAGGCCCAACGAGCTCGCTGCTCGTCGGTCATATCAACCACGAAGCCAGTTTCGGTATACGGCGGCGCGTCGCCAGGAACGACACCGTTCAAGCGATCCATCATGAAGAACGGTCCGCCAATAACAGAGGTGTCACGTTCGGCCCAGCGCGTGTTGGGAACGGGAACGTTGGAATGTTCGCCAAGCAACTTCATCGACAAGTACTGCTGGGTTACGAGATCAATCTCGGGGAACAGCAAACTCATGACCGGTTGACTGCGCAGAACAAGTTCGGCGTCGACCTTCTTACCGTCCTCAACCCAACTGGCATCAAGCAGGAAGGTCTCATTTGAGAAGCCACTCGACTGTGGAACCACGAGGTTCGTGATGGTGACCTCGGTGGCGTCGGGCATCTGCCGCGCCATCCACTCGGTGAGTACGCCTCGGATCTGATCTGGATCGCGCTGACCGGCGACTGGCATGTCGGTTCCCCCTGAATCTGAACAAGCTGTTGGCCTGCTGCTGCGGGAGCGATGCTAGGCCGTCGACAACTAGCGTCGGCCCCGAATGTTGCAGTCCGGGGCCGAAGGGGGAGTCATGGGATCCGTTGAGGGAAGAGTCGCTCTCGTAACTGGGGCAGCGAGGGGTCAGGGTCGGGCTCATGCCATCGCATTGGCCAATGAGGGGGCCGACATCGTGGTCACCGACATCTGTGCTGACATCGCCACCGTTCCGTATTCGTTAGGGACAGCGGCCGAATTGGCCGAGACCGTCGCCCTGGTGGAAGCAACCGGACAGCGTTGCCTTTCCATGCCCGCCGATATCCGTGACACCGCCGGCATTGGTCTGGTCGTTGAAGCGGGCATTGAAGCGTTCGGAACGATCGATATCTGTGTCGCCAACGCCGGAGTCACTGGTTACGGGAAGTTCCACGAACTCGACGACGACACCTGGAACGGCATGATCGATGTCGATCTGACCGGAACGTTCAAGACCATTCGCGCCGTGCTTCCCCAGATGCTCGAGCGACGGTACGGACGAATCATCGCGACATCGTCGATGGCCGGCCGCATGGGTAACGCAAATCTTGCGCACTATGTCGCTGCGAAGTGGGGTGTCATCGGCATGGTGAAGTCACTCGCCATGGAAGTCGCGAACAAAGGCATCACCGTCAACGCCATTGCACCGGCTGCGGTCGACACCGCCATGTTGCACAACGAAGCGATGTACAAACTCTTTTGTCCCGATATGGACTCACCAACTCGCGAAGACGTCACGCCGCGCTATCAGGCAATGAACCGACTCGGCGTGGCATGGATGGACCCCGAGGAAATCTCACGAGCCGTTTTGTTCGTTGCCGCCGATGCAGCGAGCAGCATGACTGGCCAAGTGATTGAAGTCAGCCTTGGTTCCAGCGCAGGAACGCACTGAACGCAACGTTGTCGTTACGGGCAGCCAATTCCGTTGAGCGTCGCGCACGGCGGACACAAACGAGCCGGACCATCGGGTGTGTGCCAGATGCGCGCATTCGGTGAACCACACGACATGCACGGACCGTTTGCATCGAGCACATCGTCAGCAGGTTCTGCGTTTTCGTTTGACGTTGCTGAGGGCAGTCGTTCACTCATGAGTTTGCACAGATGTCATTGATGGTGAGTATGTATGAACCGTCGGTTGGCTGCGTGTCTCGGAGCGTTCCGCACAAAGCTTTGAACGTGGTCTCGATACTCGTATCGAGTTCTGGTCGCACCTCAGTGACGTAGCCGTAAAGGCTGAGTGTCGATGTGCGATCTTGCAGCCATTCGTTGGCGACCGGGACAATCGCTGCAGCCCATCGCTGCCACGCCTTGTAATGATTCATTGCGAGGTCGCGAACCGAATCGGGTATCGAGCCGTCCGCGTAGGTTCGCGCGGCGTAGTCATCTTCGATTTGCTGGAGGTCGAGTTGGAACTGGGCTACTTCGGCATCGATGTCGGAAAGCCAACGTTCAGTGATTGCTGGGCGCTCCGCTTCAGTCGAGGCTGTCCATTCCTCGCGGTATCTGGTGTAACTGTCCCAAAACGTTTCAATGAAAACGAGATTGGTGACTTCCGAGGCCACGAGATCTTCGACTGCCATCTGGTACTTGGGATCGTTTGATTTCGCGGTCGTCGATGAGTCCGGCACGATCGAAACACCGATCCCAAAAAGGAGAGCGCCGATGAGAAGAAGGACGAGGCCGGCGAGGAGGAGCGGACGTCGCCGCGATGGTCGAGCCCTCGGGATGGGTGCGAGCGGGGCGAACGGACGTTGCGCACTCGGATCGAATGGGTAGGGCGGATGATCAGGAGCGGGGGTCGGCGGCCGCGCCGGCATCTCGTCGGTGAGGCCAGGAGGCGGCGGATACCAACGGCCATCGCCGGCTTGCCACCATCCGGGGCTGAGGGGAACGTCGCTCATGACGACCTAACGATAGGGGGCGATTCAATGACGATGAGTGTCGGGGGTTAGCGAGCCGCCCACATCGTGTTCTGACACGCGATCGGCTCGGTTGAATCGATGGCGCGGAACACGATGACCTTCTGTTCCCACCACGGCAGTTCGCTACCGAGCGTTGGATCGTCACGAGTGTGTTTGACGGTTGTTGTCAGTCCGTCGCGTTCGTAGGTGATTGACGCATCGGCATGGGTCGAGGTGTAACCCCGAAGATTGACAAACGGCAGCTCGTAGCCCGAGTCGACGTAGCGCTGCAGGCCTTGGTCACTTGTCTCGACGATGCGTACGAGATCGCTTTGGTAGTCGGTGAGTCCTGCTGTGGCGGGGATGACGAAACTATTCGTTGAGCCACTCGCTGTTTGTTGGTTTGCGTACATGTTCCACGAGGTGCCGACGCGGAGTTCGAGATACGGACCACAACCGATAAGAAATGCGACCGCAGGCCACAACACCATCCGCCGATCTTGCGGAAGAAGTGCGATGTCAGAGCGAATTGTTTGCGCACGAATTGCCCATCCAACGACGACCGCAGTGAGGATCGCCCACACGATCCACCACATCCAATCGCGAACATCTCCGATGGATTGATCGGAATGATGTCCGGTGTCTGTTGACTGCCAAACAATCAACAGGAGCGAGAGAGCGGCGACCGCAACCGCCCCGGTACGAACAACTGTTGATCGGAGCCAGGGGGCCACCGTGGCGAAGAACGAGTCGGGAAGAAACAGAATGACGAGTGCAGCGATGACGCTCGAGAAATCTGAAAACGCATGCGCGGTGTCGAAAGCGATGATGCCGTGGAAGACCAACGCAAGGATCACGCCGAGAACTCGAGTCCGGGCAATCAGTAAGAGGACAACCACGCCGACTTCGATTGCCATCACGGCCCACGGAATGACATGCATCCACGCGCTGGATCCAGTTGAGTCGAACTGAGAGAGGCCGAGCGAATGAGCGACCTCGTTGGCGTAGAGGTTTGCGCAGCTCACTGTCGGGTTGATGAACGAGGTATTGAACTTTGCAAAAGCGCTGAATCCGTAGGCAACAAGAAAGATCAGGCGCGCGCTGGGAAGTCCGTCGGTAAGCAAACGGGAACAGACATTTCGAGGCCGAACGAATGCGCCAATCGCCATTGCGCAGACCAAAGACAGAGCGACGAGTGAGGCGAGGAGCCAATGGTTGCCCAGGCGTGGGGCCTCGAACCACGCAGTGATCGGCGTGAGTAGGCACACTGCTGCGAGCAAGGCCAATGAGCGAGGCCGCACCAAAAGTGCAACGGCGGCAAGTGCCAGTAGAAGGTGCACGACGTGGTCGGCGGTGAACGAGTTGAACGCCGCGTACGAGTTGTTCAGGTAGAGCAGATGGAGAACAACTGAGAACGCCCAGAGCCACGCAAAGACGGTGAGTCGTGTTGCTGAAGCGTTGCACGAATCGGCTGTCATACGCGGGCCACGCTAGGGGTTGGTGAGACAACCGGGCCGCAACTTCTCTGCAGCAGAGCGGCAACCTGCGATTTCTAAGTTTCCTTCACCACACAGCAAGCCCCTGCGCTGCTGTTGTCAACGGAGGAAAGTATGCGGACCAAACGGCGTATAGGAATTGGAATTTCGGTAGCGACAGCAGTGGCGCTTGCTGCACTTTCAGTAGCAATGGTGACACCAATCGTTCAGCAGGCTGGTGCCCAGATCGCCCCGATTGCTCTTACTGCGGAGCCCAACTCGAACACAGCACTCTCGTTTGACCTCACAGTGCCGACTGCACCGTGTGTTACCGAAACAGCGTTGACGGTGACGGGCAATGCGATCGCCGTGACTCCACTGTCTCTCACGGTGACAGACCCGAACACCCTGGCGGTGGTGTTGCCGCCAACGACAGGTTTGACGCTTGTGTTCACCGTTACGTGTCTCGATAGCCAAGAGGAACTCGTGACCGCCCAGGTCTCGAGAGAGTTCTATTCAATCCCCGTCACGAAGACTGTTGAGGGCGATGTTCCTACCGATGCAACCTTCACGGTAAATGTTGCCTGCATCGCATCGATGACTCCCGTCGCGATGACTTCTCAGTCATTCGGGCCATCGGCAGTTTCGGTTATGGATCCAATCTCGATTGACTTGGCGTTCACCGCCGCCAGAGGCACCTCGTATGTCTTTGGCTACCAAGCTTCTGACTGCACGATTACCGAACCGGGAAATGGTGGCGCAACCACAACGGCAATTACGCCGGCGACGGTCAATACTGACGACCCAGGCGTGTATCCGGTTTCTGTCGTGAACACCTTTGTTGCGGTCCCAACCTTCACCGGCTGAGGAACAACGATTCAGACGTTGTCGCCGTGAAGATCAGGCATAACAAGTAGCTCGGGGTCGGCGAGGAGAAACTCCTCGTTCGGCCTCGTGTTATGTCGGGGCAGAAGAAACACGAGCGCCGCTTGGATGGCTGCGAGACCAATGGAAATCCACATCACCGCATTGATGCCGTCGATGTACGCGCTGAGTTCTTCTGATCCGCCGATGCGACCCCAATAGGCCACACCGATGACGGCGATGCCGATTGCGCCGGCGAGTTGGAGGCCTGTCGCTTGCACGCCCGAAGCAGCACCGGCGTACTCGTGCGGAACCTCAGACAGGACAAATGCAATTGTCGCGGCGATCGAAATTCCCAGCGCAAATCCAAGGAGCGCAACTGCCGGCACCAAGTGGATGGCTTCAAATTGAGCCGAGCCGACGCGAGAGGCAAAGAGAACGGCAACAGCCGAGAGCGCATTGAGTGCGGCACCGATGACCAGCGCACCGCGGCCATAACGACGAAGAATCGGCGCCGCAGCAAGCGAACCAAACATGTTGGCGAACGGCATGGGGCACGTGAGGATGGCCGCTTGGAGTGGGTTTTTATCGAAACCAAGCTGAATCGTGAGGATGAGATAGATCGGACCCGCTGCCGAAAGCAAACCAACAAGCAACGTGATGATGTTGCCAATACGGAAACTGCGGATAGCGAACAGAATCGGATTAACGAGTGGGTCGCCGCCGTTACGAACGAGCCGTTGCTCGTAGCGAATGAACGCGAAGAACAGCGGCAACGAGCAGGCCAACATCAGCAGGATCCACACCGGCCATCCGGCGTTTCGTCCTTGGATCAGTGGGAACATCAAGAAGAACGCAACAACGGCAAGAACTGCAGCACCTGTGATGTCGAGTCGGCCGGCTGTTCCTGGTTGTGTTGCAGGTAGGACCTTGGCGGCGATGAGCCACACCACGAGACCAATCGGAATGAACGGAAGGTACGCCCAGCGCCATCCCGCACCGAACAGATTCGCGTTGGTCAGTGCACCGGCACTGAGTTGACCGAGCATGAAGCCGCCACCAGCGAACATCAGGAACACGGAGAACGCGCGAGTTCGGGTGTGCCCGGTGAAGGTTCGCTGGATCATCGCTGAAAGCTGGGGTGCGGTCACGCCGCCGGCGATTCCCTGCAGTGCGCGAGCAACAAGAAGGAAATAGATGTTTGGTGAGGCCGCGCTGAGAGCCCATGATGCAAGAAGCGCACCGAAACCAATGATGAGAAGGCGCCGGGTGCCGAAGAGATCGCCGAGGCGACCAGAGAGAACAAGGACCAACGAGAACGTCAGCGCGAACAGCGAGGCGTACCACTGCAGTTCGCTATTTGTTGCGCCGAGACCGTCACGAATTCCAGGCAGCGCCATGGTGGTCGAGCCGTTCACCAACACCAGCACGAACTGCAAAGCGATAACGACGGCGAAGACGCTGTTGCGAAGAGAGACCGGTGCCGGAGAACTTGGGGAGTCAGTTGGCATCGAGATCAATCGCAGCAGCCACGAATTGGGCGTTGTAGAGGTTGTAATAGGCCCCGCCGGCTGCGAGAAGTTCCTCGTGATTGCCCTGTTCGACAATGCTGCCGTTCTCCATCACCAAGATGATGTCGGCATCTCGAATGGTGGAGAGACGATGGGCGATCACGAAGCTCGTGCGGTTCGATCGCAATGCGGCCATAGCGTGCTGGATGAGCACCTCGGTGCGGGTATCGACCGAACTCGTCGCTTCATCGAGGATGAGAATTGTGGGCTCGGCAAGGAATGCACGCGCGATCGTGAGCAACTGCTTTTCGCCGGCGCTCAGGTTGCTGGCTTCGTCATCGAGGATGGTGTTGTAGCCATCGGGCATTGCTCGGACGAAGTGGTCGACGTGCGTTGCCTTCGCGGCTTCGATGATTTCTTCTTCAGTTGCATCGAGACGTCCGTAGGCGATGTTGTCGCGAATTGATCCGCCGAACAGCCAGGTGTCTTGTAGCACCATGCCCATGCTTGAACGAAGGTCATCGCGCCGCATCTTCGAAATATCGACACCGTCGAGCGTGATCGCGCCGTCGTTGAGTTCGTAGAAACGCATCAGAAGATTGACGAGCGTTGTCTTGCCTGCACCGGTGGGTCCAACGATCGCGATGGTTTGTCCGGGCTCGGCGATCAATGAGAGATCGGTGATGAGTGGCTTGTCGGCGGAATAAGAGAACGTGACATCTTCGAACGCAACTCGTCCCTTTGGCGACACGACGGTTTGCGCATCGACCGGATCGGGAGATTGATCATCGACATCGAGGAACTCAAAGACTCGTTCCGCCGAAGCGATACCCGATTGCAGCATGTTCGCCATCGATGCCAACTGGTTGATTGGCTGGGTGAACTGACGGGAGTACTGAATGAAGGCCTGAATGTCGCCGATGCTCAGATTGCCCGAGGCAACTCGCAAGCCACCAATGACAGCGATGGCGACGTAGTTGAGGTTGCTCACCAGCATCATGGCGGGCTGGATGATTCCGGAAATGAACTGAGCGCCGAAGGCGGCCTCGAAGAGCTTTTGGTTTGTCGCTTCGAAACGATCTTCGGTCTCTTGCTGCTGACCGAAGACCTTCACGAGAGCATGGCCAGCAAAGGTTTCTTCAACAATGGCGTTCAGCGAACCGGTATGTCCCCACTGGGCAATGAAGCGCTTCTTCGACTTCCCGGCGATGAACTTCACGGTGAACAACGTGACTGGAACGGTTAACACTGCAATAAGTGAAAGAAGCGGCGAAATCGTCAGCATCATGATGAGAACACCGATGACAGTGAGGATCGAAATCGTCGACATGCTCATGGTTTGCGCAAGGTTCTGAGCAATGTTGTCGATGTCGTTGGTGACTCGACTGAGAAGATCACCGCGTGGCGTCTTGTCGACGTACCCAAGCGGAAGCGAATTGATCTTGTCTTCGACGGCAGAGCGAAGACGACTCATCGTTCGGTGAATGACACCGGCGAGAAGGAAACCTTGGGAGTAGGCGAGTGCAGCCGAACCGAGATACAGCGCACCGACGGTGAGGATCGTGCGGTGCAACGCCGCGAAATCGATTCCATTCGGCGAACGCACGCCCTGAATGATCAGGTTCGTCGCGTTACCAAGAATCTTGGGGCCCACCACAGACATCACAACACTGAAGACCGAAGCAACCAGCACCAAAATCAGTCGAGTGCGTTCAGGTCGCATCCAGGAAAGGAGGCGCAGCGAGGAATTGCGGAAGTCCTTTGATTTTTCGACCGGCATGGTCGAGCCCATCATGCGCGGGCCGGCAGCCATCTGCGGCTTCGGCGGGGCGACCACCTTTTCTTCCGAGGACTCGCTCATGCTGCTTCCTCGGCCGTCATCTGCGACTCCACGATTTCCGCGTAGGTCGGGCAGTTCTGCAGAAGTTGGTGATGTGTTCCAAGTCCGACACACTTGCCCTCATCGAGTACAACGATTTGGTCGGCGTGCTTAATCGTCGACACGCGCTGCGCAACGATGATGAGTGCGGCGTCGGTGGTGACGGGGATCAGTGCGGTGCGCAATCGAGCATCGGTTGCAAGGTCGAGAGCCGAGAACGAATCATCGAACACGTAAATGCCGGGCTTGCGAACGAGTGCTCGCGCAATCGCGAGCCGCTGGCGCTGACCGCCAGAAACGTTGGTGCCGCCCTGAGAAATAGGCGAGTCGAGTTTCTCGGACATTGCGTTCACAAAGTCGGCGGCCTGAGCAATCTCAAGCGCTTTCCAAAGATCGTCCTCAGAGGCATCTTTGTTTGCGAACAACAAGTTCGATCGAACGGTTCCTGAGAACAAGTAGGGGCGTTGCGGAACGACAGAAACGCGCTTCCACAACGTTTCTGGTTCGAGATCACGGACGCTGACACCATCAATGAGGATCTCGCCACCAGTGCTGTCGATGAGGCGGGCAATGAGGTTGACCAGTGTGGTCTTGCCTGAACCGGTGGAACCGATGATCGCTGTGGTTTGCCCCGGTCGCGTGGTGAAGGAAATATCAGAAAGAACAGGAATCTCTGCGCCGGGATAACAGAAACCAACGTTGCGAAATTCGAGTGTTCCTCGTCCAGAAAGTTCGGTGATCGGTGTTGTGGAGGTGACGATCGACGACTCTGTATCGAGAACTTCGTTGATTCGTTCGGCGCAGACTGAAGCGCGCGGCCACATCACTGCAACGAACGTGGCCATCATGACGGCCATCAGGATCTGCACGAGATAGGTGAGAAACGCAACGAGTGCGCCAATCTGCATATCGCCTGACTGGATGCGCCCTGCCGCTACCCAAACCGCGGCTGCGCTGGAAACATTCATGACCAACATCACGGTCGGGAACATCGAAGACATATAGCGACTGGTGAGAATCGACGTACGCGTGAGACGTTGGTTTGCATCATCGAAGCGTTCGGTTTCGAGTGGTTCGCGCACAAATGCACGCACGACACGCATGCCGACAATTTGCTCGCGAAGTACCCGGCTCACCCGGTCGATGCGTTCCTGCATGAAGCGGTACTGCGGGATGACACGAATGACGATTGTGCCGACGGACAACAAAAGGACGGGGATGCCCGCAACAAGAATGAGC
>JAURMR010000021.1 GCA_030830565.1 Acidimicrobiales bacterium
AGAATCGGATTGACGAGTGGGTCGCCGCCGTTTCGAACAAGACGCTGTTCATAGCGAATGAACGCAAAGAACAGCGGCAACGAGCAGGCCAACATCAGCAAAATCCACACCGGCCATCCGGCGTTTCGTCCCTGAATGAGTGGAAACATCAAGAAGAACGCAACAACGGCAAGGACTGCTGCGCCTGTGAGGTCAAGTCGGCCCGCTGTTCCTGGTTGGGTTGCGGGCAAGACCTTTGCGGCGATCAGCCACACCACCAGACCAATGGGGATGAATGGCAAATAGGCCCAGCGCCAACCGGCGCCGAACAGGTCCACGTTCGTCAGCGCTCCGGCACTGAGCTGTCCGACCATGAAGCCGCCACCGGCGAACATCAAGAAAATGGAGAACGCGCGGGTTCGAGTGTGGCCGCTAAATGTGCGCTGAATCATCGCTGAGAGTTGTGGCGCGGTGACACCACCGGCGACACCTTGAAGGGCGCGCGCAACCAAGAGGAAATAGATGTTGGGTGAGGCGGCGCTCAGTGCCCACGATGCAAGCAGCGCACCGAAACCAATCATGAGCAGACGCCGGGTTCCAAACAGATCGCCGAGGCGCCCGGCGAGAACCAGAACCAGAGAGAACGTCAGCGCGAACAGCGAGGCATACCACTGCAATTCGCTATTGGTGGCCCCAAGACCGTCCCGAATACCGGGCAACGCCATGGTGGTCGAGCCATTGACCAACACCAGAACGAACTGCAAAGCGATAACGACAACAAAGACGCTGTTTCGGAGCGAGACGGGTCCGACGTCATCGGTGGTCGGAGAGTTCGCGCTCACCATTTCCGACTCGCTCGACATCCGATTCCCCTTCGTCCCCCGACTACGTAGTCACCCTAGAGGTGCAATGGCAGCACCGAGAAACTGAGGTCAGGTGGCGTCAAGGTCGATGGCTGCGGCCACGAACTGGGCGTTGTAGAGGTTGTAATACGCCCCGCCGGCGGCGAGAAGTTCCTCGTGGTTGCCCTGTTCGACAATCGATCCGTTTTCCATCACCAAGATGATGTCGGCGTCGCGAATGGTCGAAAGTCGGTGGGCGATCACGAAGCTGGTGCGGTTGGATCGCAGAGCCGCCATTGCATGCTGAATGAGGACTTCGGTGCGGGTATCGACCGAACTGGTGGCCTCGTCAAGGATGAGAATCGTGGGCTCGGCCAGGAACGCACGAGCAATGGTGAGCAGCTGCTTTTCGCCCGCGCTGAGATTGCTGGCTTCATCATCAAGGATCGTGTTGTAGCCATCGGGCATCGCACGAACGAAGTGATCAACGTGTGTGGCCTTTGCCGCTTCGATGATTTCCTCTTCGGTTGCATCGAGTCGTCCGTAAGCGATGTTGTCGCGAATCGTTCCGCCGAACAGCCAGGTGTCTTGCAGCACCATGCCCATGCTGGAACGAAGGTCATCTCGGCGCATCTGCGAAATGTCGACGCCGTCAAGGGTGATGGCGCCATCGTTGAGTTCGTAGAAGCGCATCAGCAGGTTGACGAGTGTGGTCTTGCCCGCACCGGTGGGACCAACAATGGCGATGGTCTGTCCCGGTTCAGCAACCAACGAAAGGTTGGTGATGAGTGGCTTGTCTGCTGAATAGGAGAACGTGACGTTCTCGAACGCAACACGACCCTGTGGCGCGACAACCGTCTTTGCATCAACAGGGTCGGGAGATTGATCGTCGACATCAAGGAATTCGAAAACGCGTTCGGCCGATGCAATGCCTGATTGCAGCATGTTGGCCATCGATGCCAGCTGATTAATGGGCTGGGTGAACTGGCGTGAGTACTGGATGAAGGCCTGAATATCGCCAATGCTCAAACTGCCGGAGGCAACTCGAAGACCCCCAATGACAGCGATGGCGACGTAGTTGAGATTGCTCACCAGCATCATTGCGGGCTGGATGATTCCGGAAATGAACTGGGCACCGAACGACGCGTCGAACAGCGACTGATTTGTCTTTTTGAATCGGTCTTCGGTGGCCTGTTGCTGGCCGAACACCTTCACGAGGGAGTGACCGGCGAAGGTCTCTTCAACGATTGCGTTGAGCGAACCGGTATGACCCCACTGCGCAATGAACCGCTTCTTCGACTTCCCGGCAATGAACTTGACGGTGAAGAGCGTGATCGGGACGGTTGCCACCGCGACGAGCGAAAGCAGCGGCGAAATCGTGAGCATCATGATGAGAACGCCGACAACGGTCAGAATCGAAATCATCGACATGCTCATGGACTGGGCAAGGTTCTGCGCGATGTTGTCGATGTCGTTCGTGACACGACTGAGCAGATCACCGCGAGGGGTTTTGTCGACATAACCCAGAGGAAGCGTGTTGATCTTGTTTTCGACGGCAGAGCGAAGTCGACGCATTGTGCGGTGAATGACTCCGGCAAGCAGGAAACCTTGGGTGTAGGCCAGCGCGGCAGAACCGAGATACAGCCCGCCAACCAGAAGAAGGGTGCGGTGTAGTTCGGGGAAATCAATGCCGTTCGGTGAACGAACACCGGTGATGATGAGGTTCGTCGCGTTGCCGAGGATCTTCGGACCAACCACGGACATCACGACGCTGAGCACCGCGGTAACCAACACAATGATCAGACGGACGCGTTCGGGACGCATCCACGACAGCAGGCGCAGCGACGAGCTTCGGAAGTCCTTCGACTTTTCAACCGGCGCAGTGGCACCCATCATGCGGGGACCAACCGTCATCGGTGGCTTCGGTGGCGCCGCCACCTCCTCTTCCGACGTCGCGCTCATGCTGCTTCCTCTGCAGTCATTTGCGATTCAACAATTTCGGCGTAGGTCGGGCAATTCTCAAGCAACTCGTGATGAGTTCCGAGACCGACGCAGATTCCGTTGTCAAGGACGAGGATTTGATCGGCGTGCTTAATCGTTGAGACGCGCTGGGCAACGATGATGAGCGCAGCGTCGGTTGTCACGGGAAGCAGTGCAGTACGAAGGCGCGCGTCGGTGGCAAGGTCGAGGGCCGAGAATGAGTCGTCGAAAACGTAAATGCCTGGCTGGCGAACAAGCGCACGAGCGATGGCAAGACGTTGACGCTGACCGCCAGACACGTTCGTGCCGCCCTGAGAAATCGGTGCATCAAGTTTCTCGGGCATGGCGTTGACGAAATCGGCCGCTTGGGCAATTTCGAGCGCTTTCCAAAGATCGTCTTCCGACGCGTCTTTGTTGGCGAACAAAAGGTTGGAACGAACGGTTCCGGAGAAGAGGTACGGACGCTGTGGAACGACCGAAACGCGCGTCCATAACGTTTCCGGTGCAAGATCGCGGACGTTGACGTTGTCGACAAGAATTTCGCCATCAGTGCTGTCGATAAGGCGAGCGATGAGATTCACCAACGTGGTTTTGCCAGCACCGGTTGAACCGATGATTGCGGTGGTTTGTCCGGGGCGAGTGGTGAACGAAATATCGGAAAGAACCGGAACTTCAGCGCCGGGATAGCAAAAGCCCACATTGCGGAACTCAAGGGTTCCGTGGCCTGCGAGTTCGGTAATCGGAGTCGTCGACGTGACAATCGTTGACTCCGTATCGAGAACCTCGTTGATGCGTTCAGCGCAAACAGATGCACGAGGCCACATCACCGCAACAAAGGTGGCCATCATGACGGCCATCAGGATCTGCACGAGATAGGTGAGGAACGCAACAAGCGCACCAATCTGCATTTCGCCCGATTGAATCCGATCTGCAGCAACCCAGACTGCGGCAGCGCTCGACACGTTCATGACCAACATGACGGTGGGGAACATTGACGACATGTAGCGACTCGTGAGAATTGACGTACGAGTCAGGCGTTGGTTGGCATCGTCGAAACGATCAGTCTCAAGCGGTTCGCGCACAAACGCGCGTACGACGCGCATGCCGACAATCTGTTCGCGCAACACGCGACTTACGCGGTCGATGCGTTCCTGCATGTCGCGGAACTGAGGAATGACGCGGATGACGATCAGTCCGACCGAGAGAAGAAGGACAGGGATGCCCGCAACGAGAATCAGCGAAAGCGGTCCGTCCTCGCGAATGGCAAGAAAGATGCCGACCACAACAGTGATGGGCGCAGCGATAAACGAGGTGCACAACATGACGACCAAGGTCTGCACTTGCTGCACATCGTTGGTGATTCGAGTGATGAGGGAAGGTGCGCCGAAACTGTCGACCTCACGAGTTGAGAAACCGGTGACGGTATGGAAGAGGCGGTCGCGGATGTCGCGCCCGAAACCCATTCCTGCTCGTGAACCAAACCAGGTGGAGCTAATTCCGAAAACGGCCTGCACCAGTGAAAGCGCCAGCATGACCACGCCGATTTTCAGGATGTAGTTGGTATTGCCCTTGAGGATGCCGTTATCGATCAACATGGCGTTGAGGGTGGGCAACGTCATGGTGGCGGTGACGGCCACGATCTGAAAGAGCAGGACTGCCCACAGCAATTTTTTGTAGGGCAGCAGATAGCTGCGCATGAGCCGGTTCACTCGGGCACCCCCTGTAGCGATGTTACGGGCGAGGCCTCACTTCGACCGCATCTGCGCTGGTTGGCGTCCTGCGGGTGCCGAAATCGGCCTGACCTGCGCCGAATCGGTAGCAAATCTGACCTGAAAATGAATGTGTCCAAACTTCTAAGTAACACCACGTAACAAGACGTGCGTTACCCCGTAAAACCAATCAAAAGCGTCATTCCCGTTACGCGGGTGCCCGGCGGGCAGACAAGATGGCGTCCTACCTACGGCGGCGGGTGCCATGGAGCGGGAATTCGGGCGAGTCGGGGCCATTGAGGCCTCGGCTCCGCCAACAATCATCAGTTGGGATCCTTTGGCGGGAGAACTCCTTCGAGGCCATCTTGAGGCCGAGGGGTTCTTGGGTGCTGCCCATCTGCCTGACGCCGAAACGGGTGCGGCCACGACTCCGTTGGTGCTGGTACCCCCGCCGACCTACGCGGACTATCTCGGGAGCGGTTGGGACCTTCGATTGCGATCGGTGCCGCTGGACCTGCCGATGGTCGTTCTGGCCCGGCCCAACGTTCCCGTGCGTTCGGCGCTGCAATTGAATCTGCGCACTAGCGGCGTTGCCCTGCTTGATTCGAGTCGGCCCTCGACTGTTGGCACTGTGCCTTCCGCACTTCGGATGACTCTCGAAGGCGGACAGGCGATCGACCCTCTCTTTATTGAGTCACCAACGAGCGAAGGTCG
>JAURMR010000022.1 GCA_030830565.1 Acidimicrobiales bacterium
GATCACGACTCGTACCTTCTCCCCATTCTCGTTCCGGCAAGCCGAATCGCGAATGAGCACGGGGAAGGCCGTTTGCGGTGATCGCCCGCACTGGCTTTTTCGTCCTCTGTTCCGTTTTCAAGGAGCACGACCCGAGGAAGCTCAGTCACTGAGGACCGGCCAGAACTCGGTGCACCCGAAGGTGCGGCAGCCGACGAACGATTTCGCCGGAAACAACTTGGCTACCGGAACTGCTTCCGATTGTGGAAGCCGCCTCAGGAGCGGAGAGCCACTCTAGCGAGTGGGTCCGACCTACGCAACTCGACAGCGCAAGAAGCTCACGCATGTCGAAATCAGGGGGTCGACCTCCCCAGTGCGGCACTGCCGCCCCGAGGTGGTCAGAGCAAGATAGCCGCACTCGACGACGAGTGCACATCGATACCCCATGACGTTCGGCACATCGTCAAAATCGGAGTGGCCGAGCGCCCATAGAGAGAAGTCACCTAGTGCAAATACTTCAGAACAAAACGGTGTTTTTTACCCCTGCGGGCCATCGCGTAGCCATCGGCGCTGAAGTCCTCCGAGGCGAGACATTGTCCTTCGGTGACTGCGACATCGTTCAGAGAAAGTCCAGATTGGGCAACGAGGCGTCGGCCTTCGCTCCGGGAAGCGAGGGCTCCATGATCGGCAAGAAACTCCACCAGATCTCGACCGATATCAGCCGAAGAAACCGGCAAAGTCGGGAGGCTCGAGGCCAAATCGACCCAGTCAGCGGCGCTGAGTTCATCGGCAGATCGGGTGAATCCTTGGGATGCACCAGCAGCCCGATCAGCTTCCGCCTCACCATGGACCAATGCGGTTACCGAGCGCGCCAGCAGTTGCTGTGCCCGTCGCTGACCTGGGTCGGCGGTGTGCTCTGCCATGGCCGAAGCGATCTCTTCAAGGGGAACCAAGGTCATTTGCAGAAGGAATCGCTCGACGTCGCGATCATCAACATTCATGAAGTATTGGAAGAACGTATAAGGCGAGGTTCGATCAGCCGACAACCAAACGGCACCGTCAACGGACTTGCCAAATTTTTGACCATCGGCGCGAGTCACTAATGGGACGGTGAGTCCATGCACATGCGCTCCTTCAGTGCGACGAATCAAATCGATACCAGCAGTGATATTTCCCCACTGATCTGAACCTCCGACCTGCAATTCCACCTTCAATTCATTGAATAAATGGTGGTAATCGTTGGCCTGCAACAACATGTAACTGAACTCGGTGAACGAAATGCCGGCATCGGATTCAACCCGGGATTTCACCGACTCCTTGGCAAGCATCGTGTTTACCGTGACGTGCTTGCCAACATCGCGAAGGAAGTCGAGGACCCCAAGCGGCGCGGTCCAGTCGCGGTTATCGACCAAACGAGCTTGGGTTGCACCCGGCGTGAAATCGAGCAGCATCTCGAGCTGCGGTTTGATCGCAGCGAGATTCGCGTCGAGGGTCGCGGCATCGAGCAGATTTCGTTCCGATGATCGACCGCCGGGGTCGCCGATCATTCCGGTAGCTCCCCCAGCCAATGCCACTGGCTGATGGCCAAAGAGTTGGAACCTGCGCAAGAGCAACAATGGCACGAGGTTTCCCACATGCAGGCTGTCAGCGGTGGGATCGAATCCGGCATAGACCGCAACGGGCCCCTGCCCAAGTCGGTCACGCAACGCATCAATGGCGGTCGTGTCGTGGATCAGACCACGGGCACGGAGATCTTCAAGAATGTCAGCGGTACTCACAGGGGGTCACTCTCTCCCGTCTTGGGCCTCCAGTCCAGCCGGTTTCGGTCCGCTCGTGGCGGATACGCGAGTTCCATTTGCCCCGCTTTGCCACCGGGGATCCCACGGACAACAGTTGAGCCATGGACCTCGATGACAACGTCTCCCCCGTCACCGACGATGAGGTTGAGCCATTGTCCTTTCGTGCTCACACCGCGCGGATCTTGGCCCTTCTCGCCGTCCTAGTGATCATGGGTCTTTGGGGATGGGCACTGTTCTTCCCCCCTTCCGACACGCCACCAGCGACATTGAAGGATCGAACCTTCCCTGACGCAGCAGAAACGATCTGCACGAACGCCGCAGCGCAGATGGCAGAACTCCCGAAGGCCTATACGACACGGAACCCGGCTGAACGCGCTGAGGTCATCGCCAAGACCGATGTGATCCTTTCCACGATGCTCGACAATTTGGGCGCGATTACTCCCCCCGCCGATCCCAATGAAGCCGCAAATGTCACCGAATGGCTTGGCGATTGGCGCATCTATGTCGGCGATCGAGCCGCCTATGCCACCGCACTCCTGAGCGATCCCGGTGCGCGCTTCTATGTGTCAGTGAAGGAGAAGCAACAGATCACGAAGCCGATCGACTTCTTCGCCACGATGAACAAGATGTACAACTGCGTGACACCTGACGACATTGAATAGCCGCTCGCCAAAGCCCTAGTTCTGGGCCTCAATGGTTCTGGCGAACTCGAGTCCACGCTGCGCCAGTCGAGTGACGCTCACGTCAACATTGAGCGAATCGAGATCTTCGAAGGTCACCCAGCGAATGTCACGAGATTCGTGATTTCGAACCGGTAGCGAACCAGTCGGCGCCAGCACAACGAATCGGACGTCGTAATGAAGATGTGGCGCTTCTTTCGGCGGACGGACTTCATGGATATCGAGATCGATAACCGGGAGAGCAACCTGAAGTCCGAGAATTCCGGTTTCTTCAGTGGCTTCGCGCAATGCTGCCGCTGGAAGATTCGAACTTCCGTCGACATGACCACCGGGCTGTAACCACTTTTCCAGTTTGGTGTGGAACAGCACAATGAATCGGTCAGTACCACGTTCGACAACGATCGCCGATGCCGTGAAATGCCCTGGCTCACACGTTCGATGCAGTGATTGCTCACCACGTTCGTTCGCGAATCTCAGCATGTCGTCGCGAACGACTCGCTGACTTGCATCGTTGGTTTCGTAGGAAGAAAGAAGATCGGTGACGCGATCAATTTCGACTGTTGAGGCAAGCATCTGCTCGTTCAAGAGACGAGGCGTGCCGCCAGTTGGAGACGTACCGCCACCAACCGGCGCCTCGGACATCTCAGGCACGAGCGCTATCGCGATCCACCTGCGCGCTGAAGGCGGCAAGTTGCGCCGCTACCGGCTGCGGACCCCCGCCACCGGGTGTCGTGCGGCGCGTTACGGCGACTCCTGGATCAACGAGAAAGACAGCGTCAGGGCCCAGTTCCGGCGAGGCAGAAACCAGATCCCGAAGCGCGATCCCCTCGTCGAGACTCCTACGAACCAACGCGCCGACAATGGCGTGTGCATCTCGGAACGGTGTTCCGTTCGCGACAAGCCATTCAGCAAGATCGGTCGCCGCCGCTGTGGGCGCATTCGCTGCCTCGGCCATGGCATCAAGTCGGAACGTCGAAGAAGCCAGCAGGCCAGTCATTGCACCAAGGGCAAGGACCACCGTGTCGAGAGAATCGAACAGCGGTTCTTTGTCTTCTTGCAGATCGCGGTTATAAGCGAGCGGCAATGCCTTGAGCGTCGCAAGAAGGCCAGTGAGGTTTCCGATGAGACGGCCGGTCTTTCCGCGAGTGAGTTCGGCGATATCGGGATTCTTTTTCTGCGGAAGCATCGACGAGCCCGTCGAGTACGCGTCGGCGAGTCCAAGGAATCCAAATTCATCGGTCGACCACAGGATGATCTCCTCGGCCAGACGCGACAGGTGCACACCGAGAAGCGCGAGATCGAACAGCGATTCAGCGACAAAGTCACGATCACTCACTGCATCAAGCGAGTTTTCGAAGACGCCGGCAAATCCAAGATCGGCTGCGGTTGCCGCTGGATCAAGCGGCAACGAGGAACCCGCGAGAGCGCCGGCACCTAATGGCGAAACGTCGAGCCGTCGACGGGCGTCAACAAGCCGATCGATATCGCGAGAAAGGGCCCAGCCGTGCGCGAGCAGATGATGGGCCAGCAACACTGGCTGTGCTCTTTGCATGTGCGTATAGCCCGGAACCGCCGCTTCGCCGACTTCTTGGGCGCGCAGAAGTAACACCTTTTGCATAGAGATGACTTTGTCGATGACGACGCCAAGTTCACGCTTCGTGAACAGGCGAAGATCGGTCGCAACCTGGTCGTTGCGACTACGACCGGTATGAAGCTTTGCTCCTGCGTGACCAGCTATTTCAGTGACACGACGCTCGACCGCTGTGTGAATGTCTTCGTCTGACGGTACGAAGACAAAAGTTTCGTCACGAAGTTCAACTTCAACAGCATCGAGCGCAGAAAGAACAGATGCACACTCGTCCTCGGTGAGGATTCCGGCTCGAGCGAGACCACGCACGTGCGCGCGAGAACCAGTGAGGTCGTCAGCGGCGAGACGCGAGTCGAAGGGAAGACTCACGGTGAACGCCATCAGTTCCTCGGCTGGTCCACCCTCGAACCGACCGTGCCAGAGCGTGCTCATGGATTGTTACTTTCCGTTGGTGGCGGTCGATTGACGAGCCGCCCACGTTTGAATGCCCAAGCCCCAAAGCTTTACGAAGCCCTCGGAATCGGCGTGATTGAACGTATCTTCCGCGTCGTAGGTGGCGAGTCCGTAGTCGTACAGGCTCCACGGGCTGCGACGTCCGACGACATAGCAACGACCGGGTTCAAGACGGAGTCGAACTTCGCCGGTGACGTACTGCTGCGTGGAATCGACAAACGCATCAAGCGCGTTCTTGAGCGGCGAGTACCACATTCCGTCGTACACAAGATCGGCGTAGCGACCTTCGAGCCGCTGCTTTTCGTGCATGACATCACGCTCGAGACACAGCGATTCGAGATCTTGATGCGCAAGGATGAGAGCGAGTGCGCCTGGTGCTTCGTAGGTTTCACGGCTCTTGATGCCAACTCGACGATTCTCGACCATGTCAAGACGACCCCAGCCGTACCCACCGACGATTTCATTCATTTCAACAATGAGCGATGCCAATGACTTGGTAATGCCATCGATCGAGACCGGGATGCCCTGCTCGAATCCGATGACAACCTCGCGAGATTCCGAGGCCTTCACCGTTGTCATTGACCACACACCTTCGGGCGGGCGTGACCATGGGTCTTCCATTTCGCCACATTCAATAGCGCGGCCATACAGGTTGTCGTCGATTGAGTAGAGCTTCTCTTTGGTCGCCAGAACTGGGATGTCGTGCTTCTCGGCGTAATCGATCGACATCTCACGCGTCATGCCCCAGTTACGAACAGGAGCGAGAATTTCAAGATCCGGAGCGAGGGCCCGTGTTGCGACTTCAAACCGAACCTGATCGTTGCCCTTACCGGTGCAACCGTGAGCAACGGCGTCGGCGCCATGCAAACGAGCTGCTTCAACGAGGTGCTTCACAATGACTGGCCGCGAGAGCGCCGATACGAGCGGGTACTTACCCTCGTACAACGCGTTGGCCTTGAGTGAAGGCGCAAGAAATTCATCGGCGAACTGCTCGCGACAATCAACGACGATTGCTTCGATTGCTCCGGCAGCAAACGCCTTTGCCTGGAGACCTTCCCAGTCGCCTTCTTGTCCAAGGTTGCACGCGACGGTGATTACCTCGACGCCGTAGTTCTCGATCATCCAGCGAACTGCGACTGAGGTGTCGAGACCGCCGCTGTATGCCAGTACCACTCGTTGTGCCATTGCTCTTCCTTCGTTGAATCGAATGCGGATTGGTGCTGGCCTCAAAGACCAGCGAGATCAGAAAGCTGTGCCGCAATTGTTGCGCCACCGACCTCGGCAGCAACGACAATCAAGATTGTGTCGTCACCGGCAACAGTGCCGAGGATGCCAGCGAGGCCCGAGCGATCGAGAGCGGAAGCAACGACGTGAGCGGAACCCGGGGGCGTGCGAATCACGACCAGATTGTCCGAGGTTGCAACCTCGACCACCCAGTCGCCGAAGACGCGGCGCAAATGATCCTCGGGCGCACGCTGTTCCTTTGGAAGGGCTGGAATCGCGTAGGCAGATTCACCGCCAGGCATCCGGACTTTGATTGCTCCGAGGTCTTCGAGGTCGCGGGAGACTGTCGCCTGTGTCGCAAGAACGCCTTCGTCGGCCAAGAGATCAACAAGAGCTTGTTGATTTGCGACGAACTGCGATTCGATGAGCCGGGCAACGAGGTGCTGACGCTGGGTCTTGCCCAACTTCGAAGGTTCTTTCGTGTCAGTCATCGTTGCTCCATGAGCCACACGAGTGCACCGCGGGCTGCGTGCATCCGATTCTCGGCCTGAGGCCACACCCGACTACGTGAACCTTCGAGCACTGAATCGGTGACTTCTTCTCCCCTATGAGCAGGGAGACAGTGCATGAAGATCGCATCGGGCGCGGCAGCATTCATGAGTTCATCGGTGACAGTGAAGCCTGCGAACAACTCACGCCGCTTTGCCGACTCATCTTCTTGCCCCATTGATGTCCATACGTCTGTGTAGATCACGCTGGCGCCGTTGACTGCCTCGAACGGATCGTTGGTCGCCGTGAAGTCAGCACCAGTTGCGACAATCCGAGCAACGTCGGCCTCGGAGAATCCGAATCCGACTGGTGTCGCGACACGCACCGACATGCCAAGCATTCCGGCACCGAGAGCAAGACTGCGAGCAACGTTATTTCCGTCGCCGATGTAGGCCACGGTACGACCAGCAAGCGCGCCAACGCCGCCGAACTCGTCGGCCATCGTGAGAAGGTCAGCGAGCGCCTGCAATGGATGTGCTTGGTCAGAAAGCATGTTGACGACCGGAACCGAACTGACCGCTGTCATTCGTTCGAGTTTGGAATGTTCAAAAACTCGGGCACCAATCGCTGCGTGGTAGCAGCACAGCGTTCTGGTCACGTCTTCGACGGTCTCGCGAGTGTCGAGTCCGACCTCGTCGGGCCGAATCGTGAGTGGGTGTCCGCCCAACTGCACGACTGCCATTTCCATCGAGTTGCGGGTCCGAGCCGAAGGCTTCTCGAAAAGTAACGCCATCCCGAGACCGTCGAGACTGCGCGGAACAGTCGCAGCGCGTCCGAGGTCGAGGATGTCGCCCAATTCCGTTGTCGAGAGGTCGTCGACCTCGAGCAGATGTCTCATACCTACGCCTTGGAGAGATGATCGGCGAGTACCGCCGAAAGGAGATCGACTGCTTGCGCAATCTCGGTTTCAGAAACAATTAATGGCGGGGCAAATCGGAGCGCGTTTGGAGACACTGCGTTCACGATGAGCCCTTGGGCAAGAAGATCGGCCGCAATCACCTTTGCATCGAGTCCGTCTGCAAGTTGCGCTGCCAGGAGCAAACCCAGGCCCCGCACTTCCACGACGCCGTCGACAGTGTCAAGAAGGTGACGGAATTCGGCTCCCGCGCGTTCGGCAAGTTGTGGCGCGTTCAGTCGCTCAAGGATTTGCAGCGTTGCGCGAGCGGCTGATGCCGCCAACGGTTGACCTCCGTAGGTCGTGCCGTGATCACCCGGTTGAAAAACCGCCGCCACATCACGCTTGGCCCAACACGCACCAATCGGCATGCCGTTACCAAGCGCCTTCGCCATCGTGACGACATCGGGTTCCACACCAAAGTGTTGGAAACCAAACCATTCACCAGTACGACCGAGACCGGTTTGAATTTCATCGACGATCATGAGGAGACCACGCTCGTCGCAAAGACGGCGCACGCCCTCGAAGTACTCGGCGGTTGCCGGATGCACGCCGCCTTCACCCTGAATGGGCTCAAGCAGCACAGCTGCAACCGAGGGATCAATAGCGGCCTCTAGTGCGGCGAGGTCGTTCCAAGCCACATGCCGGAATCCCTCAGGCAACGGCTGGAATCCTTCCCACTTGGCGGGTTGACCGGTTGCATGCAACGCACCGAGGGTTCGGCCGTGGAACGAGCCGTACGCACTCACGATGCCGTAACGACCATGCCCGCCCCACTTACGTGCAAGTTTGATTGCGCATTCGATCGCTTCGGCTCCGGAGTTGGTGAAGAAGATCTGGCCTCCCCCGCCGAGCAACCGATCGAGCGTGATCGCGACATCGGTGCCAGGCACGGTGCCGTAAAGATTCGAAACGTGCACCAAGGTGCGCGCCTGTTCAGCAATGGCGTCTGCGATTTCGGGGTTGGCATGTCCGACACCGACGACGGCGATGCCAGCAAGGAAATCGAGATACTCGTTTCCATCCTCGTCCCAGAGTTTGCAACCTTCACCACGCACGATACGAACTGCCGGCGCGCCATAGGTCGGCATGAACGGACAGTGGTCGAGACCGACGGGTGCATGCATCACTTCTGAATGCGTGCTCATGAGTTCACCTCTGAAGTGATCATCGTTCCGACACCAGCTTTGGTGAACAACTCAAGGAGGACGACGTGTGGAACTCTTCCGTCGAGCATGTGAGCAGCAGGCACCCCGGCGTTAATGGCATCGAGACACGCATCGACTTTGGGAATCATTCCGCCAGACAGAACACCGTCAGAGATGAGCGTTGCGATTTCGCTCGGAGTCGTTTGCGCAATGAGGCTCGACTGATCCGAAACGTCACGCAATAGACCGGCGATATCAGTGAGATAGATCACCTTCGCCGCACCCAGCGCGCCAGCGAGAGCACCAGCAACAGTGTCGGCGTTGATGTTGTAGGACTGACCACTGAGATCGGCACCGATGGTCGAGACCACAGGAATCAGATTCTGCGCCAAGAGCGACTCAACAATTGCTGGATTCACGTTGGCGACGTCGCCAACGAATCCAAGGTCTGGGTCCCGCCGGCTGGCTTCGATGAGTCCGCCGTCTTCACCAGAGAGGCCAACGGCGAGAGCCCCATGCGTCGTGATCGCCGCAACAATGTCGCGGTTGACCTTGCCCACCAACACCATTCGAGCGACATCAAGCGTGTCCGCGTCAGTGACCCGAAGGCCGTCTTTGAATTCGGACTTCATGCCAAGCCGATCGAGAAGATCGCCAATCTGTGGTCCTCCGCCGTGTACGACGACAACCCGAATACCAACCGAATGCAACAACACAATGTCGGCGGCGAATGAATCAGCAAGTGCAGGATCGGTCATCGCGTTCCCGCCGTACTTCACGACAATGGTTTGGCCCCAGAACTCGCGAATGAATGGGAGCGCCTCGATAAGTACTTCTGCGGTCGCCATAGCAGGACCAGCATGCGAGGAAGGAGCGGACGCTCCTGGCTTTGCGGATGCTTCGCTCATGATGTGCCCATGTTCTCGTCGATGTACGCGTGCGAAAGATCGTTCGTAAGAATCGTTGCGGTGCCGGTTCCGAGCCCGAGATCGGCGACGATCTCGAGATTCCGACCAGCCATATGCGCAGCAACTGCGGCCGCATCGTGATCGACATCAATTGCTCCGCGACACACAGTGATTCCGCCATACGAAACAGAGAATGTTGAAGGATCGAATTCGATGCCACAGGATCCGAGATCGCTCGCGATCCGACCCCAATACGGATCGCATCCGTACCAGGAACACTTCACCAAATTGCTGCGTGACACATACCGAGCACCGACAAGCGCTTCGGCATCGGAAGCTGCGCCGGTGACGGTCATTCGAACGACTTTGGTTGCCCCTTCCGCATCGGCACACATTTGAGCAGCGAGACTCGCGCATGCTTTTGCCACGGCGTCATTGAGAGCGGCGTCGTCGACGGGGCCAGCGAGTCCGCTTGCGAGCAGGAGAACCGTGTCGTTTGTTGAGGTGCAACCATCGACATCGAGAGCGTTAAACGAATCGGCAACGCCAAAAACGAGTGCTGCTTTAAGTTGCTCTGGAGTCGCAGCGGCATCAGTCGTAAGAACAGCGAGCATCGTGGCCATATCGGGAGACAACATTGCGGCCCCCTTCGCCATACCACCAACGACGAAACCGTCACCTTCGACAACGACCTGCTTGGCGACCGTATCGGTTGTCATGATCGCCGTGGCAGCCGCTTGGCCGCCATCGGCAGAACGCGCGGCAACGACTGACGGAATTCCAGCAGCGATGACATCGATCGGCATTGGAATACCGATGAGGCCTGTCGAACACACAAGGACCTCGTTTGCGTCGACACCAAGTTCCGACGCAACTGCTGCACACATCGCTTCGGCATCATCGAGACCCTGCTGACCCGTTGCCGCATTCGCGTTGCCGCTATTGAGCACAACGGCGACAGCCTGACCAGCGGTGGCTTCAAGGTGCGCCCGAGTCGTAATGACCGGTGCTGCTGTCATTTTGTTGCGAGTGAAAACGCCTGCAGCTGCCACTGGTTTCCCATCGGCAGTTGCAACAAGAGAAAGATCAGGATTGCCCGACGCCTTAATGCCGGCAGCGACACCAGCGGCAACGAATCCAGGAGCAGCGGTGACGCTCACGGGTAGACCCCAATCGAAGAAAGGCCGGTTGCTTCGGGCAACCCAGCAAGAATGTTGGCGCATTGCACGGCCTGGCCCGATGCACCCTTTGTGAGATTGTCGATTGCGCCGATCGCCACGATGTGACCAGTGCGGGCGTCGGCCCGGACGGTGACGTGCGCGGTATTCGAACCCAAACAGGCTTTGGTTGATGGAGAACCGCTCGTCACGACAACAAATTGTTCGTCGGCATAGAACTCTTCGTAGATCTCGAGCAACTGCTCGGTGGTGTACTCACCTGTCGGCCGCAGGTAACAGGTGGCGAGCATTCCCCTATTCATTGGCGCAAGGTGAGGCGTGAACAAAACTGACACAGAGGATGAGTCAGCAGATGCAAGCGACGCGACGTTCTGTTCGATCTCTGGCGTGTGCCGATGATTCAGAAGTCCGTAGGCGGTGAAATCCTCATCAACGGTACAAAAGGTGGTGTTCGGCTTTGGTGGCCGACCGGCGCCCGATACGCCACTTGCGGCGTCGACAACGATGCCGTCGAGTTTTACGAGCCCGTTGACGAGGAGCGGAGCAATCGCGAGCGAGGTACACGTCGGATAGCAACCGGGCACTGCAACCGCTGACAAAGCAGCGATCTGGGAGCGATACAACTCGGGAAGTCCGTAGGCGAACTGCGGCAGCAATTCGGGACACGGATGCGTATCGCCGTACCACTGCGGATACAGCGTGGCGTCTTGTAACCGGAAGTCGGCGGCGAGATCGACGACCCATTTCACCTTTTGAACCAGCGTCGGCATGAGCGCTTGCGATGCACCGTGTGGAAGACCGCAAAAAACCAGATCGACGCCATCGAGCAATGAGTCGTCGTAGGCCGCAAAGTCGAGCCCTGCGTAGGCCGCCGAGAGACTCGGATAGAGCTCGGCGACGGCAACGCCCGCCTGGCTATCGCCAGTCGCGAACGCGAGCTCAAACTGCGGATGCGCAGCAACCAGCCGAAGAAGTTCCGCTCCGGTAAACCCCGAGGCGCCGATGATTCCAACAGAAGTCACCAGGCCAAAGTACAAGATAATGCATCTTAATGCAAGATTATACAGAACGCAGAACCATCGCAGCGTTTTTCTACCCTCGCAGCGGTGCACCAACTGCGGCCAACGCCGAAACGACTGCGTTCTGAACCCCGCTGAGATCTTGCTCAGTAAGGGTTCGGTCAAGGGACTGCAAACGCAAACGGTAGGCCAGGCTGCGTCGTCCATCGGGGACCGGTTGCCCGCGGAAGACATCGAAGAGGGACAGGTTGACCAAGAGTGGGCCAGCCGCCTCGCGAATCGCGTTGGCGATTGTCGCTGCAGTCACTGAGTCGCCGACTTCGAACGCGAGATCGAGGTCGCTCGATGGATAGCGACTGATGTGGTGATACCGGTGCTCACCATGCGGGACCGCAAGAGCAGCTCCAAGATCGAGTTGCAACCACGCAACCCGTTCGCGAAGTCCAAGAGCATCGAGAACACCAGGATCGATCTCCCCGATCTCACCAATAGTTACTCCCCCGCTCATCAACACACCACTGCGACCTGGGTGCAAACCGGCCGGAGGAGTTGACTGATCGATCACGACCTCGTGCAACCCAAGCGTTTGGGCCAACACGGTCCAGATCTTCGCCACTGCTGTTGCATCGGAACCAGCGAGTGCAACTGCAAGATGTTCACGTTCATCGGGAAGCGTGTTTCCTTCAGACGGAACGCCGAAAGCCTTTCCGATTTCAAACAGCGCTGCCGAATCGATTCGATGCGATTCGTTATAGGCGATGGCACGCAATAAACCCGGACGAAGCGACGTGCGCAGAATGCTCTCTTCAGCAGCGAGCGGATTCGTGACCGTCACTGCTTCGGCAGGAAGGCCGCAACGGGCAAGGTCACCCGGAGCAAGGAACGGCAGTGGCATCGCCTCATGCACACCGAGGCCCACGAGAATCTGGCGAATGATGCGACGGTCGCGTTGAAGCGGTGTCAGCGAACCCGTATGAGCTGAGGTTGGTGCACGCCCCACAATGCGGCTGTAACCGAAATGGCGCGCGATTTCCTCAATGACATCGGTTTCGGTGGTGGTGTCGGGCCGGAATGTGGGAACGCTGACCGCGAGGACATCGGCCTCATCGGAAGGAGCGCATGAGAAGCCAATCGGCGTGAGGAGTGAAACAATGTCATCGGTACTGATGGCGGTACCGAGCAATTGATTCACGCGCTGTGTACGCACACGAATAGCGGGCGTGACAGGAAGGTCGCCGTCGACAGTGACGGCACCGCTGACAAGACGTGCACCTGATGGCGCCAGCAGTTCTGCAAGACGTCGCGCAGCAAGATCAACAATCTCCGGATCGACGCCGCGTTCAAATCGAGCAGACGCTTCCGAACGAAGCCCCATGAACTTCGATGAGCGAGCGATCGCCATTGGCTGCCACCACGCGCACTCAAGCAAAACGGTCGATGTGGTCTCGGAAATTTCCGTTGACGCGCCACCCATAACTCCAGCGATACCAATAGGAGAATCTGCAGCATCGGCGATCACGCCATCGCGTCCAGCGGTAAGGGTGCGTTCAATTCCATCGAGGGTGGTTATCGTTTCGCCGTCGCGCGCCCAGCGGACCCGAAGCGCACCATTTGCAACCTTGGCAAGGTCGTAGGTGTGATTGGGCTGACCAAGTTCAAGCATGACGTAATTCGATGCATCAACCACGTTGTTGATAGGACGCATACCGAGCGCAGTGAGACGGTCAGCGATCCAACGCGGCGAGGGCTCAACGTTGATTCCTTCGATCACGCGAACATGAAACAAGCCGCAGAGGTCAGGGTCGATGATGTTGACAGACGCAATCGACGCTGCATCGCCCGCCACCTCGTCGACAACTGGCGTTGGAATTGCAAAAGGAAGACCGAGGCGTGCAGCGAGATCACGAGCAACGCCAGCGACTGACATTGCATCGGGTCGGTTGGGATTGATTTCAAGATCAAACAGCACGTCGGGGGTGATGCCGAGCGCTTCGACAATTGGCGTACCCAACGAAAGCGATGGATCGAGAATGTAGATACCTGAATGATCTTCCCCCAAGGCGAGTTCGCGGCCGGAGCACAACATCCCGTTCGACCATTCACCACGCATCTTGCGTCGCGCGATCTCCATGCCATCGGGCATCGTGGTGCCGAGCGTTGCGAGTGGAACGATGTCGCCAACGGTGAGGTTGGTTGCTCCACAACAGATCTGCAGTGCTTCGCCATCGCCAAGATCGACATCGACGAGTTGGATTTTGTCAGCATCGGGGTGCTTGCGAAGTTCAAGCACTTTGGCGGTGACGATGCCGTCGAGCCCTTCGCCGATACGTTCGATCGATTCGACTGCCATACCGAGATCGCTCATGACGTCTCCCAAAGCAACGGGATCGTCGCTGGGGAATGGAGCGAACTCCTGCAACCAGGAAAGGAGAACCTTCATGACGGGAACTGCTCCAGGAATCGAACGTCACCGGTGTACATCTCGCGAATGTCATCGACGCCGTGCCGCATGAGGGCCAATCGATCAAGGCCGAATCCGAATGCGAACCCTGACCATTCTTCGGGATCGAGTCCGACGTTGGTGAGCACCGTTGGGTGCACCATTCCGCAACCGCCGAGTTCAAGCCACCCGGTTTGCCCGCAGGTACGGCAACCGTTGCCTTCGCAGAACACACAGTTGATGTCGTATTCAGCAGATGGCTCGGTGAACGGGAAATACGACGGACGCAAGCGCGAATGAATCGAGCCACCGAAGTAGGCGCTGGTGAATGCTTCGAGGGTTCCGGCCAAATCGGCGAACGAAATGTTTCGATCGACGACAAGGCCTTCTATCTGGTGGAACACCGGCATATGTGATGCATCGGCAGTATCGCGGCGATACACGCGACCGGGCATGACCGCATAGATCGGTGGTTCACCATCGGTCATCACGCGAATCTGTACAGGAGAGGTATGTGTGCGAAGCAGGACGGTCTCGGGATCGCCGAGGTCGACATACAAGGTGTCCCACATACCGCGCGCCGGATGCGCAGCTGGAATGTTGAGTGCTTCGAAGTTGTACCAATCGGTTTCGACTTCAGGCCCCTCGGCAACGGTGAAACCCATACCGATGAACACGTCGACGAGACGATCCCAGGTTTGGGTCACCAGATGCAATGAGCCGCGTTCGGGCAGATCGACAAGTTCTGTGAGGTCAAGTCGTTCCGAGGCAACCGTTGCTGCGCGTTCGACGGCTTCGAGTTCTGTTCGGCGCGTTGCAAGTGCAGTTTCGATGGACTCGCGCGCCTCGTTCAGCGCCGCGCCGGCAACTTTGCGACCTTCGGGATCGAGTGCTCCCATCCCCTTCTTCAGAGAAGTGAGCTCACCTTTCTTGCCCAAAAGGTCAGCTTCGACCGCGCGCAGTTCTTCGACCGACGTCGCTGCGGCGATTCGGGCGGGAGCATCGGCCCCGATTCGTGAGATGTCATCAATCATCGGAGCGAAAGCCTTCTAGCCACGGGTCTGTGGGTCCAATTCATTTTGCGGTTAGTCATGCGTTCCGGCGCTGACGCGCCGCTTCGAAGAGTACGACGGCACCAGCCACTGCAGCGTTCATTGATTCGACTGTCGACTGCATCGGGATCGTGACTGAAATGTCGCAGCAGGCCACCACTTCAGCGGAAAGCCCATGGGCCTCTGATCCGATCACGAGCGCTATCGGAGCGGAGAGGTCGGTGAGATCGGGCGCCACTCCCCCGCTGACGACAGTGGCAACAACGGTGCGTCCCGCATGGCGTAGTTCCTCGATCGTTTCGGAGATGTCCGTCACCTCGGCAACAGGAAGCCGAACGATCGACCCTGCCGCCGCACGAACAGCCTTGGGGCCGAAGGGGTCGGTCGAGGACCCAGCGAACACCACACCAACACAACCGGCGGCTTCTGCGGCGCGCACCAATGTTCCGGCGTTGCCTGGGTCGGAGATATCGGCGAGGACGAGCACCGGGCCATCGAGTTCGATTACCGCACTGATCGGGACAACGGAGCGGACTGCGAGAGCGAGTGCTCCTTGCGGAGCATTTGTGTCAGACACCGAGGAAAAGACCGATGTGGTCAGACCCCAGACGGGGACTCCTGCAGCATCGGCGTCGCGAACCACACTTCGTAAGGGCGATCGATCGTCGACCTGAGCCCATTGCTCAAGATCGACATAGAGCTCAACGAGTTCGGCGCCCGCTGCGAGAAGTTCGCTGATAGGCACCGGACCTTCGAGAACAAATCGACCGGCCTCAAGACGCGCCTTACGGCGCCCCGAAAGGCGCCGTAAGGATGCAATTCTTGGATTACTCGCCGAAAGCGGCGTCGGTTCGACGGCCACCGGGGCGAAGAATGATTCAGGCGCTGGCCGCAGCAGCAGATGCTGCCTCGACCAGGGCGGTGAACGCCGCCGGATCAGTGACAGCGAGATCGGCAAGAACCTTGCGATCGACCTCGATGCCAGCATCCTTCAGGCCGGCAATAAACCGGCTGTAGGTGGTGCCGTTGAGTCGGCAGGCAGCGTTAATACGCTGAATCCAAAGCTGACGGAAATCGCCCTTGCGTGCGCGACGATCGCGGAACGCGTACTGGAGCGAGTGCATGACCTGCTCGTTGGCGGCGCGGTACGAACGGCTCTTGTTGCCGTAGTACCCCTTTGCGCGTTCGAGCGTCTGTTTACGGTGCTTCTTGCTGGCGACAGCGCGCTTGACTCTTGCCATCGGTGTCTCCTCTTCGTGTGAGATTCAGTAAATGATCGGAAATCGGGTGGAGTTAGATGCCGAGCTGGCGTCGGACACGAGCGGCATCGCCGGGAGCGAGCACGTAGTCGCCTTCGAGGTGACGCTTTGTCTTCGGTGACTTCTTTTCAAGGATGTGGTTCAGGCCTGCCTTGCGGCGGGTGATCTTTCCGGTGCCAGTGATCTTGAAACGCTTCTTGGCACCGCTGTGGGTCTTCATCTTCGGCATATCTGCCTCCTGCTGTGATCCGCTCGGGGCGGGTGGGTTTCAGGCTTCGTCGGTGGCGACTGGTTCGGTCGCCTCGACCGGGGCTGCTGCGGGTGCAGTTGCAACTGCTTCGACCGGGGCCGATGGGGTTGCGACTGGTTCGACTGGAGTGGAAGCCGCCGGGGAATCCGAGTCGTCGGTGTGGCGTCGCTTTTCGGCGGCGGCCTGTGCCTTCTTGTCGGGTCCGAGGACCATCGTCATGTTGCGGCCATCAAGCCGGGGGTAGATCTCAACCTTGGCGACCTCAGTGACCGCTTCGGCGACCTGGTCAAGAATCTTGCGACCCAGTTCCGGATGCTGCATCTCGCGGCCTCGGAACATGATCGTGATTTTGACCTTGTGCCCTTCGTTTAAGAACTGCTCCACCTTCTTGGTCTTGGTATCGAAGTCACCCATGCCGATCTTCGGCCGGTACTTCATTTCCTTGACCACGACGTTGGTGCTCTTCTTACGGGACTCCTTCGCCTTCTGCGCGGCCTCGTACTTGTACTTGCCGTAATCCATGATTCGGCAGACAGGTGGGTTGGCCTTATCGGCCACCTCAACGAGATCGAGTTCAAGCTCAGAAGCCATCCGAAGTGCTTCGGGTAGCGGCGTAATTCCGATCTGGGCGCCATCGGGTCCGACGAGTCGCACTTCGCGTGCGCGAATGCGATCGTTGATCCGGGGCTCGGTATTGGCGGCCGTAGCTATGGCCGGTCACTCCTCATTCGTGCCAGGTCCTCCCTGCGCATGGTGATTGGGACGTGGCGCCTTGTGTTGATCGCAATCGGAACGAGCCCGAAAATGAAAAACGGTAGGCGCCGGACGAAAGCCGACACCCACCGAAACTCCGATATGCGTCGGAGTGACCTGCCAGACCCAGCGTGCAGAAGCACGGCTGCGACGAGCAGAAAGGAGAATGTTGCGACCCGGGCGCATGATTCACAGCGATGAAACTGCTCTGAGATGGCCGGGTGGGAGCCGAGGCCCCGCTTCCGTTCAGTTGTGAGGCGCCTACGATACTGGGTCCAACCCACCCGAGCGCAATACGAGCCAAATCCGGCTCTGCTGCTTGGGGCCGAACGGCACGAAAGAGAGCCCCCGATGAGCCTGTGGACACCAGATGGAGAGGTTCCTGTCGACCGTTCCGGAGCCGCAGAGCGCCCGGCAACCAGCGCCTCGGAAATGCTCGGGGGCCCCGATCTCGATGACCTCACTCCCGAGGAACGTGCCCAGGCCGAGGAAATGATCGCCCGCATGGCCGAGGTTCAGCGTCAACTGCTGTCACATCCTGCCTCGGCATTCGTGGCCAACCACCTCATGGGTCTCTATGAACTGGCCGCCGTTCACCTCGACCAACCCGAGCCGAAGTACGAAGAGGTTCGGTTGGCCATCGATGCGATGACTGCGATGCTCGACGCGACCGAGGACCGACTTCCCGAAAGTGGTTCCGAGCTTCGTCAGGCCCTAACGGTCCTTCAGACCGTTTATGTGCAGCGCGTCAGCGCGTCCGAGTCCTGAGAACCACCCACAACGACCCGGAACGAATCTGAATTAGTTCGACAGGTTGCGTCGATCGAACCGAACGATTCCGATCGCCAATGCCACCGCGCCTGCGCCGGCCAGCACCAGGCCATGCCACCACGTGTAGCCATGAACGAGTGGCGCGCCATCGTTGGCATAGAAAAACGGTGAGACCCATTTCGCGTTGTGGAGAAAATCGACAAGCCCCGAAAGCGAACCAAGCAAGTACGTGATCGCTGCCAATGATCCGGTACTCGCCAATGCGAGGCTTCGGGATCCGGTTGCGGCTCCAATCGCGAGCGCGGTCCAGCCAAGCGCCATGCCAAGCAACACAATCCCGGACGCCGCGCCGACTGAATGCGCGAACGCAATCTGCAAGTCAGCCAACGGCGTCGCAATCGCCAATGTCACGACAATGACGATTCCGAAGAGAACTGCTTCTACGGCCACGAGTGCGGCGCTTTGCAGCAACACTCGTCGGCGACTCACCGGATGAGAAAGCAGGAGGTCGAGTGTTCCGCGTTCCTCTGCACCACCTATTGCTGCCGCACCTGCTCCGATCGTGAGTATGAGGATGAAGATGGGAATCATGAATCCGAACAGTTCGCCTGAGACGTACCCAGCTCCTGTCGAAATGTCGTAGTCGGACGCGCCCATCAGATCGAGGATCGGCTGAGGCAATTGGCTCATGATGTCGCTCAACCCTGCCGCTCCCCGGATCGATGGCCACATCGAAGCGATGACGCCGATGTAGACGGCGACGCCCACCGACCACCACACGAGCGACTTGCGACGGTCCCGCACTCCCTGGGCAAAGACCGGAAATCGTTGAGCGATCACGCGTCAGTCCCCCGATACAGGGAGAGAAATACTTCGTCGAGATCGGCGGCGCGACTCAGCAAGTCAATCACTGGCAGTTGACCGAGTCCCGCTAACACCGACGAGTACGAACCGACGACGGCAAACTCGAAGACGTCACCACGACGGTTGATATCTGAGATGCCGTCGAGCGCGAGTAATTGCCCTTCGACTGCGTCACCCGAGCCCGCCGCCACCGTCAGCGTGACGCGTCGAACTCCACGGCCTCGCAGGTCGTCGACCGTTTCGACCGTGACGAGGTGACCATCGCGAATAATTCCAACGCGATCGGCAGTGTGCTGCACCTCGTCAAGAGAATGTGAAGAAAGAAAGACAGTTCCGCCTTCAGCGACGTAGTCGCGTACGAAACGATGAAATTCATCCTGCATCAGCGGGTCGAGTCCGCTTGTAGGTTCATCGAGAATCACGAGCTCGGGCGAATGTTGAAACGCTTGCACCAAACCAATCTTCTGCCGATTGCCCTTCGAAAGTTGCTTCATTGGACGATCAAGTTGCACTGCGAACCGCTGAACAAGTTCTTCTCGGCGAACCGGTGGCGTATTCGGTCGGAGCGAGGACAACCAATCGAGGACCTGCGCTCCCGTAAGCGAAGGAGGAAGAGAAAAGTCGCCCGACAAGTAGCCAGTGCGTTCACGAATCCTGAGCGACTCACCGTGACTATCAAGGCCAAACACCGAGACCGAACCCGCAGTTGGCCGCAGAAAGTCAAGAAGCACACGGATCGTTGTCGTTTTACCGGCGCCATTGGGACCGAGGAATCCGAAGACCTCTCCGGTACGTACTTCAAGATCGACGTCGTTAATGCCACGTCCGTGTCGATACGCGAAGGTGAGTCCCTGGGTGCGAATGGCCGGCGCACCCATCAGTTCAGTCGCCTACTTCCACAATCGAGATCGCTTCCCACCGTCCCAGTCTGCCCGCTGCGACCGAGAATTGGACGATCGTTCCAACCGCAATTGATCGAGAACCGTTTGCAACCGCCGTGCAATGAAACGGATATTCCGTTCCGTCATCGCGCCGAATAACGCCAATTCCCCGTGGATCATCGAACGACGCAACCACTCCCCTGCCATCACTAAGCGGCACGGTCTGGGGGATCGTCGACATCGCTAGGGAACGATCTTAGAAATGGGCAATTCGAGAATATCGGTGGCCCCGGCGTCGGATAGCGCTGGAATGAGCACGTTGATGCCGCTCTTTTCGACCACAGACTCAACGGCATAACCGGCGCCACCGAACAGTTCATTCACTGTCGGCGACTTCATCGAGGGAAGAACGGAGATGACCGAATCGAGGCGATCGGTTGGAACGTTCAACTTCACAAGGACCTTGCCGCGGGCGTCAAGCACGCCTTCGAGCAATGTGCGGAGTTGATGCATTGCATGAGCCTTGACCGGATCAGCATATGAATGCGGATTCGCGATCATCTCGGTGTAGGAGACAAGGATCGTGTCGATGATTTTCAGGCCGGCCGCACGCAACGCGCTTCCGGTTTCGGTGATGTCGACGATGCAATCAACGATGTCTGGCACCTTGGCTTCAGTCGCACCGTAAGAAAGCTTGATATCGGCGTTGATGCCCTTGTCGGCAAAATAGCGGCGAGTGAGTTCGGGGTATTCGCTCGAAACACGAACTCCCTGCGGAAGTTGCGCAACGCTCTCATAGGGCGAATCCTTCGGAACGGCGACAATGATTCGAACTGGATTGCTGGTGACCTTCGAGTACTTCAGTTCGCCCAGGGACTCAACGGTTGAGTTCGTCTCTTCGATCCAGTCGCGGCCAGTGATGCCGAGATCGAACAGACCTTCGGCGACATAGACCGGGATTTCTTGGGGGCGCAGAATGCGAACGTCGACGACACGCGGGTCATCGATTGTGGCTTTGTACTGAACGGAAGAATCGCGAGACACCTTGAGGTCGGCGGCTTCGAACAGTTCGAGCGTCGCCTTTTCGAGAGATCCCTTTGGCAGTACAAGCTTGAGCATGGGACCAACCTACCGTCCGACTCTCAAAATCTTGAAACCCATTTCGGGTCCGAACCGACAGTTAGGGCCTTAGGCTGTCGAGATGGTTGGGCACAAAGAACGCCACTTCACGCATCGCACCGGTTGGATTCGAGCGTCAGTGCTTGGAGCAAACGACGGAATTATCTCGACCGCTGCCCTCATTCTCGGTGTCGCTGCTGCTGATTCCGGCAGGACCGCAATCCTGACTGCAGGTGTCGCCGGACTTACTGCAGGTGCGCTTTCGATGGGTCTCGGCGAGTACGTCTCGGTGAGCTCCCAGCGCGACACCGAAGAAGCCGACATCGCCAAAGAGAAGTGGGAACTCGAACACACTCCTGAGCGAGAGCTCGCTGAGTTGACTGCGATCTATCAAGAGAAGGGCTTGAAACATGAGCTCGCCCGGCAGGTCGCCGTGGAACTCACGGCGCACAATGCCCTTGGAACTCACCTGATCGAGGAACTCGGCATTACTGAAGCGACTCGGGCTCGCCCACTGCAAGCTGCATGGTCCTCGATGGCATCATTCGCAGTTGGGGCGCTCCTTCCGTTACTTGCTGCCGCATTTGCTCCCAGTGGCGCACGGATCCTCACGACCTTGTTCGTTTCCGTTCTTGCGCTTATCGCTCTCGGCTACGCCGGGGCGCGCGCCGGTGGAGCCGAACCCACACGCCCAATGCTGCGCGTTGTCGGCGGCGGCATCATGGCCATGGCCGTCACCATGGCCATCGGCAAACTCTTTGGTGCTGCAGTCGGTTAGTTGCGTTTTACTGTTTTGCAACTGAACGCAGAAGGTTCACCATCTCGAGGCCAGTGCGAACGCATTCCTCGCCCTTGTTGTCATCCTCAGAGGAACGAGCGAGTGCTTGTTCGAGATTTTCGGTCGTGAGAACGCCAAAAATCACCGGAACACCAGTTGTCAACTGAACGTCCATGATTCCGCGCGCGCATTCGCCAGCAACGAAGTCGTAGTGCGAGGTCTCGCCGCGGATCACTGCACCGAGACACACCACCATGTCGACCTTGCCACTGTCGATCAGGGCCTTGGCCGCCATGGGGGCTTCGTACGCACCTGGTACCCACACCTGAAGAACATCGGCCTCGGCGACACCATGAACTGCAAGCGCGTTCTCGGCGCCTTCGATCAGGCGATTGGTGATGTGGTCGTTCCAGCGCCCACAGACCAATCCAACGCGAATGCCAGAGCCATCAACGTTTCCGGTGAGTGAGTTCGCAGCACGAAAGTTCGATGACATCAGTCGAGTCCCTCAAGCATGTGCCCCATCTTTTCCCGCTTCGTACGCAGGTAACCGATGTTCTCGGGGTTTGGGATCGTTTCCAAAGGCACGCGTTCAACGATGTCGAGTCCGAACCCGTCGAGGCCGCCGTACTTCGAAGGATTGTTCGTGAGCGCACGCATTGTGGTGATGCCGAGATCTACAAGGATCTGTGCACCAATTCCGTACTCACGCGAGTCGATCGGTAGCCCAAGGCTCACATTCGCTTCAACGGTGTCTTGGCCCGCATCTTGCAATGAATAGGCGCGAATCTTGTGACCAATCCCAACGCCGCGGCCCTCATGGCCACGTAGGTACACGACAACGCCGAGACCTTCGTTGTCGATGAGTTCCATTGCTTTGTCGAGTTGAATGCCGCAGTCGCAACGGAGCGAACCAAAAACGTCACCCGTGAGACATTCTGAATGCACCCGAACCAAAACGTTGTCTTGCCCCTGAACCGCGCCCTTCACAAGTGCAATGTGTTGCTGTCCGTCAAGAACGTTTTCGTAGACATAACAGGTGAAGTCGCCCCAATTCGTGGGGATGCGCGCTTCGGAAATTCGCTTCACCAGTTTTTCGGTCTGGCGACGATAACGAATGAGTTCGGCGATAGAAATGAGCAGTAGACCGTGTTCCTTGCAGAACTCAACGAGGTCAGGGACGCGCGCCATCGTGCCGTCATCGTTCACGATTTCGCAGAGCACACCGGACGGGTACATGCCCGCCATACGAGCGAGGTCGACTGCGGCTTCGGTATGACCAGCGCGCTTTAATACTCCGCCCTCGGCGTAACGCAATGGGAAGATGTGGCCAGGACGAGCAAGGTCGCCGGGGCGAGTATTGGGATCGATAAGCGCCTGAATCGTTGCGGCGCGGTCGGCAGCAGAGATACCGGTTGAGGTGTCATGGCGATAATCAACCGAATAAGTGAACGCTGTGCGCTGTGCCTCGGTGTTGTCGCGAACCATTAGCGGAACTTCGAGTTCGTCAAGACGGTCGCCCGTAAGTGGCGTGCAGATCACGCCCGACGTGTGACGAACGAAGAACGCGATCTTTTCCGCAGTTGCCGATTCGGCAGCCATGATGAGATCGCCTTCGTTTTCGCGGTCTTCATCATCAACAACGACAACGATTTCACCGCGCGCAATTGCGGCGATTGCATCAGGGATGGTCGCGAAATGCTCTGACCAATCGGAACGTTCCTGTGTGGACATCAGTCCTCCTCGGACCGGGTAAGAGAAGCAAGCTGCGCCTCAATGAGACGCTCGGTGTACTTGGCCATGACATCGACTTCGAGGTTCACCGGCGAGCCGGGACCTTTGTGGCCGAGTGTTGTCACTGCCGACGTGTGCGGGATAACCGCAACGGTGAATCCATCGTCAAGAGGTTTGACGACAGTGAGCGAAATGCCGTCGACTGTGATTGAACCTTTCTCGACGACATACCGAAGAAGCGATTCAGGCATTCGGATCTGCAGGTGGGGAACGCCCTGCACGATTTCCCCGACCGCATCGACGTGGCCCTGCACGAGATGACCGCCAAGGCGATCTTCAAGGCGAACGGGCCGTTCAAGATTGACTGGATCACCTGCAGAGAGCGCCCCGAGGTTCGTGCGGTTGAAGGTTTCATCACTGACGTCTGCATCCCACCAACCGGCAGCAGCATCGAATGCAACAATCGTGAGACAGCAGCCATTCACCGCGGTGGAATCGCCGATCGAAGCTCCATCGAGAACCTTCGAACAGTTGATGCGCAGGCGCGAACCGTCACGGGATGCAACGGTTCCGAGTTCTTCAACAATTCCGGTGAACATAGTTAGGCCTCAATCTCCAGCCTGAGATCGTCCCCCACCCGGGCCACGTCCACAATTCGACCCCTCCAGAGGTCGCCGAGGGTCGGAGCTCCCTTGCCCGAGAACAGGCTCAAGGCGTCGTCACCGCCGAACAACGCCGGCGCCATGTAAAGAACGTAACGATCGACCAAACCGGCCTCATGAAAGGCCTGGGCAACCGTTGGGCCGCCTTCAATCATCAATTGAAGAACTCCGTGAGCGCCCAAGTCATCGAGAATGACCCCAAGGTCCCCGGAAACTTCGAGACAGGGCTGAACGGCAGCACCAGCTGGGGCGGTTCCAAGTACGACTCGGAGCGGTTCGGTGTCATCGATTGAGCGCTCGCCCTCGGGAAGTCGAACTGTGAGGGCGGGATTATCGGCCCGGACGGTGCCGGCCCCAACGAGAATCGCGTCGCTCTCTGCTCGGAGTCGATGTGCATCGATGCGAGCAGCATCGCCCGTTATCCACTGGGACGTGCCATCGGGAGCGGCCGTGCGACCGTCGAGTGTGGAGGCCAACTTCAGCACAACATACGGACGGCCCGTCGAACGATGGTGGAGATAAGGCGCGAGTTGGCGGGCAACGTCATCGGCTCGGCACCCAACTTCGACATCGATACCCGAAGCCTGAAGTCGGTCGATGCCTTGGCCCGCCACCTTTGCGTCGGGATCGGAAATCGCGATCACCACTCGTGCCACACCGGCGTTGACCACCGCTTCGACACAGGGAGGGGTGAGTCCGTGATGCGAACAGGGCTCGAGGGTCACATAAAGCGTCGACCCTTTTGCCGTCTCGCCCGCTGCGGACAACGCGACAACTTCTGCATGGGGGCCGGTTCGGCCATCGGTGGCGCCTTCAAAACCGGGATGTTCAGGTTGACCAGCCGGCACCACAACCGCTCCCACCCACGGCCGAGGCGCGACGCAGCGACGAACTTTGGCCGCAGCAGTCATTGCCTGACCCATACGGGTCTCGTCGGTGGGTGTGGTTGCGATAGAGGTCGATCGTACCGGGTAGGTCCGATGGCGGTTCAGTCCGAAACCCAACGAACAGCGCTGTGCGCTGGGAATTCAGTCACCTGCAAGGAGGCGAATCGCATGCGGGATGACATCGAGAACCGCCTCGAGACACTCGATTGTTCCTGCCGTGGAGCCCGGGGTGTTGAGTATGAGGGCTTGGCCTCTAGTGCCTGCAACCCCTCGCGACAAACGTCCGAGTGGGTTCACGCCTCGCATCGCCTCGGCAAGCCCCGGTGCTTCGCGATCAAGAATCATCTTGGTGCCCTCGGGTGAAAGATCACGCGGGCCAAATCCGGTGCCGCCAGTGGAAATGATGAGTCCATTAAAACCTTCGGACATTTCGAAAATCGCTTCGCCGACAGTCTGAATGCCATCGGCAACGACGCGGTGCTCCACCACGTTGAAACCTTCGGCCGTAAGGCGCTCGACAAGTGCGTGACCACTCTTATCCTCGCGGGTCCCGGCGACAACGCCATCAGAAACGGTGAGCACTTTGGCCGCCAAACCGTCAGTCGGAGTTGTTGTTGCTGCGTGGTCAGTCATGCATCGATTCTTTCTCGTTCATCGGAACACCGAGTCGAAGTATGTACATCCCGTCGGTGCCGGCGTCTTGCGGAAGGAGAAGTGCGCCACGCCCTAGCGCCGTCCACGGGGACTCATCAAGGGGACGAGCGATAAGTGCAGAAAAAGTCTCTGCTGCCCATTCGTCGATGCCCAGGGTTTCTGCTGCGGTGATCGTGCAAACGCTGTAAACGAGTTCGCCGCCGGGACGAACGAGTTCCAAAGCTTGAGTAAACAGCTCACGCTGCACCTGCACGAGTTCGTTGATGTCCTTCTGTACGATCCGCCAACGAGCATCCGGACGACGGCGCAGCGCGCCAAGACCGGAACACGGGGCATCAAGCAGGACCCGATCGAACGTGTGCGATCGAAAAGGAGGAGCGGTTCCGTCCGCTCCAACGATGTGCATGTCACTTGCGCTGATATCAAGTCGATCTCGATTACTGGACAACAACGTCAAGCGTGACGGGCGCAAATCAGCTGCGACAACAGTTGCTCCGTCGGAAACGAGCGCAGTTGCCTTGCCGCCGGGAGCGGCACACATGTCAAGCACGATCTCACCTGGCTGCGCATCTACAGCCGCAGCAACAAGTTGCGAACCCTCATCTTGGATGTATCCATCTTCTCGAGTCGTAACGCTTGCCGCTTCGTTCATTGACTCAAGCGCAGCGACGGCTCGATCACTGCCGAGATCTTCAGTGAGGCGATTTACGATCCAATCAGGCTGCGAAAGTCGAACCGATTCGTTCGGCCATTCAACGGGGAGCGAGGTTGCAACTTTTCGCAGCACAGCGTTGCAAAGTCCGCTGATCTTCCGAGGCGCAGCTTCGACCGTTGCACTTACTGCGGCGTGTGGTGGGGTTCCCAGGAACGCCAACTGGAAGGCTCCCAGTCGTAGCCACGTGCGTGCTGTGAGATCGACGCGTTCAGGATCAGGGAGAAAACGGTCGACGAGCCAATCACAGGATCGACGCATACGAGTCGTTCCGTAGACGAGCTCCGTCACAAAGCCGCGGTCACGTTGTTCAAGTGTGCTCTTTGAGAGCATGGGCGACAGAACGATGTTCGCGTAGGCACCATCGCGCTCGATACGAATGAGCGCATCGGCAGCAAGTTGTCGCGCCGCAACTCCGGCAACATCACCTCGATTCCCGCTGGGCTTTCGCTTCGGAGTAGCGGTCATTGTCCCAATCGATCGTCGGAGGTCGGCCTCGCACCATTACGCCAAGCGGTTGCCTCTTGGCGAGCCTTACCTTCAGGCTGCACAACGATGAGTTCGAGTCCGCCCTCACCACAGGACACAACGAGTCCGTCGATGCAACCGGGCACGCCCGCCGACGAACTGATCGCAACTTCATGAATCTTCAATCGCGTTCCACGAAAGAGTGTCCACGCACCGCCGAGCCGCACAAGGCGATCGATGGTTGTCGCCGGCAACGTCCAATCGATCTCAAGTTCTGCGGGTGAAATCTTCTTGGCATAGGAAACCTCGCCCGTTTGTGGCATCGGAGCCGCCAAGCCAGTGGTCAGCGTTTCAACAAGAAGATCGGAGCCCATAGCGACGAGTCGACCCCGCAATGACGACAATGTGTCGTCGACAGCAATTGGAGTCACCGTCTGTGCGTAAATATCGCCGGTATCAAGTTCGATCCCGATGTCCATGATGCAGACACCCGTCTCGGAGTCGCCGGCTAAGAGCGCTCGCTCAACAGGTGCAGCCCCACGCCACTTTGGTAATAGAGAAAAATGAATGTTGATCATCGGGACAACTTCGAGAATCTCCGCCGGGATGATCCGCCCGAAGGCAACAACAACGGCAAGATCTATCTCAACACCAAGTACATCATCGAGTTGGTCAGAGACACGAAGACCCAACTCCTGTGCAGCCGCTTTGACTGGAGAGGGTGACAACTCTCCCCCACGTCCTCGTCGCTTATCGGGGCCGGAGATCACAATTGGAATTTCGAAACCGGCTCGCACCAAGGCGCGTAACGGTTCCACCGCAACATCGGGAGTGCCTAGGTACGCGAGTCGCTTTGGATGCGCGGGGGCACGCGCCAAGGTTGGTTCAGTCATGAAGTTCTCAGGGCAACCGAAGTCGGCCAATGCCAACTTCAGGTTCCGGAAGCTGCCCGACGCCGCGAGCCCGCAACAGACGGAGTGCTTCTCGACTTTCGGCGAGCTGTTCTGGAGTCAGGTGCTTCTCCATGAGGACGCCTTCGAGGTGGTCGATCTCATGCTGGAAGACCCGGGCTGCGAAATCATCAAGTTCGAGATCGACTTCTTTGCCATCGAGGTCATAGCCCTTCACATGAATTTCCGCCGGTCGGATGATCTCGAAGTGGAGACCCGGGATGGAAAGGCAACCCTCGGTGAACTCCGCCTCTCCTCGGGACTCGACAATGACGGGATTGATGATCACACCAGGCGCATCGTCGTGATCAAAAACGAAGAAGCGCTTTTGAACACCGATCTGCGGTGCCGCGAGCCCGACCCCAGGGGCGTCGTACATCGTGACGAACATGTCCTGGACAAGCTTTGCCATTGCCCCATCGACGTTGGTCACGTCAGCAGCGCGCTGCGTGAGCACAGGGTCACCGATAATGCGGATCGAGTGCGGGGCCATGACGCAAGGGTAGCGTCGTGACATGTCCGGCTCCTCGTCTCAGTACTTCTCTCGGACTCCGGCAGTAGATTCCGACGAGCGCGAAATCGGACTCTCGCTCGCCGATCTTGAACTTCGGTTTACGACTGATACCGGCGTTTTCTCAAATAGTCGCGTCGATGCAGGGACTCGACTCCTTCTCCAGGAAGCGCCACACCCCACCTCCGAAATGGCCAATGTCTGCGACCTCGGGTGTGGCTACGGGCCCATCGCGGTAAGTCTGGCCAAACGCTCCCCCGCAACCGCCGTTTGGGCCATCGATCTCAACGAACGCGCCGTCGCACTCACTGCCCGCAACGGCGAACTCAATGCCTGCTCTGATATTCACGCCGTTGTCGTTGACGCCGATGGCAATGCGATCGACGGAACTGCGGAAGACATTGCGGCTCTTGCCGACACACGTTTCGACGGTCTGTGGTCGAATCCTTCCATTCGCATCGGCAAGCCGGCCATGCACCGCATGCTGACGCTCTGGCTTGATCGCCTTACACCCACTGGTACCGCGTGGCTTGTGGTGCAACGTCATCTCGGTGCTGATTCCCTGGCCGACTGGATGACAGCGCAGGGCTGGGCAACATCTCGCGTGTGTTCGCGCGCGGGCTACCGACTTCTTGAGGTGAAAGCCCGATGACACGGAATCTTGGCGGCACGGAACTGAAGCGACTTCACCGTGATTGGCGTCGACGCAATGATCGCAAGATGGCGCTCATGCTCGACGGGGTTCAAAACCCCTTCAACCTCGGTTCAATCCTGCGAACCGCAGCCGCGTACAGCGTCGACCACCTTTGGCTTGTCGGTTCGCCTTCACCCAACGATGCAAAGGTGCAAAAAACCGCCCTCGGTTCCCAAAAATTCGTCATGACCACCTCCTGCGACACATCAGCTGAAGCGCTCGCGGCTGCTCAGAAGGCTGGATATCGCGTTGTTGGCGTGGAACTGGCAGAAGGAGCGGTGCCGCTTCACGAAACCGACCTCTCTGGGAACGTGTGCATTGTCATGGGACACGAAGACCGAGGGTTATCGAAAGAACTTCTTGCTGGGGCTGATGCACTTGCGTACATCCCCCAGTTGGGCAAGATCGGATCGCTCAACGTCGGCACTGCCGCCGCAATCGCGATGTACGAAACACGCCGCGCCGGTTGGACGTCCGAAGACTGATGCCTTGATCCACTGCGCTTTCGATCTCAAAAGCGCAGTGGATCAACTTCGATGCGGAGTCGGCCTCCGGGCCGCGGTGCCGCCGCAAGCGAGTCACAGAGAAGTTCGTGAGTCGCAGCACGAACGATCCATTGCCCCTCAGACGGCCCGAGCAACTCGACGCCTCTGGGTGCCACGAAGGCATCGACCCATGCCGGCGCCGATGCACCGGAAACGACCGCCATTGCTTTTGCCGGCGGGTAACCGAGTAATTGACGACGGTCTCGTTCGGCGTCGGACACACGGGTTGGTTCCGCCAACAACGCACCTTGCAACACTTCGTGTTGGGGCTGTCGAGTCTGCACAAGCACGCGTCCGCCGCCGGCACGAGGTCCCACAACGCGTGCGGCACGAACGAGGAGCGCCATCGCTTCTTCGGCGGCTCTGTACCGCGGAGCAAGTAATTCTTGATCGAAATCGAGAAATGCCACCACATCGGCTTTGTGAATTCGGTGGAGCGCCGCCTCAGTGCCCACAACGATGCGAGTCCCGGTACCACCAGCATCAGTGCCTCGTTCGCCCGTCACTTCGGCGACCGGTTCACGGGCCAGTGCTTCAAGTTCCTCGCGCACTCGATTGACGCCCGCGCGCAGATTCTTCATCTTCGTACCACCGCACTTCGCACACAGCATCGGTCGGACGGTGTCGCATCGAAGACATACAAGCGATCCGTCATCACCTTGGATGACAGCGGCAGCACATTTCTCGCAGGATGCAACTTCACCGCACGCAACGCACGATGACAGACGAGAGCGTCCTTTGCGATTCAGAATGCACACAACTCGGCCATCACCACGAAGTACCTGAACGAAGCGCTCGCTAAAGAGACCTGAACCAGGCGGTTCATCCCGGCGATCAACGATGTCGAAAAGCGGCCAACCTGCGCGTTCTGCGCTACGCGATTGAGTCAGCAACGTTCCCACATTCAGAGCTTCGAGCGAAGGTGTGGGACTCACGAGCAGGCATGGGATTGCGCATCGACGCGCTCGTTCAATCAGGACGTCACGCGCGTTCCATGTCGGTGTTTGTTCTTGCTGAAACGATTCATCGTGTTCGTCCAGCACGATGACCGCTGAAGGCGCCGCTATCGGAGCAAACGCCGCCGATCGCGAGCCAAGAACGTTCGCCCAACCCGCACGAGCAAGTGACCAATCGTCCGGCAGCATCGCAACAGGTAACCCCGCTCGACGAAGTCGCACTCCGAGGTGTCGGGCCATTGACGCAACCGGAGCAGCGAGAAGAATTGGTCCGAGTGCCGCAGCCGCAAGCAGAAGTGGGTAAGGGTCAACCGCTGGAGCAAGTCGTACCGTTGCGACCGAACGTGCCAATGCTTCTTTGGCGAGTTCTTGGACTTCGTCGGATGTCACCGGTTGTGGAGGTGGGGTTCGAACCGGTGAACGCGGCAAACCCCGAACGACTGCGGGAGGAGATGCCGTTCGCAACAACGCAGCAGGACGACCAGCCCAGCGCCACGAGGCCCAGTCAGCAAGATCAAAGAGTTCAGGAGGTGGTCCCCATCCGCTCACCTTCGAAATCGGCTGAAGCGTGACCCCGCTTGGCGGCACAACTCGGTCTTCAACAACCCAGCCACCGACTCGACGACCATGAAGCGGAATCCGCACCATTGTTCCGACGCGAATTTGTTCAGACATCGAAGGAGGAACGAGGTAGTCGAAGGTTTTGTCGATCGCAGGTTCGTCGGGGCGAACGCGCACGACATGTTGACCAACAGCTACCTCCGGTTCGACAGAGGATGCTTCTTTCGGAACCACTGCAGACACGTTTGATCCGCCCGATTCGGGCGGATCAAAGGAAAGCGTTGGTTGATCCGGATCGGACGCCATCTCAGCGCCGTTCCGACCGAAACGAGATGATCAGAGTCCGAGTTCCGACTTCAGAGCGTCGACGCGGTCGGTGCGCTCCCAAGTGAACGCATCGCCGGTGCGACCGAAGTGGCCATAGGCCGCGGTCTCTTTGTAACGAGGCTTGCGTAGATCGAGGTCTCGAGCGATTGCGGCGGGGCGAAGGTCGAAGACCTCGCGAACTGCTGCAGCGATCTTCTCTTCATCGACGTTGTTGGTGCCGAAGGTTTCCACCATGATCGAAACCGGATGAGCAACACCGATGGCGTAGGCAACCTGCACCTCGCAACGATCGGCGGCACCAGCAGCGACGACGTTCTTGGCAACCCAACGAGCGGCGTAGGCAGCCGAGCGATCGACCTTTGACGGATCCTTACCCGAAAATGCTCCACCGCCATGGCGAGCCATGCCGCCGTAGGTATCGACGATGATCTTTCGGCCGGTGAGGCCCGCATCGCCAACCGGACCGCCGATAACAAAACGGCCGGTCGGATTTACGAGCACCTGGTAGTCGTCATTGGCGAACTGCGCCGGAATGACGGGACGAATGACGTGTTCAATCAAGTCAGGACGAATGGCGTCTTCACGATCGATGCCATCGTCGTGCTGCGTCGAGATCAAAACCGTGCGCAAGCGAACGGGCTTGCCGTCTTCGTAATCGAAGGTGACCTGGGTTTTGCCGTCGGGGCGAAGGTACGGAACCGTTCCAGCCTTGCGAACGTCGGCCAGTCGCTCAGCCATGCGATGGGCGACATGGATCGGAAGCGGCATGAGCACATCGGTCTCGTTGCACGCATAGCCAAACATCATTCCTTGGTCGCCCGCGCCCTGCTTGTTAAGGATGTCTTCGCCAGAGGTTCCAGTGCGGACCTCTTCAGAGTCGTCAACGCCTTGAGCGATATCGGACGACTGCGCGTCAAGACTGACCATGACACCGACAGTTTCACCGTCGTAACCGTAGGACTCGCGGTCGTACCCGATGCCCTTGATGGTGTCGCGCACGATGCTGGGAATATCGACATAACCCGAGGTGGTGACCTCTCCGGCAATGATTGCCAGACCCGTGGTGACGAGCGTTTCGCATGCGACACGACTCATAGGGTCGTTGGTCAGCATTGCATCGAGGATGGCATCAGAAATCTGATCAGCCATCTTGTCTGGGTGGCCCTCGGTAACAGATTCCGAGGTGAAGGTCCAGCTGCTCACGGGATGCTCCTGTGTCGTTGGTTCGGGGAGAAACCTAGTCGGGCAACGACCCTCAGCGGTCGGACCTGATGGCCACAACTGCGTCGAGTACCGCCTTTGCCACCGCCCGTTTGTCGGTAAGGGCGATCGACGTGGCCTCGCCCGAAGCCGAAAGGATCGTTACCGCGTTGGTGTCGTGCTCAAAGCCGACGCCATCGGCACCAACATCGTTGGCCACGATGAGATCTAGGTGCTTGCGGGTCAACTTGCTGCGAGCGTTGTCGAGGACGTTGTCGGTCTCGGCAGCAAAGCCCACGAGCACCTGTGTCGGTGACTTGCGTTCGCCAAGGTCAACAAGGAAGTCATGCGTTGGTTCAAGAACAATTTTTCGATCACCTTCGGCGCCGAATTCGCCCTTCTTAATCTTGTGATCAGACACAATTGCTGGTCGGAAATCAGCGACAGCGGCGGCCATCACGATGACATCGTGCTCATCGGCACGAGGCATGACTGCAGCTTCCATGTCCGCAGCGCTTACGACGTCGATGATGTCTGCACCTGGAGGAGCGGGAAGATTCGCTGTCGTAACAAGCGTGACCTTTGCACCACGAGACAACGCTTCAGCGGCGATCGCGTAGCCCTGTTTGCCCGATGAGCGATTGGTGATGACTCGAACCGGATCGATTGCTTCGCGAGTTCCTCCAGCGGTGACAAGCACACGAACGCCAGCGAGGTCGTCATTTACAGAGAGCACCCGCTCAATAGCGGCAACGATGTCTGCGGGCTCGGCAAGACGGCCGGTGCCAACATCGCCGCCGGCAAGCCGACCTTCACCTGGCGGCACGATGATCACACCACGTGATGCGAGCAACACAAGATTGTCTTGCACCGCCGGGTGTTCCCACATCTCGGTGTGCATCGCCGGACAAAGAACAACTGGCGCGCGCGTTGCGATGAGCGTTGCAGTGAGAAGGTCGTCGGAATAGCCATGCGCGTAGGCTGAAATCAATCGCGCGGTCGCCGGTGCCACAACAATGAGATCGTTGTCTTGACCCAAACGGGTGTGCGGAATCGGAGATGTTTCATCCCACAGCGATGTCTGCACCTTTTCCGATGCAAGTGCTGAAAGCGTGGTTTCACCGATGAAGTGGTTTGCACCTTCGGTCATGATCGGCACGACGTGCGCGCCAGCATCGACAAGTCGACGACAAACGTCGACCGCCTTGTACGCGGCGATGCCCCCGGTTACGCCCAGGACGATGCGACGGGATGTGAGGGTCATGCCCGCAGAACCGACAACAGGTCGGTCAGTCAGCCTCAGGTGCTTCGTCGATGGCCTCGGCCAGTTCGACGGTTTCATCAATACCTTCGACGACATCCTCGAGGAGGAGTTCGGCGGGATCGACGCGCACGGGAATGATCTTGTCGGCCGAGATTTCCTCGAACGCAATCGAAAGCGGCTTGCGGGCGAGCGAGGTCACCTGCGGAGGAACGTTTGAGCCCTGACCTTCACCAAGTTGGTTGAAGTAGGCGTTGATCTGCCGAGCGCGCTGCGCTCCGAGCGACACCAGCGTGAAACGCGAATCGACCTTCGAGAGAAGGACTTCAATTCGGGGATTCACCATCGAGTCATGGATCTGGGCCACGGCACACCTTCGTTACGGATTGAGAACGGACGACTTGCGAACTGACATTCCTGCAGAGACCCGAGAAACGGCCTGCGAGAGGAGAAATGAGCCTACCGCAGGTACCCGCTCAGACCACATTGCTGTCGAGGGCGGGTGCTGATCACTAACCGTTCGAGGTGCTGCGGCGCTCAGCAATGAGGGCCTCGACCTCGGCGACCGTGCGATCGAGATCATCATTCACGATGCAAATGGCGCCCAACCGCCGACCCTCGGCCAATTCGGCCTGAGCCACAGCAATGCGCCGTTCTGCCTGCTCAGGAGGGTCTCCTCGGCCTCGGAGGCGCTTGGCCTGGACCTCGGCCGAAGGTGGCTCAAGCAGGATGAAGAGACAATCGGGGACCCGATCAAGGACCTGCGCGGCGCCCTGGACATCGATTTCGAGGATGACATCGCGCCCATCGGCGCCATCGGGCCACGGCGTTCCGTAGAGATTGCCGAGAAATTCGGCGTATTCCAGGAATCCACCCTCGGCGGCATGGGCCTCAAATTCCTCGCGGGTACACCAGACATAGGCGTCTTCGCGTTCACTCGGACGCCGTTCGCGGGTGCTCCAAGACCGAGAGAGCCACAGCCTGGGATCGGCTGCGACGAGACGAGCAACGACCGTGCCCTTCCCTACTCCACCGGGTCCACAAACGACGATGATCACGAAACTGGGTCAGCTGCCGAACGAGGCCAACAGGGCTTTGCGCTGTTGATCGCCAAGACCACGCAGGCGGCGAGTGTCGGCGATGCCGATCTCGGTCATTGCTCGGCGGGCCTTGACCTTGCCGACGCCAGGAAGTGACTCAAGGATTGCGAGCACCTTGATACCAGCAACGAGTTCATCGGAACCAGCAAGTTCAAGCACCTGACCAAAGTTGAGCTCGCCCGACTTCAATTTGTCCTTGACGATGGCACGGGCACGGCGCGCTTCGGCGGCTTTCGCGAGCGCGGCCTGCCGTTGTTCTGGAGTAAGTGCAGGAGGCTGCGGCATGGGCGAGACCCTAGCCGTTGCCCTATGGCAGTCGTCCGGGCCCACTCACCTGCGGTTCAGCCAAGAGCAGAAGCGACCTCGGCCGCAATGGAAATCGCAGCAGAAATGGGGTCCTCAGCTCGGGTGACGGCGCGTCCGATCACAAGAACATCGGCACCCGAAGCAATCGCCGAAGTCGGGGTCGCGGGACGTGCCTGATCATCGACACCGACGCCCGCTGGTCGGATACCTGGCACGACGGTGACGACATTTGGCGCAATCGCGCGCACCGTTGACAAGTCGCTTGCCGAACACACCAACCCGCCACAACCCGCGTCGAGCACAAAGCCCACGCGCTGTTCAAGCGCGACGAGATCGGCCTGCTCGCTCGTCAACACCGTGATGCCCAGACTCGTCGGAGCGGGAAGTCCCGCCGCAGACGCGCCGTCAGCCACGCCTTCAACACCAGCGCGAAGGTGATCAACACCTGCACGAGTGTGCACCGTGAGATACGACACGCCCAATGAACCCATGACTCGCGCCGCTTTGTTCACTGTGGTGGGAATATCGAGGAGTTTGAGATCTGCGAACACCTCGAATCCGTCCCCGATCATCGCCTCAACTGCTTCTGGACCTGCAGCACTGAACAGTTCAAGTCCGACTTTGGCCACACCGAACCATGGCTGTAATGCGTGGGCAATTCGCCGAGCTGTGACAATGTCATCGACATCGAGCGCAAGGGCCAGACGTGAACGAATGACCTCGGGGGCCCCATCGCTGAATTCACTTTTGTCAGCGGGCATGAACCACTCCGATCAATTCGCGCACTGAACGAACTCCGTGGCCGGAACACCAGTCTTCGATTTCGTACTGGACGCGGGCGACGCTTCGCGGGTCGGCGAAAGAAGCGGTTCCAACTTGAACTGCACTTGCGCCGGCCATCAGCAATTCGATTGCGTCAACACCACGAGCAACGCCCCCAACACCAACGATCGGAATTTCAGGATGCGCGGCATAGACGTCATGAACTGCGCGCACTGCAACGGGATGAATCGCAGGGCCAGAGAGTCCGCCGCCTCCATTGCCAAGTCGATAGGTGCGCGTTTCTGGATCGATCGCCATTCCGAGGACGGTGTTCACCAGAGTGACTGCGTCGGCACCTGCTTCATGCGCAGCTTTTGCGATCGACGCGAGATCCGACACATTGGGGCTGAGCTTCGCCCACATCGGTCGACCGCATACCGACGACGCTCGAATCGCTTCAGCAGTGCTCTGCGGTGCATGGGCAAACATTCGATTTCGGTCGTGATGATTTGGACATGACACATTGACTTCAACCGCAACAACTTCAGGCGGTGCATCGCGCAACATCTCTGCGGCTCGCGCATAGTCGTCGATAGTTGATCCCCAGATACTCGCGACGACTGTGGCGCCGGCTGCGATCACAGCAGGCAGTTCTTCGTCGAGCCATTTGCGAACGCCTGGGCCTTGAAGTCCGACGCTGTTGAGCATGCCGGCAGGCGTTTCGTGAACACGCGGCGCTGCATTTCCAGCCCACGGTTCGGGGTAGAGCGACTTCACGACGACTGCACCAAGCGACGAAAGGTCGACATAGGCGCCGAGTTCATCGCCGTGACCGGCGGTGCCTGATGCCGTCATCACTGGAGCGCGAAGCGTGAGTGAACCCACAGTGGTCGTGAGATCAACCGATGCTCCAGAACGACGGCGGCGAGCCATCAGGAGGCTCCCCCGGTGCGGACACCGCGGTGATACTCCTGCAGTGGTCGCACCTCAAGCGGATGCGCTGCTCGATCAGCCATGCCGTTCACTGCAGCGAGACCAGCAGCGCCAGTCGTGAGCAACGGAATGTTGTGCTTGCCAGCAGCGGCCCGGATATGCGCGCCGTCGGCGCGTGGACCACGCCCACGTGGAGAGTTGACGACAAGGACAACCTCGCCGCTCTCAATCAGATCAACCGCGTCCTGTCCGTCGGGCTCACCGATCTTTGCGACCACGGTCGCGACATCGATGCCGTTGCGAGTCAGATGCTCGGCGGTTCCTGAGGTGGCAGCGATAAAGAATCCGAGTTCACGGAATCGCTGGGCCGTTTTCACGCCAACGTCTTTGTCTCGATCGGCGAGCGAGAGAAACACGGTGCCTGATGTCGGGAGGTTCGTACCCGCAGCCAACTGACTCTTCGCGAACGCAAGACCAAAGGTGAGATCGATGCCCATGACTTCACCAGTTGAACGCATTTCTGGACCGAGCAGTGCATCTGCTTCGGGGAAACGACTGAACGGAAGAACCGCTTCCTTTACTGCGATGTGATCGCCCTGCACAGGCTCAGATAACAACCCCTCAGCACGCAGTTCGGTGAGCGTTGCCCCGAGCATCACACGCGCCGCAACCTTTGCCAGCGGAACACCGGTGGCTTTGGCCACAAATGGAACGGTGCGGCTCGCTCGAGGATTGGCTTCAATGACAAAGACCTGGCCGCTCTTCACCGCGTACTGGACGTTGAGTAGACCAACGACACCGAGCGCATCAGCAATGCGATGGCTGTAGTCAGCAAGGACTGCCATAGTTTCTGCGGAAAGCGAATAGGGCGGAATCACACAGGCCGAGTCACCGGAGTGGACGCCAGCTTCTTCGACATGTTCCATGATTCCGCCGATAACGAAATCTCCGTTGACGTCGCGAATGGAGTCGACATCGACTTCGGTTGCATCTTCGAGGAAGCGGTCGACAAGAACAGGACGCTCGGCAGAGAGTCCGCCTTCTTTCCCCAAACTTCCGAAGCTTGCGAGTTGGGCCATTGCGACACGGAGACCTTCGTCGTCGTACACGATCTCCATCGCTCGACCACCGAGCACGTAACTGGGTCGTACAAGTACTGGGTATCCGATCTTCGATGTGATTGCGAGTGCAGCGTCGATATCGACAGCAGTACCACCGGCAGGCTGCGGAATTTCCAGACGCGCACAAAGCGCGTTCCAGAGCTCCCGGTCTTCGGCCGCATCGATTGATGCAGGCGAGGTCCCGGCGATGAGTTCGACAGGCAATGTGTTCGACAGTTTGAGCGGCGTCTGCCCGCCAAGGGAAACGATGACGCCAACGGGCTTCTCCGCATCAATCACATTCATGACGTCTTCATGGGTAAGCGGTTCGAAGTACAAGCGGTCGCTGGTGTCGTAATCCGTTGAAACGGTTTCCGGGTTGCAATTCACCATGATGGTTTCGAAACCGGCGTCGCGCAGCGCAAAAGAAGCATGCACACAGCAGTAATCAAATTCGATGCCCTGACCGATCCGGTTGGGGCCCGAACCGAGAATGACAACTTTTTTGCGGTCCGATGGCGCAACCTCGTCGGTATCTTCCCATGTTGAATAGTGATACGGCGTCTTCGCATCGAACTCAGCAGCACACGTATCAACTGTCTTGTAGGTAGGTACAACGCCAAGCTCAAGTCGACGCAATCGAACCTCGGCTTCGGTGCGACCCCACAACCACGCGAGCTGCGCATCGGAGAAGCCCAGTCGCTTCGCACGCTTCCATCCGGCTCGAGTCAGATCCTGAAAGCCGACTTCGGCGAGGTAGGAGCGCTCTTCGGTGATTGCGCTCATCTGATCAAGGAACCAAGGATCGACTTTTGTAGCCGCGTAGACCTCATCAATTGATTTGCCGCGACGCATGACCGCTTCGAGTTGGAAGATGCGTTCCGGAGTTCCGATGCACGCCTTGGCAAGCAATTCGTCAAGCGGAATCTCGTCGTACTCGGCTTCGCCTGGATCACAGTTGAGACCAAGGCGACCTTGCTCAAGCGATCGCAAACCCTTTTGCAATGACTCGGGGAACGTCCGGCCGATCGACATGACCTCGCCCACCGATTGCATTTGCGTTCCAAGCACACCGCTCGTTCCCGGGAACTTTTCGAAGGCCCAACGCGGAATCTTGGTAACGACATAGTCGATCGTGGGCTCAAAAGATGCCGGCGTCATCTTGGTAATGTCATTTGGAATTTCATCGAGTGTGTAACCAACCGCGAGACGCGCGGCAATCTTGGCGATCGGGAAGCCCGTGGCCTTCGAGGCCAACGCCGAGGAACGTGACACACGCGGATTCATTTCGATAACAACCATGCCGCCATTTTCGGGATTCACGGCGAACTGAACGTTCGAGCCACCCGTTTCGACACCGACTCGGCGCATGACAGCAAACGCAGCGTCGCGCATGAGTTGGTATTCGTAATCCGAAAGAGTTTGCGCGGGGGCGACAGTGATGGAGTCGCCGGTATGCACGCCCATGGGATCGACATTTTCGATCGAGCAGACGATCACGCAGTTATCGGCGTGATCGCGCATGACCTCGAGTTCGTACTCTTTCCAGCCGGCGATCGACTGTTCGACGAGGATTTCGGAGATCGGGCTCGACTCAAGGCCATACGCTGCGATCTTTTCGAACTCTTCCATGTTCGAGGCAATACCGGTTCCGCGACCACCCAAGATGTACGCGGGCCGTATGACGGCGGGAAGCCCGATGGAACCGATGACATCCATTGCTTCTTCAAGGGTGTGTGCGGTTGCCGAGATAGGTGTGGCTAATCCGATTTCCGCCATCGCCTGTTTGAAGAGCTCACGATCTTCAGCCGTTGCGATCGCAAGAGCATCAGCGCCAATCATTTCGACGTTGTACTGCGCGAGGACACCGGCTTCTTCAAGGGCCATCGCAAGGTTGAGAGCCGTCTGACCGCCAAGAGTCGGAAGGAGTGCGTCGGGTCGTTCACGCTCAATAATGCGAGTGAGTACCTCGATATCAAGCGGTTCGACATAGGTCGCGTCCGCGAAGTCGGGGTCGGTCATGATCGTCGCCGGATTCGAATTCGCCAGCACGACGCGGTATCCCTCTTGACGAAGAATCCGACACGCCTGTGTCCCCGAATAGTCGAATTCACATGCCTGACCAATCACGATTGGCCCGGAGCCGATCAGCAGAATGGTTTCGATGTCAGTACGGCGCGGCATCAGTTGGTTCCCTTCACGGAATCCATGAGTTCATCGAACATGGTGAACAAGTAGGCAGCATCGTGCGGACCGGGGCCCGCTTCGGGGTGGTACTGCACACTGAACGCAGGGATATCGAGGCAGCGGATGCCTTCGACGACTCCATCGTTCAGGTTCCGGTGCGTCACTTCGACCTTCGGGCCAATAGAACCGTCGTCGACGGCGTAGTTGTGGTTCTGACTCGTGATCTCGACGGTTCCGGTTTCGAGACGGCAGACGGGATGGTTGCCGCCGTGATGGCCGAACGGGAGTTTGTAGGTTTCAGCGCCGAGCGCGGTTGCGAGTAACTGGTGACCTAGGCAGATTCCGAAGATAGGAACTTCACCGAGCAAGCCATCAATGATCTGCGGTGCGCCAACGACGGCCGCGGGATCGCCCGGGCCGTTCGAAAGGAAGACACCGTCGGGATTGCGGGCGAGAACTTCCGATGCCGGGGTGCCTGCCGGAACCACTTCAACGGTGGCGATCCCTGACAGGTGCCGAAGGATTGTTGTCTTGATTCCGAAGTCATAGGCAACAACACGCTTGGGAGTGCGCCCATCAGGGCCCGTGAATGCGTAGTCATAGGGTGAGGCGCATGTAACCGATCCGACGAGATCAACGCCGCTGGTTCCGTGTTCAGCTTTTGCTGCGGCCAGCAGTGCCGATTCCGACGCAGTTCCAAACGCACCGGGCATCGCGCCGAGGTCTCGGATGTGACGGGTAAGGCGACGAGTGTCGATGCCGGCGATTCCAGGAACGCCCGCTTTCTGCAGGAATGATTCAAGATCGCCTTCGGCCCGCCAGTTGCTGCGGCGACGTGCCATGTCGCGAATGATGATTCCACGAGTGAACGGCCGACGAGATTCATCGTCATACGCAGTGACGCCGTAGTTGCCGATATGCGGATAGGTGAACGTGATGAGCTGTCCGGCATAGGAGGGGTCGGTGATGATCTCCTGATAGCCCGTTAGCGCTGTGTTGAACACGACCTCACCTGAGGTGATGCCATCATCGCGTCGAGCGCCAATTGCTTCACCTTCGAATACTGTTCCGTCGGCGAGCACCAAAAGTGCTTCTTCGATACCGCTCATCGTTGTGCCTCTCCGTCGAACACGGTCGGGACACCACAAAGGAGCGTGTGGCGAACTTTGCCGCGAACGACGCGCCCTGCATAGGGCGTGTTGTCGGATTTACTTGCCAGTGCCTTTGGGTCGACCGTCCATTCCTGGGCCGGATCAAAGATCACGAGATGCGCAGGGGCACCGGTTTCAATAGTGCGCCCGTGGACGTCGTCGATGCGGGCGATCGCAGCGGGATTCCACGACATCTTTGCCATGAACTCGGTCATCGAAAGCACCCCCGGTTCCACCAATTCAGTAATGCCGAGAGCAAGCGCTGTTTCCAGACCGAGCATTCCGCATGGAGCGTGATCGAACGGCGCTTCCTTGACGTCGGCTGTGTGTGGCGCGTGATCGGTAGCGATTGCATCGATCGTTCCGTCGGCAAGGCCTGCTTTCACTGCAGCGACATCTTCAGCCGAGCGCAACGGTGGATTCACTTTAAACACAGGGTCGTACGAAACGACTTCGGCATGAGTGAGCGTGAAGTGATGCGGTGTTGCTTCAGCAGTGACATTGAGGCCTCGGGCCTTTGCGTCACGCACGAGCGCAACTGCGCCGGCTGTCGACAGATGCTGGAAGTGCACCGCCATGCCCGTAAGTCTCGAAAGGGCGATGTCGCGGAAGACCATGAGTTCTTCGGCTTCGGCAGGGATGCCGGGGATACCGAGTCGGCTCGACCATTCGCCTTCGTGCATATGGCCGCCATGACTCAGAGCCTCGACCTCGCAATGTTGCGCGAGTACCACAGGCTCGGGAAGACCTGAGGCGTATTCAAGAGCACGTCGCATGAGGCGATCGTCCTGAACGCCACAACCGTCGTCGGTAAAAATTCGAACGCCAGCGGCAGCGAGTTCCGCCATTGGTGAAAGAGCATCACCTTCGCGACCAATTGTGATCGAACCCGAAGAGCGAACGTCGCAAAGGCCAGCGGCGATGCCGGCATCAAGTACCTGACGAACGACCGCGACCGAGTCAATGGTTGGTTCGGTGTTGGGCATTGCGACGACTGCGGTGTAACCACCAAGCGCGGCAGCACGACTACCGGTTTCGATCGTTTCGGCTTCTTCGCGACCTGGTTCACGCAAATGGGTGTGAATGTCGACAAATCCAGGAGCAACCACGCATCCGGTGGCGTCGATCACGGGCGCGTCTGCGAGTCCGAGGGCATCGAGATCAATCGAGGAACCAACCCCGGCGATTGTCCCGTCCGGTCGAACTGCGACATCGGCAATTCGTTCGCCAGTTCGGTCAACGACCAGACCGCCGGTGATGATCCATCCTGCTGACTCGGACACAGTTGCCTTTCGGTCGGTGGCGTTGCGTGGTTCAGACATCGGCTTCTCCTCCCCATGTTGTTCCGCTTCCGAGAAGCAGGAACAGCACCGCCATACGGACGGCCACACCGTTACGTACCTGATCGACGATCACGGTGTTGGGGTGGTCGGCAACCGCAGCGTCAATTTCAACACCGCGGTTCATGGGACCGGGATGCATGATCAGAGCGTGGTTCGGGAGCAACTCCGCTCGCTTTTCATTTAGCCCGAATCGATTGCTGTATTCACGAATGCTGGGGATGAGCGCTTCAGTCATTCGTTCGCGTTGCATTCGCAGGAGGTAACAAACATCGACCGTTGGCAAGACAGCATTGATATCGGTGCTCACTTTGACCGGCCAACCTTCGAGGCTGGGTGGCAGCAATGTGGGTGGAGCAACAAGCGTGACATCGGCACCAAGCGTTGTGAATGCTGCGACATTGCTTCGGGCGACTCGTGAGTGGCGAATATCGCCAACGATTGCAATGTGCTTTCCAGAAAGGTCGCCAAATCGTTGGCGAATTGTGTAGCAATCCAGCAACGCCTGGGTTGGGTGTTCGTGCCAGCCGTCGCCGGCGTTGATCACTGCGCTTGTGGCCCATTGCGCAACCTGGCGAGGAACCCCAGCAGAAGCGTGGCGAACAACGATTGCGTCGACCCCCATTGCCTCGATTGTCTCAACGGTGTCGCGGAGCGATTCACCCTTCTTCACTGAAGAAGTGCTGACGCTGAAATTCATGGTGTCCGCAGAAAGCCGTTTCGCAGCCGTTTCAAAACTCAGTCGGGTACGCGTTGAGTCTTCAAAGAAGAGCGACACCACTGTGCGACCGCGAAGCGCTGGGACTTTTGGGATTGTCCGTTCGCTGACTTCAACAAAGGAATCGGTAAGCGTCATGACCTCGTCGATGCCTGCGGCGACATCGGGACCAAGGTCGGAGATCGAAAGAAGATTTCGCAAGCGACCGTGACGTGGATTGCTGAGAAGTCGACTCATTTGAGCATCTCCCCCAGTTCGACGCCGTCAGCAGTGACATCGACAACCTCGTCACGCCTTGTCGGCAGGTTCTTCCCCACGAAATCGGGTCGGATCGGGAGTTCCCGGTGACCGCGATCGACCATGACCGCAAGCTGCACTGCTCGGGCTCGTCCGTAGTCCGAGAGCGCATCAAGCGCCGCACGAATTGTGCGGCCAGTGAAGAGCACATCGTCGACGAGAACCACCGTGCGTCCGTCAAGGTCACAGGGAATATCGGTCACCGCTTCGGGCAGCACGGGGCGTAAACCGATGTCGTCTCGGTAGAAGGCAACATCGAGACATCCGACGGGCACATGCGTGCCATCGATGAGTTCAAGTGCTTCGCAAAGGCGAGCCGCCAGTGGGACTCCACCGGTCTGCAGACCAATGACGACGACATCGTCGAGGCCCTGATTTCTCTCGATGATCTCGTGAGCCATGCGCTTGGTGGCCCGTTGCATGTCATCGGAACTCATGACCCGGGTCCGTGCAACAAAAACGCCCCCATACGGGGGCGTCAAGCGTCGTTCACGTTCAGCCACGTTCGTGGTCCTTCCTGTCCGTTCGGGCCTCACGGGACCCGCTTCACGGTCAGAGAGAGAGTATATCGCGAGTTATCGGACCGCGCCTGCGACAGCGGAGAGCACGCCATTCACGTATCGACTGCTGTCATCTGTGCTGTAGGACTTCGCCAGTTCAACGGCCTCGGAGATCACCACAGCGGTCGGAACATCGGGCCGATGGATGAGCTCGTAGGTCGCAAGGCGAAGGATCGCACGGTCGAGCGCAGGCATTCGGTCGACATCCCAATTGCGGGCATGGGAGGCAATCACTGCATCGAGATCGTCCTGGTTCTCCCCCACCCCAACAACAAGTTCAGCGGCGAACTCGTCGGGGCCAACAGGTAGAGAGGCGAGAACATCAGCGATTGCATCGCCCTTCATCTCTGTTTCGTAGAGAAGATGAAATGCACGCTCTCGGGCGTCGTGTCGATTGGTTGCGTTTCCGAGGTCGTCGCTCACGCCCGGGTCAGGTATTCGCCGGTACGGGTGTCGACCTTGACGCGATCGTTGGGCTCGACAAACAGCGGAACCTGGATCACAAGGCCAGTTTCAAGCGTTGCCGGCTTGCGGGCACCCGAAACACGGTCGCCCTGAATGCCAGGTTCAGTTTCGGCGATGTTGAGCTCAACGGCAGCAGGAAGTTCGACGCCGACGATTTCGTCGCCGTACATCTTGAGAACCGCTTCGCCATTTTCCACGAGGTAATTCGAGGCGTCACCAAGCGAAACCGGCCCCACGTTGAGCTGGTCGTAGGTGGCATTGTCCATGAAGACGTAGTCGTCGCCCGAGCGATACAGGAACTGCATCTCGCGCTTATCGATCATCGCCCGCTCGACCTTTTCACCGGCGCGGAAGGTGCGCTCGACAACGGCGCCATTGCGAGCGTTCTTGAGCGTGGTGCGCACGAATGCGCCACCCTTGCCCGGCTTCACGTGCTGGAACTCGACGATTTCGAACAAAACGCCTTCAATGTCGAGCGCCATGCCGTTCTTGATGTCGTTCGTGGTGATGGTGGGCATGAGGGCCTTCCTGGGCCGGCACCGTGAGAGGGATCAGGGTGTCGGTGACTTCGTTGTGTGAGTGAGGGGTCGACACCCATCAGGGGTGACGACGACGCTGTCTTCCATACGGACACCGCCGTGCGCCGGGAGGTAAACACCCGGTTCAACGGTGACGACGTCGCCGATCGAAAGCGTATCAGTGCTGGTCCCGGCAACTCTCGGGGCCTCATGAATGTCCAAACCCACACCGTGTCCGGTGCCATGGGTAAAGGAATCGGCCCAACCCGCTTCGGTAATCACCGCACGAGCTGCAGCGTCGATCTCGCTGGTGGCAACTCCGGGGCCTACGGCCGCAACCCCAGCAGCATTGGCCGCGGTAACAACGTCGAGCATTCGCAAACAGGTTTCGTCGACCTCGCCGATGGCCACGGTTCGGGTCATATCGGAGCAATAGCCATCGACGATGCAGCCGAAATCGAGCACGACAAGATCGCCGTCTCGAAGTCGCCGGTCAGTCGGGCGAGCATGCGGCATGGCTCCGTTCGGCCCCGAAGCAACGATGGTCTCAAAACTCGTACCCGAGGCACCCAGTCGGCGCATTTCCGAATCAAGTGCAAGTGCGAACTCGGATTCAGTGAGCCCATCAAGAAGTGTTGACCTTCGCGTTGCGAGAGCAGCATCGGCAATAGCCGCAGCGAGTTCCATTCGTGCCAATTCGGCATCGTCTTTCGATCGACGAAGTTGCTCAACAAGTCCGGCCGTAGGAACAACTTCAGATCCGACGAACCAGTCATCGGCGTAGCGACGTTGCGCGGACCATGTGATGTGATCGGCTTCAAGCCCGATTCGAGCGCCGTCGCTGATCATCGACGAAATCACTTCGCGTTGCGCTATCGAGGTGATTTCCAAACGCGCGGGCGACGCTGAAACAGAAAGTTGATCGGCCGCTTGTTCGGTATAGCGACCGTCGGTCACCAGCACCATGTCCTCAGCGGTTACAACGACGATGCCAGCACTACCTGTGAAACCGGTGAGGTAGCGAATATTGCTCGTTGCTGTTACCAGCAGTGCATCAAGTTGCGCATCAACCATCGATGCTCGCAACCGATCACTACGCTCGCCCACCAGTAATGGCGGAAGTTGAGCAAAGCGCTCGGCTATCGACAACACCGAAGAACTTGCGCTCATGTCATTCACTTCACCAGCGGTGCCACAGCGTCGACGGCGAGGCGATAGCCGTCGCCACCAAAGCCGGCGATGGTTCCAGTCGCGACCGGCGCAATAACCGAGGTCTTGCGCCATTCCTCACGAGCCGCTGGATTCGAGAGATGAAGTTCGATAATCGGACCATCAAATGCTGCCAGAGCATCGTGGAGCGACCACGCGTAATGAGTAAACGCTCCCGGGTTGAAAATGATCGCGGCGCAGCGATGTCGGGCGCCGTGAATAGCTTCGACAAGTTCTGATTCGGCATTTGATTGCAAATGTTCGATCGTGAGTCCGTGCGCTTCGGCCGCAGAAGTTGCCGTCGCGACATGATCGGCAAGAGTGGCGGTGCCGTAGATCTCAGGCTCACGGTCGCCAAGAAGATTGAGATTCACCCCAGAAAGCAAAAGAACAATGGGAGCATTCGACATCAGCGGTCTCCTTCGGCACGGATTGCATTGATCGAGTCTTCGATGAGCGACACGTCGACTCCGGTCACTGATTCAACTCCATTGGGGCCGTCAAGAACGAACGTAATTCCGTCGAGTGCCTTTTTATCGCGGCCCATCAACGCAATGAGTTCCTCATTTCGAAGGCCTAAAGGCAACGTCATTGGCAAGTCATACGCACCAACAACACGGCGATGTTCTGCGACGCGATCGGCGTCAATGCGCCCCAAACGCTGCCCGAGTTCCGCAGCAAAGATCAGACCAATAGCAACAGCTTCGCCATGGCGTAGGTCGTGATCGCCAGCGATCTCGATGGCATGGGCCAACGTGTGCCCATAGTTGAGCGTTGCGCGAGCCCCGCCCTCACGTTCATCGCTCGCTACGACAGAAGCCTTGATTGCGACACATGCAGCGACTTGCTCGTCGATCGGCAGAGCGTCGAGAGCTTCACCACCAAGGAAGTGGTACTTCGCAATTTCGCCCAAACCACATCGATACTCACGCGGAGGCAACGTCGCGAGAAGACTGGTATCACACACCACACCCGACGGCTGCCAATAGGCGCCGATCAAGTTCTTTCCTTCCGGAATGTTCACACCGGTCTTGCCGCCGATTGCCGCGTCAACCTGTCCAACCAACGTCGTCGAGACATGTACCACGGGTACACCTCGGTGATACGAGGCAGCTGCGTAACCAGCGGTATCGGTAACGATTCCTCCACCGACCGCAACCACGCAATCGGCGCGAGTGAGACCCCATTGCGCAAACTGTCGGCAAAGCGACTCAACCGTTGACATCACCTTTGACTGTTCACCGTCGCCCATCGTGAACACCTTGTGCTCGCGCCCCGGGTCGACCTCGACCCCGAGCCCCTCCTGGGTGACAATCGCAACTCGCTTTGCCCGTTCAGGTATCAGCCGAGATAACTCGGAACGAACTCCGTCACCAACGAGAACCTCGTAGGAACGGTCAGCGAGTTGAACCGGAACCACGATCATTGCGCATCAACCTCGTTCACCGAACGAATAATGACACTGACAACACTGGCAATCGGCGCAGTGGAATCCACGGTGAGGTCGGCGACTTCGCCATAGAGGGATTCTCGGTCAGTTTCCATTTGCGTCAATGTTGTCCGTGGGTCGTCAGCGAGTGCGGGACGGTGAGTTCCCCGTGAGGTTCTGTCAACGAGTACATCGACAGGCGCCCGCATCCACACGACGGTTCCTGACTTGCGCAGGCGCGCACGGGTCTCTGCGCTTAGGACTGAGCCGCCGGCAGCAGCAATTACTGACGGCGTTGACGAGGAAAGCAGATCGGCCATGACTTCCGCCTCAATCCTACGGAATGCCTGTTCGCCATCGGTCGCGAAGATTTCACTCACAGCACGTCCGGTACGAGACACGACCTCATCATCGGAATCGACAAACGGTCGCGAAAGTTCCTTGGCCACGCGGCGACCCACGGTGGACTTTCCAACGCCCATCATCCCGATCAGCACAATGTGAGCCGAACGAGTCGCCGCTGTGTTCACGCTTTTGGCGC
>JAURMR010000023.1 GCA_030830565.1 Acidimicrobiales bacterium
CATCTGACCACTAGCGATACGGAACAGAAGGCTGTAGCCGATCTGACCGGCAGCACCGGTGACAGCTACGCGAACGGGGGTCTTCACGGGGGGTCCTCCACAGGGACGTCAGGTTGACGGGCCGACACTAGTCAGCCCGAAGAACCCCTGAAAAAGCGGAAGGATTAAAGCGTGACGGGATAGGGGAACTTGGAGTCCACCCCACCATCAACCACGAGTGTGCGACCGGTCACATAGGCCGACATATCGCTGGAAAAGAACAGTGCTGCAGAAGCGATGTCGGAGGTTGACCCCATCTTGCCCATGGGTGAATTTCCGGCATTGAGCGCACGTTGTTCGTCGGTGAAGGCCGCTTCCATTCGTGGGCTGAGGATGGTTCCTGGGGCGACTGCGTTCGCACGAATGCCGAAGCCACCGAGTTCGATGGCCAGGGTCTGCACCCACGCCATGAGTCCGGCCTTGGCCGCCCCGTAGGCAGCGTGCATTGGTGCCGCGGTCAGACCACTCACCGAGGCGATGAAAACCATCGTGCCGCCATCGGTCTTGGACATACGACGACCGAATTCTTGTGACAACAAGAACGCGTGACGAAGACAAATATCGATTTCCCAATCGAAGGTTTCGTCGGTCATGTCGAGGATCGATTCCCAACGCGCCATACCAATGATGTCGACGAGACCATCGATGCGACCGTTGATTGCTTCGGCGTCGGCAGCAAGCTTCTTCGCGCCTTCACGGGTGGTCACATCGCCGACCCACGCAACACCCGCAGGACCAATTTCGGCGGCAATTTCTGCAGCACGATCGGCATCGACATCGACACACACAACGGTCTTGGCGCCGGCCTGCACAAGTGCGTGCGAAGTCATGCGTCCCATGCCCACACCGGCACCGGCAACGACGAACGTGCGGCCGTCGACGCGAAGGCGAGAAAGGAAATCGGGTACTGGAGAGTTGTCACCGGTTGTCATCGCACAGTTCCGTTCGTGAATAGTTCGTTGATTGAAAATGTCATGCCATCACCACGCCGCCGTTGGGACGAATCACTTGGCCAGTCACAAACCGTGACGCGTCACTGGCGAGATACAACATCGCCCATGTCTGATCTTCGGGGGTGGCAATTGTGCGCAGCGGAGATTGCGCAGCGCGCGTGTTTGTATAGGACTCGCGTTCGGCTTCATCGATGGAACCGTCGGCGTTTGTCCAACGCCCTTGCACCATCGGCGTATCGGTGAATCCGGGAGCAATGGCATTGACGCGAATGTTGCTGGCGCCAAGTTCAACCGCGGCGCAACGAGTGAGGTGCGAAACAGCGGCTTTAGTCATTGCATAGATAGAGAGTGTCGGTGCGGGCATATCGCCACCAGCTGACGACACGTTGATGATTGACCCGCCATTGGTCATTGCGCGCCCCGCAGCGGCAACGCCCCAGTACGTTCCCCACAAATTGACCTTGGTGATGAACTCAACATCGTCCGGCGTTGCATCGACGATGTTCATGTAGCGAATAACACCAGCAACGTTCGCCCAAATATCGAGACGACCGTGCGCTTTGATTGCGGCATCGGCGAGTGCATTGACCTGATCACGATCAGAAACATCGGTCGGCACGACGGTGGCGTTGCCTCCCGCAGCGGCGACCATTGCCGCAGTTTCTTCAAGACCAGCGACACCGACATCGGCGATGAGCACATCGGCGCCAGCCTGGGTGAAGGTGATTGCCGCCTGGCGACCGATGCCGCCGGCTGCGCCAGTGATCACGGCGGTGCGGCCACGTAAGGAGAACTGTTCGATGAGTTCGTTGGAGAGGGCCGGACGGCCGTCAGTGTTCGAGGTCATTGCTCGGTTCCTCTCGGTTGATCTCGGTAAAGCGGCGTGCGTCTCTCGGCGGCACCTCGCCCCCGTTTTCGCTATTGCGAAGAACTCTTCGCTATGCTGCGGCCACCGTAGGACACCGGTCACACCCGGTCAATCGACCCGAAGGTGCCGTCATGGCCCGTCCCGCACCGGCTGCGAGCCGAGCGATCCAAATCCTCGACCTCCTCGTCACCCACCCCACCGAGCGATTCACGCTGACCGAACTCGTTCGTCGAACGGGAATGAGTTTGGGTTCTGCTCACGCAACGCTTGCCGTGCTCGAAGGCAGCGGGCACGTTTCGCGCAACACGACCACTCGCGCCTATTCACTCGGTCCGGCGTTGGTTGTTGCCGGAGTCGTCGCGCTTGAGCATCATCCGGCAATTGATGCTGCGCGCCAGGTGATCGAACCGTTGGCCGAAGAGTTGGGTGTTGAAGTGGTGGTGTCGGCGCGCACGGTTGACGAAATCATTTTTGTGGCGCGCTCTGGCCAACACAGCGCGTTTGGTCCCGGTGTACGCGAAGGCGAACGCGTGCCGTTGGTGCCGCCACTGGGCGCAGTGTTTCTTGCGTGGTCCGAGGATCATGAGATTGAACAATGGCTGAAACGCTCGCCTGATCATTCATCGGCTGCACTCGCTCGCTACGAAGCCTCACTTGAGCTCGCCCGCACGCGCGGTTTTGCCGTTACTGCAGGTTCGGACACACAACGCCAGCTCGGCGAACGCACCTATTCGTTATCGGACTCCCCCAGCAATGCCGAACTGCGCAACGATGTCATCGAGTTGTTCGCTGTTCTCGCCACCGAGGACTACCCGGTTGTTGATCTCACTACCAACAGTCGCTTCGACGTCGGCACGATCGCTGCACCGGTTTTTGGGGCCGACGGTGAAGTCATCGCTGCAATTTCCGCAACTGGATTCCCACCGGGCCTTGATGCCGAAACCGTGATCAACGCCGGCACCAAGATCCGCGACGCTGCAGCAATCGCCACCAGATCCTCTCGAGGCCGTTTTCCGCCGACCTAAAGCCTTCACCCGAGTTATCGTTCGAACTCATAGACAGAGCAGGGCGGGAGAAGATCATGGCGGCATTGATTTCGAAGCGCATCTACCGCAGGCTGGGCATCCTCATCCTTGTGCTCGGGCTTGGCGGCATTGTGATGGTTGAGTCTGGTTGCGCCTCCAGTTGCTTCGCGTCGTGCTCCGGGCCACTTGCAGAAATCAGAGTCGGCACGTCGATTGCAGCTGTCGAAGCATGCGATAGCACCGGTGTGTGTACGCGCCAAGAGTTCGGGCCTTGGTCGGAATCGGTGCAGTCACGTTCGTTCTCCTTGCAAGTACCCGATAATGGATCGGCGGCAACACTCACGCTTCTTGGATACGGATTCGACGGTGCCGCGATTGCCTCAGGAACTGCTGAATCGTCATTTGGCGAGTCAGATTGCGGATGCAAAGCACCGGCAAAATTCACGATCCACCCCAACATCGTTGAGGCAGATGAGCAGTAATTAAAGCGGCTCCTACGCGGGCCTACCGCCACGGAACGCGTAGTCCTTACGCAGTCACACGAGCGACGAACTCGGCCATTTCGGTGACGCCTTCGACGGCTTCGGGGAACGCCGGATAACTCATTGTCCAGATGTGCGGCATCTCCGGGTACACGCTGAGTGTCACGTCAACACCTGCGGCCTGTGCAATATCGGCGAGTTTGCGTGAATCGTCGAGCAGCACCTCGGCGTCGCCCACGAGGATGAGCATTGGCGGCGCGCCGTTCCAATCGCCAAACAGCGGCGAGGCGATCGGGTTGGTCGGGTCGGCGTCACCGAGATAGGCCGGCGCTGCTTCTTCGGCCGACGTGCGCGAAAACAACTTGTCGGATTCCGCGTTCGTGTCGTACGTGTCGGCGGTGATTGTGAGATCGACCCACGGCGAACAACAAATAACGCCAGCGGGTAGTACGCCGTCGGCCAGCGCGTGCATGGTGACCGATGCTGCGAGCCCGCCACCAGCAGAATCACCGGCGATCACGATGCGGCCGGTGTCGATCCCTTCGGCAAGAAGCGATTCCCAAACCGCGAAGCAATCGTCGACTGCTTTGGGGAACTTGTGCTCGGGAGCGAGTCGATACTCAACCAGCAGCACTCGAGCGCCGAGCACCGCAGCGAGGTGCGAACCGTAGGAGCGATACGCCAGCGCGGAGGCGATGCGGAATCCGCCACCGTGGAAATAGAGAAGAATCGGCGCGTTGTCGGCCAGGTCGACTGGACGACACTCGATGCCAGGAACACCACTACGAACGAATGGCTCGGCAACTGTTCCCTCGGCGAGCGGAAGCTGCGCCATAGCCTCGTCGATGCGCGTGCGCTGTTCAACAATGTCTGACGGGGGCGGCGGAACTGGTCGTGCTGCCATTGCTTCCTGCAGTGCGTGGAACTCTTTGCTGGCCATGGGGTGACACTAGGGCGTGGCGCCATCGAAACGACGTGATTTCAGAGACTGTTCACAGAACTTTTTGGTGAATCCTCAGACCGCTTTTTGGCCCGTGTTACCCAGCCAGGATCGGTAGAGCTCGGCATAACGCCCGCCAAGGGCAACGAGTTCGTCGTGCGAACCGTGTTCCACCAACACGCCTGCGTCGAACACGAGCACAAGGTCAGCTTGTTCTGCAGTCGACAAACGATGGGCCACACTGATCGTGGTTCGGCCTTCGGCTAGACGATGCAACGCCGTGGTGAGTGCGCGTTCAGTGCGTGGATCAACCGCACTGGTTGCTTCATCGAGAATGAGAAGACCCGGGTCGGCGAGCTGTGCTCGTGCAAGTGCAACAAGTTGGCGTTCACCAACACTCAAACCTTCACCGCGCTCTCCCACCTCAGTCTCGAGACCGCGAGGCAAGCCCGCTACCCAGGTTTCGAGTCCGAGCTCAGTGATCGATGCACGAACGTCATCGATGGTTGCGCCAACACGACCCATGGCAATGTTCTCGCCCAGTGTGGTGTCGAACATGAAACCATCTTGGGGCACCATGCGGATGCGTTCGGTGCGCGACTGACGATTGACGGTGTCGAGCGCGATGCCGCCGACAAGCACCGAACCTTCAACCGGGTCGGCAAGGCGATCAAGCAATTTCACAAACGTGGTTTTTCCGGAACCGGTTTCGCCCACGATCGCGACCGATGCACCTGCGGGAATATCGATAGTGACGTCGCGCAACACCGGGCCACCGGTTTGGTAGGTGAAACCGAGGTGTTCAACGCGCACATCAAGTGGACCTTCAGGCAATTCCACGCCCGGCTCAGGCTCAACAAGGTTGATCGGCGTATCGAGAACATCGAGCACTTTCGACCAACCAGCAATAGCGGTCTGGGTCTGATCAAGAATCTCGCCAATTTCGGCAATTGGTCCGAGGATCAACTGCACGAGGAACAAACAGGCCACCAAACTGCCGGCGTTGAGTCCCCACGATTCACCGAACCAAATACCGGCCATCGCGACTGAGGCCAGAGCAACGCCGCCGAATGCATCGCCCAGCGGGAACATGAAGGCGAACCAACGCGCCGCGCTCATTTCCGACTTGAACTGTGCCTGAATCGCATCGTCGAGACGGGCACGAGAGCGACGCTGCAATCCATAGGCCCGAATCGGCGCCGCGCCCTGCACCGCTTCACTCACTTCCGACAGCGTTGTACCCACACGGTTACGAACCACTGTGTAGGCCTTCAACTGACGGCGCTGCATTAAGCGGAACAGCGGCAGCACGGGCAGCGCAGCCACCACCGTGATGACGGCGAGTTGCCAGGCATAGAAACTCATGACGATCAATGTTCCGATGACGACAACGGAATCGATGATCCATGCCACAGCGCCGTATTGCACAAAGCGGGCAATGGTTTCGATATCGCTGGTGACGCGCGAGGTGAGTTCGCCACGACGAGTGGACTCATGATCAGCCATCGGCAATCGATGAATATGCGCAAATGTGCGTACACGAAGATTGCGCAACATCATTTCGGCAGTCGTCACGAGCCGCACATAGGTGAGGCGGGCGAGGAACATGACCGCGATGACGATTACTGCAGCAGCGGCACAGGCAGTGATGGTGAAACTTGCGTTAAATCCGTCATCGGCAAGCAGGCCCTTATCGATCACCTGCTGAATGAGTACAGGGATGATCAATCGGCCGACCGCGCCAATCATGGCGAACAGGACTGTCAGCCGAAGGCCCCTGCCCAGTTCCGGACTTTGGGCGAATCCTCGTCGAAGAACGGCCATCGCCCGAAGGCGTCGCTCACTGGTCTTGGCTTCTTCGGCCGATGCTGCGAGGGCGTCGTGCTCAAGGGCAATGGGGTCATCGAACGCTGCTGCGTGTTCCATCACCGCAAGTTCGTCGTTGGCCTGAGCCGACAACTCATTTTGGTCAACCTGGTCGTCATCGCCTGAAGTGTGATTGCGCTTCTCGGTCATGACGGCAACCCATCGGTAGTTTCGGGTTCGTCATGGTCGATGTCTTCGGCCATGGACTCTTGGTCGACATACGCGTGCACGAGCCGCGCGTAGTCCGGGTTCGTGGCCAGCAGTTCGGAATGGGTACCAGTCGCCACGATGC
>JAURMR010000005.1 GCA_030830565.1 Acidimicrobiales bacterium
AGGGCATTCAGGCGGGTCCTAGTAGACGCCGCACATGCCGTCGATGGAGATTTCCTCGACAAGCAGTTCTTCTTCGTAGACCTCGTCGGTGTCGACGGCCTCGGTTTCGGTGATTTCGAGCGTCTGCTCCATGGTCCCCTCCGGGTGAAATGACTGTCGCTCAGCCTAACCGGGCTCACGAGCGAGGCACGAGGCGACGAGACTCCAAGCGCTCAGCTGTAGCGAGCAGCGCGGGTTCCGGGCGGATTCATGACGCCGGGCTTTGCGTCGGGGTTGTCGACGCATACTTCGCCCTCGAGGCCGTCGGGATCGCGCCAGAAAAGACTGAGAAATGGGCCGAAATCGGTCACGAAATCGTCGGTTGAGCCCTTGGCCATCAGTCGCTCACGGATGGTCTCGAAGGATTCGAGCGACTCGGCCTGCAGGGCGAAGTGGTCGACGCGACCACGGCCAAACATGGGGGTCTGACGCTCGTGTTCGGTATTGCCTTCGATCTCGAACACGTTGACTTCCGACCAGTCGCTCAGTTTGAGAACAGCGAGACGGGGACCTTTGCCCTCGGGGAATTCCGAACCGTCACGCACGAGCTCTGCATCGAAGACCTCGGTGTAAAACGCGATCAGCCGGTCAAGATCTGACGTAATGAACGCGACATGGTTGATTCCCTTGGTGAGCATGGGACTAGTCAACCAGCGTTGCGGGCTTCTTCCACGCGCCGTTCGGCGAGGGCGACGTACTCGGGGTCGAGTTCCATGCCTACGTAATGCCGGCCAGTGCGCATTGCGGCAATTGCTGTTTGGCCGGCGCCCATGAACGGGTCGAGCACTGTGTCGCCGACATAGGTGAACAGTTCAATGCAGCGGCGGGGGAGTTCGGCCGGGAACGGAGCGGGGTGACCAACACGCTTTGCTGATTCCGGAGCGATCTTCCACGTATCGAGGGTCCAGGCCATGAAATCGTCAGGATCAATCGAGTTCTCAAATGGCAGACCGTTCTTCTCTCGCACGGAACGCTTCTGCGCTCGATCGAAGCGTCCCTTCGACGCAATCACGATGCGTTCGGTGAGATCACGCAGGACAGGGTTGGCTGCCGACGCATAGGAACCCCATGCGCAGTTGCCACTGGCGCCTTCGGCTTTGATCCACACGATCTCGCCGCGCAACAGGAATCCAAGATCGTTCTGCAAAATCGTCGTGACATCGCTGGCCAGTGAACGGAAGGGCTTGCGACCGAGGTTCGCAATGTTCACCGCAATGCGGCCGCCTGGTTCGAGCACTCGCCAGCATTCGGCGAACACGTCTCGCAACATCACGAGGTAATCGAGGTACGAGGCGGGAACCGCGCCCTGGCCCAATTCCGTTTCGTAGGCCTTGCCCGCAAAGTAGGGGGGAGAGGTCACAACGAGTGCGATGGAGTTATCGGGAATCGCGGAAAGGTCGCGAGAGTCACCGCAGAAGATGGTGTCCTTCACCGGGCACGGCACAACCGTGTCGTCGTCAAGCAACGTTGGGGCCGGGAAGCGCTCATAGAACGACGTGGAGTCGTGGTTCTCGCGCTTGGACACTCCGAATTCGGAGGTGGCGGTGCCCTCTCGGGTGCGTCGCTCGGCCATGAGGGTCAAACCCTAATGAAATCAGCGCGCGACCGCCTTTCCGGCAGATCAGTGCGTGGGTCCTACGATGCCCAGAGTCCGGACGAGCGACGCCCGGAACCCCTGCGAAAGGCTCCGAATGGCGTATCCCGAAGGCATTGGCGCAATCGATCTGATGATCGGCTTTCCCTTCCGCGACAAGAAGGCTGTCTACGAATACCTGCAGGGCGGTATCAAGGACAAGGGTTCCGACGACCTCGCGATGCCCGCGGGTTACATGTTCAAAGACGTTCCCGAAGAAGCCGGTGAGGAAGTTGATCCCATCGACTTCACCTTCACCGAGATGGACAAGTACGGCGTGTCGGCGGGCCTGTTTGGTTTGACCGATACGAGTCGTGAGGCAAAGAAGCGTCACCCCGGTCGCGTGTTCTTCAGTCTCGAAGTTGATCCCAACGACATCACCGGTGCGGTGCGCAAGATTCGTGAAGCGAACGAGTCCGATGGTCTCAGTGCAGTGACGACCTTCCCCGCTGGTTGTCTGCCGCAGGTACCGGTGAGCGATCGTCGTTACTACCCGATCTACCAAACCTGTATCGACCTCGACATTCCGATTATTTCGAACGCCGGCATTCCCGGCCCGCGCTTTCCTGCTGAATGTCAGCACGTCATGCATTTCGATCAGGTTTGTTACGACTTTCCCGAGTTGAAGATCGTGATGCGTCACGGTGCTGAGCCGTGGGAAGCGCTTGCGGTGAAGCTCATGCTCAAGTGGCCAGGCCTCTATTACATGCCCAGCGCGTTCGCTCCGAAGCACTACCCGAAGGCGATTCTTGACTACGCGAACTCGCGCGGCTCAGACAAGATCATGTACGCCGGTTACTTCCCCGCAGGTCTTACGCTCGAGCGCATCTTCACCGAAATGAAGAACGTTCCGCTGAAGGACTCGGTGTGGCCGAAGTTCCTGCGCGAGAACGCCATGAAACTTTTCAAGATGGATGGAGTTCCCTGATGCCAGTCGCCGTTGTTACCGGAGCCGGACAAGGACTAGGTCGCGCCGATTGTCTGCGTTTGGCAGAAGACGGGTTCGACGTCATGTGTCTCGATCTCAACATCGACGCCGCGCGCGAAACCGCAGAGCTTTGCGGCGGCACCGCGTTTCAACTCGATGTCACCGACCGCGCCGCCGTGTTCGCAGTTGCTGATCAGATTCCAGAGTGCTTTGCACTTGTAAATAACGCTGGCATCTGGAACTTTCCGTCGATTCTTGATGTCACTGAACAACAGATGCAGTCAGTCATTGAAGTGAACGTGAAGGGCATCGTCTGGTGTTGCCAAGCGTTTGTTCCGAAGATGCGAGCTGGCGGTGGCGGAAGCATCGTGAACATGTCATCGGGCGCAGCGTGGACGAACTCGCCTGAGATCGGGATTTATCCCGCAACCAAGGCCGCAGTTGAATCGCTGTCGAAGACGTTGGCACTTGAACTTGGGGTTGACAACATTCGTTCGAATGCCATCGGACCAGGTCTCATCGTGAGTGATGGAACCGCCGGAAATTTCCAAGGCGATCGAGTCAATGAACGCGCGCAGGGCGTTCCCATGAAGCGAGTTGGCGCGCCGGCGGACATTGCCGATGTGGTGTCGTTCTTGTGTAGCAATGATTCGCGCTACGTGAGCGGGCAGGTCATCTATGTCGACGGTGCCATTACCGCCGGAGCAATGAAGCGCTAATGACGAACGACGCGCTCAAGCAGTTGCTTGAACAGCGCGTGCAGCGTGATCCGTCTTCAGTGGTCACGCAAGAAGTCGTTGCAGTTTGGACCGCCGAGTTCGGCGAGCAGTGGGCCGAGTGTGAAGGCAATGTTGTTCCTTCGGTGATGTACACCACCTTTGCTCGGCCCCCATCGCCACCGTCCGCAGGCGAGGCGGCACCCACCGGCCTTGCGCTTCATGACCAACTGAAGGTTTTGCTTGACCTTCCCGTTGCGATCGCTGTTGGGTACGAACTCGAACTCCGCGGGGTCGTTCACATTGGCGATCAATTGGTCTCAGAGGATCGCATCGCCGATCTCGGCGAGGAGCGGCCGACGAAATTCGGACCGGGTCGAGACTGGGTCATTGAGGTCGCAACCTCGACGCTCGCTGGCTCGCCCGTCGGGATCGAACGATTTCGCATGCTGGGCTACCGGCCCGGTGAACCGGGAACGCCACAACCGCGCAAGGCACAAGAGCCCCTGGAGTTCGCGTGGGAAGAGCGCTTTTCGGTTACCACTGCGTCGATCCGGCGCGAGGCGGCTGCGAACCACGTGTGGGCGCCGGCCCATCACCACACCGCCGCAGCGCACAAGGCCGGGCTGGCCGACATCATCGTCGATACCTCATCGCAAGTGGCTCGTTTGGCTGGCGCGGCGCAACGCCATCGAGCAAATGAACGAATTCTGAGCGTTGAGCTCGCGATGAAGCGGTCGATCCTGCCCGGAGCAACGGCCACCCTCGGTGGAATCGAGGAAGATCGAACCACGAGAGTGTCGGCAAGTGTCGATGGTCGAGAGGTCAGTCAAGCAACGGTCACGTTTGGTAGTTGACCTAGCGTCTCGGGATGGCTCCTGAACCATTCACCATCGCAATCCCTGACGCGGTCCTTGAGGATCTCAACCGTCGCCTCGACAACGTTCGCTGGCCTGATCAGGCACCGGGTGAACCGTGGTCGCTTGGCATCCCTGTTACTGAAGTGAAGGCCGCCGTCGATCACTGGCGCACGAACTACGACTGGCGCGCTCGCGAAGCTCGTATGAACGCCTGGCCGAACTTCATGACGACGGCCGCGGGCGAGCAGGTGCACTTCATTCACGCTCGTTCAAAGCACGCAGACGCGACGCCGATCGTGCTTACCCACGGATGGCCGGGCTCATTTGTTGAGTTCCTCGATGTCATCGGACCGCTCACCGACCCAGAGTCCTATGGTGGCACTGCTTCCGACGCGTTCCACGTCGTTGTTCCGTCCATGCCTGGTTATGGATTTTCAGGACCGACTGTTCAACCTGAATTCCATGTGAACCGAGTTGCCGATGCGATTGCCGAGGTCATGGAGCAACTCGGCTACGACCGTTACATCGCACAAGGTGGCGACTGGGGAGCAATCGTGACTCGTCGTCTTGGCGAGGCCTATGGCGATCGTCTCATTGGCATCCACCTCAACATGATCTTTGCGTTCCCGAGTGCGGATGACCCCGACCCGATGGCCGGACTCACCGATGCTGACAACGAACGCTTTGCTGCAGCTGGTGCGCGCATCGCTGATGGCACGGGCTACATGGCGATTCAAAGCACGAAGCCGCAAACGCTTGCGTACGGACTCACCGATTCGCCTACTGGTTTGGCGGCGTGGATTCTCGAGAAGTTCAACGGCTGGAGCGATCTCGATAACAACAGCATCGCGGACACCTATTCATGGGACCGAGTGCTCGACAACATCATGGTGTACTGGGTGACGAACACTGTTGGTTCCGCTGCACGTCTGTATGCCGAATCACAGCGCGCCGACAACGGTGCCGCGCAAAGTTGGACGGGACGCGTTGAGGTTCCCACCGGTCACGCGCAGTATCCGTATGAGCTGTTGCAAACACCGCGTGCATGGGCAGAGAAGAAATACAACGTTGTGTATTGGTCGGAACAAGAACGCGGTGGACACTTCGCGGCGTTTGAACGACCCGAAGCGTTCATCGCAGACCTCCGCGCATTTCACAAAGAACTCACGAAATGACAACGGCAACGGCGGCGGGTGACTTCGCCGCGCAAGAAGGCGGGCGACTCCCGCGTCCGTGGGCGGGACTCTTTGCGCTGTTGAGTGGCGTTTCGCTCATCGTGCTCGACGGTTCGCTGGTGAACATTCTGATCCCGTCGATGGTGAGCGATCTCAATCTCAACCGCTCCGAAGTGTTGTGGTGTAACTCGGCCTATGCACTGGTCTTTGCCGGATTGCTCATCACGGCTGGTCGATTGGGTGACCGAATTGGGCGCCGACGGTTCTTCATGATTGGCACCGTCATCTTCATGCTCGGCAGCGTGATCGCCGGCGCGGCGCCGAACCCAGGGAT
>JAURMR010000024.1 GCA_030830565.1 Acidimicrobiales bacterium
CCCGTGCTTCCACAGCTCATACACATTTGGCATATACGCGGCGAGGTACTCACCAGCGGTACTGATGCCGGCAGGAAACACGCTTGGAAAACGAGTTTCATCGACAATGATGAAGACGATGTTTGGTTGCCGATCAACCGCCCCAGACGCCGCACTCGACACGGCTGCCGACGCCACGCCGTCAAAGAGACGTGATCCTGCGAGTGAGCCAGCAGCAACGGCCGCAGTGCCTTTCAGAACTGATCGACGACTAAAGGTGTTTTCCATGGGGGCCCTTTCGGCGGCGACCGATTGCCGCTCCACGTCGACAAGTGTTAGTTCGGCTCACAGCATCAGTCAACGACCGAGCGATGGTCCTGCCCGCCATAATCACCATCGCTTTTCAGAGGTTTGAACGTGCCCTGCGTCCGACAGGTAACCGAATTACGGGTGAAAGATTCGCGATGTGCCAACAGACCCAAGGTGACCCCGAGATACGTTTTGTGACTGCAAAACCTTGCAGCGCCAATCACCACAAGAAATATGAGGACCGATGAGCACACTTGATGAGGTCGGTTTCCGTGACAACTGGCGCTGTTGGCTGTGTGATGAACCCGTTGATCCCGAGATGTCGGTCAACGATTCTCGCGGTCCGAGTATCGACTCAATGACGACGAAGTCGAAGAGCAAAAACAAAACCTCAACGGACGTTTTCGGCGTGGAACGTCTTGCGCATCGGGACTGCAATACAAAGAAAGGCGCAATCGCTCCCGTCGTTGAATGGCCTGATCATCTTTTCGTCGTCGATCCTGCGCCAATCATTGGAAGCGTGGAACGCCTTTGTCGAAAGGGCGGTCGTGAAATCATTGCCCGTTGCCCGTCGGAACAGGACGCCGCCGATGCATCCGAGTGGCTTCTTGATCGACTCAGCCGCCTCGTTCCCGATCGCCACTTCGAAACCGCCGTTGAATCCGGCGGTGGCCAGTACCTCCTCGTGCTTCGGGCCTAACTGAATCGCAACTCTTCGAGGCATCGCTGCAGTCTTCGCAAGTACCGTGGCGCCATGACTGCAAGCTCGACTACACACCGCCGACGCATTCCAATCCTCCAAGGCGTCCTCCCTGTAGATCGCAAGCAAATTCCGAACAATGTGCTTGCTGGCGTCACATTGGCAGCACTCGCGATTCCCGAAGTCATGGGTTACACCTCCATCGCGGGCATGCCTGTCATCACCGGCCTCTACACGATTCTGTTACCGATGCTGGCGTTTGCCGTGTTCGGTTCGTCGCGCCACCTTGTTGTTGGTGCCGACTCCGCAACTGCAGCGGTGATGGCAGCCGGGCTTGTTGAGCTCGCGCAACCCGGCACCGACGACTACGTCGCGCTCGCTGGGCTGCTTGCGATCATGGCCGCTGCATTCCTGTTTATTGCACGACTCATTCGCCTTGGTTTTCTTGCCAACTTCTTGTCTCGCTCCGTTCTTATCGGCTTCCTCACCGGTGTCGGTATTCAAGTCGCGTGCGGCCAGGTTGGCGGACTCCTTGGCATACCCGAAGGCAAAGGCATCACCATCAATGGCGACCTCTTCGACAACACACTCACCAAGCTGATTTCAACGCTCAAAAATGTCGGTGCAACGAGTTGGGCGACTGTTGCAGTTTCGGTCTCCGTGCTTGTCGTCATCCTTGGGGGAAAGTTCGTTACGAAAAAAGTTCCCGGTGCACTTGTGGCAGTCATCGGTGCCATCGTTATTTCCTGGCACTGGGATTTGGTGTCCCACGGGATTGCCATTCTCGGGCCCGTTCCCGGAGGCCTTCCCAAAATCGGCGTTCCGAGTGGTGTCAGCTTTTCCGACATTCCATCCCTCATGGGGACTGCCGTTTCAATTTTTATTCTGATCCTCGCCCAGAGCGCAGCGACTTCCCGTGCCTACGCCGCAAAATACAACGATCAATTTGATGAGAACGTCGACCTCGTCGGACTCGGCGCAGCAAATCTCTTTGCAGGTTTCACCGGAACGTTTGTGGTGAACGGAAGCCCTACAAAAACCGAAATGGTTGATGGGGCAGGCGGTCGAAGTCAGCTCGCGCAGATCACTACCGGACTCATCGTTCTCGTCGTCCTCCTCTTCCTCACTGCGCCACTCGAGTACATGCCAAAATCGGTGCTCTCCGCTGTTGTTTTCATGATCGGCATTCAACTCATCGACCTCAAAGGCATGCGAAGCATCCTGCGCGTTCGCAAGGACGAGTTCGTTGTTGCGACACTGACCGCTGCAACGGTTGTTCTTCTTGGTGTGGAGCAGGGAATCGTTCTTGCCATCGTCGCTTCGGTCATCGGCCATTTGCGACGCTCGTACAAGACAGCCACTGCAGTAATGGTTCCCGACGAGAACGATTCTGGACTCCACTCCACAGCGTTTGATCCGGACACTCGAACCGCTCCCGGCATTGCCGTGTATCGCTTTGCGTCCGACCTCTTTTATGTCAATGCAAATCTTTTCCTCGAAGATCTCACGGCACTGGCGAACTCCACCGAACCACTCGAATGGGTTGTACTGGATTCAAGCGCAATCACCGACATCGACTTCACCGGTTCTCTCACCATCAAACAAGTTCTCAGCGAACTCGCCGAACACAACGTGAAGTTGGTTCTCGCCGATGCAATGACGAGTGTCCGACAAAAGCTTGACCGCTACGGAATTACCGAAATCATTGGCGAAGACGCCTTCTACCCCACTGTCAACTCTGCACTTCGGGCGATTCAGGCCTCGTCAAACGATGAAGGGCGGCCACCGGTTTCCCGATGACCGCCCTTGACCACAACACGAATGCGCTGAAGCGCTGAGTCCTACTTGCCGGCTTGGGAGATGCGGTTGGAGTCGAGCTTTGCTCGATCGACCACAGGACCGGTCAGGCTGACGAGGTACTTCGGGTCACAGGTCTGGGTTCCGATAGTTGTCGGAAGAACCTGCTCGTACTTCGTACCCGAAAGCTTCACAACCATGGAGCAGTTACCGGGCTTGTTCTGACCGGGGTTGGTTGTCGACTGGAGACCACCAGCGTCGTAACTGGTGACCTTCTGAAGCGCGCTGATCACACAGTCGCTCGTGAGGTTTGAGCCACATGACTGAGCACCCTGGGCCCAAAGAAGGAACGCTGCAGTTGCTTGAGCGCCGAGAAGGCTGGTGGATCCACCATTTGCCGTCACAATCTCAAGGTACTTCGCGGTTGCCGGAACCTTGTCGGCCTGCTCGAACGGGTAGTACGTCATCTGCACGTACACGTTGTCTGCATTCCCACTTGTGTTCCACTTTGCGAAGTTCGTGTCATAGAAGTTGGCTTCTTCCATCCAGATGGGGCTGAAACCAATGGCCTTCGCTGCGTCAAGAATGTTCTCAAAGTTCGGAGCGTAGGAACCGGAGAAGTACACCGCTTCAGCACCACAATCCTTCAAACGCTGAAGGAACGGTGTCCAGTTGGACTCACCCATGATGTTGTACGACTGATCACAATCAAGGAACGTCCAGCCCACCTGCGAGAACGCAAGCTTCGCCTTCTCACTTGAATCAACGGTGGCGGCGTAGTTGCCGTACATCGTTGCGGCCTTCTTCACCTGCGTTGGGAACTTCTCCGCCATCAATGCTGCGGCCGATGCATTGTAAAAGTCTGCGGGATTCGGGCTCGGCTGCACCATCATCGGGCCATTCGCGAACTGCGGTGACACGGTGTAGGTCGGGACTGAAGCCATCTTGCATCCAACACGGGTCTGCTCTTGTGCTGAATCGAGCGACCAGCCCTGACCGACGAGCATGAAAACCTTTGAACACGCTTCGGTCATGACGTTATTCACGTTCATGATTGCGGCATCGCCATAGTTGCCAATGACCTGACGACCATTAATGCCGCCCTGATCGTTACACCACTTGATCATGGCCTTCACGGCGTCTGACATTTCCTTGTTCAGGCCAGGAGATGTCGGATAGCCAGCATCGTCGCCGTAACCAATGGTGATGGAGGTGTCAGTGACACCCTGCTGTGTTGCACCTTTGGCGTCGCCCTTACCGCATGGCGAAGTCATCGTGCCGAAGTCAGTCGACGACGACGCCTTGGTGGTTGCGGTGCTGTCGCCCGAGGAGTCAGATCGACCGCCGCCGCAGGCTGCGGCGAAAATGCTGAGCACAGCGACCAGCGCCACAACCAGCAGTGCGCCACGAGAGCGACGCGATGAAGTGCCTAACGGCATGTATTTCCCCTTTGTGTATCGCTGGGCGGGGGCCCAGCACTTGATGCAGACAGGTTTTGTTTTGCGATTCTTGTCGTGCGTACGCGATGCCTGACAGTAGTGCGTCAGCCGGTCGGCAAGGACACGAATCGACAAAGGGCGGCCACCGGTTTCCCGATGACCGCCCTTTGTCAGTTCAGAGCAACGCCGAAGCGTTATGACTTACTTTGCAGCCTGCGAAACGCGATTGGAGTCAAGCTTCGCTGCGTCCACAACCGGGCCAGTAACGCTGCCGATGAACTTCGGCGCGCATTCCATCTGAGCCTTTGTAGAAGGAGCCGCCTGGACGAATTCGGTTCCCTTGAGCTGCACGAGCATGCCGCAGTCAGGCGGAAGGTTTGCGCCCGGGTCAGCGTTGGAGTGAAGTCCGCCGCCGTCCCATTCGTTGATGGCCTTGAGCTTTTCCATCACGCATTCGCTGGTGAGAGTGCTTCCGCACTCCTGTGCAGCCGATGCCCAAAGGAGGAAGTTCGTGGTGGCCTGTGCACCGAGAAGACCGGTCTTTCCACCCGACGCCTTAATAAGGTCGAGGTACTGCTGGACTGCGGGGTGTTCCGAAGCCTGCTCGAACGGGTAGAACGCCATACGAATGTAGACGTTGTTGGCGTTTCCAGAGGTGTTCCACTTCGCAAACGTCGTGTCGTAGAAGTTTGAATCCACGTACCACTTCGGTGTGAAGTCGATGGCCTTGGCGGCATCGAGAACGTTCTGGAAGTTGGGAGCAGGTGAACCAGAGAAGAACACAACTTCGGCTCCACAGTCCTTCAAACGCTGAATGAACGGCGTCCAGTTGGACTCGCCACCGATGTTGTAGGTCTGCTCACAGTCAAGGAAGTTCCAGCCTGCGTTCGTGAACGAAGTCTTGGCCTTGTCGGTGGAGTCCTTGGTTGCTGCGTAGTTGGCGGTGAAGATTGCTGCCTTCTTCACTGCATCCGGGAAAAGACCAGCGAGCTGGTACGCACCAGCAAGAGGGGTCTTGTCAATCGGGTTCGGAACGGCCTGCACCATGAGCGGCCCGTTCGCGAATGCAGCGCTCACCGAGTAGGTGGGAACCGATGCCATCTTGCAACCAAGACGGGTCTGTTCCTGCACGGAGTCGAGCGAGAAGCCTTGGCCAACGAGCATGAACACCTGCGTGCAGGCTTCGGTCATGCGGTTGTTGGCTTCCATGATCGCTGCGTCGTAGTACTTGCCGGTGATCTGACGACCATTAATACCGCCCTGATCGTTACACCACTTGATCATGGCCTTCATGGCGTCGGACATTTCCTTGTTGAGGCCAGGGGCGCCTGCATAACCAGCGTCATCGCCATAACCGATGGTGATTGAGGTGTCGGTGACACCTTGCTGGGTCGCACCCTTTGCTTCACCTGCGCCGCAAGGCGAATCCAGTGTGCCGAAGCTCGTTGAGGTCGACTTTGCCGTGGTGTTGGAGCTACCACCCGAAGAATCGGATCGGCCGCCACCGCAAGCGGCAGCAAAAATGCTGAGCACGGCGACGAGCGCCACAACCAGCAGTGCGCCACGAGTGCGACGCATTGGTCGGCTGCTCGCCGACACCGTTTCATTGCCTGTAGGCACTGATTTCCCCTTTGTAGATGACTGTGAAACCAGCTGCCACCGAGGTGACAGCAGACAACGACGCTACTGTCCCAATTCGGAAGTGACAAGCGTCATGACCCGAAATAACTGGGGTCAGTGCGATCTCGCGCTCCGACTGTGAAATCCGCCTCCCACTGAAACGTCGCAGACGGATCAAAGGGCACGGTGTAGTTCCAATCAAAGGCACACACTCGTTTGGCAATTCGCCACTGACCCGACCTCTTCTCAAAGCGGTCGATATAACGCAGACCCATCACCATGTCGGTCGCAGATCCGTCGGGTCCCGGGCGACTCACGTGATGAGCGACGCAGTAGGTATCGACCTGCGCCGTGTCGTCATTGAGTCGGATGTGAGGAAGCGCGATGAAATGTGTCGTCGCAGCAAAATGAGGAAGCACCGCACACACCCAGTCTGCGAACTCTTCTCCTGATCCTCGGAATGAATTGTGATCATCAAATCCATCGGGGTGATAACACGCTGCCATCAGGTCACGATCAAGTCGATCGGTTCCTCGCGCAAGTCGCTGAATCACATCGGTAATCTCCGCACGAGCAATGAGGTCATCTGTGGTGAGCATTCGCGCAGTCTCGCGAATGCTGACCGGTTGTGCTCAGGCTTGTTCGAGTTCCGGCCACTCACCTGGGTGGGGAGCTTCCTCTGACTCAAGGTCAGGGAGGAAGACGAACGCAGCGACAGATCCAACAAGAGCGACGCCTGCACAGACAAAACATCCGAGACGCATGCCCTGCATGAATGCGTCGGTGGCCGAGTTCTTGAAGAGTTCCTGCACTTCGCCCGGAGCCTGAGCGGCGACCGCAATTGCCGCAGCCATCGACGCTTTGGCGGCTGCAAGTGCGTCAGAAGGGATCTGCGGAAACTTCGAAAGGAAGTCGCCGATCTTCGGCGCATAAATGGAGGCAAACACACTTCCCACCACAGCGACGCCAAGGGTTCCGCCAACTTCGCGAGTGGTGTCGTTCACCGCTGCACCCGCTCCGGCCTTTTCTTTTGGCAATGAAGACATGACAGCGGCCGTTGACGGTGATGTCACGAGTGAAAGGCCAGTTGCGATGAATGCCATTGAGATCACGACCGGACCGAAGTACGCAGTATCTGCATCGCAGAAACCGATGATGATGAAGCCCACCATCATCGTGAGCAAACCAGCACCAACAACTCGGCGTGGACCAAATTTCAGCGCCAAACGCGCGGCATTCGGCGCCGTAATCGCAGCAAAGATCGCAAACGGCAATGTGTGGAGACCCGCTGACAAGGTTGAATAACCGCGAACGAATTGGAAATACTGCGTGACGATAAAGATGAACCCGAAGAGGGTGAAAAACGCCGCTGCAATTGCTCCTGCCGCCGCACTAAAGCGCGCGATGCGAAACACGCGTACATCGAGCAATGGGTCTTCCCGACGGAGTTCGTACCAAACGAAGAACGTGAGCAACGCTGCCGAGCCGATGAATCCACCGATCGTTCTGGCCGAATTCCAACCAGCATGCGGACCTTCGATCACGGTGTAAACGAGAAGTCCAACGGCAAGGATCGAAGTGATTGTTCCTACGCGATCGAATGCACCAGCATCGGGATCTTTCGATGAGGGCACAAGGAACCAGCCTGCAAGAAGCGCAATCGCAACGATGGGGACGTTGACGAGAAAAATCGAACCCCACCAGAAGTGTTCAAGCAGGAAACCTCCGGTAACGGGACCGAACGCAACCGCCATACCGGAGACGGCTGACCACGCGCCGATCGCTTTCGCCCGTTCGGTTGGGTCGGTGAAGACATTCGTAAGAATGGCGAGCGTTGCGGGAAACACAAGTGCAGCTCCAACACCCATTGCGGCTCGCGCTGCGATGAGTTGACCTGAACTTGTTGAGAACGCACCTACTACCGACATCGCCGCGAAGATGATCAGCCCAACCTGCATTGTTCCTTTACGACCAATTCGATCACCAAGGCCACCGGCGGCAAGCAACAGTCCGGCGAAGACAAGGCTGTAGGCGTCAACGATCCACTGCAGTTCTGTCGTGGACGCGCCAAGGTCTCGACTCAGCGTTGGAAGCGCAACATTCACAATCGTGTTGTCGACAACCACCAGAAAGACACTGAGGGCCAAGACCACGAGAATCAGCCAGCGGCGGCGATAAATGGTTTCGGCATCCATAACAAACTCCAGAACGTTCGATTCGGGTCTCGGCACTATAGAACAACGATCCATAAAAGTGGAACGATGACCTATAGTTCCTCTTGATGACCGTGCCGAAGCGACGACGATCAGAACCCCAACGACTGAGGACCCCTTCGTTAGAGGTCACAACCTCGGTCGTCGAAGCTGCGCTCCGGATCATCGGAACCGACGGGGCCGAAGCAGTCACGGTCCGACGGCTTGCGAGCGAAGCGGGCGTCGCCCCCATGAGCATCTATAACCATTTCGGGGATATGCACGGGGTGTTCGATGCCGTCTTCGAGCATGGGTTCACCGCTTTTGCCGACCGCCTGCACAATTCGGTCACTTCAGAAAATCCTGTCGTTGCTCTTTACGAGATGGGACACGCCTACCGCGCGTTCGCTCTCGAGAACCCCGATACCTACGCCGTCATGTTTCTCCGAGTTGTTCCTGGATTCGAGGCTTCAGATGAATCATTTCTTGCAGCAGCTCGATCATTCGATGAGTTGAGTTCGGTCGTGCGCCGAGCGATCGATACGCAACAATTCATCGATGGCGATCCTGCGCTTCTCGCTCAGGAGATTTGGGCGACCTGTCATGGTGCAGTCGCGCTCGAACTCCTTGGCATCTCCGCATTCGCTGACGCCGACGAAACTTACGCAGCAGTGCTCGTCACGATCCTGCGCGGCCTTCTAGTGGATCCAGAGGAATCTGCAACACTCGCCTCGCCCCAGGCTCGAGTTCGGTGACATGACCTTTGCCATGTTCATCCTCCGCGAGAACAACTGATCCGGCTGGGAGCGTTCGAGTTTCACCATCACTTGCCGTGATCCGAACCCAGCCGTCAAGGAACACCACAAACTGCCGGCGAGGCGCATTGTGCGGCGCTGGAACCTGATCGAGAGCCTGCACGGTCAGAAACTGCACACGGTCAATGTCCACGCTTGGCGACACCCAGAGCTCGGCCACGCCTCGTTCAGCCGGGTTCACCACCCGATCAAGGGTCACCTCTTCGAAATGGCTTTCCCCGTCGGCATCGGCCCAAATTCGCAAATAGTCCACAACTGAGAATGCCATCCCCACCGCGCGACTGAGGCCATTCTTCCCGACATTGCATCCAGCGTTGCTCTACGTTTGCGGAAATCGCCGGGCAGATGGCGCAGAAATGGGGGAACGATTCCAATGATCCATGCCGATTTCACCGAATTCAAAGAGACTGAAGGTCAAGACCCCTTCACGCTTCAGAACTCGAAACTGCTCAAAGTTCATCTGAAGTACGGACCAATCAAGGCGCAGGTCGGTTCGATGGTCGCCTATCAAGGCGATGCTCAGTTCACGCATGCCGGTTCGGGCGGCGCGGCCAACTGGCTTAAATCGAAAGCGACTGGTGAAGGAGTCGTCGCCATGGATGTCACCGGAAGCGGCGAAGTCTTTTTCGCCAACATGGCACAGGACATCAAGATTATGTATCTCGAAAACGACGCCATTTCCGTCAATGGCGCCAACGTTCTTGCCTACAGCGCGTCGGTGACAGCAGACATTCGCTCGATCGGAAATGCTGGTGCTTTTGCTGGCGGTTTGTACAACACCTATCTCTCCGGGACCGGTTACGTCGCGATCGTTGTTGATGGTCCACCGGTTGTTCTTGATATCGCATCTGCTCCGACCTTCGCCGACCCCCAAGCTGTGGTCATGTGGACCAAAGACGTTCAGATGAACCTCAAGAGCGACGTGAACTTCAAGTCGCTCATCGGTAAAGGATCGGGCGAAACGTTCCAGATGTCATTCAGCGGAACAGGCTGGGTGATGGTGCAACCTTCAGAGGGCGTGCCACAAGGTGGCGGCACAAAGGGCGGCATCGGGTTCTGACGAACAAAGGATCAGGCGAATCCAAGCCAACCTGCAACCGTCTGCACTAACACCACAGTCGCAAGAATCGCGATAACGACAACACAAATCAGCGCAGCAACTTTGAACTTTGGTCCGTTCGCGGCGTTTCCAAGGACTGCTCGACGATTCGCCAAGATCAAGATGAAAATCAAGATGATTGGCGTAATCAAACCGTTGATCACCTGCATATTGATCAGCAGCGAAATCAGGTTTCCTGGAAGTAATGCGACCAACGCACCGATCACAATGAGAGCTGTGAAGAGTCCCATGAAGAGCGGCGCTTCGCGGAAGGTCTTCGAGACAGAACGCTCGACACCAACCGCTTCGGCAACTGCATACGAAGTTGCCAGCGGGACGACTGCAGCAGCAAGAGCAGATGCTCCGAGCAGACCGATCCCAAAAAGAATTTCGGCTGCTGACCCAGCGACCGGCTCAAGGGCTTGCGCGGCCTCTTTTGCCGATTCCAGCGGACCAGTGCCGCCGATCGCTGCAGCAGTGGCGATGATGATCGCCATCGAAATGATGTTCGCGAACACCGCACCAGTAATGGTGTCGATGCGAACCATCCGGTAATCCTCGGGACCGCTTCCGCTGTCGGCCACCGCTGCCGCTTGGTACAGCTGCATATACGGCGTGATGGTTGTACCGATCAGAGCGACGACCAAGAAGAGGAACTCTTTGGTTCCGAGCATGTGGGGAATGAAGGTGTTGCTTGCAACCTCGCCCCAATCCGGCTTTCCCAGGATCGCCGCAATTGGATAGGTAATGAATGCGAGACCGAGAAGCAAAAAGACTCGCTCGGCATAGCGATAGTTGCCGAAAACAACGACCGCCCAAATCGCAACAGCTCCAATCGGGATCGAGATGTACCGAGAGACCCCAAAGAGTTCGAATGCTGCGCCGATACCTGCAAATTCCGAAACAACAAGACCAAGGTTTGCGATGAGCAAACAAATGATTGCGAATGCTGATGCTCGGAGCGGGAATTGTTCGCGAATGAGCGACATCAGTCCTTCGCCGGTATGCGCACCGAGCCGAGCGGACATTTCTTGCACGATGACTAACGCCACGGTGACCAGCAACATGACAAAGAGTGTTCGGTAGCCGAATTCTGAACCGGCCGACGCGTAGGTGGCGATACCGCCGGCATCGTTCCCGGCATTCGCTGCAATAAGCCCGGGACCGAGAACTGCGAGCCAAACCATCCAACGACGACGGCGCTTCGGCGCGGCAGAGCGCGCGCCTGAGGCCTTCGTGGATTCGTTGATCGGATCGCTCATGACAACTCAGTTCACGCGAGCAGTCGGGTAAATGGGCGGCGGTTCGATTCGTGATGCGGAATCAGTGCGTCCACAACATCGTCAGCAAGGATTCGACCGATCGGGCGACTTTGTTCGTCAACAACAACGATTGATGACCCGCGGTTTTCGACAAAAGATTCGATGACGTCTTCAATCGGCGCTTCGACGGTGACCGTTACCGGCCAAGGTGAGCCAATGAGGGAACGAAGTGAGTCGTCGGGGCCTGCCATGAAGAGGTCGATCATCAAGATGTCGTCAAGCAAGGTTCCATCCGCATCAAGAACCAGAACCGATTCGAGACGAGCAATGTCTTCGGCTTCTTCAAGTCGTTGACGCGCATCAGCGACCGTTAAATCAGCATCGAAGGCAAACAAGGCAGTCGTCATGAGACCGCCCGCGGTTTCTTCGTCGTAGCCAACCAAACGAACCAGCACTTCAGCGTCTTCCTGGTCCATCACCGCAAGCAGTTCGTCACGAGTCTCGTCATCAAGATCACGCAGCGCCTCCGCCGCTTCATCGGGCTCCATTTCGGCGAGCAACGATGCAGCCTGCTCTGGATCTGCATCTCGAAGAAGAACCGAAAGTTCGTCCGGTTCCATTTCTTCAAGAGCGTCAGCAGCGGTTTCAGCATCAAGTGCAGCAAGGAGTTCCTGTCGCTGCGATCGACCGAGTTCTTCAAGAAGGTCAGCGAGCTCACCAGGCCGGAGCCGGCGCAATTCACTGTTGGCCCGACTGAGGCGGACGGGCTCCCCCGGATCGGAAAAGGGCTGAATGGCGGCCCAGTCGATGACCCGATCGGGATGCGGGCGTACACGCCAACGCGCCGGACCAAGGCGACGCACCAATGTTGAAAATCCAACGTCTGCGCCCACCAATCGGTAGCCACCCCCAACACGTGCCAAGAACAGGTCAGCAGCACGAAACACACGAACGCCATCAACATCGACCATTTGATGGTCAATGACGTCGTCGACCAATTTCACTTCGTTGTCACGACGCGCGAATTCCCGGAGGTCAACCTTTGCGGATCGAAGCACAACGCGGCGCTGCTCAAGTTCGCCAATCTTGTCCGCCGACACCCAGGTGAGCTGACGGCCAACACGAACCACAAGACCGGTAAGGGGCGGATACGGCTCGCCTTCCCAACGCACAACAAGGTCAACGAGCCGTCCTACTTCGATCCCGGAGGAGTGCACAACCGGCGCGCCAGTGAGTCCCGACACAGAAAGTAGGGACTCGGCAACTGCCTCAAGGGCAAGAAGTCGTTTTGTTCGTTGCTTGCGACGCTGCGAAATGGCACGCGGGGCATTGAGTGTCTGTGGCATGACGGACTCCGGAACTGGAAAACGGACGGACTACGCCCACTCCAACTCCCAGTCCGCGAGGTGCGTGACTCTTAGAGAGAAATAGAGAAGGCGACACACGACATGAAGCGCGTACTTGGGGGCTCGCTAGCTGGCATGTGGGTCACCTCCTCGAGATTTCAACGAAATATCAATGCCGACATTGAGCCGACACGACGGCCTACTTTCTACCATCTGGGGCCTCGAAGTTCCCCATCCGATCGACATGGCTCGGTGAATTCGCCCATTGTTCATGCGTGGTTCGCTGTCGGGCAGGATGGGGAGATGGCGACTGCTCCAGTGATTCTGCTCCCCCCGTCGGAAGGAAAGGCCGAAGGGGGATCGGGTCCAAAACTCCGGATCGCCAACCTCTCGTTTCCGCAATTGGAAGACAACCGATCGACACTTCGCGCTGCGCTCGGTGCGGCGATGAAGGGCAAAGAGGCAGGACGAGCCAAGTTGCTCGGCGTGAAGGGAGTCGCGCTTGCTTCAGCAACTCGCGCAAATCTCGACGTGCTGGCGTCCCCAACGATGCCAGCGATCGAGCGTTACACCGGCGTGCTCTACGACGCGCTTGATGTGGCATCACTTTCGTCTCGTGATCGAAAGCGCCTGAATAAGCAGGTCTTGATCTTCAGCGGTCTCTGGGGGGTTGTGCGTCCCGACGACATGATCCCTGATTACAAATTGAAAATGGGTGCGACTCTCTCACCGGTTGGAAAGTTGTCAACCTGGTGGCGTGAGCCACTCACGGCTGCACTGACAGCAACCGTTAGCAATGGCGTTGTCTGGAACTTGCTACCAAAAGAGCACGACAACGCATGGGCGCCATTCGGCTCGAATCACGCGGCTGGTTCGCAACCAACTGCAGTGTTCTCTGTGAAGTTCCTCGACGAAGGCGATCCCGTCAAAGGAGAGCGCTCATTCACGACGGTAAACCATTGGAACAAGTTGCTGAAAGGTGCTCTTGTCCGATTCATTCTCGAGACGGGCGCCGATGACCCCAGGGCGCTTGCGAAGTTCAAGCACCCAGAGGGCTACCGATACGACCGAACCCTGACGGAAACGTTTCCGACAGGGACAGTTGTGAGCATGGTGCGACCCGCGCGCTGAGTCGCAACACCGCTCCGGCCGTATCGTGGAGATATGGCCCGATCCTCGAATGCCTCTCCACTTGAGCGCATTGATCTCCCCATCGAGGGGATGACTTGCGCGGCTTGCGCAACGCGTATTGGTAAGGGTTTGAGCAAGATTGATGGCGTCACCCAAGCCGACGTCAATCTGGCAGCAGCGAGAGCCACCGTTCATTTCGATCCCACACTCACGAGCCGACGCGAGTTCGCTGCGAAAATTGAGTCGCTCGGCTACCACGTTCCCGAAATTGATCGCCGAGACGAAGCCGAGGCGGAGTACGCCCACACTCTCGCCATCCGGCTAGTCGTTGCGGCAATTCTCACGGTGCCGACGGTGCTCATCTCGATGATTCCGGCGCTCATGTTCACCAACTGGCAATGGGCTGCGTTCGCACTCAGCACCCCGGTCGTCTTTTACTGCGGGTGGGGATTCCACCGTGCGGCTCTCGTGAACTTGCGCCACGGCACCGCCACGATGGACACGCTCGTTTCTATGGGAACCCTTGCAGCGTGGACATGGTCAACGGTTGCCCTGTTCTTCTTGAGCGCAGCAGATACATCTTCCGATTCCATGAGCGGTATGGCTGCCATGTCGTCCAGCACCGACACCGCCCACGTGTATTTCGAAACCGCCGGGGTGATTATTTCCCTCATCCTCTTGGGGAAATGGTTTGAAGCCCGAGCACGTCGCCGTTCCGGAGACGCATTGCGCAAACTTGCCGAACTCGGTGTGAAAACCGCGCGACTCGAAGACGGCACCGAGATTCCTCTTGAAGAACTCGTTGTTGGCATTCGATTCGTCGTTCGACCTGGCGAAAAGGTTGCAACTGACGGCGTCGTTGTTGATGGCCATTCGGCAATTGACATGTCGATGATTACCGGCGAACCCGTTCCTGTTGAAGTCGGCCCCGGCGACGATGTCGTAGGCGCAACGGTGAATGCGAATGGCCATCTCGTTGTTGAGGCAACTCGAATTGGCAATGACACTGCCCTTGCCCAGATCGTGCAGCTTGTAGAGGATGCCCAAGGCTCACGAGCTCCGATTCAACGCCTCGCCGATCGCGTTGCCGGCGTCTTTGTTCCGATCGTGTTCGGCATCGCCATCGCAACAATCATCGGGTGGACACTTACCGGCAACTCAGCGCAAGACACATTCTCTGCAGCTGTTGCCGTTCTGATCATCGCCTGCCCATGTGCACTTGGTCTTGCAACGCCCACCGCAATCATGGTGGGTACGGGACGCGGCGCACAGTTGGGAATCATCATCAAGGGCGGCGAAGTCCTCGAACAAACGAGACGCGTCGATGTTGCCGTTCTCGACAAAACTGGCACTCTCACCGAGGGCCATATGGAACTCGTCGATGTCGTAACGAGTTCTGACACCAATGCCGATACTGCGCTGCGACTTGCCGCTGCGGTCGAAGCTCGTTCCGAGCACCCCATTGCAGCAGCAATCGTCGCCGGTGCAGATTCCCGCCGCCCAGGCGATGCATCGGCCGCAACTGTGAACGAATTTGAGAACCTCCCAGGCCGCGGGGTTTGCGCAAAGGTCACAGCAGATTCAGGCCTCACCTGGAGCGTGGGTGTTGGCCGCCCGTCGCTCTTCTCCACCATCGACACCGATCTTGATCGTGCCCGAATCGACGCTGAAACCAAAGGGCGTACCGCAGTTCTCGCCGGCTGGGCTGATCACGAAGGCGGACCGCTCAACGCCCACGCCGTACTTGTCGTTGCCGACCGACTCAAAGCGACGAGTCCTGAAGCCGTTGCCGATTTTCATTCACTCGGCCTTGAGGTTGTGCTTCTCACCGGCGATAACCGGCGCACTGCAGAAACGATCGGAGCCGAAGTTGGTGTCGACCGTGTCGTGGCGGAAGTTCTTCCGGCGGACAAGGCTGCCGAAGTTCGTCGACTGCAGGAACTTGGCCACATGGTCGCAATGGTTGGCGACGGCATCAACGATGCGCCTGCACTCGCCCAAGCCGACCTAGGAATCGCGATTGGCTCTGGCACCGATGTCGCAATAGAAGCCAGCGACCTCACCATCGTGAGTGGCGACCTTCGTGCTGCCGCCGATGCAATCGCTCTTTCGCGGCGCACGCTCGCGACGATCAAAGGCAATCTGTTCTGGGCGTTCGCCTACAACGTTGCTGCCATTCCACTTGCCGCTTTCGGCGTGCTCAACCCGATGATTGCTGCAGGCACGATGGGCTTCTCTTCAGTCTTTGTCGTTACGAATTCGCTTCGACTCCGTAGATTCAAAGGCGTTCGCCGCCACTCCCCTTCAAAGGACTGATCATGACGACTCGTACGTACTCCGTTCCCGGAATTTCCTGCGGCCACTGCAAGAGCGCGATCGAGGGAGAACTCACACCGCTTAACGGCGTCGAAAGTGCTCTTGTCGACATCGACGCAAAAACCGTCACCGTTGTTGGAGCGATTTCCGAGGCTGACGTTCGCGCTGCAGTTGATGAAGCTGGTTACGAAGTCGAGTCAGTGAACTAAGGACGTTCACTGCGGACATCAGCCAGTGAATTTCGGGGCGATCGCTTTCGGATTTAACAGGTCATAAAGCGTGCCGTGATCCACCCAACCGAGACCGCTGGCCAAGTCGTAGCCCTCGGTTGCGGGATAGACCCCAACAAGGTGAGCATCGTTGTTTCCAAGCACAACGTCGACGATGGAGTGAGAGGCGTAGCCGTCGCCACTGCTGGCCAGTTGGTGAAGAAGTGGCGCGACGAATCCAAGTTTCGTTCGACCCTGTGAGACTCGTGCTGATGACTGAAGCGCAAATGCAGTCGCTGAAAGCGGCGTGGACGCTGAGGTTCCGCCAACTGCTGTCCACTGACCTTGGAAGTAGAGGAAGTATCCCGGGTACTCGTCGGCGAATGCCGAAATATCTGGAATGGGTCGGTGGAGTCCTGCACCAATCTTTGGCTGCCAGGGTTGACGAAGTTCATATTGGCTCAAGCCGCCACCACCGCTCCCAATAACTCCGTCCTGCGGAAGCGGTGTTGGCGCAAACCAGCGATCGTTCCAGACTCCGGATGAAACGATGCGGTTGTCCTCACCGAGCGTGAGATTGGTTCCACCCACTGCAGTGATCCATCGGCTCAACGCAGGAAATTGCGGTGACACTGTGTTGTTCGGCGTACCCGGCCCGTTTGGATAGCAACCGGTCGAACCGGTATCACCCGTTGATGCAAATGCGCCGATTCCAGACGCGACCGCCGTAGCAAGAACTTGATCAAAAATGCTGATGCCGACGAGATACGCGGGGTCATCGTTAAAGAAGTCCTCCTCGCAATTTCCGAAACTCGCCGTGAGAACGTCCGGCGCAACGCCGCCTGTTCGAGAAGCATCTAACGGAGCGGAGAACAACTGCAGGTACTGACCGATCAGAGTTGTTGCTGAGCCCTCAACACCAAACCAGTCGATGCGATCGGCATCAGGAGCGAATGAAATGACTGTCTGAATATCGAGCGTCGTTTCATCAGATACCCCGGGGACGAATCCAGGTGAACCAACGATGTGGTCAGTGACGGGGGTTCCGGCCAGACCAAAACAGTCCCGCCACACGTCAATGTCCGAGTGCAGGTATCCGTTGAAATCGAGTACCGCTATTCGTGCACCCTTCCCACGAAATCCCTCATTCCACAAATGATCAATGCCATAGGCCGTGCGCAGCTGAGCCGGTGACAATCCCATCGGAAATCCCAACGGCGATACGGATTCAGCCGCGGCACAGCCATCAACAAACGTTCCGGTTCGTTCGGGAGTTCCGCCAAACGCAGGCTGCAGAGAAGACACCGTGCTCGGCGAATACTGCGTGAGATCAGGCTCCGGGGGAACGGAAAGCGGTTGCTGCGAATTCGAGTTTGTATCCCAAAGTGCGGTCGCACCTGCGACGCGGTCGATCACTTCGTCAAGCGGACTCACAAGCGTCGACACTGCTGCCGTTGGCGTTAGCAGTACCAAATTTGCTGGAACCCCAGCCGCCGCATAGGTGCCGTATGTCGTGCCAATCATTTGTTCGACAACAGACAAAGGAACGCTTGCGGTTGCATACGAACGGGTTGCATCGATGGCAACCTGGACATTGCGCGACGTAAACCATTGCTCGAACGTGGAGATTGCTTGGTCAGACGCGTTGAACCGAGCTCCGTTCGTTGCAACTGAATCGAACATTCCGTAGTCCGCCGACTTCGGATCCGAGACCGAAATCGCATGAGCCTCGAGCGAGGCACGGTCTGTGCGGAAGCCAAACGTCAACGCGATTTCTGTTGACAACGCCACCATTGTCGTCGGAGTCAGCGATGTCTGTGCCCATGTCGTGACATCAACGGGACCAACAGCGCCAAAATCGACAACTGTCGACGCTCGCCCAACACGTTGATCAACAGAAACCACCAAACCCGACGCAAGCATTGCTGCCATCAGCGTTGCCAACAGCAATGTGCGGAGTTTCATGTGCCTGCCTTTTTAGATCGACCCGTTTCTGAGTCCTGACCGTACTTCAACGGCGCGCTCACGAACCGCGTCAAGGTCTTTGAGTTTTCGCATTGAGCCCAATTGGTTACCGAGGCGATGATTCGATCGAAGGGCTGGCTCGTTTCGTGCGAGGAAGTCCCAATAGAGGGTGGTGAACGGACATGCGTGCTCGCCAATGCGTTTCTTCGGGTCATAACGACAGTCACCACAGTGATCACTCATTTTGTTGATGTACGCACCACCAGAGGCATAGGGCTTTGTCGACATCCGACCGCCATCGGCGTACAACGCCATACCGATGACATTCGGAAGCATCACCCATTCCGCTCCGTCGATGAACGACTTCCACATCCAATCAACGACCTCACTCGGCCGCACTCCCGAAGTGAGCGAAAGATTGCCCAGAATCATCAGTCGTTCAATGTGATGGGTCCATGCACGATCATCAATTGCACTCACTGTGTGAGAAACACACGCCATCTGGGTCTCGCCACCTGTGAATGATGCTGGCAACGGAGCATCCGCATGCAGAGCGTTGAGTTCCCGATACTCCGGCATCCACAACCAATAGAGGCCCCATACGTACTCACGCCAACCGATGATCTGCCGAATGAACCCTTCGGCAGACGCGATAGGAATACGTCCTTCGTTGAACGCAGTGTGTGCGGCGTCTACAACTTCGCTCGGATGAAGTAAGCCAATATTCAAATACGGGCTCAGCATCGAATGTGCAAGTTTCCACTCCGAAGACAAAACCGCATCCTCATGTGGACCAAACAACGGCAATGCGTCGTCGACAAACTGACGCAGCCGCTTCAGAGCACCTTCGCGAGTTGTTGCCCACAAACCATCAAACGACGACCCAAAGGCGTCAGGCGCGCGCCGCGCGATGTCGGTTATGACGCGCGCATCAGTCGCATCGAGTGGATCGGTGAGGGGTGCTGGCCATGAGCGCCCGTCTTTCGGTGGCGGCTCGCGATTCTCAGCGTCGTAATTCCACGATCCACCGACAGGCTTCTTGCCATCCATGAGGATGTTGAGCCGTTGTCGCTGCCATCGATAGAAGTCCTCCATCTTGAGGTTTGATCGGTCGCCCGCCCAGGTCGCGAACATTTCGATGGTGCAAAGAAACTGATCATTCGCAATCACGTCAACGTCAAGGTCTCGCAACATTTCGAGACCATTGAATGACATGGGCGACATTGCGCTCACCTTCGGCGGCGCGAACTCCGCACAATGGGCGTGGAATCCTTCGCGTAACGACGAAGCATGGCGATAGTCGACAGCAAAACCCTCGGACCGGAGTTCCTCAGCAAACCTTCGCATCGAAGCCAACACGAAATGAAGTCGCTGACGATGCCAGCGGCCCGATCCGAGTTTTCCATCGCTCTCAACCATGAGGACACGGACTTCACCTGGGCGAAAACCAGCCAAAGCGCCCGTATCCCGACGAAGCTGATCTCCAAGAATCCAGACCGTATCCACGGAAGGAACCTAGGCGTTTAGGAAGCAGGGGGCGGGGCCGAGTGCTCCCGTATCCATGCATGCATAGCAATCCCTGCGGCAACACCCACGTTGATCGATCGGGTGGAGCCAAATTGGGCGATGGAACACACCATTGACGAGGCCGCACAGGCTTCATCGCTGAGTCCCGGCCCTTCTTGACCAAAGACAAACATCGTGCGTTTGGGAAGCGATGCCGTCTCAATCGGAATTGCGCCCGGCATGATGTCGATTCCAACGACCTGCAGATCATTTGCGGTCGACCACGCGATGAGTGCGTCGATGGTTTCGTGATGATGCACATGCATGTACTTGTCGGTCACCATCGCGCCACGGCGATTCCACCGCTTCTTGCCAACAATGTGCACGCCTTCAGCGTTGAAGGCATTTGCGGTTCGAACAACAGTGCCGATGTTGAGATCGTGCTGCCAATTCTCTATGGCGACATGGAACGAATGTCGCCGCGTATCAAGATCGGCGACAATCGCATCGTTCGACCAATAGCGATACTCGTCTCCGACGTTGCGACGGTCGCCATTTTCAAGAAGTTCAGGATCAAAGCGTGGATCGTCTGGCCATGGCAGTGGATGCGGCCCGACGCCAACCTCACGATCTTCACGTTCGACGAACTCGTCGCCTGACAGTTCGCCGGCCATCTGCGACTAACGCCCAAGCAGCGCGGAACCGCCCGCATCGTCGAGCAAGTAGCGGGCTATCGACCGACCAGTTACTTCGCCCTCAGAAATGGGACAGCGTCGCGAATCTCGCAGCATCGCCGAACCATCGGGTGCTGCAACGAGTGCATTGATGACAAGTTCGTCGCCGTCAGTTACAGCAAAGGCGCCCACAGGAAGGTCGCAATCTCCGCCCAGTTCAGCGAGAAATGCACGCTCTGCATCGACGCATCGACGGCTTGGTCCGTGATCGAGTTCTTTCAACAACGCAAGCGTTGCTGAATCGGTTCCGCGGCACTCGATCACCAGTGCACCTTGAGCGACCTGCGGAAGCATCACATCGGGCTCGAGAATTTCCACAACTCGATCGTTCATCGAAATACCGAGACGCTCGATCGCGGCGGCGGCCATCACGATGGCGTCGAAGCTTTGCGCTTTCTCAAGGCGGGTTGCGATATTGCCCCGTAGGCCCGAAAACACCAGGTCAGGCCGAATCGACGCGAGTTGTGCTTTACGGCGAATGGAACCGGTGGCGACATGCCCACCTTGGGGCAAACCGTCAATAGTTGAGCCAACAAGAACATCACGAACATCACCGCGCTGAGGCACAGCAGCGATGACGAGTTCATCGGGCGTTATTGCAGGAAGGTCTTTTCCCGAATGAACCGCAAGATCAGCGCGCCCATCGAGGACTGCAGCCTGAATCTCTTTTACGAACACGCCCTTGCCGCCCATTGCGTCGATGGGGATGTCAAGGCGTTGATCGGCCATCGTTTCGACAATCACTTTTTCCACGACAACCGACCGACCAGCAGCTACTGCCGCGGCCTGCAAAAGCGCAGTCACATGGTCGGCCTGCCACAACGCGAGCGCGCTTCCCCGTGTTGCTAAGCGAAGCGTCACGGTGTCGGGACCGCCCCCGGCCATGACTTGCTCAGAGCTCAAAGAGATCGCGAAGGGCCTCGGCCAAACGCTCGCCACGAGGTGAACCAGCCGCATCCTTCAACCGAACAGTCGGCTGGTGAAGCAACTTGGCAACGATTCCCTTGGTCAGCGAATCGAGAGCCTCAAGCTGACGGTCATCGAGATCGCCAAGTCGCGAACGAAGTCGATCGAGTTCAGCAACACGAATCTCTTCAGACTGTTCATGAAGACGAGAAATCAGCGGAGCAACTTCACGTGCGGAACTCACTGCGAGATAACGCTCAAGTTCTTCGGTGCACATGGCCTCGACCGAGGTGACTTCACGGCGGCGTTCGGCCATTCCTGCTTCAGCGAATGCTCGAAGGTCATCCATGTCGAGGATGGTCACACCCGGGATATCGGCAGCAGCGGGATCGACATCGCGAGGAACCGCAACATCAACAACGAGAATTTCCCGATCGCCGCGAGCTCGCATGACGCGTTCGATGTCAGCGTGTTCGATGATCATCGAATTGGCGCCGGTGCCGGTCAAGAGAAGATCGACTTCGGAAAGAGCGGCGTCGAGATCGGCAAGGCGAATCGGAGTTCCGCCAAGACGTTCTGCAAGATCAGCAGCGTTTTCCCATGTGCGATTGGCAATGCGGATGTCCGAGACGCCATTGGTTGCGAGTGCACGAACCATGCCTTCGCCCATTTCACCCGCACCCATCACGAGGATGGAACGACCATCGAGGGAACCAAGGCGTTCTGCCGCCATTGCCACTGCGGCAGTTGAGACCGACGCAACGTGACGCCCAATACCGGTTTCGGTGCGGGCACGCTTTCCAACTTCAAGCGCGTGGCGGAACAAAAGATTGAGCTGCGAACCAGCGGCGCCTTCGGTCTGGGCGACGTCCCATGAGTGGCGCACCTGGCCGAGGATTTCTGCTTCTCCGACCACAGCTGAATCGATACCGGACGCAACCCGGAAGAGATGCTTGGCAGCGGCATCGGCATCGTGGACATAGAGGTGATCGGCCAACTCTTCGGGCGCAGCGAATGCAAGTTCGGAGAAGAACGTGCGGAGGTCACCGAAGGCAGGGTGAAACTTCTCGGCAACGACGTAGACCTCTGTGCGATTGCAGGTCGACAACACGACGGCTTCACTCACGTGGTCGTGCGACAGCACATCGTGAAGCGCTTTCGGGAGTCGGCCATCGTCGATTGTGACTCGCTCGAGTAGAGCGAGTGGGACCGTGCGGTGATTCAGTCCAACGACTACGACAGACACGCCTGGAGGCGCTCCTTGGCTTCGGCGAGGCGACCCTCGCGGATGAGTTCCAGCATTCCCGAATCCAGAGCTCCTTGCCAGTTGAGACCCTCGGTGGAAGCGCCTTCGGCCAGGATCTGGGCTCGGGCTTCAGTGAGGATCTCGACCAGTACGGCGTACTCGGGTCCGAACTCAGGACCATAGCGACGTCGGAGCCAGGTTGAGAGAGCGGGCGAGGATCCACTCGTGGAAAACGTGACCAGCAGCGGGCCTTGGCGAACCCGTGCGGGTAAAGCGAAGGCACAGTTGGCCGGATCGTCGGCGCTATTGACCCAGACGCCCAGCGATTCGCCTTCGAGAAAGACCTGCCGATTCACCGCGGGATCGCTGGTCGCCGTGATTGCCAGGCGATAGCCAGCTACCTCGCCGTCGACATACGGCCGCTTGTGACAGATGACCCCATCGAGCGCAGCGATCTCATCGAGGATTTCGGGGGCAACGACATCGACCGTCGCACCACACACCACGAGTTCGCGCGCCTTCTGCAGTGCAACCGGCCCGCCACCCACCACGAGACAGCGACGGCCGGCCAACGAGAGATTCACCGGATAGAGCGGCTGATCGAACGGCATCTCAGCCCACCGGTTCCTTGGACTCTGACGTGACGCCAAGTTCTTCGCGCAACGACGCGCCGATCGATTCGCGTTGTCCATAGAAACTCAGGACCTGCAGTTCCAGAGCGAGATCGACTTTGCGCAATTGCGCGTGCGGCGGAACCGTCACCACCGCGGGAGCGAAATTCAGAATCGAGGTAACTCCCGCAGCGACCAACAAGTCGGCCACTTCTTGGGCTCCAGCCGCCGGTGTTGCGATGATCCCGATCGAAATGCCGAGCTCATCGACGAGGTGCGGAAGATCGTCAAGGTGGCGGATTTCGTGGCCGCCAAACATGGTTCCGACCTTTGCGGGATCGGCATCGACCAACGCAGCAACTGGAAAGCCTCGTTCCCCGAACCCGCCATAGTTCGCAAGAGCTGCTCCGAGGTTTCCGACCCCAACGATCGCCACTGGCCAATCTCGAGTGAGGCCGAGTTCTCGACTCATCTGCACAAGGAGATGATCAACGTCATAGCCAACACCCCGAGTGCCGTAGGAGCCGAGGTAGGAGAGATCCTTTCGAACCTTCGCAGCGTTCACCCCGGCGAGTTCGGCCAGGCGTTCGGAGGAAATTGTTGTGACGGCCTCAGCCTGAACGTCGAGCAGGGTTCGCAAATACACCGGCAGTCGAGCCACAGTGGCTTCAGGAATTCGGCGGCGACGGTCCACGGCCTTCCACGCTACCGACCATGTTCGTTTGTTCACAAAGTCCCCTCCACCGGGCTTGCCTTGGGGTCCCAAGCCCGGGCGCCCCTACGCTGGAGCCATGCATGCCGCCCTCGCCGCCGCCGCCACCTTGGTGTCGCTGGCATTCGCCCTCTCCACAGGCGAGCGATGGCTCCGAGGACGCAAACGGCACGAAGCGGCCTGGACCATCTCGCTGGTGATGTTCGCTCTCGGTTCGATTTCGTTGTGGTGGGGCGCTGCAGTGGGCTGGGACGAGTGGTCGTTCAAGTCGTTCTATTTGTTCGGCGCGATTTTGAACGTTCCGTATCTCGCACTCGGAACCGTCGAACTGCTCGCTGGACCAAAACACGGTCGACGCTGGACAGCAATCATCACCGTGCTCAGCGCGTTTTGCGCGGGCATCGTCGTGGCCGCTCAACTCACAGGCCCAATCGCCGCTGATGTCCTACCCCAAGGCAAAGAGGTTTTTGGACCGGGACCGCGAATCGCGGCAGCCATCGGATCAGGTGTCGCTGCACTCGTGATCATCGGTGGCGCAGTGTGGAGCGCAGGCCGGCTCCTGCGTGCGTGGTACGCGGGAGCGAACACTCGGAAAACGCAAACCGGCGCGCCATCGCTTCGACGACTTGCCGTCGCAAACCTTGTGATCGCCTTCGGAACACTGATTCTCAGTGCGGGCGGCATTCTCAACTCAGTCGTCAACGAAATGGATGGTTTCGCCATCTCACTCGTTGCTGGTATTTCGGTGATCTTCGTCGGCTTCTTGCTGACGAGTTCTCGTAACCCTGCGGAGTTGCGGGCTGTTGCTGAACCCGAGGCGTGGTACGCCCCGAATGCAGATGTCGCCTAACGGGCGAGGATGAACAACTGCATGACTGCTGCAAGCAGGATGATGAAAAGCAGGGTGCCAACGGCGATGACGGTTCCGGGACGCATAGTTGTTCCTCAGCTTCGGCGTTGGCCGAGTTGCACTGGAGTGATGACACTCGGGGGACGGGTTTCGTCGAACTGTTCAATCGTCACCGCAGAAGTGCTGGACAGTCCAAGTTCCTCCGCAGCGGAATGTTTGTCGAGAACAATGGTGACGAGACCATAGGAATCGACAATGAGGCCGACTTCATTCGGATCGAGATCGGCAAAAGTTCCGACGCGTCGAGCAACGCGAGTGCCGTCGTCCATCACCAGTCGAACGGTTTCATCGAATGCTTCAAGCTCATCGGGGTCGACGTTGAGCTGCGCGTTTCCGTAGTGATCAACCCACAACACTTCGGCGTGGAGACGACCCTCGTCTTCGCGGGTAAGCGGGATCATCGCCGGGAACAACGAAATCGGATCGATCGATGGTCCAAGTTCGGAAAGATCGACACCGTTGCAAAGATGCGCTGCTGCGGGAGCGAACACGTCACGGCCGTCAAACGTTCCTGGTTCCGTCGTAAACCGATACTCCGGGTTGACGATCTCGACGGCACGATCGGCGCCACCGCATAGCTGCACGACAGCAGCAAGCACACCGTTATCGGGTCCAACGAGGACCGATGAACCGCCACCGATCTCAACGGCTATCGGGCGACGCGGAGTTCCGACGGTTGGGTCGATCACGGCAACAACAACGCCAGGAGCGAGATAGTTCGCAGCACGCACGAGCGCCAAACCTCCAGCGCGAACGTCGTACGCCGGGATGTCGTGTGTGATGTCGATCACGCGCACCTCGGGAGCAATCGAACGGATCACCGAATGCACGACGCCAACAAATTCGTCGACGCGTCCGTAATCGGAAAGGAAGGAAACGGTGTCGTAGCGAGGCATGGGAGAGTCACGTTACCGGCGGACCGGTGACGTCAGTCCTGTCCGAGCTGACGAGAACGGTCGGTGGCCGCGGCAACCGCATCGAGAACGGCCGAGCGGAAGCCACCCGATTCGAGTGCACGAAGTCCTGCGGCAGTGGTTCCGCCGGGCGACGTCACCTGCGCGCGCAACGACGCAGCGGCTTCATCGCTCGACTCAAGAAGGCTGGCCGAACCAAGCAACGTCTGGACGGCGAGCACTTCAGCGACATCCCGAGGCAGTCCGACGAGAACGCCTGCTTCGATCATGCTTTCGGCCATCACGAATACATAGGCCGGTCCGGAACCAGAAAGTCCAGTAACTGCATCAAGTTTGTCCTCTGACACTCGGACAACGACACCCACAGCTTCAAGAACCGATGATGCCCAATCGAGATCGGCGTCGGAAGCCGAGGAGCCCGGTGCGATGGCGGCAGCGCCAGCTCGCACTACCGCCGGAGTGTTGGGCATGGCCCGAACAACAGCGATACCTCCGCCCAAAGTGTCTTGCAATGCAGCAGTTGTAATGCCCGCAGCAATGGACAACACGCGAGTCGCACCCGCCGCAGCGAGTGCCCGACATGTATCGGCAACATCGCCAGGCTTCACGGCAATGACGGCACCTTCGGCCTGCACGATCGAGTCGGTAACGACGACGCCGGGGAAAAGAGCAGTGAGTTGTTCGCGTCGGTCGGCGACGCGTTCGATCACGGCGATCTCTGCCGGTTCGGCCCAACGAGCATCGAGGAGACCGCCGAGAAGGGCCTCGCCCATGCGACCGCCACCAACGATTTGAAGTCGAATCATGCCGAGACGCTACCCAATTGGCCCGCCTGGCCCGCTACGGATTCTGTTATGGGTTCTGTTCGTGGTTCTGTGCAAGGCCAAGAATCGTCGTCCGGGTGGTCGAACCACCACACTCACTTCCCCGATGACCGCAGAAGTTCGTTCCACCCGGACAACTGCGATCGTAGAAATCACCATCGGTGCTTCGCATGGGCCGAATGGGCGATTTCACTTCAACTCGACGAAGCCTCAGTCGTTTGAAAAGCGGGTGGCGAAACCAATTCGCAGTGCCGGCTGAAAGAACTGTTCGACATAGGTATAGAGCGAACCCAAGATTCGGTCGAGTTCACCTTCGTCAATCGCATGAACCGGCAACGAACCGGCAAGAAAGATTGCGTCTTCTTCACCAATACAAAACGCCATCCCTGTGGTCTTGCGGTTTCGACGAAGCAAGTGTTCGAAGAACTGCGCATGATTTTCTTCGGGCGAAGGCATGACGTAGGTCTCGTAGTGCAGCGTGCGCTGGCGAAGTGTGAACCAAATCGTGAACACGTCTTTACTCTCACCGAGCACGCGCACATACCAACGTCGCTCCGAAGGTTCACCGCGTTCAATGGCCGCGACAAAGGGATTTGTTTTGAGTTCATTAGCGAGCCACGCATCGATCTGAAGTTCGATTGCGTCGAGTTCTGCGTTGTCTGCGATGTTGTCAGCCATGAGTTATTGACACGTCACAAGGGAGCGAGAAGTGAGATCGGCATAGAGACGACGAAGTCGAGCCGCTGTTGTTGACCATGTGTAGTGCGAAGCACTTTCGGCAGCGGCGATGGACAGTGACTCGGCGAGAGCCGGCGATTCGAGAATTGTACGAACCGCCCCAGCAAAGCCACGTGGATCACGGTTCTCGATGAGAAATCCGGTTGAACCTTCTTCAACAAGCGTCAGGAGACCACCGACAGCGGCGGCCACAACAGGCGTTCCGCACGCCGCCGCTTCGAGCGCAACAAGCCCGAACGATTCGGAACGACTCGGCACGATGCAAACGTCGGCGGCGCGGTAATAGGTCGAAAGCAGGTGATGAGGCTGCGGTGGAACAAACCGAACTCGACCACGAAGGCCGAGCGCAGTAACGAGTGATGTCGCTGCTTCTAACTCCGCATTTCCTTCGACGCCGCTGGCGCCACCCACTACGAGCAGCACGGCATCGGGATGGGTATCGGAAAGTTCGGCGAGTGCAGCGATGGCCACGGTCAAACCTTTGAGTGGCTGAATCCGACCAGCAAAAAGAAGCACTGGCTCATCACCTAAACCGAGGGCGTAGCGCGCGCCACGGCGATCACCGGGTGAGAAGAAGGCATGATCGACACCTGGCGGAACGATCTCGATACGCGAAGGATCGGCTCCGTAGAGATCAACCAGTTGGGTCACTTCGGCAGCGCAATTTGCGAGGATCGCATCGGAGCACGCAATGACTTCAGATTCGGCTTGCACCCGAAGAGCAGGCTCTTCGTCGCCCGTCTCTGCCTTCACGCGCGCAAGCGTGTGGAACGTCGAGACGAGCGGGAGCGAAAGTTCATGCTTCAGGCGATGACCGACCACCCCGGAAAGCCAGTAGTTGGCGTGGATCGCGTCGGGACCGTCGTCACGGCTCAGATGTCGCGCAACGCCATCACCAAATTCATCAAGAACCTGCGGAAGGTCTTCCTTCGCAAGATCAAGTGGACCCGCATCGACGTGAACGACACGGAAACCCGGTTCAACGTCAACGAACTCGGGTTGACCTTCAGCAGATCGGCGGGTGTAGACCTCGGCCTTGACGCCAGCCTGTGCGAGCGCGCCAACGAGTTCGCGCACGTACACGTTCATCCCACCTGAATCGCCACTACCCGGCTGGGCAAGGGGGGAAGTGTGCAGCGAAAGCACCGCTAGAGACCGCATGACTCCTCCACGCTACGGCGCAAACGCCCCAAAGAGCACCTTTGGGGAACGATCAGCCGATTTGTGACAGGTAGTTCGTCAGCATGAGGCCCCACACCGGGGCAACAATCAACCAGGCATCGAGCCGGCGAAGAGCCGGGCCCGCAGATGGCGCCGATGGCGCAAGCGCCGAGGCCACAGGCGCACCCAGAGGGGCAAGCACCGCAACGAGACCCCCAAAGACCCACCCCGCTCGAGTCTCGAATGGGCCGAGCTGGAACACCGCTTCCACGAACGTCACGACCATCACTGCAGCGATCCCCGAGAGCGGACCTTCGAACACGCTTCCCGCTTCCGCACCCATGAGGTAATCGCCGGTTTCATACGCGCTAACGAGCACGAGCAAAACAACCAGCGCACCCATATCGGTGCGACCGATGAGCACGACCGAACCAGCCGCAATGGCCGGGAGCATCACTGATCGGAGGCCGACAATGACATCGCTCCGAAGAACACCGCCGGCAATCACTACAAGTGCAACCGCCACCGCAACGCCGGCACCAAAACCGATTGGACCAGTTAACGCAGCAAGCGGAACCAGCGCTGCAGCAACGCCCCCGAGAACTGGGTTCGCACGACGGCCAGCGTCGCTCCAGGTGCGCACCGTTTGCATTGCGGCGACAGCAGCAACAACAGCGAAGAGCACAGCGACTGCGATCGTTCCCACTGCACACGCGGCGCACGCAGCGATAAACCACAACACTCCCAATCGGGCATGTGGACCATCGGGCTTCGGCAGATAAGCAAACCGGCGAACGAGCGACGGCTTCGATTGAGAACCGCTCACTCGAACCCACCAGAGACGGGCGGCAGCACTGCGACCTCATCGTCATCTCCAACTGGAGTGTCGCCCGAGGCAGGTTCGCCGTTGCACCACACGCGACTGTTCGCAACCACATCAGCAAACGCAGACCCATAGCGAAGAACTGCTGCAGCGAGAACTTCGTCGACTGTGGCGCCAGCAACGGTGTCGCGACCGGTGCCTGCGGCTTCACGAGCCGATGCAAACAGTCGAAGAGAAGCCACGACGGCAGGTTATGCGTTGAGCGCCACACCTCAGTCTCGAGGGTCGGGTACCGTCACGCCGTGACTCGCCTCCTTCTCGTCCGCCACGGTCAATCTGAATGGAACGCCGTCGGCCGTTGGCAGGGGAAAGCCGACCCCGCCCTGACCGACTTCGGGCGTCAGCAGGCATTCCACGCCTCACAACGCATCGGATCGGTCGATGTCATCGTCGCTTCCCCGCTCGTTCGCGCATTTGAAACTGCGCAGATCATCAGTTCCCAGATCGGCGTTGGCCCCATCGTCGTCGACCCCGATCTCATGGAACGAGACGCTGGCGAGTGGGAAGGCCTGACGCGCGCAGAAATCGAAGCCGAGTGGCCCGGCTATCTGGGTCACGACAAATGGCCACCTGGCTATGAACTCCACGATGAACTTCTCGTGCGCACTCGCGCTGCCCTCGACCGCATCCACGCTGACTACGAAGGCGCCGACGTACTTGTTCTCACCCACGGCGGCGTCATCGGCACACTCGAAGTGCAGCACTCCGAACAGTGGCAACGGATGCCGAACCTCGGCGGCAGAGTGTTCATTCATCACGGAGACCGTCTCCAACTTGGCGAGCGAATGGTTCTTGTCGAAGACGACGAGATCACGATTCCCGATCAGATCTGAGTGCGGCGGTGACCGAACCAGCCCGAGCATCACTGCCGGTCGAGATTGTCCGGTCTCGACGTCGCCGCAAAACCGTGCAGGCGACGATTGTCGACGGCGTGATTCGAGTCCAAGCGCCGGCATCGATGTCCAAACGCGAACTCGATGAGCACGTTTCCTGCCTCGTCGCTCGCCTTGAGCGCCGCTATCGGTCTGAATCTGTTGATCTTGAAGCGCGAGCTCTTCGCCTTTCCAAACGATTCGCGCTTCCCAAAGCAACATCAGTGATGTGGGCCGATCAACGAAGCCAGTGGGGATCATGCACGCCCTCGACTGGTGAAATCCGAATCTCGAATCGACTCGCTGCTTATCCCCCTTGGATCCTTGATTACGTGCTTGTGCACGAGCTCGCTCATCTCATTGAGGCCAATCACTCCCCCGCGTTCAATGCACTCGTCGCGAAGTATCCGCTTGCTGAACGAGCACGCGGCTTCCTCATGGCCATTTCCTTTGGCGACACAGGCGTCGCCGAGGACGTCGACGGCGAAGCTCCTGAACCAAACGATGAACTCGATTGGGACCAACACGAAGACCCGCAGGAGTCCGAGGACTCTCAGGCGCAAAGACTCGCCGCGACTTCTGAGAGCGACACCGACCCACCACTCACGCTGTTTTAGGAACTGGTTTTCGTTCCCACCACAACACAATGTGGGTGGAAATATCCCTTATCGAGTCGCGCTCTCCGAGTTACCAAACCTTCGCTCGTCATCAGCATTGCCAGCTGTGCGGCCGATGGGAAGTTCAACACATCTCCATCGGTGATTCGCAGAACCTTCGTGGCGAGAAACTCCTGGAAGTGTGAGATTCGCGCTTTCAATTTCGGCTCGGTATCGACTTCTTTCACGATCAGGCTCCCGCCGATCGCAAGAGCGCCCACACATTCAGACAACAAACGTGAACGATCTTCGGGTGCAAGGAGATACAGCACGTCGGCAAAAACGATCGCATCCCAGCAACCGTCAATTGTCGGAATATCGCCCGACGCACGATGTTCGAATCTGACTGAGGCCTCGCCTGCCCGCAGGCCACGTAACGACTCGCTCGCAAGCGTGACCTTCTCAGGATCAATGTCGACGCCAACCACCGTTCGGCTCGTTGACGAAAGCGCCATGTACGTCGTGAACACTCCATGACCGCATCCAACTTCGAGGATGTTTCCCGAACGGGGCACTTCAGCGTCAAGCGCTTCGAACGGCGCAGTCCACCAGCGGATCGTCGTGTGAACGCGCGCGGAACGGGGTAACTGCTTCCAGAGTCCGAGGGCTCGCTTCGCCGCTGCGGAACGAGGTCGCTTCACAACCCTGCCCTTGGAAGATCCGCAAATGTTCCGAGGCGGAAACCGAGTTCATCGATCGCGATGCGGACGGTTTCCGAGCACAGCGCGTTGAACTCAGCGTCCCACTTGTAGTTCCACCGATATCGCGCTCGATCGGGATCATCGGGAAGTCCTGGGTGTGTCGCAAGTTCCGCGCTCGATGCACCTGACGACGCGAGACGCCCAACGGCTTCAACCATTTCGCCCAAACCAATTGAGCCGGCTTCATCAAGACCTGTTGCTGCGTCGGTCCAGGCCCAATGCCGCTCGCGCAACTGCGCTTCGAGCCGCCGCGCAAGTTGACGGACGGTGATTCCGATTGGGCCGCGGCCATTTGAACGCATGACACGAATTGCATGAACGTCGTTGGCGTCACCGAGATCAAGGAGAACGTCGCTCACCATCGGCCAGAGGTGAACGTTTTGATGCGTGTCGAAATGGTCAACCACCAAACCAGCCGAACGGATGGCATCAAGTTGCGCAGTGAATTCACGGCGAAGATCGTCGGGATCAATTCGTCCGGCCGCAGCTCGTGGCACAAACGCGCGCCAGGTCGGCCAGAAGTTTCCCGCCTTGTCCACTAGCGACGGAATCTCCCGGGCCGAAAGCAGTGGCGGATCCTCACCGACAACGGTGAAATGGGCGCCGATTCCCAGACTCGGAACATCACGCAAACGCTTTGCGGCAGATTCGAATGCGGGCGCCACGGCGATGATTGACGCCGACGTCACAACTCCGTGTTCATGCGCGTCGATGATGCCTTCCGAAACTCGTTCGGTGAGGCCGTAGTCATCAGCCGAGACGATGAGGATCGGCTGTTCGTCGTCGGACGAGCTCACGAGTTCGCGCCGCCTCCTGAATTCCAAGGCTGGCGCACTTCGATGGGCAAGGGTTCAAGCGATTGCAGATCGCTTCGCAGCTCCCACATTTCGCGGAGGATCTTGAAAATGACCGCATTCGAGGAAAGCGTCGAGATGCCCCGTGTTCGAGGGAAATAGTCGACACCGAATTGCACAATGCTGAACCCAAGCTTCTGCGCACGGGCAAGTAGCTCAACATCGATGAATGAACCCTCGCTATGGAGTTCGATGTTGTCAAGCAACGAGCGGCGCATGAGTTTGAATGCGAAATTCATGTCGCGGAGGCGAAGACCAAACACCGTTTGAATGAGGTGGTTGTAGACGTAGCTGTAGACCAGTCGACGTGCGCCTTCACCAGTTCGATCGAATCGATACGCGCTCACAATGTCGGCTTCGTAAATGCGGAGCAAACGCACGGCCTTTGCAACCTCGGCCATATCGAACGGTAGGTCGGCATCGGTGTAGAGGACGATCTCGCCCTTCGCGTTCTCGAATCCGGTCTTCAGCGTTCCACCAAGTTTGCGATTGGTTTCGTGGTGAACCACCGAGATTCGCTCATCGGCCGCAGCCATCTGATCGGCGATCTTCCCCGTGGCATCGGTGGATGCGTCATTGATGATGAGGACGTCATACCGAGCGATCTCACCGGTCTCGATGAGTGCGTCGCCGGCTTCAAATGCGGCCGCAATGGCGCGCTCAATGGTCTCCTCTTCATTCCACATTGGGTAGAAGATTGTGAGGCTGTCGAAATGCGCCATGGCCTCAGGCTACGTAGTAACCGCGCCCGAATGCGAAGGCCCACACCAACAGCACAATTCCGCTGACGGACCACCACGCCCAGCGCAGACCTCGGCGATCGGCCAAGAACCCGCCCACCACAAGGAAACACGGGAAGGTCGACAGGAGATATCGGCCTGTGCCCTGAAAATCCTTGGTACCGATCAGAGCGATTCCGAGCATCGAAAAGCAGTACAGCCCATAGCCCCAGCCGAAGTTCTTCCAGACCTGCCAGGCGAGAAACAAGAATCCGAGAACGAACAGACCCTGCAGGATCACCGTGACGGCGTACTGAACCTTTTCGAACGTGGCGGTGTCGCCATGTTGCAGCCAGTCCCAGGTCCAGCGCGGCAGATTCTTGATCTGCTGGAACCACGTGATCTTGAACCAAGTTCGTGGACCGGAGCCTTGGTCCCAACCAGGTGCGCTCTGCACCTCGTCGAACGCGAGCGGATGTCCAAACCGCACGCCGAGATAGGTCATGTAGCCAACGAGCCCACCGAGTGAAAGTAAGACCCCCGAGTCAGCAGGCCGGAGTCGACGCCACCTCACTCGTGGGCGCCAACGTGAATCACCGGCTTCAATGACGTGACGACGCCAAAGCGCGACTGCGACAAGTCCGATGATGAGCGCGATTCCAACTGGTCGCGTTGCGGTTGCCACCGCACCAGCGAGTCCAGCGAGGATCGGATGATTGCGTTCGAGGAGGAGAAATGCGCCGACTGCAGCAACCAAGAAGAGCGCGTCGCCATACACCGCACCGAACAAATAAAAGGCGTATGGGTAGACAAGGAATGTGACAAGCGCGATTCGCGCAACCCGATCGGTGACGTGATCACGGAACCATTTGAAAATTGCCATCACGGCACCGAGACCGCAAACGATCGTTACCAACGATCCAAGCAACTTCACCGACACTGTCGTGACCGAATGCAATCCCCACAACACACCTGGATAGGCGGGGAAGAACGCCACCGCTGATTGCGTTTCTGGGCCAGCGAACCAGTAACCCGTCGTCGAAATCTGCGCGTACCAGTTGCCATCGAATCGGAACCACCCACCGAAGAGGCCTGAACCTGGATACGACGCAGCGTCGACCCCGCCGTAGGTCGCAAACGGTCCGCGGGCTCCGAACCACACTGAGACGAAGAGCGCAACGAAAACAATCGCCCACATCGCAAGGGCGTCAACCCAGAGTGATCGCCCAAGAGCTCCGACGTCGGAACCCTTCGCGGCATCTGCATCGCTCGACGGTGGGGCGGAGATCACGCTGAGACGCTACCTGTGCCATCGATGAGGTCCGGGGAGACCGATACCCTCTCCCCTCAGCCAAGGTGAAGGATCCCATCGTGACCTCCGACGTACTCATCGAAAAGACGCAAATCGAAACCAATCTCAAGAATGCAATTGCGTTCCGGATTCGGTATCGCTCTCACGACCTGCGCGGTCGAGCTACCGAATCCACCGGACTTGTGATCGCTCCGAACACGGCCGGGACCGACCGACGAGTTCTTTCGTGGTGCCACGGGACGACCGGTCTCGGCGACGCAGCGTGTCCTTCGGCACAACCCGACCCTGCGGGCGAACTGCGCACCTATTTCGAAGCAACCGCAACACAACAAATCGACTACGGGATTCCTGGAGCTCAGTCGTTTCTTGACCAAGGTTGGATTCTCTGCGCCACCGATTACCAAGGACTCGGCACACCCGGAATGCATCAGTACACCGTCAACCGCACGAATGCGATTGATGGCGTCACAATCGTTCACGCCGCGCAAGAAATGGGACTCGGCGCTGGCTCCAAGTTCGGTGCGATGGGGTGGTCACAAGGAGGAGGTTCGGCTGCTGCAATTGCCGAACTTGACGATGCCGATTTTGGCGATCTCCAACTGGTCGGCACTGTTCCCATGTCGCCGGGCGTCCCGATTTTTGCTGTGAAGAATCCCACCGGTATCGGAGCTGCGATGTCTGGCGCCGATGTTTCACCCGACGGCCACATGGTGATGACACTCGCCGCGCACGCCACTGCATTCCCCGACGACTTACATATCGACGATGTCTTCACCTCTCTCGGCAAAGAAATCATCGAATCATCGTGGAATTCGCTTCCCGTCCACCACCTCAGCGACGTCGTCGCTCGTCTCTATCGGTTCAAGGGGCCAATTCTCGCCCTCAAAAAAGACCGAATCGACGCGTGGATCGCCGCGTTCACCGAGTCCTCGGCCGGACGAGTAAAACCCAGATGCCCCATTTTCGTTGCGATCGACGGCTTCGATAACGGCACGGTGGTTCCCGTTGCGTGGCAAACGGCGTATGTCAATGCAATCAAGGATCTCGGTGGTGACATCTCCACAAAGGACTATCCGCTCGATGACCACTTCTCGCTGCCGGTGAGTTGTGTCGACGACGCCCGTGAATGGTTGTTCGCAAAGTTCTGAAAACGGCGCAACCCGCCCATGACGGTGATCCCGCGTTCAACCCGACCGCACGGCGTGGGCCATACTTCAGGAGGTACTTCGCTCCTGAGTCCACTCACGGCGCGCAGCACACACGCCTCTGTGGCCAAGTTGGTTAAGGCAGCGGACTTTTAATCCGACGATCGTGGGTTCGACCCCCACCGGAGGCACTGCAAAACGAACGAAGGGCCCACCTTGCGGTGGGCCCTTCGCTTTTTCACTCAATAGAGGTCAACCTCAAACAACCGTTTGCGGTGTTGCGATGCAACCTTCGAAATTAGAAACCGGCCGGTGCAGTTCCGGTCTTGGCTGCTTCGAGCAACGCATTCCATTGCGCTTCGGTGATTTCGCCGCTGGTACGGAAGACCACCTTGCCCTGCGCGTTCGTGACAATGAAATATGGGAAACCCGAAACTCCATACGCACTACCAGCTTGGCTCTGCTTATCGTCAACGATTGTCGGGACGCTCCACTTCTCGCGGCGCAACCAATCAGCTGCAGGGAAGTTGCCCTTGGCCGGATCATTCGAGGTTGCCACCGTGACGAGGTCGACGTCGGCCGGCATGCCGTCCTTATCAAGCCACTTCTGGATACGCGGAACTTCTGCCTGACAATGCGAACACCAATGCGCCACCACCATGATGATCTGCGGCTTGCCGTTCGGAGCGATCGTGAGTTGCTTGCCGTCGAACTGTTGACCAGTCACTGACGGTACGACGGTTCCGACCATGGGATCGGCGCCACTATCGGGCACCGGCGTCAGTGCAGTTCCGCCTACAGCGATCTGGCCGTAGTCGAGGTTGCCGCTCGGAACGACGGTGCCGCCGCTCGGCGACGCACCACCACCCGATGAGCTCGAGCCGCGGCCCGCAACGATCGCAACGATGCCAACTGCGATCACGACACCGACGATGGCGATCCAGATCCATGCGGTGGACTTTCCTTTACCCGCATTCGATGCAGCTCGAACACGCTGCGAAGCGGACTTGGACTTTCCCGGACGGTTACTCACGCGGAAACCTCAACTTCTTCAGTGATGTCGATCTCGACATCGTAGGGATCACTTGCAAACAACAGAGCAATCATGAACACCGCAGCCGAAAGCGCCATGAACGGAAGCGTGACGAAACTGAATTCGTTCACATATTTCAGAGTGCATGGGGTCGCTGCGCTACAGAAGGAGGTTCCATTCGACGGGGGGAACCATTGGATCCACGAGTGATACACGGAGATCACCACTCCGATGCACAACACGGGGATCGCATAGATCTTGATCGAGGCATCGCGCCGCCATGCAGCAATGCCAAGAATGACCGACCATGGGTACAAACAAATGCGCTGGTACCAGCACAGTTCGCAAGGTACGTAGCCCTGCACTTTGGAGTAGTAGAGCGAACCCAACGTTGTGACAAGAGCGATGGCCCACGCAAAAGCCAACGAGATGCGACCGACCTGCGCACGCAGTTCTGCGAATGCATCCGGGTTCCCGAATTTACGAACGAGCGCGCCGACAACAATCGCCAACGTTCCCAGCCAACATCCCAAGGCGAGAATGGCGAAGAAGAAGGAGAAGGACTGGACGTTCATGCCCGGTCATCCTCGCAGAATCACGGCGCCGGGCCAACGCGGCGGCAAATTTCCAAGGATGGGGGCCTGAAGATGCCGCCACTGTTCGCCAGAAGCCAGGGGCGAGATGGGAATGGCTCGGGTCGGCAACGCGGTGAACCCGTAGGCTCAACCCATGACTTCCTCTGCGTCCCAACGCACCGTTATCGCTGCCGTCGATTTCTCCGACCACGGTGAACAAATCGTCCGCGAGGGACTCCTCCTCGCCCGGGCCGCTGGTTCATCGCTGCATCTCATTCACGTTGCCGCCGGGGAACCTGCGCTTGCGGGATACGACAAAGAGGACATCAGCCCGTTCACCCGATCTGCGCGTGCCGGTGAACTCACCCACGAACATAAAAAGGTGCGCGAGCTCGCCGAGACACTCAGCGACACGACCGGCGTTGACGTGCACCCACTCGTCATCATGGGTCCTGCTTCTGAAACACTCCTCACCGCTATCGACGAACTGGGTGCATCGCACATTGTTCTCGGAACCCATGGTCACGGTGGCATGCACCACCTCATGTTCGGCAGTGTGGCTCAAGAACTCGTTCGCCGCAGCAACGTCCCCGTACTACTCGTTCCTGTCGTGAAGCGCTGAAAGGTCAAGGGAATTCCCATGGCAAAAATTGTGGTTGGTGTCGACGGATCAAAAGGCTCACGAGAAGCACTGCGGTGGGCCTTCAATGAAGCGAAATTGCGCAATGACACCCTTGAGGCAGTGATTGTTTGGCAATACCCAATCACTTCGTCGCTCCCAACCTTCGGAGCAATGACAACACCCGACGATTTCGCCACCGAAGCCCGCACAACGCTCCTCGCCATCCTCGCCGATGAAGGAATCACGGCCGAAGCACCAATTCCTGTGACCACTTTGGTAGCCGAAGGAAACCCGGCACGCGAATTGCTCGATGCAGCCGAGACCGCCGAACTTCTCGTTGTCGGCTCTCGCGGCCACGGCGGATTCACCGGCGTACTTGTTGGCTCAATCAGTCAGCAGTGCGTGCACCATTCCACGTGCCCCGTCGTCGTTGTTCATCCCAGTTAACTGATCCGGGCGGACGCAACTCCATGGAAGCAACACTGCAAGGGCTGAGTTCTTCGGACGTCGCGCAACGGCGCGCTGACGGCCGCACAAACAATGTTGCTGATCCGACAAGTCGAACAATCGGTCAGATCATCAAGGCGAATGTCTTCACGCCGTTCAACTTTCTTCTCGGCATCCTTTTCATCATCATCGTGGCGATCGGCGAATATCGCGACGGCCTCTTCGGATTCGTATTGGTTGCCAATGCACTCATTGGTATCGTTCAGGAAATTCGCTCAAAGCGATCGCTTGATGCCCTTGCAGTTCTAAATGCACCACATTCAACGGTGCGGCGCGACGGAACCGACATCACCATCGACTCAAAAGATGTCGTGCTTGACGACATCATCGTGTTGACCCTGGGCGATCAAATCGTCGTCGACGGTGAAATCCTTGACAGCACCAACCTGGAAATCGATGAATCACTTCTCACCGGAGAAGCCGATCCGGTCGACAAGGCTTCAACAGACAGCGTGATGTCAGGAAGTTTCGTCGTCGCTGGCAGCGGAGTTATGCGAGCCACTGCAGTTGGCGCCGACTCCTACGCCTTCAGGCTCTCAAATGAAGCTCGTCGATTCTCGTTGGTGAAGAGCGAACTGCGAACGGGTATCAACCGAATTATCACCATCGTCGGCTGGATGATGATTCCGATTTCAATCATCCTGATCACCTCACAGCTTTCGAGCCACGAGGGTTTCGTGGAAGCTGTTCAGGGTTCTGTTGCTGGCCTTGTGGCAATGGTCCCCGAGGGCTTGGTCCTCCTGACCAGCATTGCGTTTGCACTTGGCGCCACTCGCCTTGCGAGCAAGAAAGTCCTTACTCAAGAGCTCGCTGCAATTGAAGGTCTTGCTCGCGTCGACACGATTTGTCTCGATAAAACTGGAACCCTGACCGAGGGATCCCTTTCACTGTCCACGATCGAACACCTCGGCCCCGACCAAACCCCTGTTGATGCTGTTTCCGTGCTTGCCGCAATCGGCGAAACGGATGATCACCCCAACCCAAGCCTCGCCGCAATCGTGGCTGCACACCCCAAGGGACCGGGATGGACACTCGCCGATTCGATTGCGTTTTCATCCGCCCGCAAATGGAGCGCCGCGCAGTTCGCCGACCACGGCTCGTGGTACCTCGGCGCCCCGGACATCCTTCTTGATCATGCTCCGGCGGGCGCAACCCTTGACGAAGCTCGCGAACGTTTGCAGCACTACTCGAGCAAAGGCCAACGAGTTCTCCTCCTTGCCTCGTCGCCAACCGGTCTCGATGGAGAAACGCTGCCTAGCGAGCTGCAGCCGACGGCATTGGTCGTCCTTGATGAACAACTTCGCGAGGCCGCTCCACAAACGATTGGCTACTTCGGCGAACAGGGCGTTGCGGTAAAGGTCATTTCGGGCGATAGCCCGGTAACGGTCGGTGCCGTCGCAACACGATGCGGCGTTCCTGGCGCTGACAACCCGGTCGATGCCCGCACCTTGCCAGAAGATCAGGAAGAACTCGCAGACATTCTTGAATCTCATTCGGTCTTTGGCCGTGTCACCCCGCAACAAAAGCGAGCGATGGTCCACGCGTTGCAGTCACGTGGCCACATCGTGGCGATGACTGGTGACGGAGTGAACGACACGCTCGCACTCAAAGACGCCGACGTTGGTGTGGCCATGGGCTCAGGTTCCGCCGCAGCGCGCGCCGTTGCCCGATTCGTTCTTCTCGCGAACGATTTCGCTGTCTTCCCATCGGTGGTGAGTGAAGGACGTCGAGTCATTGCGAACGTCGAGCGAGTCGCCAACCTGTTCCTGACGAAAACGTTCTATGCAGTTGTGCTCGCTATCGCTGTCGGAATTGGTCGTTTCCCCTTCCCGTTCCTCCCACGGCACTTCACGATCATCTCTTCACTCACGATTGGTGTTCCCGGCTTCTTCCTCGCGCTGTCGCAAAACAATCGGCGCGCAATTTCCGGCTTCCTTCGCCGAGTTCTGCGGTTCGCCATTCCTGCAGGCGTCATCGCCGCAACTTCCACGCTCGTGGCCTACCTCATTGAGCGAAACGCCGATGTACCCCTTGATCAAGCCCGAACTGTTGCTGTGATCACACTGTTCACAATTGCGATCTGGGTGCTTGCCATTCTTTGTCGACCGATGCTCTGGTGGAAATACCTATTGGTGATTGCGATGATCATCGGGTTCATCGGTGTGCTCGTGATTCCTGGCCTACGCGAGTACTTCGACCTTCCACTCCCCGATGCACGCGACATCGCGAGCGCCGTCGGGATCGGCGTCATCGCGTCAGCGATCATAGAAATCGGTTGGCGAATGACCGACTGGTCAGTCCCGCAACAACTTCCTTCTGACTGATCGACGTCACACGCAATGGCGTGTTCCTGCAACTGATAGCAACCGAACCTTGACGGGGATCACCTGCCAGTGTGTCCGAATCCGCCTTCGCCGCGTTCTGATTCACCGAGATGATCGAAGTCTTCGACGGGAACGAGCACAACATGTTCGACTCGCTGGACCACGAGCTGTGCGATTCGTTCACCACGTTTGACCTCGAACGGCTCGACCGGGTCGGTGTTGATGAGCAGCACCTTCAATTCGCCGCGATAGCCACTGTCGATGAGACCCGGAGTGTTGAGACACGTCACACCGTGTTTGAGGGCCAGCCCACTTCGAGGCTGTACAAACCCTGCATGACCTTCTGGAATCGCAACGGCGAGGCCGGTTGGAACCAAAGCTCGGCCTCCGGCGGGCAAGAGGACGACGGTCTCGCGAGCAAGAAGATCAAGTCCGGCATCGCCAACACGGGCGTAGGCCGGCAGTTCAAGATCGGGGTCAAGGCGCATCACCGGAACTTCAAGCACCGTCCGATCGTAGGACGGTGCGTAGGATCCGGTCATGCTCGCTTGGATCGATCTCGAAATGACAGGCCTCGACACTGCCAAAAATGTGATCGTCGAAATCGCTACCTTGCTCACTGACGACAACCTTGAGATCATCGCCGAAGGGCCCGATCTCGTCATCCACCAACCCGCCGAAGCCTTGGCGCGTATGGACGATGTGGTTGTCAACATGCACACCCGCAGTGGGTTGCTATCAGAGATTGAAGCCTCGACTATCAGCCTGCAAGAGGCCACCGACGCCACGATGGCATTCCTCCGTGAGCACATTGCCGAGCCGCAGACCGTCCCTCTCTGTGGCAACTCCATCGGGACTGATCGACGCTTTCTCGCCGCCTATATGCCGGAAATCGAAAACTTTCTTCACTATCGATCAGTGGATGTTTCCACCCTCAAAGAACTCATCAAGCGGTGGAATCCCGCACTTCTCAAGGGCGCACCTCGCAAGGCCGAGGGCCATCGCGCCCTCGATGACATCCGAGAGAGCGTCTTCGAGCTTCGGTACTACCGCGACTGCTTCTGCCTGCTTGAACATCAAGAGCCAACTACCGAACCCAGTTCCTGAGGGGCCCGCGGTCCTCGGGCGGTAGTGTCAGAACGCCATGGGGGACGCACACGATCACAACGGACATGCACACAGCGCGGAAGCGCCGCGTGTGCTGCGTCAGGAACAAGAAGACGCCTCAACCGAGATCACTGAAGTTGCTCGGGGCATTCTTCGCCTGCAACTTCCCACTGACTTCACCGGCCTTGGACACGTAAACACCTACGCCATCGAAGACTCACGTGGCTTCACTCTCGTCGATCCCGGCCTTCCCAGCGACGAGTCCTGGGCGGCACTTCAAGACCGCATGCGCGACGCAAACATTCCACTGGCGCGAGTGCACACCGTCTACATCACCCATTCCCACCCTGATCATTTCGGCGGGGCGCATCGACTTGTTGAGGCAAGTCATTCCGATGTGCTGACGTCCTCCATGTTTCGCAAGTGGACCGATCTTCTTGATCTCGATGACACACCGCTCGAACCGCTCGACCCCGCTGACGCAGCGGAAGCCGGAACCATCCTCGATGCCATCGGATCGACCGATGAAGCCGAAATGGAAGAAGCCTTCCCCGGCTTCAAAGCATTCCGCGACCGCATTCGCGCGGCAATCGCCGATGGTCGCATCGAGGAAGTGTCGTGGATGAAAGCACCACGCCCGACAATCGTGGTTGACGATTCACAACGCGTTCGAATGGGCGATCGCGATTGGGTTGCGGTCTTCACGCCCGGACACACGCATGATCATTTGTGCATGTGGAATCCAGAAGACGGAGTGTTGCTCTCGGGCGATCACGTTCTACCCACCATCACACCTCATATTGCAGGGTTCATGGGTGGAGATCCGCTTTCGAACTATCTGCAGAACCTTGACAAGGTCGCTGGACTTGAAGGAATCACCACGGTGCTGCCCGCGCACGGTCATCCGTTTGGCGATCTTTCTGGGCGCTGCGAAGCAATCAAAGATCATCACGCCACGCGCTTGCAGCTACTTGTCGACGCTGCACCCGAAGCGGGCTGGGCGCCGATCACCAAGTGGTCCGAATATCTGTTCTCCCCGCGAAGTCGCGGACCAATGGCCGATAGCGAGACCTACGCCCACCTCGAAAATCTCCGCCTTGCCGGCAAAGCCGAACGTCGCGCTGCCGAAGAAGGTTTCGATTACCGCGTCGAGTACTGACCGGCATGGCAGCAACCATTTCGGCCAAACAACTTCTACGAACTCGCTCAGTCTCGCCATTTCTTTTGGCCTCAGTGGCAGCGCAAATCGCGACGATGATTCAGATCACCGCGTTAGGCAAGCAGCTGTACGACATGACTGGCCGCGACCTCGATCTTGGACTTCTCGGTCTCGCTGAATTTGCTCCTGCATTTTTGCTTATGACCGTCACCGGTTCGTTTGCCGATCGATTCGACCGTCGTCACATTGCATCGATCGGGCTCATCGTCGAAGTCATCACCACTGGCTTGCTGGCCTGGTACGTCTCCACCTCTCCCACCGCAACGTTGCCGATTTTCATTGTCGTCATCGCGTTCGGTGTTGGTCGAGCATTTGTGAGCCCCGCAACTCGATCAATGCCGGCCGACATCGCTCCCGATGGAGGACTTCCGCGCCTCATTGCATTTCACGTTGGTTGTTGGCAGACCAGCGCGATTCTTGGGCCAGTACTCGCCGGTTTCTTATTCGTCGTGTCGCCCTCGTGGCCGTTTATTGCCTGCATGATCCTGACCGGGGTTGCTGCTGTTCTCATTCAGTTCGCTCGGCCACGCCCGGATCGAGTGACTCCCAGAAACTCCCTTGTTGGCGAGCAAGATGCGCCAATCATCGAATTGGGAGACGAACTGCGACCTGCCGAACTTCTTGATGTGCTCGGGGAACGCAACGCTGAACACATCGCCCATGAGCAGCTTGATCAGACGACCAGCGTTTCGGCGCCCTCAACAACACCAGCAAAAAAGCGCACCTTTCACGAGGCGTTCGAAGGATTCCGAGTCATCCGCCGCAACCCTGCTCTTCTCGGCGCAATTTCGCTTGATCTCTTCGCAGTCCTTTTCGGCGGCGCCGTGGCTCTGCTTCCGGCTATCGCCGAGACTCGCTTAGGCGTCGACGCCGTCGGTTTGGGTTGGCTGCGTGCTGCAGGCGGCATAGGTGCAGCAATCGTCACTATCGCTCTCAGCATCCGCCCGATCCAGCGCCGGACCGGCCCAATCATGTTTCTGGCCGTCGCCCTCTTCGGCGTCTTTACGATCACGCTCGGCCTCACCCGCAATTTCATGATCGCCTTCCTCAGCGTGATGTTGTTGAGCGCTGCCGATTCGGTAAGCGTATTTATTCGCAGCACCCTTGTCCCACTCGTTACGCCGTCTTCGGCGCGAGGTCGGGTAATGGCAGTCGAAGGCGTCTTCATCGGCGCGTCGAACGAACTCGGTGCATTTGAATCGGGCGTCGCCGGCCAACTTCTTGGCACAGGCCGCGCCGTTGTCTTTGGCGGTATCGCCACGATCGGTGTGGTGGTTGGCTGGATTGTGTTGTTCCCAGTGTTGTGGCGATACGACCGTTTCCCTGATCATCCGCCCGACTGAATTCCAGAACATCGGCAATTAAACGACCGACCACACTCCGCGCGCGCCGTTTCCTTCAACTTTGCCTTCGTCAGCAAGTTTGCGCAGATGCGAATGCACCGAGCGTTTCGCCATGGGGATGAGTATCGGATCAAGCGGCACATAAGCGGCCTCCACGAGCTGCGCGATGCGGGCGCTACCCATCTCTAGTAATAAGCCATGCAATTGCGCTTCGCGTTCAAGGCGATGCGACGTGTACCAATCAATGACTGCATTGGGGTCGGTGATGACATATCCGTGCGCCGGGGCAATCGACGTCAACTCCAGTGCTCGCACTTTTGCGAGCGATTCGAGGTATGCCCCCATATCCCCATCGGGGGGCGTAATGACAACCGTTGAGCCCTGCATGATGTGATCGCCCGAGAACAGCATGCGCTCGTTTTCAAGGAAGAAACACAGATGGTTTCCCGCATGGCCCGGCGTATGAACTGCAGTGATTATGAACTCATCGGTGACGAGTTGATCGCCATCGCGCAAACGACGGTCGGTGCGCAGGCCACCACGGTTGCTCCACGCCATCACTTCGGCGCCCGTTTCCGCTTTCAATGCGGGAACGCCAGGCGAATGGTCCGGATGGGTGTGTGTGCACATGATCCAACGAATGCGACCCTTCGCCGCCTTCAGAATCGCTTTGGTATGCGCCGCGTCTTCAGGGCCCGGGTCAATCACGAGCACCTCATCGTTACCCACGAGATAGGTGTTGGTCCCAAAACCCGTCATATGGCTGGGATTCGCTGCGGTGATTCGGCGCACGAGGGGCGAAACGGTTTGCGCCTTGTCATGCACCAACGGCGGTTCAGTTGTGAACGTTGCGCGTGCGTCAGTCACGAACGGGACTGATTTCGATCGGCGCAGTTGTTGAGGGGCGCGTCGGGGTGACATCACCGATCCACTCGACGTCGATGGTCTTGCGTCGCCGAGTCATGCCTGCGAACGACGCAATTCGCGTCCAGCGACGCACGAGCCGACGACCAACAGGACGACGCACCGGACCGATCAGCAAGAGGAGGCCGATCGTTCCAGAAATGAACCCGGGAACGATGCACAACAATCCGGCGATGGCCAGCATCGCACCATCAAGCATCTCGGCACCTGGCACTTCACCGCGGTTCATCGCTGCTCGCGTTCGCCGAACAACTGCGAGGCCTTCGCGCTTGACCAGCCAAACACCAGCTGCGCTCATCGCAATGAGCGCCACAATGGTCGGAAGAATGCCGATCCAGTCAGCGACCACGATGACGACGCCCAACTCAATGAGCGGGAACACAACGAAGACGCAGAACAGCAACAAGAACACGGCCAAAGCGTACAGGCGAGGTCCTTTTACTGGCCGTCGCGCTCTGAGCGTTTCGCCGCAAAAATGCCCCAGCGCCGGGCCGGACGTACCGAACCCGACGCTGGGTATGCAGCGAGCGTTAGTCCCCCCGAACCAACGTCGCAGGCCTTCAGACCGCGTGCTGCGTCAGCAGGGCCTTTCGTTCGATTTCGTTCAGGCCGCCCCAAATGCCATGCGGTTCACGAATTGCGACTGCGTAGTCAAGGCAATCGGTGCGCACTGAACATTCCATGCAGATTTCTTTGGCCCGATTCTCACGCTGCAGCTTGTCTTCCTTGCGCTCAAACTGCGACGGAGGAAAGAAGACCACGGCTTGTGGTCCACGACATTCCGCCTTCATCTGCCAATCGTCTTCGATCCGCTGAACACTCATTGCAGTGCTGCCCCCTTGCTCCGGATGGCGAACGTACAACGACGCCTACGCCCATTGCAAGAAAAAAAGCGACGAATGTCACATCCCGGTGAATGGGATGAAAACGGGGTCAGTCAGGGTCCTGAACAGAGCCTGACGCCGGGTCGGCCACCTCCGGAGACTCCTTGTCTCCCTTGGCATCGGAGCGGGGCGAACGGTCTCGGTAGTCCTTTGCCGCACCCTCTTCCGGCTCGACTTCAAGGACGAGTCCGTCAATGCTCACGACCCGCACTCGATCGAGTTCCTCGATGGGGGTCGATCGGTTGGTCGACGCTCGCCAAAGGGCCTCACGGATCTGGACAACGCCATCGGGATTGATCCCGGTGACGGCGCGACCCATCTCCCCGATCATCCACTCACGCCCGATTGTGGGAGTTGAAAAACGTGTCCGCACCATCGAGGGCATACCCGCAAGGAACGTCAGTGCGATGCCCAAAATCGCGACAAGCAAAGTGATCCAGGACAACGACATGCCGTCATAAACAGTGAAGGAAAAGACGACGAACAAAACGAGACCGATACCGGTCCACACCCGTGGCACACCGGTTTGGACATCAACTGCGAACGCAAACATCGAAATCGCGAGAAGTACGAACGCCCACCAATGCGTAGGCAAGACCCACATTCCATAACCGGAAAGAATGAACGCACCGGCACCGACCACACCAGCAACGCCGACGCCCGCAGTGAAAAGTTCAAAAATGATGAGCGCAAGACCAACTGTGATGAGCAAGTACGCAACCGCTGGACTGGCAACCGTGTGCATCAGGTTCGAAACAAGCGAAAGTTGACCGAATCGCACCTGCGTCATCGGTTCCCGACGTGTCTCACCGTTTTCAGCGGTCACTTCCCGTGTCGCAACGTTGGGCAAATTCACCAGGAAATCGCCAATTGTTGGTGCTTCAACGGTTGTAACACCGAGGTCTGCAGCTTCCTGCGCGCTCACCGTTTTGTCACGTATCGGTGCAAGACGCTTTGTGTCGAGACCATCGATCACTGGCTGTCCGCTGTCACCGAGACGCGAACCCGGTGCCATCCCAACTTGATTTGCGGCGCCAACAAGTTGCGCGGCCTGTCCAGTGAGATGCGAACCCGATGGTCCTACCCACACATCAATTGGTACCGGAGAGGCAAGCATCGCTTTCAATAGCGCAGCGAAGACTGACTCTTCAACGACAACACCGGCAGAGTCGGTCTGAAGGATGAGGGCAACCGCTCCTTCGGCAATCGCTTCATCGATCGACGTGCGAATGAAATCGACCATCACCGGATCGAGAAGACCACTGACCTTGACCACAGCGACGAAACCATCAGGGCCACCTTCATTAATGATTGTTGTGGTGGTCTCGGCCGAAACCGGGCTGGTCGCAGCACTCACAACAAAACCGACGACACCAACCATCAGCGCTACGACAGCGGTGATGGCAGCAGCGGTGGGTAATCTGCGCACGTCGAGCCTCCGAGGAGAAAATGGACCCTGCACGGTTTTTCGCAGCATCACGGGTCCTCATCGTGGCCGGGAAGGGGGGCGTGGGCAAAAGCACCATGTCCGCGGCCCTTGCCCGCACCGCCGCCCGGGCCGGCTTGTCCACGCTTTTGGTCCGTCTCACCCCCGGCGGCCCCATCAGTCGCCTCTTCGCTCAGCCTGAGCTCACAGGCCTTGAACAGACCCTCAGTGCCGGGGGCGGGCCCAACGGCGATGCCGATGTTCGAGGCCGTCTCGTGACCCCTGACGAGGCTCTGTCCCAGTATCTCGCTGATCACGGCCTCGCCCGCATCACCAAGCGTCTTGTCTCGACCGGCGCAATCGACGTGGTCACCACCGCCGCCCCCGGGATTCGAGACCTCCTCGTACTGGGCCGAGTCAAAGCCTTCGAGGCATCGAGTGCCGCCGACCTCGTCGTCCTCGACGCCCCCGCTGCCGGCCACGCCGTTTCGTTTCTTCAATCGCCCACGGGTCTGCGCGGCGCAGTCGGAGCAGGGCCCATTGCCACTCAAGCCGACGAAGTTCTTGAACTGCTCGCTGACCCTGCTCGTTGCCGGGTGATGCTCGTAACCCTCGCCGAGGAAACGCCAGTGAACGAGGTTGTTGAAACTGCATTCGCTCTCGAGGACGAAATTGGTGTCGCACTCGGGCCGGTGATCGTGAACGGCCTCGTTGAACTTCCTGAAGGACTCGACGGCGACCTCGACTCACTCGTTGCGGCGAATGCCCCGCAACTGTCGGCCACCGACATCGCAGAACTTCGCAACGCGGCAGCGTTCCGACTTCGTTGGGCCACACGTCAGCATGAACAAGTCGCACGTCTGAGGCAACTGCTGCCACTCGCGCACCTCACAACGCCGTATCTGTTCACCACTGAGCCTGGCCCGACAGAACTCGAGCACTTAAGCAGCGCGCTCACCGTTGGAATTGGCGAGCTTGGCGAGGACGACGCATGAGTTCGCTTTCTTCTCTTCTTGATGAACGCTCCATCATTGTGTGCGTTGGTGCTGGCGGCGTGGGTAAAACAACGACTGCGGCTGCGCTCGCACTTGAAGCCGCCCAACACGGTCGTCGCGTTTGCGTTGTCACCATTGATCCAGCGCGACGCCTCTCCGATGCAATGGGATTCGATCCCGATCGAGCCATTGGCAATGAGCCACAACAGATTGACCTCGCAGTTCCCGGTGAACTGTGGGCCGTGATGCTTGACACAACAACCACATTCGACGCGCTTATCCGCACGTATGCATTGAGCGACGAACAAGCGCACACCATCCTCACCAACGCCTTCTATCGAAACATTGCCGATTCGATGTCGGGTGCGCACGAATACATGGCGATGGAAAAGTTGTACGAACTCCATAACGATGATCGATTTGATCTCGTGGTTGTCGATACTCCCCCAACCAGCAATGCAATCGATTTTCTCGAAGCCCCCGATCGCATTACCCAATTCCTTGATCATCGCCTCTACAAAATTCTCGTCACACCGAGTGGCGGGCTTGCCCGTGTCGTGAACTTTGCGGCCCAAGGATTTCTACGCACGGTCGCCCGCATTGTGAGTGCATCAGTTGTTGACGATGCAGTTGACTTCTTCGCCTCGTTCGACGGGATGGAAGAGGGATTCCGCGGTCGCGCAGTTGCCGTGCACAATTTGCTCATTGCCGCTGACACCGCTTTTGTTCTGGTGACCGTTCCGCGTAACGACACCGTGCAAGATGCAGCGGACTTCATCGGAACCCTCGCCACTGCCGACATTGGCGTCGACGCCATCGTCGTGAATCGCGTGCACCCCACATTTGGTTCGCATCGCCTTGAAGGTCTCAGTGACGGACCGCTCGGCCCGTTCATCCGGGCCCTGCATGACTCACAGGCCGTGGCCGCCGGCCAAGACGTCATCCTCGAGTCGCTCACCGCCGACCTGCCCGCAGGTGCTGTGGTGAAGATCCCCTTCCTCGATACCGACGTCCACGACCTCGACGGCCTCGCTTCACTTTCCCAGTGGCTCACCCCGACCGAGGACGTGTCCCACAACTAGGCCGATGGTTGGGCGAAACCGGTGCCAGCCGGTACTGTCTGCGCCGTGCCAACCATCCTTCTCGCCACCGATGCTGACTGGATCCTCGAAGAGGTCGATGCCGCTCTGGCCGACGATTCGACGAACGTCTACCGAGTGCGAGCAGGCATCGATGTACTTCAGGGCATCACCCAGTTGACCCCCGACCTCGTCATTATCGACGAGCAAATTGGCAACATGGGCGGGATCGCCACCTGCATGGCCATTCGCAATGCCGAGGGGATGGATGCCATTCCGATCACGGCAGTTCTGCTGCTCCTCGACCGAGCTCACGATGTGTTCCAGGTCCAGCGTTGCGATGCCGACGGCTATCTCGTGAAGCCGCTCGATTCATTGCGCCTGCGCAAGGCCGCCAATGCGCTTCTGGCTGGTGAGGCCTTCGCCGACCCGATCAACCTCGTGTCGGGCGACGCTGTCGATCTCACCATTCAGGCCTAGGTAGCGGCTTTCATTGCAACCGGGGTCGTCCGATAGGGTGACTCCTCCTTACGGGCTGTAGCGCAGCTTGGTAGCGCGCTTCGTTCGGGACGAAGAGGTCGTGGGTTCGAATCCCGCCAGCCCGACCACAACGAAAAGAGCCCCGGCCATTGGCCGGGGCTCTACTCCATAGGTTTCGACTCCATAGGTTTCGACGAAGAAATTCGTCAGCCTCGGCGAGCCAGCAGTTCCTCGGCAATTTGCACGGCGTTCAGCGCCGCGCCCTTCCGTAGGTTGTCGCCGGAAAGAAAGAGGGAAAGTCCGTGCTCCACCGTGCGATCGGTGCGGATTCGACCCACGAAAGTGGGATCGACGCCGGCAGCCATTAGCGGAGTCGGGATATCGGCCAATTCCACGCCCGGGGCCTTCACCAGCAGGCGGCGAGCGTCCTCTGGGGTAATGGAATTCGCGAACGAGGCCGAGATCGAAAGTGAATGGCCCGTGTACACGGGAACACGCACGCAGGTGACGGTGACCTCGAGATCGGGAATCTCAAGAATCTTGCGCGACTCGTTGCGCAGCTTCTGCTCTTCGTCAGTTTCGCCGCGACCGTCGTCAACCAACTTCCCGCAGAAGGGAACCACGTTGTAGGCAATCGGCGCCGCGAACTTCTCGGGAATCGGCATTTCGATCGCGGTTCCCGACATCGTGAGTGCCGGTGCACCCTCACCAATCTTGCGAATCTGCTCGTCGAGTTCGGCCGTACCCGCAAGGCCAGCGCCGGATACGGCCTGGAACGTGGTGACTGTCAGCGTGCGCAAGCCCGCTTCGATATCAAGCGGCTTGAGTACCGGCATTGCCACCATGGTCGTGCAGTTGGGATTGGCCACGATGTTCTTCGGGATGGAATCGAGCGCGTGCGCGTTGACCTCAGGCACAACTAGGGGAACCTCAGGATCCATACGCCAGGCCGAGGAGTTATCGACAACCACAGCACCTGATTCGGCAACACGCGGGGCGAGTGCCAGTGCGGTTCCGCCACCAGCAGAGAACAGCACGATGTCGAGGCCGGAGTAGTCAGCCATGTCGGCATCCTCGACCTCGACCTCGCCATCGGCCCACGGCAAACGACGACCAGCCGAACGGGCTGAGGCAAACAAACGAAGTTGAGAAACTGGGAACTGACGTTCAGCAAGGACGGCGCGCATGACGCCACCCACCTGACCGGTTGCTCCGACGATACCTATACGCATAAGGGGAGAAACCCTAGTGGTCGCCCCCTGAGGCTCCACCAACGAGTTTCTGTCCAGCCATCAAAGCCCCGGAATAGAGCCTCAAAATCGGGATTGCGTCAGTCGACGTAAACAGGGCCATCAGCCAAGCCGAAGGCATCGTGCAAGGCCACAACCGCTCGCTCGACATCGGCCTCGGCCACCACACAACTCACTCGGATTGCCGACGTAGCGATCATCTCGATGTTGATGTTGTTGGCCGCAAGCGTTTCGAACACGGTGGCGGCAACACCAGGGTGCGACTTCATGCCCGCACCAACCACGCTCACGCGCGCAATGGCGGGATCGCCGTTGACTCTGGTCGCCCCAATGTCAGCGGTGTGTTGTTCGCAGATTGCGATTGCAGCATCAAGCTCACCGTGAGGAACCGTGAACGAAATATCAGTGACGCCATGATCAGAGGTGTTCTGCACGATGAGATCGACGTTGATATTGGAATCGGCCAGCGCGCGGAACATGAGCGCCGCGATACCGGGACGGTCGGCGACACCACCGATCGTGACCTTCGCTTCATCGGCATCGTGCACAACGGCAGAAACGATTGCCTGTTCCATGGTTGGGTCCTCCTTGGTGACGATCGTTCCGGTTTCCCAAGTAAACGCTGAACGCACATGAAGATCGACACCGTGTGTACGGGCGAACTCAACAGAGCGCATCGCTGGTTTAGGACAACCATTGGCCGTCATCTCTAGCAATTCATCGAAACTGATTTTTTCCATCTTGCGAGCGTTCGACACGATGCGAGGATCAGTCGTGAAGACACCAGTTACGTCGGTGTAGAGCTCACAGGAATCGGCACCGAGCGCGTGCGCAAGCGCTACAGCCGTCGTATCGGATCCACCGCGACCAAGGAATGTCACATTCGCTTCAGGCGAAACGCCCTGCGCGCCACCCACTACGGCAACGCGACCCGCAGCTAACGCTTCAACAACTCGCGCAGGTTTCACGTCGACGATCTTGGCGTTGCGATGAGTTGAGTCGGTAAGGAATCCGGCTTGTGAACCGGTGAAGGACTCGGCCTCGATGCCAGTGTCGGCGATGGCCATGCACAACAGCGCCATTGCTTTGCGTTCGCCAGCGGTCACGAGCATGTCCATCTCGCGACCGGGACGGGTGTCAGAAACCTCTGCGGCAATTCGAAGAAGATCGTCAGTTTCCTTGCCCATGGCCGAAATCACGACCACGACCTGATTGCCTCGGCGCACCGTGCGCGCCACATGGTCGGCCACGGCGCGCATGCGCTCTGGATCACCGACCGAGGTGCCACCGAACTTCTGAACTAGGAGAGCCACGGGTTGCAACGCTACCGGCCGCCCCGACCCCGCATTGAAACAGTGTCGGCCCCACCTTCAAACCAGCCACGGCCCCGACCCAAATCACTTGTAGGTTCTCCCACCATGGCTCGCTCATCGGACCGCCGTCAGCAACAGTTAGCCCGCCAGAAGGCTCAAAATGCAGCGACGGCCCGAGCGCGAAATGCACGTCGCCGCCGGCAGTTTGCGGCCGGCGCAGTTGCAGTCGTCGTTGTGCTCTCGACGCTTGGGGCGTTTATCGGATCGAAAGATTCGAGTTCGAAATCACCATCGACTACCGCGGCTGTCCCCACGTCAACCACGCTGCAGACCTCGGGAATTGTCCCGCCAGCGGTTGCGCCTGGGGCGACGCTCACGGGTGCAACTCCATGCCCGGCCGAGGATGGCTCCTCCGCCCGAACCACCTCGTTTGAAACAGCACCACCAACCTGTATCGACAACACCCGCTTCTACACAGCGACCATCACTACAACCAAAGGGTCGCTCACCGTGCAACTCAATCCGAAAGTGTCACCACAAACGGTGAACACCTTCGTTGTGCTTGCTCGCTATCACTATTACGACGGTCAGCCGATTACCGATGTACGCAACCGCGCGTCATTCACCGCAGGAATGGCGTTTACGGGTGGAACAGCGCAGCCAGGCTTTGACATTCCGGGCGAGATTCCCGCAAAGGGCACCGTCTTCACCCCCGGCGCACTTTCAATGGCCCCCGCATCTGCCTCGAACGGCATTGGTGGACAGTTAGTTTTCGCGACCTTTGATCAGGCGGCTGACAACAGTCAGCAGGTCACTCCGCTCGGCATCATGCTTAGCGGCGACACAACGCTGACGGCGATCAATCAACTTGCGAGTGAGTCGGGGAAACCCACCGCCCTTGTCACGATCACTTCAATCTCGGTTCTTCAAAGCGGAGTCATCCCGAGCTAAGCAAGCCTGCCGAGCATGCCGTCAAACCAGTTGGGAAGCGTCGCGATGGCCGTGTCCAACGAGGGCTTGCTAGCGTCCCCGCCCGATGGGAACCTCAAAACGCGAACGTCAGAAGGCCGGCCATCAAGCCCGCCTCAATGTTGAACGATCAATGGCCCGGCGCGACCAGCGTCGCCGCCGCCTCTTCACGATCGTCGGCGCCGCGGTCATGGTGGTCGCAACCGCAGCACTGTTCGTGGCGTTGAGCGATAACAGTTCGACATCAACCACCGCAGCAACGACGACAACGACGCTTGCGAGTTCAACAACTGTTTCTGCAGTGACGCTTCCCTCGGCAGCAGGAAAGCCTTGCGTTGATTTCAACGACACGCTTCCGACTGGTGCACCTGCCGTCATCATGCCGGTTGGCGAAACGCCAAAGTCGCTCGTTGTTCAGGACCTGGTCACGGGCACCGGCACCCCGGTTGCCAAAGGCGATTCCGTCACCGTGAACTACATCGGTGTCTCGTGCTCGACCGGCAAGATCTTCGACTCGTCGTGGGCAAACGGAAAGCCAGTGACGTTCCCGCTGAATCAGGTGATTAGCGGTTGGTCACAAGGCCTTGTCGGCATGCAGCCCAATGGCCGCCGTCTTCTGGTCATCCCGCCCGACCTTGGTTACGGCGCGACCGGTCAGGGAAGCATCGCTCCCGACGAATCACTGATCTTTGTTGTCGACCTTGTTTCCACTTCGCCTGCTGCGAATCCAGGAACCACGCCGAACTAGCGATTCCCGCTCGGACCTCTGACCACGGCCTTGCAGCAATGTCCGTTCGTTCAGAGAACCGCTTCGGGCATCACAGAAATATCGGTGACTTTCCCGTCGCGATGAACGATTACTGATCCGGCACCGGCAACTCGCCAACCGCCAGTTCCGACATCGTCAATGAGCGCTGTGCGAGACGGAAGTTCGAGCAGCACAACGCCGGCCGATGCAAGGTCGATCGTGCGTCGCACTTTGTCCGGCGACCATTCGTCGCTGCGCGCAATCACGGCGACGCCCGGCAGAAGGCCAAGGCCGACGGTGAACGCGCCGCCGCGCGTGTCGACCATTGGGTCACACAACACATCAGCGCCTGCACCACTCCCAACGAGCGCCGCGCCGTTACGCCATGCCGAAAGTATCGCGTCGTAGACAGGAGTCTCTTTGAGCACTGAACGAATATGCATCGGCGAGACACCAGTGAGATACATCAACTTCGCGTTCGCGACCGCAGCGATGTTGTCCGCATCGAGCGCGTCGGTTCGTGAATACACCGGAACCTCACGCACAGTCGCACCGAGCGTTGCAAACCATTCACGAGCAGCGGTGACTGACTTTTGCGGGTTTTCATAGGCCCAACCTGTAGCGAGCAGCGTCACTTCGGTTGCGCCCACCGCTGCGAGAAGTTCCGCATCGAAGGTGCAACCTTCGGAGAATTCTCCGCCGCCAACAAGAGCAAGTGGTCCGGTCATTGTTGTACCTCCGAGATATTGACGACACGGCGAGCACCGAGCGACACGAAATGTCGAAGCGGTGCAACGGAGGTCGGCATAGTGAAACGATCAATATCGTCATTCATAAGTGTTGTCGTACGCAGAGCAGCAACGAGGTCGCGCCCGACATGGAAACCACGCACCGAACGAGTTGATGTCCATGGTGCGAAGCCCAGCACGCGAAGAGTTCCGGGACGAACGATGGGCTCGACCGCAAGCAAACGACCGCTCGGCGACAAGAGAGCGTCGATCGCCGCGAGAGCTGCTGCGAGATCAGGGAAGCGAATGAGTTCAGCGACTGAAATCACAACATCGCATTCGTCGGCACCGGGCCCAATCCGGCGATCAATGGCATTTGCGAGTACTGATCGGGCAGACGGATCGGAAAGATCAAGAACACGACCGGCTGCGCCCGCAAGCGCTGCGGAATAACGACGGCCGAGTTCGCTGGCGACAGCCTTCGGGAACTGACGCTCGCCTTCGACGATCACTGTCTTGCGATTCGACACGGGGATCACGCTAGTGGGGGCACCGATCGCGGCCGCCCCGAACTCCATTCGGCGGCGAAACCTACCCAGCGGTAACCTCTAGCGCTCTCCGGGATGGCCGGAGCCAGTGAAAGAGGAACGGCTGTGGCAATCGAACGAATCGGAATCATTGGATCCGGAATCATGGGCTCGGGCATCGCCGAGGTCGCCGCCAGCACGGGTCACACCGTGGTGTTGCGCTCCCGTTCGATCGACAGCGCCAACGCGATGCTCGCTGGTCTGCAAAAGTCGCTCGCCCGTCAGGTCGAGAAGGGTCGCCGCGAACAGGCCGACGCTGATGCCATCGCCGCACGCGTTTCTGCCACTGCCGATCTCGCCGACCTCGCTGATTGCGATCTCGTTCTTGAATCTGTCGTTGAAGACCTCGATGTGAAGCTTGCGCTCTTCCGGGAACTCGATGGAATCGTCAAGGCCGACGCCATCATCGCCACCAATACCTCGACGCTCCCGGTCGTTGAAATGGCCATGGCCACCAACCGTCCCGGTCAGGTGTGCGGCGTTCACTTCTTCAACCCGGCACCAGCCATGAGCCTCGTTGAAATTGTTCGTCCGATGACAGCCGACGATGCAACGATCGCTGCAGTTACTGCATTCGCAACGGCGTGTGGCAAAGACCCAGTCGAGGTTGCTGACCGCGCTGGCTTCATCGTGAACGCGCTGCTCTTCCCCTATCTCAACAACGCCGTCAAGTTGCTTGAAAACGGAATCGCAACTCGCGACGACATCGATACCGCCATGAAGGGTGGCTGCAACTTCCCAATGGGGCCGTTGCAACTGCTTGATCTCGTTGGCCTCGACACCTCTGTCGCAATCCTTGATGCGCTCTATGACGAATTCCGCGATCCAAACTTCTCGCCGGCTCCTCGTCTTCGTCGCATGGTGACCGCAGGCCACCTCGGCCGTAAGTCAGGCATCGGCTTCTACGACTACCGCAAGTAGGCCGCGGTTCTCGCCGATGGTCGTTCACTCATGATGCCCATCGCTCCGCCAATTTCGCAGTGGCAGTTTCCTCCGCCCGACACTGCCGATGAAAACGGTCTCGTTGGGGTTGGCGCCGACCTTGAACCTGGAACGGTCCTGGCCGCATATCGGACGGGGATTTTTCCGATGCCATTCGACAACGGACCAATGGTTGGTTGGTGGTCGCCAGACCCTCGTGGCGTTTTTCCGCTTGATGCGTTGCGTGTGTCTCGGTCATTGCGCCAGTCCGTCGGTCGTTATGACATAACTATCGATACGTCGTTCGATCAGGTTGTGACCGAATGTGCGAACCCGGAACGCGATGGGGCATGGATTACTTCAGCGATTCGATCCGCATATGGCGAACTCCATCGTTTGGGTTGGGCCCATTCGATTGAGACTCGGGACCGAGCGACTGGCGAACTCGTAGGAGGCCTCTATGGCATCCATATCCGTGGACTCTTCGCCGGCGAATCGATGTTTCACCACACCCGCGATGCTTCGAAGGTTGCGCTCGTTGGCCTCGTGAATCATTTGCGATCGATCGGCGTGATCCTGCTTGACGTGCAGTGGCTCACACCGCATCTCGCCAGTCTTGGAGCGGTCGAGATCCCCCGCAGCGACTACCTGTCTCAGCTCGCCAATGCCTTGGCGATACCCGTTCGCCCCTTCATCCCAGAGGTCTCATCGTGACAAAGCAACCATCAGTGGGAGAGCATGGAGCCATGAGTACGAGCCCTTCTGGAGATTCGATTCGTTCAGCCGATCGTCCGTGGATGATGCGTACGTATTCGGGCCACTCCACGGCGCGCGCGTCCAACGAGCTCTACCGCACCAACTTGGCCAAAGGTCAGACCGGCCTTTCAATCGCGTTCGATCTTCCAACGCAGACCGGCTACGACCCCGACGACCCGCGTTCTCGTGGCGAGGTTGGCAAAGTCGGCGTTCCCGTTGCCGAGATCGGGCATATGCGCGAACTCCTCGAAGGCATTCCGGTTGGCGGAATGAATACGTCAATGACGATCAACGCGACCGCCGCTTGGCTCCTTGCGCTGTATGTCGCCTACGCCGCTGAGAACGGTGTCGCATCGAGCGAACTGCGCGGAACGACTCAGAACGACATTGTGAAGGAATACCTGTCGCGCGGCACATACATCTTCCCGCCAGAACCTTCTCGGCGGTTGATCGTTGACATGGTCGCATGGTGTTCAGAGAACATTCCGGCCTGGAACCCAATGAATGTGTGCAGCTACCACCTTCAAGAAGCCGGAGCGACTCCGGTTCAAGAAATTGCATTCTCACTCGCCACGGCAATCGACGTTCTCGATGCCGTGCGCGACAGCGGCCAAGTTCCCGCCGATCGCATGCCTGCTGTCGTTGCGTCGATTTCCTTCTTCGTGAACTCGGGGATTCGGTTTGTTGAAGAAGTCTGCAAGATGCGTGCCTTCACAAAGATGTGGGACGAGATCTGCCTCGAACGATACGGCGTCACCGATGCGAAGGCTCGTCGATTCCGTTACGGCGTGCAGGTGAACTCACTCGGACTTACCGAAGCACAGCCCGAAAACAATGTGCAGCGCATCGTGTTAGAAATGCTCGGAGTCACGCTTTCAAAGGATGCTCGAGCACGCTCGTTGCAACTTCCAGCATGGAACGAGGCCCTTGGTCTCCCCCGCCCATGGGATCAGCAGTGGTCGCTGCGCATGCAGCAAGTACTCGCCTTTGAATCTGATCTTCTCGAATACGAGGACATCTTCAACGGCTCACACGTCATCGAGGGTCTCACCGATGAACTGGTGACCGCAGCCCGAGCAGAACTCGACGACGTACTCGCAATGGGCGGAGCGTTCGCGGCCATCGAAGAATTGAAGGGACGCCTCGTTGCGTCCAACACCGAGCGAGTTCGTCGCATTGAAACCGGCGAACAGATTGTTGTTGGCGTGAACAAGTTCACCGAAGCGGCAGACTCGCCGCTTTCTGGCGATGAATCAATCCTTCGCGTCGATCCCGCTGTCGAAGCACAGACAATTGCCGAGGTCGAAACCTGGCGCAGCGAACGCGACACCGCTGCTGTCGAAGCTGCGCTCGCCGAGCTTCGCCGAGTTGCGCTCACCGACGAAAACATCATGGACCCAACGATCGCTTTGGCCGTTGCCGGCGGAACCACCGGGGAATGGGCCGGCGCCCTGCGTGAGGTCTTCGGCGAGTACCGAGCCCCAACCGGCGTTGCCGCCGCTGCCGGCGTTGGCACAATGCCGGAGGATCTGCGTTCCGTAGCTGAACAGGTGAAGGCCATGCCAGGAGGTCCCCCTCGATTCCTCGTCGGCAAGCCCGGCCTTGATGGTCACTCCAATGGGGCCGAGCAAATTGCCGTGGCCGCGAGAGACGCTGGCATGGAGGTCATCTACCAAGGCATCCGGTTGACCCCAGCGCAGATCGCTGCGGTTGCTCGCGACGAAGATGTCGACGTTGTTGGTCTTTCCATTCTTTCTGGTAGCCACATGCAACTTGTTCCCGATGTCGTCGAACGACTTCGTGCCGAGGGTGTGACTTGTCCGGTCATCGTCGGCGGAATCATCCCCGAAGACGACCGACCAAAGTTGCTCGCCGCCGGCGTTGCGCGTGTCTACACACCGAAGGATTTCGAACTCGGAAACATCATGGGCGATATCGCCGCCCTTGTGGCCGAAACCCGCCGCTAACGATCCTCGTCAAGTTCCGCGAGAACTGCTTCGGTATCAGCACCAAGTCCACGGGCGGCGAAACGCACACCACCAGGTGTTGCCGACAAGCGCGCGATCACATTCTGCATTGGCACTCCATCGACCGTCACGATCGCGTCGCGCTCGCGTAAGTGCGGATCGTTCACAACATCGGCCATTGCATACACCGCGGCAACCGCGACTTCGGCCTGCTCCGCTTCTGCAAGAACGACCTCGAGCGTGCGTTGCGCGACCCATTCGCCCACGATCTCGTCGATCAGATCACGATTGGCCACTCGATTGTCGAAACCATCAAAGCGGGGATCGTTCGGCGCACCAACGAGAGTCATGAGTCGTTGCGCCACCGATTCGGCAGTCGTGGAAATGGCAACCCACTTTCCGTCTGCGCATCGATAGGTATTGCGCGGTACGGAATACGGAATACCTGAGCCGAGTCGAGGTTGTTCGTAGCCAGTGAGTGCATTGGCTGAAAGCAATGGACCCATTAAGTGCAGCATCGACTCAAGGAGATTGACATCGACGACTTGGCCAACCCCAGAGTGCACGGCAACCATCGTGGCGAATGCCGCCACAATCGCCGTCACTTCATCGGTCAATGCGATTGGTGGAAGCGTTGGCGCTCCATCGGGTTCGCCATTCACATTGGCAAAGCCCGACATTGCTTCCGCCAGCGTCGCGAACCCTGGGCGATCTCGATATGGCCCTGTCTGACCAAAACCCGTCACACGAGTGATCACGAGTTTGGGATTCGTTGCATGCAATGTTTCGGGGGCAAGCCCGAGCGCTTCGAGTTTTCCGGGTCGAAAGTTTTCGACCAGAACATCGGCCGTGTCGAGGAGTCGACGCAAAACCGACACGCCTTCTTCGGACTTCAAATCGAGAACGATGGTTCGCTTTCCTCGCCCCGCGACTTTCCAAAACAGCGTGACGTCATCGGACGGATCTCGCCATCCCATGGCCCGCACGGTGTCACCGGCACCCGGACGTTCCACCTTGATCACGTCCGCGCCAAAGTCCGCCAAATGCCGGGCACAACCGGGGCCCGCCAAAACCGTAGAGATATCGATCACTCGAAGATCGGCGAGCGGTGCAGCGGGGGAACTCATCTGGCGACGTTATCCAATCGGGTTAAAGATCGAACTTCCATCGGCCAACTCGACGACAACCTCGCCGGCGGCAGAACGAAGCGTCGTGGGCTCAGTGGTCTCGAGTAGCCCCGGTGCCGTCGCAACTCGTCCTCGACGCGCAGCTTCGTCGGCCTGACGACTCAACGAAATCGCTTCATCCAACAACACGTGCGCAGCGTCGCCTAAGAGTGCAAGGTCATCGGACACCAGCACCATTCCGCCTGACACACCAACGGCTTGTGCCCAAGTACGCGCCGCGTCTGTGCTGAGGTCGGTCTGTTCCGCTCGCAACATCACGCAGTCGGGATCATTCAGCCACAACCGTCGATGCATGAACGAACGTGTTGCCGTTGCCGCCCACGCGTGTCTGGTTGCCGGTTGCGTTCCCGAATAGCCGGCAAGCATCGGCACTTCCTCCGAAAGCGACCACGCAGGTGCAACATCGGCTCCGATTCGGTTTCCATCAACGACACCAACCGAATGCGCAAGCGGCACACCACAGCCAAGTAGGAACGTGTCGTCTCCGGCGCCGGAACGAATCGCATCGAATCCCGCGCGAACTCGTTGAGCTGGAGTGAACGAGCGATCAGCCCAAACGCCGTCGAACGAGGGAGAAAAAGTGAAGTCGAGTTTCAAATACGTGTACCCCATTGCTACGAGCGTCGCGGTGAGTGACCGCAAATGTTCTTGCACCTCGGGAAGCGTCGTATCAAGCCCATACATCAGGCCGTCTCGTCCACCCTCCCACGGTGGATTGAACATATTGACGAGTGGTTCACCATCGAATCCACGTGCCAACCATTCAGGGTGTTCGCGCGCAACACGCGAATCGGGTGCCGCCAGAAATGGTGCGAGCCACAAACCAGGGCGTCGCCCGTGTGTCGCGATCGACGCGGCCATCGCTTCGAGCCCATCAGGAAACTTTTCATTCGTCGTCAACCAATCGCCGATGGCGAACTGAAAACCATCGTCAACTTGGAACACATCGAAGGGCCAGTCACCGGACAAGCGCAAATTGGACTCAATATCGTTCTGTGTCACGTCGTGGAAGTAGTGGTACCAACTGCACCAACCCACTTGATGACCGGCCGACACTCGAGCGTTGTTCACTCGCCCAACTGTCGACGCCCACGCATCAAGCAACGCCTCTGCCGACGCACCGGTTCCGACGAGCACTTCGTGAAGGTCACGACGCTCACCGTCCACGAACACGGCGTCGCCAAGAAACGCTTCGCACCACAGTTCCGTGCCCGTTTGCCCCGTGCGCAATCGAAGCGTTCCGTCGTGCCGGTCGCCACCTTCAAATCCCACGAGCACCGGTTCGTTAGTGTCGTCGACGAGAACCGTGAGCCATTCCGATCGAAGTTCATCCTCAACATCGACAACTCGCTGATCAGCCTGATTGATCGCCCGAATCAACTCGATCGAACCGGGGATTCGCGATCGGTCCTCGTCCACACCGAAGACCGCAACATCGCTCGGACTCCAGGACTGATACCCATGGCGAAGCATTCGGAGTCGACCGGCAACCTCCACAACGCGGAACACCATCGAAGCTGAGCGAATCGCTTGCGGCGCCGCATCATCGCGAGCGATCCACCACGACCAGCGCTCAGAGTTGGCCCCGCTCGGCAGCACCGAGTCTTCCCACGATCCGCCGGCGGTGATTCCGACGGCAAACCCGGTCGTTCCATCGCTCGGTGTTGGTCGGCGTGACAGCGGAATTGTTCCGAACCCGGGTATCTCGATTCGGTCAAGAACGAGGCGCATTTGGTGAGCGTAGAACGCGGGTGCACAGAACCACTGTTGATCTGCCTACGATTCGCCAATCCTCAGGAGGAACCATGACTCGCATCGGCTACCAGATCCCCAACTTCACCTACCCCGGCGTCGGCCCCGCAGAACTCTTTGACGCTGTTGCCAAACAAGCGTCGGCGGCTGATCGTTCCGGTTTCGACACCGTGATGGTGATGGATCACTTCTATCAATTACCAATGCTGGGCGAACCTTCGAAGTACATGCTCGAGTGCTACACGACGCTCGGCGCACTCGCGCAGCACACGAGCAAGGCACGACTCGCCGCTCTTGTCACTGGCAACACCTACCGAAACCCAGCACTCCTCGCCAAGACCATCACCACACTCGACATCGTTTCGGGCGGACGTGCGCAGCTAGGAATCGGTGCCGGCTGGTTCGAACTTGAACATGAGTCGCTTGGTTTCGAATTCGGAACGTTCACCGAGCGATTCGAGAAACTCGAGGAAGCGCTCCAGATCATCCTCCCAATGTTGCGCGACGAACGACCGACATTTTCCGGCAAGCACTATTCAGTCGACAACGCCATCAATCAACCGCCACCCATCGGCCATATTCCGATCATGATTGGCGGAACCGGCGAAAAGAAAACCTTGCGTATGGTCGCCCAGTATGCCGATGCCGCGAATTTCACCTGCGGACTCGACGAGGTTCCCCGCAAGATGGATGCTCTTGCGGCGCATTGCGAACGACTCGGACGCAACCGAAATGACATCACTGTCAGCAAGATGGGTTTGTGTGTGATCGCACCCACTGTTGATCAGGCCTACCAAGAAGCGAAGGCATTCATGCTCGGAATGGGCGTCGATCTCGATGCCGTCGACGAAGCAACCCGCGACATGTTCTTGGGAATGGTGTGGTGGGGCGGTTCGGAGGAGATCGAAGAATGGTTTGTAAAAACCAAAGATCTCGGTCTTGATGGCGTCACCGTTTCACTGCCGGCAAACGGCACGATCCCCGAGCGCATCGAGCAACTCGGGGAAGTGGCGACAAAGGTATTCGGATAGCGCCAGTTAGTGACGAGCAGCAGGGCGGGCGCGGCGTGACGCGACTGGACGCGACCACCAACGGCCGCTGAATCGCCAGCGCGATTCAGGTGCAGCTTCTTGGCCCACCATGATCCGCGGGCGCGTGACCTCAATTGCGGCAGCGATTGCTGCTGCTTCTTCGATGGTGGGTTCGGGCGTAATGCGCACGCTCGGTGACGACTCGCTCACAACGGGATATTTCCGTGCTTGCGGTGCGGAAGTTCTTCGCGCTTGGACTTGAGCATTTCAAGACCAGCGATGACCTTCATGCGCGTATCGGCGGGATCGATGACATCGTCGATGAATCCACGCTCGGCGGCAACGTAGGGGTTCGCAAAGCGCTCGGTGTAATCGTCAATGAGTTCCGCACGACGCTTTTCAGGATCGGCTGCGTCCTGAAGTTCACGGCGGTAAAGAATTTCCACCGCTCCGTTGGGACCCATCACGGCGAGTTCGGCGGACGGCCACGCAAAGGCAAGGTCAGCGCCGATCGACTTGGAGTTCATGACCACGTAGGCACCGCCATAGGCCTTGCGCGTGATGACCTGAATGCGGGGAACGGTGGCCTCGCAGAACGCGTAGAGCAACTTGGCGCCGTGGCGAATGATGCCGCCGTATTCCTGATCGACACCGGGAAGGAAACCGGGAACGTCGACGAACGTGACGAGCGGGATGTTGAACGCATCGCAGGTGCGCACGAAACGTGCTCCCTTTTCTGCAGATTCAATATCAAGAACACCAGCAAGCACCATCGGCTGATTGCCAACAATGCCGACGGTTTCACCGTTCAGACGAGCGAAACCGCAAACAATCGAACCCGCCCAGCGCGGGAAGTACTCGAAGAAATCTCCATCGTCGACAACTGACGCAATGACCTTCTTCATGTCGTACGGAATGTTCGGACTTGCCGGCATGATGTCGATGAGTTCCGGACAACTGCGTTCTGGATCGTCGCCTGTGGGCATCGATGGAGCAGTTTCAAGGTTGTTCGATGGAAGGAACGAGAAGAGATATTTCACGTCGTCGAGGCAGGTCTTTTCGTCCGGAGACACGAACGTGGCAACACCTGACTTGCTGGCGTGCGACTTCGCGCCACCGAGTTCTTCAAGCGTGACTTCCTCGCCGGTCACAGTCTTCACAACATCGGGACCGGTAATGAACATGTGCGAGGTTTCATCAACCATGAAAATGAAGTCGGTCATGGCGGGGCTGTACACCGCGCCACCAGCACATGGGCCGAGGATCACAGAGATCTGAGGGGTCACGCCCGATGCTTGAACGTTGCGGTGGAAGATGCCGCCGTAACTGGCGAGCGATACCACGCCTTCCTGAATACGAGCACCAGCACCATCGTTGAGACCGATAAGCGGCGCACCAACCGAAAGGGCGAGATCCATCACCTTGTGGATCTTCTCGGCGAAGACCTCGCCAAGTGCTCCACCGAACACGGTGAAGTCCTGAGAGAACACAAAGACCTTGCGGCCATCGATTGTTCCCCAACCAGTGACAACGCCGTCGGTGTAGGGACGCTCTTCGATGCCGCTCTCGTGCGCCCGGTGACGAGCGAGCATGTCGAGTTCGTGGAATGACCCCTCGTCAAGCAGGTAGTCGATTCGCTCTCGGGCGAGCATCTTGCCCTTGGCGTGCTGGCGTTCGACCGAACGCTCTGAACCGGCATGGAGGGCTTGTTCCTTACGCTCGGCGAGTTGGGCCAGGCGCTCAGTCATTGGGTGTTCCGACATGGCGCCAACACTACCCAGCCCATCGGAGGAGGCCGAAACCTCCCCAAAGCGTCTGTCGACTCATATCGGCCTAGGCTGACCCCAGTCTCTTGCTCTCCTCCTATGGAAGGACCCTCATGCCGAACGGTTGGGAACTTGTCATCATCCTCGGGATCATTGCCCTGCTCTTCGGCGGCGCAAAGCTCCCCAAACTTGCCCGCTCCCTCGGTTCTGCAAAGGGTGAGTTTGAAAAGGGTCTGAAAGAAGGCGAGACCAAGGGCTCGAAAGATCCAAAGTCAGATTCCGAATCGAAGGCCACCGAGTCCACCGATACCTCCGACTCCTGACGTTCGCGCCGTTTGGCGCTGAGCGGTAGTCCTGACGACTGACCGGCCTTCGGGTCGGTCAGTTTCGCGTCTTCGCCAATTTCGCGGCCCGTTCAACAAGCCGGGGCGCATCGATACGAGCGGCCACCTCGGCGAAGTTGTCATGAGACCCAGACCACCGAAGTTCATCAATCCTCGTGAACGTCGGCGCATCGGTCACCACGGTTGCGATCTTTCTGAACAACAGTGCGAGTTCCATTTGTTCTTGCAAAGTTGCTGCGAGCTTCGCCGCACCGCGGACCTGAACATCCCAGTCCGCTGGATCTGCAGGAATGTTCTCGATGTGGAGATACCGACCAAGAACCGTTGACGCCGACTTCGCACCCCAACCGGGCAGACCAGGGAAACCGTCGGATGCGTCGCCCATGAGCGCGAGGTAATCAGGGATCGATTCGGGCGGAACACCAAACTTCTCGATTACGCCGTCGTGATCAAATAGTTGACCCTTACGACGATCGAATTGCACGACGCGAGTTCCAACAACGCATTGGGCAAGGTCCTTATCGGGCGTACAAATAAGAACCTGCTTCACCGTTTTGTCGGCGGCTGCTTTCGCCGCAGCTGATCCCATTCCGTCATCTGCTTCATGTTCAACCATCGAAAACACCGAAAAACCAGCGGCAATCAGAACCTCGTCAAGCAAAGGGAACTGATTTCCGAGGTCAGGATCAAGATCTTCTCCCGACTTATAGCCATCCCACAGTTGATTGCGAAACGAATCAACAGTGCGGTCGGTCGCAACACCGATGTGTGTCGCGCCTTCATCAAGCATGTTGAACATCGACATCACCACTCCGCGTGTCGCCGCTACTTCCATCCCCTCGCTATTGGAACGGGATGGCAGTGCGAAATGGTGGCGAAAGAGTTCGTAGGTTCCGTCAACGAGATGTACCTGCATCGGGACAGTCTCGCCTGAATTGCTCTGCGGCGCGAAGAAATGTGCCATTTCTCAGCTCACTCACGCATCTCGCTCTACGCTTTGCCCATGACTGATCAGAGCACTCGACTTCAGAACCTTCGCAAATGGAACATCGGAGTCGGTGGTCTGCACCTTGTTCAGGGGATTCTCATCCTCATCCTGAGTTCATCCTTTGCGATTCCGATCGTCGCTGCCGTGCAAACCGGTCCCCCCGGAGCCGAAGGCTCACTCACGACGGTGAGTAAGACCTTTTTCAGTTTCAACTTTGCGATAGCGATTGCGATCTTCTTGTTTCTCGCCGCTGGTGACCATCTACTTACGTCGCTCACACCGGTTCGCGCCTGGTACGAACGCAACCTTCTTCAAGGAATCAACTACGCACGCTGGATTGAGTATTCAGTCAGCGCCTCAATCATGATCATCCTGATCGGGCTCTTGAACGGCATCAACAACCTTTACGCCGTCATCGCCCTCTTTGGCGTAAATGCAGCGATGATCCTGTTTGGTCTCGTTATGGAACAGGTCAATCGGAATCGCGACACCGTTACCTGGTGGCCATTCATCTTCGGCTGTATCGCTGGAATCGTTCCGTGGATCGCGATCCTTATCGGGCTCGTGACCGCAGCTACCGACTCAACAATGGTCAATGGTGTTGCCGCCAATAGCGACGGTGTGCCGGTGTTCGTCTACTTCATCGTCATTTCGCTGTTTCTACTCTTCAACTGCTTTGCCTTGAACCAGTGGCTGCAATATCGCGGCAAAGGAAAGTTCGCTGACTACCTCTACGGCGAAAAGGTGTACCTGGTGTTGAGCCTCGTAGCGAAGAGTGCACTCGCTTGGCAGATCTTCGCCGGAACTCTCGCCAGCTCGTCCTGAGTTAACAGTCGATTCGACGGCGCACAGCCTCAACAAAGCGACTGGCGGCCTTGCCATCTGTCGTTAAGAAGAAGCACGGCTCAAAGAGTTCCGCTTCGAGAAGCACAGGAGTTCCGTCATCAAGGCGGATCACGTCATAACGGCCATAGAGAAGTTGTTCGTGCGCGCCGATCCAACCGCGCTCGTGGGCGATGCTCGTTGCGGCATTCGAAGCGGCCCGTACGACGAGTTGAACATCATCTGGCGCGTCGACCCTTGAAATTTCTTCTCGATACGCACCACCAACGAGTGCTCCATCCTCGGCAAGAAGCGCTGCCTTCTTGAACGAGTGCGAACGTTCGCCGTCGAATACAACGGTGCCGATCTCGCCTTCGGTATCAATGAGCGAGGCGAACGGTTGCACCATGGCTATGAGCCCTCCGCCAAGGATCGTTTCTGCCAGTACTGCAGCCGCCGAACCCGTGCAATCAAATCGACCAGTGAGTCGACTCCCGGCCGAGATTGAAGGTTTCACCACGATCTCCGCGGCGTCGATCTTCTCCGTGGCCGCATGAAACGCCTCAATCGAATCGACAAACGCAGTTGGCACAATCGGCACATCGCGCGCGGCAAGATCGGCGAGATACCGCTTGTCCATATTCCATTCAAGAAGCCCTACCGGGTTATGGAACGTCGTCATCGTTCGACGGGCATTCAGCCAGGAGCGAAACGCATCAAGGTGTTCGACGTAATTCCACGGGCTCCGCACCACCACAAGGTCGAAGGCGTTCCAGTCGACAGAGTTGTCCTCCCACGCTGTTTGAACCAGATCGATGTCTGCATCGGCGAAGGCGGCAGTCTGTGGTGGAAGGTCCACGTCGTCATGAATCGCGTTGAGATCAATTGTGGTGACGAACGCGACTCGCATGTCGCCACGCTAGCGATCGGCGTGACGCGGCAGAGCCCGGCACAAGGCCGGGCTCTGCGCAAACTTCAGGACCGATCCGAAGAATCAGTTAAACCAATTTTCGACACTCGTGATTTCACACTTCACTGAAGATGACGTCACGTCTTCGAAACTTGAAATCTCCACAAGTTTCGAGCCATTCGGGGGAATGGTTTCCGGGAATGAAGCGCCACTATCGATAAGCGCACCCGAGCCTGAACGGAACTCGTAGTTGAAGATGTAACTCTTCTCAACCGAAGTTTTATTCGTGACTTTGATTGTCATTTCCGGCGAATCGAATGTGCTGTCGACTGCACACTTTTCAACTGTCACGTTGTAGTCCGACGCATTCGCCTCTCCCGACCAGTTCTTCACAGAATCAGAGATTGAGTCAGAAGCCTGATCGGCAGCGAAGACAACGAATACAAGGAACAGAATCGAAACGACTGTCCCGACGATGCCAAGAACCATTCCGGCGATGGACATGCCCTTGCCAGTGCCGCCCATCTCGTTGGCCTTCTTCATTCCTAGGAAGCCGAAGATGATGGCGAGAACGCCGGCAATCGGACCGAGACACACAAAGGTCAAGATGCCGAGCACAAGCGCGGCAATTGCCAATCCGTTGTTCGGACTGGGTGCCCCACCTGCCGGCGGAACCGGGGGCGCGGGCGGGGGTGAAAATCCGCCAGCCGGAGGGGCGGGCGGCGCAGGAGGTGTGGGCGGTGCTGGAGGTGGCGTGCTTCCGGGAGGAGGCGGCGGGACACTTCCAGGCGGTGGCGGTGGCGGTGCATCAGTCATGTGTTCTCCCCAAGAACTCAGTCGGCGCCGGCGCGCCGATGCACCAACGATAGTTCTCTGCACTGAAAGAGGCAGGGGAAAGAGTCACACCCATGATGTGAGGAAATGACTCAGGCGTTATTGGCCCAGAACGAGGTCCAAGAGGACCACGAGGAAGGAACCGTTCCCACCCCATCATGGTTCTTCGGCCATTCCGCAGGCGCCAACGAAAGCGGCGATGTCGGCGCTTGTTCTCCGTACCAAAGTTCGTGAATCCTTCGGACAAAGTGCCACTGCCCGTTACGTCGTTCGTAGGTGTCGCGATACAGGATGAACTGATGAATCCAGCGTTCGCCGTCTTGGATCTGGCCGTGGCAATAGACCTGTCCAGTTGCGTGATCATCATCGACAAGGTCAATGGCATGGGTACCGACGTTCAACATCGAAATTCCGATCGCGCTGAGCGACTCCGCGAATGATGCACGCAATGCTTCACGACCGTAGGTGTCACGTCCGACGCGGACATCGTCAATGAACAACATCACCAACGCGTCGAGATCACGGGAATCAACCGCAACTGCGTAGTGCGATGCCAGTTGACGAATCTGCTCGTGCGCCCAGAGGCGTGCAACGGTTTCGGAGAGTTCCTCTGATGCCATGGTGGGAGCGTAGGACGACACGAACGTCTGCGCCTGCATTCGATGCGTCGTAATCTCCAGCTATGACCGATCAATCCAGCGCCAATTTTGTCTTCGCGGACGGATCGATCTCACTACGCCTCTACCCCCATAACGAACTCAGCGCTGTCGACATTGTCGACCAGTTATGCGCTCAAGCGGCTCTCGCTTCCGACAATGGCTTCGACGGCGTCATGACGTCGGAACATCACGGCGGATTCGCTGGCTATTTGCCGAACCCATTGCAAACCAGCGCGTTTCAGCTCTCTGTGATGTCGCGTGGATGGGCAGCGGCCTGTCCGGTACTTCTTCCCCTTCGCCCCGTCGCGATGCTCGCTGAAGAAGTTGCGTGGCTTGACGCGCGCTTTCCGGGCCGCGTTGGCATCGGCGTAGGTTCGGGCTCGCTGCCTCTTGATTTCGAAGCAATGGGCATCGCCCAAGGTTCCGCAGTCGACGTGTTCAAGCGGGATCTACCCCGACTTGTAGAAATGCTTTCCGGCCGCGATCTCGGAGTGATCCACGGAGACCGGGCATTGCGCGAACTCTCAGCGAAGCCCATTCCGGTCATAAGTACGGCAATGAGTCCTGCGGCGGTTCGTCGCGCTGCGGCAGCCGGTGCCGGAATCATTTTCGATGGAGGTAGCAATCCCGATCGATTGCGAACGCTCTCCGATGCATACGTCAATGCTGGCGGCACTGCGCCACGCATCCTCATACGTCGAGTGTGGCTTGGCCCGCCGCCGAAAGAAGCATTCGAAGCTCAGTTTGAGGTGTATCAGAGCTATTCACCAACAGAGGCGCTTTCCCATTGGCGTGATGACGGTTGGATCTGCGGCGATGACCCCGCTTCGCTCGCTGCCGAACTCGCAGCCGCGGTAACCAGCACGAACACCACGTGCCTCAACCTACGGATTCATGCTCCCGGCATTTCTGCCGATGCGGCACGTGAACAGATTGCCGAACTTGGGACTGAGGTGCTCCCACGTTTGCGAGCCCTCCTAGCAAACTCGTAACGGCTTACGCCTCGGCGCCTTCGAGGTCTTGGCGCACCAACGTCCGATAGAGATCGGCATACAAACCTTCGGCCGCCAGCAACTCTTCGTGTCGACCGCGCTCAACAATGCGGCCAGATTCCAGAACGAGAATCTGATCTGCACCAGTAATGGTTGAGAGCCGATGCGCAACCACGAGCGCCGTTCGACCGGCGAGTGCAGTGGCAAGGGCCTGCTGTACAAGTGATTCGTTCTCCGAGTCGAGATGGCTCGTCGCTTCATCGAGCACGACGATGGCGGGGGCTTTGACAAGAACTCGAGCAATGGCCAAACGCTGCTTTTCTCCGCCGGAAAGGCGATGACCGCGCTCACCAACCACCGTGTTGTAGCCATCAGGAAGCGCCGTGATCACGTCGTGGATCTGCGCCGCTTGGCATGCAGCAACGATTTCGGTGTCGGTGGCATCGGGTCGTGCGTAACGAAGGTTTTCGGCCACCGTGTCGTGGAACAAATGTGGATCCTGTGACACCACACCGACAGCTCCACGCAACGAATCAAGCGTGAGATCCCGAACATCATGGCCATCGATCCGCACCGCGCCTTCGGTGACGTCATAAAGACGCGGGACCAAAGAGCTCATCGTGGTCTTGCCCGCCCCTGATGGACCAACAAGTGCAATCAACTGACCAGGGAGGATCGACGCCGATACGTCGTGCAACACCTCGGCGCCGGGACCATCGTCAACCGAACCGCTCAGACCGATCTCCAACGATGCCAATGACTCTTCGGCACCCGAGGGATAACGGAAGGTCACGTGGTCGAATTCAATTGCGCCCTTCGACGGCGGAAGATCAATTGCGCCTTCCTTGTCATCAAGCGAATTGCGAAGATCAAGAACTTCGAAAACGCGATCGAAGGAAACAAGCGCAGTCATGATGTCAACTCGCGCACTGGAAAGCGCAGTAAGCGGTTCATAGATGCGAGTGACAAGGGCGGCCAACGCAACAAGGGTTCCGAGTGTGATCGCATCGGAAATAACGAGCTGGCCGCCGACCCAGTAGACAAGCGCTGTTCCGATCGCCCCCACTAGCGCGAGTGCGATGAGGAAAGTGCGGCTGTACATCGCGCTTTGAATTCCAATGTCACGAACCTCCGCGGCTCGATCCGAAAATTCCTTGCTTTCGCGCTTTCGATTGCCGAACAACTTCACAAGCAACGCACCGGAGACGTTGAAGCGTTCAGTCATTTGTGTATTCATCGCGGCGTTGAGATCGAAGCCGCGTCGAGTAATAGCCGATAAACGGCGACCAACACGTTTGGCCGGAATAATGAAAATTGGCAGCACCAAGATGCCGATAATCGTGAGGCGCCACTCCAAATAAAACATTGCGATCAATGTTGTGATGAGCACAATCACATTTGAAACAACCGAACCAAGGGTTGTCGTAACTGCGCGCTGCGCGCCGATCACATCGTTATTGAGCCGACTCATCAGCGCGCCGGTTTGGGTGCGAGTGAAGAAACCAATCGGCATCGCAGAAACGTGATCGAACAACTTGACGCGCAGGTCATAGATGAGGCCCTCGCCGATCCGCGACGAATAGAGCCGCTCGAAGAACGACATGCCGGATGAAAACACTGCGGCGGCGATAACGACGGCGGCCAGCACATGGAGAAGACCGCGATTTCCTTCGGGAATGGCCTTGTCGATGATCTGACGGAACAACAGTGCAGGCGCGAGCCCCAAAAGCGCCTGGATGACGATGACAATCACAAATGCCGTGATCGCCCAGCGATAGGGACGGGCGTAGGAAAGAACACGGCGAATCGTGCGACGGCTAAGTGACTTACCGGCGATCGCGTCGCGATTGCCGGCCATCATCATGTGAAGCGAACTGGGCATCATGGTTCGCTCAGGCTACGGCTCAAAACGCGCCACCGGCGCCCCAAGGGCGCCGGTGTTGGTGGCGGAAAGTGAGGGATTCGAACCCTCGGTGACCCGAAGGCCACAACGGCTTTCGAGGCCGCCCCATTCGTCCGCTCTGGCAACTTTCCGTCTTCGACACTAGTGGCCGCCCTTCTGAGGGGGCCAACGCGCCTCGGGAGACTCCGAAGAGTTAGCGCAGACCGGCGAAATAGGAAGAAAGCAATTCGCTGCATTCGTCTGCCCGCACATCGGAAACCGTCACGAATTCATGATTGAGACGAGGATCGCTTCCGAGTGAGTACAACGAACCGCATGCACCGTTTTCATAACTACGGGCACCAAACACGACGCGCCCGACACGAGCATTGACCATTAGCCCCGCGCACATCGCACATGGTTCAAGGGTGACAACCACCGTGGCGTTCTCGAGACGCCACGAACCAACCGCTGCGGCCGCGTCACGAACCGCCAACAATTCCGCATGCGAGGTTGGATCCTGGGACTGTTCGCGCTCGTTATGACGCCGAGCGACAACCTTGCCGTCGATCACGACGATGGCACCGATCGGCACTTCGCCCTGCTCGCCAGCTCGCCGAGCTTCCTCGATGGCCAGACCCATGAGCTCGTGATCGGAGAGTTGGGGTGCGGATGCTGCATCTCCCATTTGTTCTCCGATCACGTGTTTTCACAACAGTTCTTGGCGGAGGGAGTGGGATTCGAACCCACGGTGAGTTTCCCCACACACGCTTTCCAAGCGTGCCGATTCGGCCGCTCTCGCACCCCTCCCGGGGACCAACCGACGAGGCCGGATGGCATTCCAGTCCGACAGGGTATCGTTCCTCCCGACCCGCTCTCGCGTGTGGCGGTCGGGTCCTGTGCAATCGGAACCCGCGAATCGAGTCAGGGCCGGAAGGCAGCAGCTCTCAACGGGACCACCGATGTGCCGCAGGTCGCCTGACCGTCACACGGGGGAGCGGGTCGTTTCGCGCCCACCGGACTCCAACCCGCCACCGCCAGATCAAGGCAATGGCAGTCCCGGCCGATCGGTAGGCTCGCCCCGATGTCTTACCAGTCGCTCTACCGCCGCTATCGCCCGACCCGCTTCAGCGAGGTCCGCGGTCAAGAGCATCTTGTGGCTGCCCTTCGCAATGCCGTTACCGAAGATCGGCTCGGCCATGCCTATTTGTTCTCGGGCCCTCGCGGCACCGGAAAGACCTCCACCGCTCGCATCCTGGCCAAGGTCCTCAACTGCGAGAACCCTGTCGCAGGTGAACCGTGTTGCGTCTGCGATTCCTGTCTCTCGATCGATGCCGGCACAAGTTTCGACGTCCACGAACTCGATGCCGCTTCGAACAATGGTGTCGACGCGATTCGCGATCTGATTTCGAGCGCGTCGCTGGCCACACCTGGCCGTTACAAGGTGTACATCCTCGACGAAGTCCACATGCTTTCGACTGCAGCGTCGAACGCATTGCTCAAAACGCTCGAAGAGCCGCCTTCGCATGTGATCTTCGTGCTAGCCACCACCGACCCGCAGAAGGTGCTGCCCACCATCCGCAGTCGCACGCAGCACTTCGAAGTGCATCTGCTTTCGGCTGCCGATCTCGAAGGTCTTGTTGACCATGTCGTCGCCGATGCGGGACTCGAACTCTCGCCTGAAGGTCGCGCGTATGTCTTGCGAGTCGGCGCTGGTTCTGCACGCGACACGCTTTCGGCGCTCGACCGCGTGGTCGCTGCCGGCGGAATTCCCGATTCCGAAGATGCCGTCGACGAACTCGTCGAGGCATTATGCGAACGCGACACCGGGCGCGCGCTTATTGCGGTCGAAGGCGCATTGTCGCGAGGCCGCAATCCGCGGGTTCTTGGCGAGGCACTCATTGCGCGTTTGCGCGATGTGTTCCTTGCATCGGTTGGCGCCGATCTTTCACGCCTCACCGACACCGATCGTGCACGAGCAACCGAACAAGGCCGTCGCCTTGGTGCGGCGGGCGCAACTCGCGCACTTGAATCTCTCGGCGAAGCGTTCGTTGGCATTCAAGACGCGCTTGATCCACGTATTCCGCTCGAAGTCGCACTTGTTCGCCTCACCCGTGACGATGCCGACATTTCGCTGTCGTCACTGGCTGATCGCATTTCTCGTCTTGAACGCGATGGCGTTGTTGTTGCAGTCGATCCCGCGCTTGCGAGCCCCGGTCCTGCTCGCCCGACTGCGCCTCCTCCGCCCGTGGCGAACGACTCCGACGACGATCACACCGATACCAGCTCGCTTCCTCCTGCCGGCAGCCGTCCCGCAGATGTTGCTCGCCAAGAACTCCTTCGCCGCTCAGGTGCTGATGACAGCGGTCGGCCTGCGCGTCCCGCTGCTCGACCAGCCGCTGGTCGTCCCGCCCGGCCGTCACGTCCGGGGGCCACTCCCACCGCCGCTGCATCAGCGCCTGTGCCTTCGGCGGCCATCGCTCCGGAACCAATCGCCGCTGCAGCAACGAGCGAACCGACTCCTCCTGCGCCAGCTCCTCCACCGACTCCTGCCCCAACCGGTGGCGCAATGCCCGCGCTTGTCGATCTCACTCGCGTCTGGAGCGACACGCTTCTGCCGGCGCTCCCCCAACGCTCTCGGGCACGCTTCTCCGGTGGCCATTGGGTTGATGTTGTCGACGGTGTCGCAGTCTTCGGGCTCCCCAACGAACCTCACGCAACGCGTTGTGAAGAACTGCGGCCCGAGGTCGAGGCCGTACTAACTGCACATTTCGGGACCGCCGTTCCGATCCGCCTTGTCGTCGATGGTTCTGCTCCCGATCCTTCAGCACCACGTGCAGTTGCTGCGTCTCGCCGCGCCGCTGCCGACGAAAACCCCATCGACGAATCCATCGACCTCGACGACCTCACCAATGCCCGAGGAACTGCGACTGCCGGTGTCGACCGCATCGCCGCAGTGTTCCCGGGCGCATCACTCGTCGACGAGGAATAGATCCCCCGCCCCTTCGCCCCTCCGGGAGCCCACATGTCAGACCAATTCGATCTCGGTTCAATGCTGAGCCAGGCCATGGCCATGCAACAACAGTTCGAACAAGCTCGTGCCGCGGCCGCATTGCGCGAGTTTGTCGGTCAGGCAGGCGGAGGCGCAGTTGCCATCCGAGTTTCGGGTGGCCTGCAGGTGCTGAACGTTTCGATCGCACCCGAAGCAGTCGATCCGGCCGATGTTTCCATGCTTGAAGATCTTGTTCTTGCTGCGTTCCACGACGCGCTTGCGCAAATCGACGCCATGCAGCAGGAAGTTCTCGGACCATTCCAGAATGCAGGCATGCCCGACCTTGGCGATCTCGGAGATCTCGGCGGCCTTGCCGATCTCGAAGCACTCGGACTCTTCGGCGCTTCCGACGACATCATCGAAATCGATTCGCCAAATCCCGGCGATCAAACGTGAGTGTCTACGCCGGTCCAGTACAGGACCTCATCGACGAACTCGGACGCCTTCCTGGCGTTGGGCCAAAGTCTGCACAGCGCATTGCGTTTCATCTTCTGAAACTTCCAACCGAAGACGCGCTCCGACTCGCAGCAGCAATTGCAGTCGTCAAAGAGCGGGTGAGTTTTTGCACAACCTGTTTCAACGTGTCCGAAGGCGACGCATGCGGAATCTGCAGCGACACACGTCGCGAACCAAGTGTGGTGTGCGTCGTTGAAGAACCCCGTGACATCGTCGCCGTCGAGAAGACCGGCGAATACCGCGGTCGATACCACGTACTTCAAGGCGCAATTAGCCCGATCGAAGGCATTGGTCCAGACCAATTGCGTGTGAAAGAACTTCTTGCGCGCATCGAACCAGAGGGCATCGAAGAAGTCATTCTTTGCACGAACCCCAATATCGAGGGCGAAGCCACCGCTATGTATCTAGGTCGTTTGCTGAAACCACTCGGCATTCGTGTGACGCGAATTGCCAGCGGACTACCTGTCGGTGGCGACCTCGAGTACGCAGACGAGCTCACGCTCGGCCGCGCCCTCGAGGGCCGCCGCGACGTCGACTAACTCAGATCGACTCAAGAAGGATGGCGTCGCCCTGACCGCCACCACCACAGAGTGCAGCAGCACCCTTGCCTCCACCGCGACGCTTGAGTTCCATAAGAATGTGAAGCGCAACGCGTGTGCCTGACATGCCAATTGGGTGACCAAGCGCGATCGCGCCACCATTGATGTTGGTGATTTCGTCGGTAATGCCAAGCTTGGCCATTGATGCAACACCGACTGCTGCAAAGGCTTCGTTCAGTTCGAAAAGATCAAGATCGCTGACCTTCATACCTGCACGATCAAGCGCGTTGTTAATGGCGTTTGCCGGCTGATCAAGAAGCGACGCATCGGGACCAGCGACCTGTCCATAACCGATGATGCGACCAAGTGGCGTAATGCCAAGACGTTCGGCCGCTGCTTCCGAAGCGACAATGACGGCAGCACCGCCGTCGGAAATCTGTGACGCGTTACCAGCGGTGATGTTTCCGGCCTTGTCGAACGCCGGACGAAGTCCGCTCAGCGAGTCATAGGTGGTTTCGGCGCGGACACCTTCGTCCTCGGAGAACAACTTGGGGTCTCCCTTGCGCTGGGGAATTTCGACTTTGACAATTTCGTCGTTGAAGAGACCGTCAGTCTGTGCCTTAACCGCACGTGCGTGCGAAAGCGCAGCAAGTGCATCTTGTGATTCGCGACTGATGCCAGCAGTGGCCGCGTACTTCTCGGTGCCGGCGCCCATTGCCATTTGGTCGATGGCGCAGAACAAACCGTCGAACATCATCGAGTCGACCACCTTGCCGTCACCCATGCGAAGACCAGCGCGTGCGCTAGGCAAGAGGTACGGAGCGTTCGTCATGGACTCCATGCCACCTGCGACAACGATGTCAGCTTCACCAGACTGGATGTAGAGATCGGCAAGGTGGATCGAGTTCAGGCCCGACAGACACACCTTGTTCACGGTGGTCGACGGAACCGACATGGGGATACCGGCTTTGGTCGATGCCTGGCGGGCAGTCATCTGACCCGCGCCTCCGAGCAGCACCTGCCCCATGAAGACGTAGTCGATCTGATCAGGAGTGAGCCCGGCGCGCTGAAGCGCAGCACGGATGGCGATTGCACCCAGGTCGGTGGCTTCGAAACCGGCGAGTGCGCCGGACAACTTGCCAATAGGGGTGCGGGCGCCAGCGAGAATGACCGATCCAGCCATGTCTGAACCTCCAAGAGGATGAGTACCTAGCCGCCAACTCAGACAGGTGGTCGGCTGGAGGGACGGTGATGTCCCGGTTCCAAACACTACCCGTCGGTAACTCGCGGGGCCTCATGGCCTTTGGGTCGTCAACCACATGGCCCCAGGAGGGGCAGGACCGGTAGCGTGCCCGCCCATGCAGCAGATCATCGACGCCATCATTCAGGGAGCCCCCGGCGAAGAACTCGCCGCCATTCCCCTGCCCGAGTCCTACAAGGCCACCGTTGTTCTTGCCTCAGAACAAACCATGTTCGACGGCATGGAGTCGGGCGACAAAGACCCCCGACAGTCGTTGCATCTCCAAGAGATCGGGATGCCCGAATTGGCCCCCGACGAGGTCGTCATCGCCGTCATGGCAAGTTCGATCAACTTCAACACGGTGTGGTCATCGATCTTTGAACCGGTCTCAACCTTCGGATTCCTCAAGCGACTCGGCAAGGAGAGTTATTGGGGAGCACGCCACGACCAACCGTTCCATGCCGTTGGCTCGGATGCGTCAGGCGTTGTGTTGCGAGTTGGAAGCGCGGTGCGCAAATGGAAGGTCGGCGACAAGGTCGTCGTTCACTGCAACTACGTCGATGATCAAGATCCATCAAGCCACAACGACTCCATGCTGGGTGACAACCAACGCATTTGGGGATTCGAAACCAACTACGGCGGTCTCGCTGAACTTTCTGTCGTCAAGGCCAACCAACTCATGCCGAAGCCTGCGCATCTTTCATGGGAAGAAGCGTCAGTCAACGCGCTGTGCAACTCGACGAGTTACCGCATGCTCGTCAGCAAGAATGCGGCCCAAATGAAGCAAGGCGATGCCGTCCTTGTTTGGGGCGCGTCGGGCGGCCTTGGTGGTTATGCCGTGCAGTACATCCTCAATGGAGGCGGAACACCGGTGGGGGTCGTGTCGTCCCCCGAGAAGGTCGCGCTCCTCAACGACCTCGGTGTCGAGCACGTCATCGATCGACGCGACGCCAACTACAAGTTCTGGGCTGATGACCACACACAAGATGAAGCCGAGTGGCGTCGTCTCGGCAAGGACATTCGTTCAATGATTGGTCGCGATGTCGACATCGTGTTCGAACATCCCGGCCGCCAAACCTTCGGTGCGTCGGTATTCGTTGCAGCACGCGGCGGAACAATCGTTACGTGTGCTGCGACTAGCGGCTTCATGATCGAATACGACAACCGTCACCTTTGGATGAAGTTGAAGAACATCATCAGTTCGCACTTCGCCAACTACGCCGAAGCATGGGCGGCCAACCAACTGATTTGTGAAGGAAAGATTCAACCGATTCTTTCTGCGGTGTATCCGCTTGATCAGACCGGCGAAGCCGCTTACCAAGTGCACAAGAACTTGCACGAAGGCAAGATCGGCGTCTTGTGCCTTGCTCCCTCCGAGGGACTCGGCATCGATGATCCCGAATTCCGCGCGAAGGTTGGCGAGGATCGCATCACTGCATTTCGCCGCCACGGCGCCTAACGGAAACGAACAGCACGACTAATGGCCATCACCGCACGCCGACCCGGCGAAGAAGAATCAGGAGTCCAAATGAGCGACGCAGCTGCGAACCAAAAGCCACTGCTTACCGAAATCGACCACATCGCAATCGCTGTTCCGGATCTCGGCGCAGCAATTGACTACTACCGCGAAACGTTTGGCGCAGTCGTGGACCATCGCGAAGTTGTCGAAAGCGATGGTGTTGAAGAAGCACTTTTGAAGGTCGCCGAAAGCTACGTGCAGCTGCTCACGCCAACTCGCGAAGACTCAACCGTTGCAAAGTGGCTCAACACTCGTGGTGGTCCTGGCATTCATCATGTCGGTTATCGCGTTGCTGATTGCGGCGAAGCGCTTGACGCCGTGAAGGCTCAAGGTTTCCGTGTGCTCGATGACGCCCCTCGACCCGGTTCCCGCGGCACCACCGTTGCGTTCATCCATCCGAAGGACGCTCTAGGCACACTGATCGAGCTCGTTCAGGAGTAACGCTCAGCAATCTTGGCGTTTCCGGTCGCGGAAAGTTCCCATGGTCTGACTCTTTGAGAGCATTCGCCCGCTACCGTGCCGCCCATGGACGGCGTCAACTACACGGTGACCGAACTCATGACGGCGACCGCCGATGCCATCAAAGAACGCCTCGGCGGGGCCGTGTGGGTCGATGGCGAAATTTCTGGTCCCAGAGAGTCTCGGGGCCATTTCTATTTCGACCTTGTCGACCGCGACGATAAAGGTGCAGTCAGCGCCAAAGTCCCAGTCGCGCTCTGGAGTCGCACGAGAACTCGAGTTGATCAAAAACTTCGAGACGCCGGGACTGTTCGCCTCGAAGAAGGGGTCAAAGTTCGAATACGTGGACCACTCGAATTGTGGCTCGCTGGCGGTCGACTACAACTTTCAATGCAGGACATCGACCCTGCATTCACCCTTGAAGCGCTTGAATCCGAACGCGAACGAGTCCTCGCGCTTCTACGCGCCGAGGGTCTCATCGATCGGAACCGCATGCTCACGGTTCCTGCGATGCCTCTCCATATTGCGCTCATCACCGCCGACGAAAGCGCTGCTCAAGCCGACTTCATGCACTCATTGGTCGAGAGCGGTCTGCCTTGGCAGGTGTCGCTCATTGATTCGAAAGTGCAAGGTGCCGGAGCGGAACGAACGATCGCTGCTGCACTTCGAACCGCTCAGCGCATGAATCTCGATGTTATTGCGCTTGTACGCGGTGGCGGATCGCGGCTCGACCTCGCCGTCTTCGACCATGAACTCGTTGCACGAACGATCGCGACGTCGACCATTCCGGTCTTCACTGGCATCGGTCATGAAATCGACACAAGTGTTGCTGATGTTGTTGCTCACACTGCAAATAAGACACCTACGGCTTGCGCCGAGGCGCTGATCGACAGCGCGCTCGACATCGTCAATCGAAGCGAAGCCGCTTGGGCAGATATTGCCGAGATCGTTTCGACCACACTCGCGAGCGAACGCGAGCGTCTCGCCCGATCCGCTCGGCATGCAGCAATCGGCGCTCGCACCCGCCTCACTGTTGAGCGTCATCACATGATCGCAACAACGGCGCGCCTCAGTCGCGCGCTCGAAACAACTGTGAAGTCGGAACGCCAGACGCTCGACCTTTTCGCTGCCCGACTCAGCGCCGTTGACCCTGTGCGCACGCTGGCCCGCGGCTGGTCGATTACCCGAACCGCGAGCGGTACGGTCGTACGGCATGTCGCGGACGTTTCGGCGGGCGACACACTTGTCACGACCGTGGCCGACGGAACAATTACAAGCACTGCAACCGACACCGATTGAGAGACACCATGGCAACCAAGAAGACCGCACCGGATTCACTCGGATATGCAGATGCAGTGACAGAGCTCGAAGAAATTCTCAGCGAACTCGAAGCTGACGATGTCGATGTCGATCGCTTGGCCGAACAGGTTCGCCGAGCCGCCGACCTCATTGAGCTATGCCGCGGTCGACTTGAAAATGCCCAAGTTGAAGTGACCAGAATCGTCGCTGATCTCGATGCGCTCGACAGCGGCGACGAAGAGGACGAGTGACTCCCAACGCGCCAGTAGCGATCCCCGCGGCACTCACCGCCGTTGCCGCTCCGGTTGAAGCTCGTCTCCGGTCACTTCTTGAATCTGAACAAGCCCGCTGGATTGCAATTGACGCTGACCTCGAAGCCCCCCTCGAAGTCCTCACTCGATTTGTTGTCGACGGCGGAAAGCGACTTCGCCCTGCTTTTTGCCATTGGGCATTCGTCGGTGCAGGTGGTGATCCCGACGATTCGGCGATCATCGACACCGGTGCCGCCTTCGAATTGCTCCACGCGTTCGCGCTTGTGCATGACGATGTCATGGACGGTTCCTCTACACGTCGTGGCGAGCCAACTGTTCACATGTCATTCGAATCGACCCATCGATCGCATGATTGGAACGGCGAATCACGAAGATTCGGTGAAGGTGTTGCGATACTCGTCGGTGATCTCGCCGAGGTCTACGCCGATCGATTGATGTCGGCAACTCCGCCCGATGCATTTGCTATTTGGAATGAACTCAAAATCGAGTTGAATATCGGTCAATTCCTTGATGTTCTCGGTGCTGCTCGAGGTGACGTCGATCTCGAAACTGCTCGACGAATCGTTCGCTACAAGTCCGGGAAGTACACAATCGAACGGCCGTTGCATGTTGGTGCTGCGCTCGCCGGACAACTCGCAGTTCTTGAAACCACTCTTTCCCGCTATGGGGAGCCACTAGGCGAAGCGTTTCAGTTGCGCGATGACATCCTCGGAACGTTTGGGGAAAGCGAGCGCACTGGAAAGCCCGTCGGGGATGACTTACGCGAGGGCAAACCAACCCCAATGTTGGCGATTGCGATCGATCGCGCCACACCCTCGCAACGACAGATTCTCGATCGAGTTGGCTCAATCGATCTTTCTCTTGAGGAAATTCGCGATGTTCAGTCGGTCTTTACCGAGACAGATGCATTGTTTGAAATTGAAGCGAGCATTTCGCTTCTCACCAAACAAGCAATGGCCGCCCTTGATGATGCAGCAATCACCAGCGAAGCGTTTGATGCCCTACGCGATCTCGCGGTGTACGTCGGCGCTCGCGACTTCTGAATTTCTCGCAGTCTCATCAAGCAATTTACGCAAAAGACGCGACTGCTTGTTCCAACGGAAGTTCAATCACACCAATGTCAGATGCGACGGCGGCTAACCAATCCGGTCGAATGCGCGCGCTCACCACAATTGGATTTTCGATTTCAGAATCTTCAAGCACGAACCGCACATAGTCGAGTGCGTAGTCCGGCGGTCGTGGATCACGACTGAGTTCGAGTAGCGCATACGGGTCAGGTGTTACCGCACCCGAAGCAGGTAAGACATTGACGTACGGCGTTGGCGGCTGCGGGCCGCCGCCTTGAATTCCTGAACCATCGAACAGCACAACACCATGAACAAGCGACGTGCGCGCGCCGGCAATCAAGAGGCCCACCCATGCACCGAAACCGCGTCCAACGATCGTGACTGGGCCTTGAGAGGCAAGAACGGCGTCAACGTCGGACATGAGGCCTTCTGGGGTGTAGCCGCCACTTACAGGAACCTCTGATTCACCGTGACCGGTGAAATCCAATGCGAGTACCGGACCAGTCCATGCCGCGGTCCAAGCGGGTCGTGTGTGCGGAGACTCCTCGCCTAAGCCGTGCAGCAACAGCAACGGACGACCTTCGCCTTCGGCCAACGTGTGCACTGCCAGTCGAAGGGAACCGTTGAGAAGAAAGTCCGTTCGCCGCGTCATCGAAGCCGTCCCAAAAACTCGAGCACGAGATCGGCAATGAACCGTGTCTGTTCGATATGCAGAAAGTGGCCAATGTCGTCGTAAAACTCGAGTCGGCCACCAGGCGGGAGGAACGGTTCGATGTCACCTCGGCGACTCTTCCATCCCATTGGATCATCTTGGACTCCCGAAAGCACTCCGAGGAACGGCATTTCGAGTGCAGCAAGATGATCAAGTGACCAACCTGGACGCCACGGACCGAAACCACCGAGGTGGAGCACTGGATCGATCTTCCAACGCCAACCATCACTGTCCTGTCGAGCGCCAACCGTGACGAGATATTCGAGCCATTCACGCGAAAGGCGCGGATTCATCGGTTGACGTCGCTCAGCTAACCCTTCGATCGTGTCGGGTCGGCGCGTGAGCTCGGCTCGACGACGACGTCGATCAAGACCTGATGCCAAATCGGCTCGGCGCATTCGACGACGCTCACGGTCGTTGACATCAGGTGAGGAGAATTGTGAAGGAAGTCCGTCGAGGTTCACGAATGCTCGGGCCAACGAAGGACGACCGTCTAGAAGATCAAGGAGCTGTCCGCCACCCTTTGAGTGTCCAAGCAGAACGATTGGTTCGCGACTGATTGATTGAATGGCAGCAAGGTGGTCGCGAACATCGGCAGCCCATCCATAGAGATGCGCGTGATCAGAATCTCCATGTCCACGAGCATCCCACGCCACCACACGCCATCCCGCGTCAGCGATCATCGGTGCAAACACATCAAAGGTGCGCGAGAAATCAAAACCACCGTGCACCATCGCGATGATTGGTGCTTCGGGGTCGCCCCACTCGTTCAGCGCGAGTCGGAGTCCGCTGCTGTCAATAGAACCAGTGCGATCGGGAGCTTTTGCTCCGGGAAACTCGCGTGTCTGATCGGTTTCGGGCACGTCAGCGAGCCTAGGTCGCTATCGCCTGCTGCCCGTATTCCCGTTCGCCGTACACTGACCAAACTATGCAGCATCACCAGATCGACGTGCACGACACCGCCGATGAGCGCCTCCGCCGAGACGGACAGCGCTACACGGCCAATCGACGCGTCCTGATCGATGCGCTGCGCGAGGCAGATCGTCCTGTCACAGTGCTCGAACTCATCGATGGCACCCCAGGAATGGCACAGAGCTCTGCATATCGGAACCTTTCCGTTCTCGAAGAAGCAGGAGTAGTCCGCCGTCTCGTTACCGCCGACGACACCGCACGTTACGAACTCGCCGAAGATCTCACCGGTCACCATCATCACCTCATCTGCGAACGATGTGGTTCGGTCATCGATATCGACGTGCCCACAGAACTTGAAGATGGAGTGTCTGCGTTTTCGTCGCTTATCGCAGATACTCACGGTTTTCGCATCGAGCATCATCGCCTCGATCTCATGGGCGTTTGTCCTTCCTGTTCAACTGCGGCTCACTGACCGCTACCCTCCGACCAATGTCCACTCCGTCCACCGAGGCCTCGCGTCGCCGTACGTTCGCCATCATTAGTCACCCCGATGCCGGCAAAACCACGCTGACCGAGAAGTTTCTTCTTTATGGCGGAGCGCTAAGCAGCGAGGCGGGCGCCGTCAAAGCTCGGTCGGGTCGTCGATCGGCCACCTCTGACTGGATGGCACTCGAACAGCAGCGAGGAATTTCAATCACGTCGACGGTGCTGCAGTTTCCCTACCGCGACTGTGTTGTGAACCTTCTCGACACCCCCGGCCATCGCGATTTCTCTGAAGACACCTACCGCGTGCTTGCTGCTGCAGATGCCGCTGTCATGGTTCTCGACGCCGCCAAAGGAATCGAACCCCAAACCCTCAAGTTGTTTGATGTTTGCCGACAGCGCGAGATGCCGCTTCTCACGTTCATAAATAAATGGGATCGCCCAGGCCTCGACCCGCTTGAACTCATCGATGAGATCGAACAGCAGATTGGACTAGTCGTTACACCAGTCACCTGGCCTGTCGGCATTGCCGGTGACTTTCGCGGAGTCATCGACCGACGTGACGGTTTGTTCACCCGCTACACGCGCGTCGCTCGCGGTGCTACCGAAGCGCCGGAAGAAGTTGTCGACCCAGCACAAGCAGCAATCGATGAAGGCGAGGCTTGGCAAGCCGCGCTCGATGGCATCACGCTGCTCGATGAAGTTGGCGCTGACCTCGACATCGAGTTATTCGTCGGAGCGCAATCGACACCAACATTCTTCGGCTCGGCCCTCACCAACTTCGGTGTGCGCAAGTTGCTCGACGCGATTATTGATCTCGTCCCATCACCGAGCGCGCGGCCCGATGCCGAAGGCGCAATCCGCCAGCTCGATGATCCGTTCTCAGGTTTCGTATTCAAGGTTCAAGCAAACATGGACCCATCGCATCGTGATCGCATTGCCTTCCTGCGGGTGTGTTCCGGCAAGTTTGAGCGCGGAATGGTCATCACACATGGCAACACTGGCAAGCCGTTTGCAACCAAGTACGCCCATCAGGTGTTCGGCTCGGAACGCGAAACCATCGACGAAGCATTTCCCGGCGATGTTGTCGGACTCGTCAATGCAACTGATGTCCGGGTGGGAGACACCCTTTGGCTTGACAAACCCGTTGAATTTCCCGCCATCCCCAGTTTCGCCCCCGAGTTCTTCTCCGTTGCCCGCGTGAAGGACACCGGGCGTTACAAGCAGTTCCGACGAGGTATTGCTCAGCTTGACGAAGAAGGTGTCGTTCAAGTTCTTCGTGACATCGACCAAGGCGATTCCGCCCCCGTGCTCGCTGCGGTCGGTCCCATGCAGTTCGATGTCGCCGTTTATCGCTTAGAAAACGAGTTCGGTGCTCCGGTGGAGCTTTCGCCCACGAATTACAAAGTCGCCCGCCGTACCAACCGTGAAAGCGCATCAAAGCTTCAGGGAATGCGGGGTGTCCGAATCCTTGAGAAGGCCGACGGTACGCTCATGGCGCTGTTCGAAAGCCAGTTTTGGCTCGAGCGCCTCGAGGCCGACAACCCCGAACTCGTGCTTGAGCGTCTGGTTGCCGAAGGCAGCGCCGGCTGATCGGTTGGCGTTCCCCCCCCCGGATCCGAATCGGGTATCGCCATGAAGCACGCCAAACCGGTCCCTCAAACTCCATGGCGAGTCTTTGCCCTTGCACTTGTCGCAGTTGCCGTTGTTGTCGTTGGGCTTCTCGTTGTCACGAATGGTTCTGATTCGAAGGCAACTGATTCGGAAACTGCATCTTCTGATTCTCCGAGCTCCACGGCGAAGGGGACAACCACCACCACCGAGGCGCCGTACAACGGATGGGTGAATCCAAAATCCTCAGGAACGATGTGGAGCCAGAAAGTTCCCGGCGTTCTGACCTTCCGTGGAAATCCGACTCGGTCGTATTACGGAATGGGTCCCGTCCCGACGGCACCAAAAATTCTTTGGAGTTACCCGCAGAACGGCGGCATGTGTGGAAAGTCGACAGATGGATCAGGAACCTCGACTTGGTGCGGAAGTGGTTGGACGGGCAATCCAAATGTGTACGAATCAAACGGTAAGACGATCGTTTCATTCGGCGCCTACGACTACGCCGTCCATTGGCTCGATTACGAAACGGGTGCCGATGTCATCAGCCCATTTAAGACTGGCGACATCATCAAGGGAACAGTCACGACTGACCCCGATGGCTTTCCCCTCACCTATAGCGGTTCTCGCGACAACTACTTGCACATCATCGCCACTGATCGCGGCCCGACACCTGTCGAACTTTGGAAATTGTCTGCCTATGACGGCGTTCAACAAGTATGGAACGACGATTGGGATGGCTCTCCTCTCATCATTGACGACTACATGTTCGAAGGTGGCGAGAACAGCTGGTTTTACATCATCAAGTTGAATCGCGGTTATGACGCGGCCGGCAAAGTCACCGTTGCACCACAGGTCGTGTTCAAGACGCCCGGGTGGGACGCCGAACTGCAATCGAACATCACTGATCGACAGTTCTCCATTGAAAACTCCGTTGCGATCACCGGCAACACCGTGTACTTCGCGAACTCTGGTGGACTTGTGCAGGGCTGGGACATCAGCACACTCAAGAGCGGCGGCACGCCAACTCGAACATTCCGATTCTGGACTGGAGACGACACCGATGCATCGATCGTCGCCGACAAGGACGGATTCCTCTACATCGGTTCCGAATACGAGCGACGCAACGCTCGTTCCACCGAAGTTGGTCAGATCGTAAAGCTTGATCCGACGAAGCCCGATAACCCGATCGTGTGGTCAATCAAAGACCAAGCCGCTGGAAAGCAGGGTATTTGGGCCACTTCTGCCATTGCCAACGGAGTTGTGTACGCCGCGACGAACTCCGGGCGCGTGATGGGTATCGACCAAATGACCGGCGAAGTCTTGTGGCAAAAGAATCTTGGTTCCCAAACCTGGGGTTCCCCCGTTGTCGTCGATGGCACGCTCATTGAAGGTGACTGCCAAGGAAACCTGAATGCCTACGACGTTTCGAATCCGAAGGTCGATCCGCCGCTGAAGTGGACAGTGAAGTTGAACGGCTGCATTGAATCGACCCCAACGGTTTGGAAAGGTCGCATCTTTGTCGGTGCTCGTGGAGGACAGTTCTACGCCATCGGCGATTAGTGCAAAGCCGGCGTCATCACCAGTCGACGTCGTCACATCCGGTGTGCGATGCAGGCTCGACCTGCAATGTTGAATGTTCAATGTTGTATTTGACGCGCAACATGTCGCGGGCACGGTCAAGCACGGAGTGAAGCTCGGACTCATCGGCAACAACGAGATGGGCGCTCGCCATGTCCATTTCCGAAGTGAGCGTCCACACGTGTAAGTCGTGAACACTCTCCACTCCCTCAACACCAACGAGATCGTTTCGCACAGCATCGACATCAAGATGCGGGGGTGCGGCTTCAACAAGAACGCGAATTGCCTGTGCACCGAGCTTCCACGTCCGCGGAAATATGAACAGACCAATTCCTGCGCCGATGACGGGATCGACCCATTCCCAATCTGTTGCAGCAATAACGATCGCGGCAATGATCACGCCAACGCTCGTGAGTAAGTCAGCCAAAACTTCAAGGTACGCACCGCGTACATTCAGGCTTTCATTTGCTCCTTCACGAAGAAGGAGGAAGCAGACAACATTGGCCAGTGCTCCGGCGATCGCAACGACCAACATCTCACCGCTGTGAACTGACTCGGGATGGCGGAGACGATCGATCGCTTCCCACAGCACGTAGAAGCCAACTGCGAAGAGCAACACCGCGTTCGCGAGTGCGGCGAGGATCTCAAGCCGATACAAGCCGAACGTCCGGTGCGAACGCTGAACCCGGCGGTTCGCGACGTGAATGGCCGCCAGCGCCATGCCAATTCCGACCAGATCGGTGAGCATGTGCCCGGCGTCGGAAAGCAGCGACAGCGAATTGGTGACGAGCGCCCCCGCAACCTCGATTACCAAGAACACCGAAAGAATGGCCACGACGGCCCAGAGCCGGCCGGTGTGGCGAGCCCCAGCCCGGACCGACACCCCATGGGAATGCCCGTGTCCGTGGGCATCATCGGGGGAGGTCATAGGGCCATGTTCGCACCCCGTGAGCCCGGGGCGGACCCACAAATTTCCCCCCGAATCGCCTATTTCAGGTCCGGAGACCCTCCCGCGGTACTGTTCGGGCCTCGCACGGGCCGGTCCCGTGCGCGTTTTTTGCCCGCTCCGTATACCGCGGGGCCCTCACCAGGATGGACCAGATGACCCAGGTTCTCGCCGCCGAAGGTGGCTACCAGGCCTTCACGCTCACCAGCACAGAATGGGTGTGGCTGATTTTTGCCGCCGCCGTTGCTGTGATCGCACTCCTGCTTGGCGTCGTGCTTATGCGCGGCGTTCTCAAACAGGAACAAGGCACCGAAAAAATGCAGGAAATCGCTGGCGCGATTCAGGAAGGCGCACTCGCCTACCTCAAGCGTCAGTTCCGCACGATCGGCATGATCGTCATCCCGCTTGCGGTCGTGGTGTTCTTCACCTCGACTGCCATCAACAAGATGCCCATCCTCAAAGAGGACGGAAAGAGCATCATTGGTGGCGAAGAAGTGATGACGTTCCTGCAGTCGGGCATCTTCCGCACCGCAGCGTTCATCGTTGGCTGCATCTTCTCTGCAGCGATCGGCTTCTTCGGCATGTGGCTTGCTGTTCGCGGCAACGTACGTACCGCAGCTGCGGCCCGTCGCAGCGATTTCAATGCTGCCCTCAAGGTGGCATTCCGCACCGGAGGCGTGGCTGGCCTTCTGACCGCCGGCCTCGGCCTTCTCGGTGCAGTCGTCATCGTGATGCTCTTCCAGAACACCTCAACCTCGATCCTCATTGGGTTCGGTTTCGGTGGCTCGCTCCTCGCCCTGTTCCTTCGCGTCGGTGGCGGCATCTTCACCAAGGCTGCTGACGTCGGCGCCGACCTCGTCGGCAAGGTTGAAGCAGGCATTCCTGAAGACGACCCCCGCAACCCCGCAACCATCGCCGACAACGTGGGCGACAACGTGGGCGACTGCGCTGGTATGGCGGCAGACCTTTTCGAGTCATTCGCCGTCACGCTCGTGGCGTCGATCATCCTCGGCGTCTCGGCATTCCAGGCCATTGGCTTGGGCGTCGACCGCATCAACCCAGTCGACGGAGTCACCATCATCAGTGGTGGCGGCGTCGCAGTGAAGGGACTTATCTTCCCGCTGGCCGTTGTGGCCATCGGCCTTGTTGCGTCAATGATCGGCATCTTCGTGGTGAAGGGTCGCCCCAGTGACGGCAATGACGCACTGAAGGCCATCAACCGCGGCATTTACGTCGCCCAGATCATCGCCATCATCGGCGCTGCTTGTTGCCTTCCTCTACATCGGTAACCCCGAGGGTTCGACCATCTCGCAGCCTGGTGCTCGTTTGTTTGGCGCCAGCGTGACTGGTGTCATCCTCGGCTTTGCCGCTTCAAAGATCACGCAGTACTTCACCTCCACCAAGACCAAGCCTGTGAAGGACATCGCCAAAGCAGCGCGTACTGGCCCCGCCACGACC
>JAURMR010000025.1 GCA_030830565.1 Acidimicrobiales bacterium
ACACTGACACCATTGCCCGCTACCAGCGCATGCGCGGCAAATCGGTCTTCTATCCAATGGGATGGGACGACAACGGCCTGCCCACCGAACGCCGGGTGCAGAACTACTACGGCGTGCAGTGCGATCCCTCGCTGCCGTACGACCCCAACTTCGCAACGCCGACACCTATGTCTGATCGTCCAAAGGAAGATCAGAAGAAACTTCCGGCGCAGATCAGCCGCCGCAACTTCATCGAGTTGTGCAACACGCTCACCGCTGAAGATGAAAAGGCATTTGAAGAGCTCTTCCGCACGCTCGGACTTTCGGTTGACTGGTCGCTCACTTACGCGACCATCGATGATCGGTGTCGTCGCGTTGCCCAGCGCGCGTTCCTTCGCAACCTTGCACGCGACGAGGCCTACCAAGCAGAAGCTCCAGTGTTGTGGGATGTCGACTTCCGTTGTGCAGTTGCTCAGGCTGAACTTGAAGATCGCGAAATGCCCGGCGCATATCACCGCCTGCCTTTTGTGCGCACTGATAACGGCGAACCGATTCACATCGAGACCACGCGCCCTGAACTTCTTGGCGCATGCGTTGCGCTCGTTGCCCACCCCGACGATGTGCGTTACAAATCACTCTTTGGTTCCACCGTTCGCACACCGCTGTTTGGTGTTGAAGTTGAAATCAAGCCGCATGAACTCGCCGATCCCGAAAAGGGATCAGGCATCGCAATGATCTGTACGTTCGGCGATCTCACCGACGTCATCTGGTGGCGTGAGTTGCAACTCGAAACTCGCTCGATCATCAGCGTCGACGGTCGCATCCAGTCCGAAGCACCAGAGTGGATCGTGAGCGCAGGCGACGCTGCCGTCGCTGCATATAACGAACTCGCCGGCAAAACGATCAAGCAAGCACAGGTCCGCATCGTCGACCTGTTGCGCGACGCCAACCAAATCGACGGCGAACCAAAGCCGATCACGCATCCGGTGAAGTTCTTCGAAAAAGGCGATCGCCCTCTCGAAATTCTCACCAGCCGTCAGTGGTACCTGCGCAACGGTGGCCGCGATCTTCCGTTGCGCGAGGCGCTGCTCGAACGAGGCAAAGAACTTCACTGGCATCCGCCCCACATGCGCGTTCGCTACGAAAACTGGGTGAACGGCCTCAACGGCGACTGGCTCGTCAGCCGGCAGCGGTTCTTTGGTGTTTCATTTCCGATTTGGTACCCGCTCGACGCCGATGGTTCGCCCATCCACGATCAACCCATCACCGCTGACGAATCCGCCCTCCCCATTGATCCTGCGACCGACACGCCTACGGGCTACACCGAAGCACAGCGTGATGTTCCGGGCGGCTTCACCGGCGATCCCGATGTCATGGATACGTGGGCGACCTCTTCGCTCACTCCCCAGATCGCAACCGGCTGGGGCGAAGACGACGACTTGTTCGCTCGCACCTTCCCAATGGACATGCGCCCGCAAGCACACGAGATCATCCGCACGTGGTTGTTCTCCACCACCGTTCGTTCGCATCTCGAGCACAACTCGATTCCGTGGCGTAACGCCAGCATCTCCGGCTGGGTACTCGACCCCGATCGCAAGAAGATGTCGAAGTCGAAGGGCAATGTCGTCACTCCCCTTCATCTTCTAGAGCAGTACGGCTCCGATGCCGTTCGCTACTGGGCAGCAAGCGCTCGCCCTGGCACCGACACCGCCTTCGACGAAGGCCAGATGAAGATCGGTCGCCGTCTTGGCATCAAACTGCTCAACGCGAGCCGTTTCGCACTTGGACTTGGATCTGAAGATGGCGTCGCTCAGATTCATGATCCGTCTGCCATTACCGAACCGCTCGATCGCGCAATGCTCGCCGACCTTGCTGCGCTCGCTGAAGATGCAACCACCGCATTCGATGGTTACGACTACGCCCGTGCCCTCGAACGCACCGAAGCGTTCTTCTGGCAGTTCTGCGATCAGTACCTCGAACTCGTGAAGACCCGCGCCTACGGAAGTCGCGGCGACGCTGCTCGCTCAGCCCAAGCTGCATTGCAGCTCACACTGTCGACGCTGCTCCGTCTTTTCGCACCGTTCCTTCCCTTCGTCACCGAAGAAGTGTGGTCGTGGTGGCAGAGCGGTTCAGTCCACCGCGCGCCGTGGCCCGATGCATCACAACTTCGAGATGCTGCGGCCGATGGCAATCCGCTCGCCTATGCGATGGGTGCAGAAATCCTCAGCGCTGCACGTCGCGCAAAGACTGAAGCGAAGCGTTCGCTCAAGTGGCCGGTCGATCTCATCGACGTCACTGACACCACGCCACGCACCGAGGCGTTCCAAAGCGTTCTTGAAGATGTTCGTGAAGCGGCGAACGCAACGTCAGTCAGCGTCGCCGTCGGCGCTGAAGCCAGCGTCGCTGTCACCCTCGCCGACGATCCCGACGCCGTCTGACGGAGGCATATTCGCCTTTGATGCCGCTTTAGGTGTCGGCGGCTTTGGCGGTGGAGTTTCGGTCAGCACGACCTGCGTCGGTGAACCGGCATAGGCAAACGAGATTCCGCGCTCGTCAAAGGTTTCCTTCAGGCGTGCCCGCAACTCGCGCAACACGCCGAACTGAGCTGCAGGCTCGGTCTTGATCACCATGCGCACATGCACACCATCGGGATCGAACTCTTGAATGCCCCAAATCTCGGCGCGTTCGGTGATCTTGGTTGACCATTCCGAATCGGCCTGAATGGTGTCAGCGACTTCCTGCATGACATCACTCACTGCGGAGATGTCGGCGTCATACGGAAGCACAACGTCGATGAGCGCGCGCGCCCATTCCTGACTTTTGTTCGCAACCTTCACGATCTGCCCGTTCGCGACGTGCCACATCGTTCCCTCTGGGTCACGAATATGCGTTGCCCGCAACGTGATGCGTTCTACGACGCCCTTCGCACCGCCGCCGACGTCGATCGTGTCGCCAACACCGAACTGATCCTCCGCGACGATGAAGAAACCACTGATGAAATCTCGGACCATCGTTTGCGTTCCAAAGCCCAACGCAACACCAACAATGCCCGCAGTGGCGAGAAGCGGACCAAGGCTGATCCCCAATATTTCAAGTGCAAAGAACATAGCGATGAACCACACCAGTGCTGTACCGATCGATCGGAAGACAGCGGTAAGCGTTTCGAGACGAGCATCCGTGCGTACCGACGAGTCTCCCGAGGCCAGCAGAACCTCTGAGGTGCGGCGACGCAATCCACCTTTGCTCACTCGATTCTTCGACGAGCCCGGAAGGAACAACCGGTTCATCGACCGAGAAACCATCCGACGAACGATCATTGCCACGAGCCCCGCGATGATGACCACGCAGAGAATCGAAAGTGGTTTGGCGATGAACCATTCCGCGGCGCGAGCCCACGCCTTTGAACCGGTCCAGTCGAAAACGCGCTCGCAGAACCATCCGGTGTTGTCTCCACACGCATTCTGAAGCGCTGCGGGATCGGTTGCGGCGAGGACCAGGGAATCAATCACGACTAGTGACGGTACGCGAAACGGGACCCCCACAGGGGTCCCGTTCGAGAATTAGGCACTGCGCTGGGATCAGGACGCCAGGTTGGCGTTCACAAAGTCCCAGTTGACGAGGTTGTCGAGAACGACCTCGATGAACTTGGCGCGTGCATTGCGGTAGTCGATGTAATAGGCGTGTTCCCACACATCGATCGTGAAGAGCGCCTTGGCGCCGTGCTTCATCGGAAGATCGGCGTTCGGGGTCTTCATGATGGCGAGCTTGCCGTCCTTTTCGACGAGCCATGCCCAACCCGAACCGAACTGCGTAAGGCCAGCATCGGTGATCTGTGCACGGAAGGCGTCGTAGCCACCGAAGTCGGCGGCGATGCGATCGGCGATTGCACCAGTGGGCTGACCGCCACCATTGGGTGACAGTGAGTTCCAGAAGAAGGTGTGATTCCAGACCTGCGCTGCGTTGTTGAACAGCGGTCCTTCGGCCTTCATGATGATGTCCTCAAGCGAGGCGTTCTCGTCGGCGGTGCCGGCGACGGCCTTGTTCAAGTTGTCGACGTAGGTCTGATGATGCTTGCCGTAGTGGTATTCCATGGTCTCGGCACTGATTGTCGGTGCGAGCGCATCTTGGGCGTACGGCAGAGCGGGAAGCTCGAAAGCCATGAAGGTTCCCTTCCTCGGAAGTTCGTTGGTGAGGATCGGCAATCTAGCGGAGTCCAAGCAAATCAGAGCAGCCGGGCCAGGCGCCCCATCCCGACCCTTCGAGCACCCGTTGTGCAACTTCGATCTGCTGCTCACGAGTCGCATCGGCAGCCACTTCGGCAAATTCGGTGCCGCCATTCGAGGCCCACGTGCCGTGGGCAAAGCCGAGACCACCCGAAAACCCAGCCACTGAATCGGTGGCCCAGTTGCCGCGGGTCTCGCAATGAGCCAACGCGTCCCAGACGCCTGGGTCCGATGGATCAACGATGACGGCCGGGCGGGTTTGCACTTGGCGAGCCGACACAACCGTGGTGGGCGGAGGGGGCGGAAGTTGGGCCAATTGTGCGGCCACATTGGCCATCGCGCTGTACATGTCGACTGACTCAACAGCAACAACAGGAACGGTCGCTGTGGGTTCTTCGCCCTTTGCGCTCGTGGCGCCGGTGACCACACCGACAACGGCGACTGCCATCACCAACACGAAGGCCAGGACAACAACGGCACCGTGGGAGAGGCGAACAGCGGAGAGTGCGGGAAAGCGGACTGCAGACATCGTGTGCTCCTTTCGTGCGCCTCCATAAGCTCCGCGACGTTCACGGAGACTCCGACCGGGCGGACCCGTTCGTCATGGAATTGCAACAAAGCACACAAAGGTTTGTTGGGTTTGTCATCGAACTGCAACGACCCTCGGGCCCATTTCTACGTGACATCGGACACGCCCCAAGGCCCCCTTGGGATCGCTCCAGCAGTACACCAAGTTATTCACAGGAGATCCACAGGCAGGAAACCCCTTTTTTTGACGCGAAATCTGTTTCGGCCGGGGTTCAAACGCCAGAAATGCCGACCGGGCAGGTCACCCCGGTGCCACCCAAACCGCAGTAGCCATTCGGGTTCTTCGCCAAGTACTGCTGGTGGTAGTCCTCGGCATAGAAGAACGGACCAGCCAGTTCAATGTCGGTGGTGATTGGGTCGAACTTCGCGTCCGCCAGCATTTCGCCGAACCGAAGAGCGCTCGCCTGCGCTGCATTCAGTTGCGCATCGTCGGTGCAGTAGATCGCCGAGCGGTACTGCGTGCCAATGTCGTTGCCTTGGCGCATGCCCTGGGTCGGATCGTGGTTCTCCCAGAAGCACCGCAGCACTGCGTCAAGATCGGTCTGGGTACGGTCCCACACCACAAGCACAACTTCGGTGTGACCGGTGAGACCCGAGCAGGCTTCTTCATAGGTTGGGTTCGGTGTGTAGCCGCCGGCATAACCGACCGCCGTCGTGTACACACCGGGCAGCTGCCAGAACTTCCGCTCTGCACCCCAGAAACAGCCCATTCCCACAACGATGGAATCGCAGGTCTCGGGGAACGGAGGGGTCATGGGCGTTCCAAGGACGAGGTGTGCTGGAGCAACGGCCATCGTGGTCTCGCGACCAGGAAGCGCTGCATCGGGGACGACCATCTCGGGTGTGCGGGATCCAAAGAACATAGAAAAAGGCTACCGCCGAAAACCACAATCGGCCCGGGTCGTAGGCTCATTCCATGCGCATTGAGGCGATCGAACTGCGAATCATCGCCCTTCCGATGGTGTCGCCGTTCGTTGCGGCTCATGGCACCGTCAGCACCCGCACCTCCGTCATTGTTCGCGTGATCGGTGCCGACGACGAAGGCTGGGGCGAATGCGCCGCCCTTCCCGATCCCACCTATACCGAGGAATACGTCGATGGCGCGTTTCTCGCACTCGAGGAACAACTCATTCCGCGACTCCTTGCAACTGACGGAACCATCCGCGCAGGCGACCTCGGTTCCCTGTTCGCCGATGTCGTTGGTCATCCAATGGCGAAAGCATCGCTTGAGCTGGCATTGCTCGATGCAGAAGGTCGTCGGGCCGGAACGTCTTTGGCAAACGTGCTTGCGCCGCATCCTCCAGGGCCATCCGAAATCGTTCCCGCAGGGGTCGCCATTGGTCTTCTGGCATCACCCGAGGACCTCGCTACGGAAATCACGAGTCGAGTTACCGAGGGATATGGCCGCATCAAGATCAAGATCGCGCCTGAACGTGACATCGAATTTGTTCGAGCAGCTCGCAACGCAATCGGACCGAACCTTGAATTAAGTGTCGACGCCAACGGGGCCTACACACTCAACGATTCACATGCGCTGGCCGGACTCGACGAGTTCAACCTTGCGTACGTCGAACAACCACTCGCCGCCGACAACCTTCTCGACCACGCCGAACTCGCACGTCGCATCAACACCCGCGTCTGCCTCGACGAATCGCTGACCTCGCCAACCGTGACTCGTGTAGCGCTCGATATGGGTGCTTGTTCGGTCGTTTGCGTCAAGGCGCCGAGATACGGAAGTTGGCTCGAAGCAGCCTCGGTGCTTGATCATTGCGCCGGTCTAGGAATCGACGCGTGGGTGGGAGGAATGCTCGATTGTGGTCTCGGTCGCGCAGCCAACATCGCGCTTGCCGCCCACCCCGGCGCGACGCTCACTGGCGATATCGCTGCAACCAGTCGCTTCTTCACCGACGACATTTGTGCGCCGATCACGGTCGACGGTCGAGATGGGCAGGGAACCATTTCCGTGCCCTCAGACTCTGGGTTGGGTGTGGCCCTCGAAGCCGCTGCTCTTGCTCGGCTGACTCAACGATTAACCACGTTCCGCCGCTAGTGCCTCGGTGGCCCTAATGTCATCGCCCATGAGTCTTCTCGATCGTTTCCGCGTTGATGGCAAAGTCGCAATCGTCACTGGTGCAGGTCGCGGTATTGGCGCTGCCTCTGCCCTCGCCCTTGCCGAAGCTGGCGCCGATGTCGCCATCACTGCTCGCAGTGCTGACCAACTCGAAGAGATCGCAACCGCTATTCGCGGTTTCGGTCGCCGTGCATTCGTGCTTCCGGGCGATGTCAACAAACTCGATTTCCTGACCGAGTTCGCCAACGCTGCCAAAGAGGAACTCGGCAAGATCGACATCGTGGTGAACAATGCCGGCGGCTCACCACCCGCTGCGATCACCGATGTCACCGCCAAGTCCTTTGAAGATGCGTTTCACTTCAACGTAACGACGGCGCTTGCACTTACCCAGGCCTGCATTCCGCAGCTCGTTGAGAATCATGGTTGCGTGGTGAATATCTCCTCGATGGCAGGACGCACTGCTGCTCGTGGTCTCACGCAGTACGGCGTCGCAAAAGCGGCACTCACTCACCTCACCCGTTACCTCGCAACTGACCTCAATCCAAAGGTGCGCGTCAACGGCATCGCCGTTGGCTCCACCGCAACCTCAGCGCTTGAGACAGTGCTCGTGATGCCGGAAATTCGCGACGCAATGATCGCCAACACACCGCTCCGCTTCATCGGCGAACCGGAAGACATTGCGCTGGGTGTTCTGTATCTGTCGTCACCGGCAGCGCGTTATGTGACCGGCAAGATCATCGAAATCGATGGCGGCACAGAATCAAGCACGCTCGAAATGCCGATTCCGGACTTCTGAGCAAACGGTTTCGTTAACTCCGATTCGTTAGATCGCGACTGTTTCGGTGTCGCGACCAGAACGCAATGTGGTTCCTGGGGTGTCTCCGGTGACTTTGCCATCGCGCACGATCTCAACACCGTTCACGATGGTGGCCTCGATGCCGGTCGCCTCTGAGTAGAGACGCCAACCATTCGCAGGAAGATCCTGACGGGGAACCACTTGACCAGGACCAACCGTGTCGGGGTCGAGGATGACGAGATCGGCGAACCAACCTTCGGCAACACGGCCGCGATCGCGAACACCGTAAAAGCGGGCTGGTGCGTCGGTGAACAACTGCACCGCACGTTCAAGCGAAATGAGCTGACGATTGCGGACTGCTTCGGCCAAGAAACCGGTGTGACAGGCGAAGGTCTTCATCATGTCGAGGTGAGCGCCCGCATCCGAACCGCCAGCAATGACTCGAGGGTCATTTTCAAGCAGCCGTACTCGTTCGGCCCATGACTCGTCATCGGTGCCGATGAAGCGAGGCTCAAGACCGGTGAGCAAGTCGTCGGCAACGACGATGTCGAGAAGGGCATCGATAGGCGCAACACCCTTTTCACTCGCGATATCGGCAACAAGTCGACCGACGTACTGCTCGAGTTCGGACTTCGAGACATCAATGATGCGATAGTCGGCAAACGCTGCGAGCATGTGTTGCGGAGGCATCTGCGCAAGCGCCGCTGCGATCTTGGCTCGGACTGCGGGATCAGCGAGCGCCGCTTTACGTTCGGGAAGCGGCAGATGAATGACGTCACTTACGCCTGGAAGGATGTCGAGTACGAAGCCCGACGCGAAACACAAACGCATGCGCATTGGTTCCGGAAGGCACAGGCCAACAACGTGACCACCCTTCGCCGCCGCAACATCCGATGCCGACAGTTTGTTCTTGCGACCTTCCGAAGCCGCTGGATCGGACGAAACCACCATGACGTTCCAGTTCAGCGAACGCTGTGCAGCAACGCTCATATCCGCCATGAGATTCATTTCTTCGTCGGTGAAAACTCCCGCAGCCGATGCAATAAATTCGAGTGTTGTGCCTGCGTGCTGACCAGCAGCGGTCGAAAGCGCAAGGAATTCATCACGCGTCGCCCAACGAGATGGCACAGGATTTCCTTGATGGTCGCTGTGGCTGTTCGAGGCGGTGCTGGAGAAACCCATTCCCCCTTCTTCAATGCTGCGATGCAGAAGCCCAACCATGGCTGCGATCTGTTCTGGCGTCGCTTCGGAACCCACGGCGTCTTCACCCATCACCACGCGTCGAAGCGCGCTGTGACCAACCATGAACCCTGCGTTCACGGCGAGGTTGCCGTCGAGGCGCTTCAGCCATGAACCGAATCCGTCCCACATGAGATCGAGACCGGCTTCTAGAGATTCGACGGGCATGCCTTCAACGCGAGCCAGCATCGGAATCAGATACTCGGCAGCTTCCGGGGTGACAGGAGCGATCGAGAAGCCGCAGTTGCCGCCGAACACTGAGGTGACACCATGCAACGAAGACGGCGTTGCCGCTGGATCCCACATGACCTGTGGGTCGTAGTGCGTGTGGAGGTCGACAAAGCCGGGGGTGACAACCCGGCCTTCGGCATCGATGGTCTTGGCTGCCTGTTCGGTGATGTCGCCGATCGCAACGATGCGACCGTCTCGAACGCCAACATCGGCGCGGAAACGTTCCCGACCGGTTCCGTCAACAACGGATCCGCCTTTGATCAGAAGATCAAGCATGAAAGTCCTCCCCGGGGTGGCCAAGCGGGCCAACGAACGCTTCCCATCCTGCCACCCATCGGCCGGCTGACGAAACGTCTGGCTCCTCCGCTAGGCCCAGCCGTTCGAACGGATGAGAGTGATCGCAGGAACTGTGATTTGCATCTGCATGCCAAACGCGGGAACTGTCCCGAAACTCACCGGCATGAAGAGCGATCCGGCAGCACCATACGGAGAACCGGACCCTGCGCAGATACCTTCCGGAACAAACCAATTTCGCCCGAAGAACACCGGTCCGGAGATGACCGCCGGTTGGCAACGGTCGACAAGAAAGGCCACGTTCAGAACATCGATCCGCTTGGCCCACGCTGCTCCAGACTCAGTAACTCCTTGAACCGCGCGACGAATCTGGGCATTCACGGCATCAGCGAGAGCGCTCTGCTGCCATGGAACAAGCACGGAGAACTGAGGCTCCGCGGGAAGATAGGTCGTCAACAACAATTTCGAGTTTTGCGTATGGGCGAGGACATCGAATGCGATCGCCATAATTCGCTGCTTCGTCAGCTGCCGGTCAAGAAGCGAATTCACACACTCTGTAAATTGCGCAGCTTGAGTGCCCAGATCGCTCCAGATCGCACACGAACGAACCGCCCCTGCTGGTTGCTGCAAGATCAGATCGCCACCGATCGATGCAAGAACGATGTCTGGATCATCACGTTCGATGCGCTCAAGGAGGTCGTGTTGCGCGCCTTCGGCGGGAGCGTTCCCATCACGAGGAAGGTTTAACCAACTCACTAACGATGATCCGGTAACTGCGTAATTCGCGTAATCAATCGCATTGAGTCCACTTGCAACCTGTGCCGCCCACGACACCTTGTTGGCAAGGCCGAAGTCGGCACTGAACGAAATATCGTCGGCGGGGGAACCGGGACCGTTCGATCCGTTTGAGGAACATCTCGTTCCCGCCGTTGTCGCAGAGCCATCGCCAATCCACTTCGGTCGACAGTCCTTTGCGTCAGTCACGGGAAGCACCGTTCCCGAAGCATCGGCACCGAATCCAGCGGTGAGAGCGTCTCCAAAGGCGCGGATACGAAGTGACGCAGGTACAACTCGAGCTGTTGTCGATTCTGTCGTCGATTCTGTTGTCGACGTCTGCGCTTGGGCAAAAGTCGCACCGGCAACAAGCGTCGCAAGGCCCACTGTTAGAGCGATGAAGTAGCGGATCATCGACGTTTGGCGCACGAAGTGTGACCCTACTTGCGGGCACCGAAAAGAGGAGAGCGCGGGAGTCATAGACTCATCTCCCGTGCCTGCCGACAATGTTTCCTCCGACCCTCGGCCGGCCTATCCGCCTCCGCGTCACGCAATGAGTCTCCTCGGCCTCGAATCCGAGCAAGACGAACATGGCGATGTCCGCGGCTGGATGCCAGTCACCCCATTCACTGCATCACCCGACGGAATGCCTCGGCTCGCCACGGTTGCGATGCTTGTCGACGCTCTGGGCGGCATGCGATCGATCACCGCATCTGACCCTGACTGGGCGTTCACCGCTGACATGTCGATCCATCTGCTGCCCGCAGGTCCCACCGATCTTCTTCAGGCCGATCTTCATGTGCGTCGTCGCGGTCGGCGCACTCTTGTCATCGAAGCCGAACTTCTCGCTGACGGCCAGCGTCCCGCTGGGTCTGCGCTGCTCACGTTTGCTGTGGTTCCTCGACCGGAACATCTCGTGAACATCACGATCAACATGACACCAGGTCGAAGAAAAATGAATCCCAATTCTGAACACGAGAAGCTTGAATCGAACTACTTCGATGAACTTGAGCTCCTCGTAACGTCACCGGGCCTTACATCGATCGCATTACGGCCAGTCGTTTGTAACACCGTGGGCGCGCTCCACGGGGCGATACACGCGTCGCTTATCGATGAAGCATCCGCGTCGCTTGGCCGCTCGGCGTTTGGAACCGACGCAATTACGACCGACCTGCACTTGGCCTATCTCGAACTTGGACGCGTTGGCCCACTCACAGCAACTGCAACAGCGATTGGTGATCCGGCCAACGGAAGACTCGCAGCATCGGTCGACGTACGTGACGGCAACGGTGAGCTTGTTTCCACTGCGACTACAGAGGTCGTTGCGTTATGAGCGGCTTCGGCAATCCGACCGAAATCGGTGTTGCGCAATATCTCCTCATGATGATCGAAGAAATCGGCGATGGAACCGCTGTACTTCCGCACACACGAGGACACTTTCCAGGAACGCCCAACACCCTTGATGACAACGGTCGACTCGGCACCGATTTACTCACGTGCATTATCGATTCAATCGGCGGAATGACGTCCGGCCTGGCAAGCCTCCCCAATTGGATTGTCACGACCAACCTCATGGTCCGGCGCGCGCCCGATGCACTCATTGGAGAATCTGGCACGGGCCCGCTTGTCCTCGATACACAGGTCCTGCGCCGAGGGCGATCCTCGGTCGTTACCCGCGTCGATGTCCATGATCTCGAGGGCGTCGCCGTTGCGAGTTCGTGGATGTCGTGCGCCATCCTCACGCCCGAAAATGGACCACCGCCATTCAACCGGCCGGTGAAGCCGTTCGAGCGTGAGGTTCCCGACAACCCGATTTTCTCCGCACCGCCTCACGAATTTTTCAACCTGTCAGCAGGTGAGCAGCCCGGAGTCGCTCATCTTGCTATCGAACAGCGCCTGCGCAATCCGTGGGGAATCCTTCACGGCGGCTCGAGCGCCGTCGTTCTCGATGCAGCGGCTCGCAGCCTTGTCCTTGGCCGATCCACTGTCGACGCAACACCCGAAGCCATCGTCACCGACCTCGCCGTGCACTATCTCAGCCCCGGCCGCGTCGGCCCCATCCTCGCCGTTGCCACCTCCGCCGGTCACCGAGGGCCCGACCATTTGGTTCGGGTCGAGGTCCGGGACCAGGGCGCCGATCACCGGCTCATGGCCCTTGCCATGAGCACCGTTCGACGCCTCGACTGAGTCCCGTTACCAATCGGTAGCAGGACGGGTCATCTGTCCCGTAGCGTCTCCCCCGACAGTCGTCGGGAGGGATTCACCGTGGGTATGACATTCGAAGAGGCTGTGGCGGTACTCACCGCCCCCGGTTCGCCTTTTGAGATTGCTGACGCCGAGGTTCTCGGCCACCCGACCCGCATCTTCACCAACCTTCCACCGACGCTGCGCGACTTGTTCGCCATGCTTCGTGAACGGCCGGCCGATGCCGTCTCGATCGTTTATGAAGACGAACGCTGGACCAATGCCGACGTACTTGCGAGCATCGATCAAATCGCGACGGTGCTGGTTGAACGCTACGGCGTGAAGAAGGGCGACCGAGTTGCGATTGATATGCGCAACTTCCCCGAATGGATCACGTCATTCGGCGCAGCAACCTCAATCGGCGCCATTGCCGTTTCCGTCAATGCGTGGTGGACCGGCCCCGAAATCGAATTTGGCCTGATTGATGCTGGCGCAACAGTTCTCATTACCGATCGTGAACGCGTGGATCGCATCGGCGATCGACTGGCCGCACTCAACATTCACGGTCTCGTTGTTCGCGCTGAAGGCAAACTTCCGGTGGGATGCGATCACCTCGCCGATGTCGTAACGCCCGGCGCAACCATGCCCGATGTTGACGTTGATCCCGACGACGACGCCACCATCCTTTTCACATCCGGCACCACGGGCGTACCCAAGGGCGCAGTGTCAACAAATCGTGCGGTGTTGTCTGGCCTGTTCGCGTTCGCTTGTCGCACAACAGTCGAGGCGCTTCGATGGGCTCCCGATACTCCGCCAGACCCGGCAACTGCGCCTGCAGCGGTACCGCCATGTTTCATTCTTACGGTGCCGCTTTTCCACGTCACTGGTTGCGTTCCAGTCATGCTCGGTGCAATCGCAACCGGCGCCAAGCTCGTGATGATGCGCAAGTGGGATGCGTTGCGTGCATTGCAACTCATTGACCGCGAGAAGGTCACCAACTTCGTTGGGGTCCCCACGATGTCTCAGGACCTCATCAGTCATCCTGATTTCGAGAACTACGACACGTCCAGCCTGAAGAATGTCGGCGGTGGTGGTGCACCGATGGCCCCCGAACTCGTTCGCAAAATTGAAGGTTCGTTTGCCGGCAAGGCAAGTCCACAACTTGGCTATGGCCTCACCGAAACGAACGGCTACGGACCGGGAAACACCGGTCCTGACTATTTGGAAAAGCCGTCAAGCACTGGTCGTGTTATTCCGATCATGCAGGTCAAGATCGTCGACCCCAATGATTCCGAACAACCAAACGGCGAGGTCGGCGAGGTCTGTCTGGCCGGCCCGATGCTCATTCGTGGTTATTGGAATCGTCCTGAAGCAACGGCAGAGACCATTCGAAACGGATGGCTCCACACCGGCGACCTTGGTTACATCGACGATGAAGGATTCGTCTACGTCGTCGACCGCATCAAGGACATGGTCTTGCGCGGAGGCGAAAACGTCTACTGCTCAGAGGTTGAAGCGGCGATTTTCGAACACGCTGGCATCCACGAGGTTGCCGTGTTCGGACTTCCGCACGAACGTCTTGGCGAGGAGGTTGTTGCTGCCGTGCAGCCAACTTCGGGTACCACGCTCGATCTTGAGGAACTCAGTGCGTTTCTCGCCGAACGAATTGCTCCGTTCAAGATTCCGACGCAGTGGTTCATCCGCCAAGAACCACTGCCACGCGGTGCGACCGGCAAGATTCTCAAGCGAGAAATCCGCGATCGCATCCTCGACGGAAACTTCTAAGTCGTCCCAACGCTGAACGTCAACGCGAACGGAGAACTGCGATAGGCCGTAACGGCCTATCGATCAGGCCGGTCGGCGAGTGTTCAACTCAGTCACGTTGTCGTGCATGATCATCTTTTGCACGGCCGGTGAGAACTCCTTGAGTTCATCCACGTAATCGAGTGGTTCCGGCATGCCTTCAATGTGCGGCCAATCGGAACCAAAGATCACACGGTCGGAACCCATGAGTTCGACAACCTCATGAACATCGTCTTCCCAGAATGGGTTGATCCAGATATTGCGACGGAAGGTTTCCGAAGGCTGCTCGCTGAACCAGCCCGGCATCTTCTTGGCCGTGTTATCGAGCTTCTTCAGCAAGCCACGAAGGAAGCCGGAACCGTTTTCGACTGATGCGACTCGGACGTTCGGGAAACGATCAAGCATCTTGTCGCATACGAGCGAACCGAGGAAGTCCTCGATTGGACGATCGAACATGGTGGCCATACGAAGGGGCTGCGGACGTGACTGCTGTCCGAACCCTGCAGAGAATCCGTTGTCTTCGCCGTAGCCGTGTGAGTTGTAACCAGAGTCGCCCGCATGCGCCACAACGGTGATTCCAGATTCGTTCACAAGACCCCAGAAAGGATCAAACATGGGATCGGCAGGTGAACGCTGACCATCGACAGTTGTCGGTGCAGCCGGGCGCATAACAACCGAGGTTGCACCGTTGTCGAGCGCAAACTTGAGTTCGTTCACGGCCCAGTCAACATCGACAAGCGTGATGTACGGCGCGGTGAAAATGCGGTCCTTGTAGTTGAACGCCCAGTCTTCAAGCATCCAACGGTTGAACGCAGTAAACACCTGCATGACCGCCCACGGATCCTTGTGGAGTGGTTCTTCGTAAATCATGCCGAGCGTTGGGAACAGCCAGCACTTTTCGAGACCATGCTCATCGAGCGTTGCAATACGGGCGTCCTTGTCGCGATAGGCCGGACGAATCGGCTCACGCTGCTTCAGAAGTTCGATCGGGTTTTCGTTGTTTGGATTCCCGCGGAAGTAATCCTTGAGAACGCCAGGCAGCGCCACGGGATCGAAGGTCGGGTTGACCACTGCGTGACTGACCTTGCCGCCAATGACGTGGTACTGCCGGCCATTGATCGTGCACCATTCAATGGTGCGTGATGCGGTGCGAGGATCGAGATGCCGGGTAAAAGCATCGACGGCCTCGTAGTAGTGGTTGTCGCAATCGAAGACGGGAAAGTCGATATCGGTCATGGGACCAATCTACGACACAACGGGCTCTTCTGACAACCTTATGTAGTACGACGTTGCCGCCGTGGCCCACTGGCTGAACTGACGCTGGAAAACCTCCCGGGCTCGAGTGCCGATCCAGTCGGCCGGGAGCAATTCCGGAGGCAATGAAGGGTCGACACTGAGGATATGCCGCCACTCATGAGCCATGCGGGTTCGGAGGGCAAAAGCCTCAGAATCATCGCTTGGCACCGCGTTTTCGAACTCGGAAACAAACGCTTCGTGGGCGGCGGCAGCCGTTTCGAGGTCCCACGCCATGGCCACGACCTCCGCCGGAGTTTCGGCCCCTTCGACAGTGGTGGCATGAAAGAGCAATGCCTGATCCTGCAGACCACATGCGGCGAGGATCTGATCGGCGCCTTCACGAGCTCCCTCACCAACTGCGACCCACGTCCCAGTGCCGAGGGTGCCGAACCCCTCAAAGTCGAGACTCACCGCCAATCGCTCACGAGACACACGATCAAGTGCCGTAGCGGTGAGCGTCAACAGCAAAAAGGTTCCATCCCACGTGCGATCCGCTTCGATAGACCGCTGCACACGAGGAACAGCAGACCCGATCATGCGCCGTCCCGAGGTCGTAAGACGCCAGCGGGCGTAACGCCCAACCGATTCACCTTCGAGCCAACCGTCGGCGGCAGTGCGGTTCACTGCTTGGCGAGCGGCGCGAGCTTCGATACCGAGAGCTTCAAGCGCGCCTACCAACGTTGCTGTCCACACCGGCGTATCGGTGGGACCAACCCATTGGCCCAACACACTGATGAGGAGCGATCGCGCGCTCGGACCACCATCAGCCCGACGACGAGTAGCGGTGGCAACAACCATTACGGGAGATCGCCCTCGATCTCACTCGGCGAAATACCGATATAGCGCTCGAGCGCGAGCTGATTATTGAGAATGCGACTTTCTTCTTGAGAAAGCGTGATGCGGGAGAAACCTGGTTGATGCAAACCGCGCTGCGCTGTGCGCAACATAGCGAAGTCCTGATTAAACACCGTGCCGAACGCCATGGTGTCAAGCGGAACTTCTAACTTCATTGGCTTTGTTCGCGCCGCACTGGCACCGGCACGATCGAAGTTGAAGATGTCGAGCCAACACTCATCGGGGTTATCGCCAGGACGAGTGCGAAGAATCGAAAGCAAATCAGGGTGAAGCAACACCGTGATGTTCGGAAACACATTGTGCTGATCCATCATCATGATTTGTTCGTTGGTGTAATCGGAAAGATCGACACCCTTTGCTACTTGTGCTTCGCGAACGCAGTTCGCCATCACGTCAAAAAGCGTTGAACCTTCAGGGATTGGTGGGGTCACACCAGGTTCAGCTGCGTCAATCCCGGCGCGAGCTGAATACACCGCAGCGAATGCTTCCCAAACTTCTTGATCGGTGGGAGTAGGCCGAATACGCGGTGACGGAACGCCGTACAACTGTCGGCTTCGACCAACGTGATCCCAGAACACCTGATGGTTGTCGAGATCGGCAAACACCGTGAGCAGCTCAGGATGCAATCCCTGCACGTGGTAGGTCTCACTAAATCCGTCAGCGGCGGTCTTCCAATTCGAGGGAACCTTCACGCTGATTTCGAATCGACAGTGGAAATCGTCCATTTTCAGATATGCCGCGTCGGCTGGTGCGCCACCTAGGTATGTGGCAAGGCTCATTGCTTCGGTATCGAAGTTGACGAACACGAGCGGGCCCCATGTGTCGACGAGTACCGGTGGCAGGCCATAGGCATCGTTGTCGATCACACCGAAATCGCGACGGCTCGGAATTTCGCTGAGCGAACCGTCGAGATTCCAACACCAGCGGTGGAATCCACATCGAAGTTCAGTGAGGTCTGTTCCCGAGCCTTTGCACAGTTCGATACCACGATGCATGCACACGTTCTGGAACGCCCTGAGGACACCGTCTTGGTCGCGAAGGATGATTGCGGAGAGTTTGCCGACCGAAAACTCGACCCAATCACCTGGATCGCAGACTGCATCGATCGTGGTTGCGAATTGCCAAACCCTTGGCCACATTCGCTCGTCTTCGAGCGCAGCGAACTCTGGCGAGTAATACCGCTCTGCAGGAATCGTGATCGGGCGACGCGTCGTCGGTCCCGAACCCTCTGAACGAGTTCGCAGTGTTCCGATGTCTTTGACGGGAACTTCGGTTGGTTCTGTGAGATCAGTCATCGTGTCGGCCCCCCGAATGGCTACCTAACGATCCTGCCACAGAGCAGTCATGACAATTGCAGGACCGACGTCACGAACTCGGCCGCTGATGCACCGTCACGACATAGTCCGGTGCGTCAGCCAAGATTTCGCCTTCCCAGCCGGCCTTATGCCCCGCGGGGACGAGACCTTCACGCCCACACCACTCGTCAAGCTCCGCGATCGTCGGCCAGGACGATTTGAGTTGGTTCCCCATGATCAGCCAACCACCGGGCGCGACGTGCCGCGCGCAGTTCTGCACTGCATCAGCGCGATTAGGCGCCTCCACGAATCCGATGACATTGCCAGCAACAACGACAACATCGAACTGCCGACCAATGACCACTGTTGCGAGATCCGCCAAACGCCAATCAAGCTTTGGCGCACGTCGCTTCGCTCGTTCAAGAAGATCGGGGTCAAGATCAACGCCGACGACATCGACACCGCGAGCGGTGAGTTCGATGCCGACACGACCAAAACCACATCCGGCATCGAGCGCCGTCTTCGGTGCAAACTGCATCACGAAGTCGACCTCGCCATGTGGGTTCGCGCCCTGTTCGGCTATACGGTCCCAGCGAGACTCGTACTCATCAAGGTCAACCGCCTTGCGCCACTGCGCCCATTCGGTAGAACCGGCTGTTGGATCGTCAGTCATCGCTGTCCCTCGTTGCTGTTCTTCTGCTGAAACATTTCGTCGTCGATCAGGTCGACCAGTCCCCACTGCAGAGCTGTTGAGGCGTCGATAGGTTGGGCAGAGAGACCGAAGAACGCGGCTCGATGACGTCCGATCCGACGAGGAATACTCGACGTGCCACCGGCGCCCGGGACAAGCCCCATCGAGATTTCCGGCAACAAGAACATCGTTGCGGAATGGGCAACGACCTTCGACGCGAAAGCGGGCAATTCAACGCCGGCGCCAACGCATGTTCCGTGGACATACACCTCTGTGCGATCAGCGATTGACGAAAGCGCAACACCTGCATTTCGTCGAGTTCGGATGCCGTGAGCCTCCACAGGTTCGGGTGCTGTGCCGAATTCGTCAAGATCTCCACCGCTACAGAACGAAGGCCCTTCACCCCGCAGCACGACACGGGTAATCGAGCGATCAACATCGACGAGTCGAAGTGCTTCCACCAACTCATCGCGCATTTGCGCGCCGTAGGCGTTGTGCACCTCTGGACGATCGAGTGTGATGCGCAATTCATTACCGGCGCGCTCGACACGAACGACGGAGTGGTTCGGTCGAGGTTTGGGCGTACGCGCAGAACGGCTCTTGAGCCACGTCGCATAGCGACTGCCGCCTTGGAGAAGGCTGTAGACCCACGACTCTGCAACAACGGCCTCAGGCGCCGAGGATGCTTCACCTACCCGGAGCAATTGCGCCAACGCAACCGATGCATCGGGCGAGGCCGCGATCGAAGCGCATAAGGCATCGATCACTCCGTCAAGTGCTGGTCCACACTCAACCCACGGAGCATCCGCGGATTCTGTGGCACACAACAAAACATCGAGTCCGAGTGCCGCCGGATCATCGACACCACCCGATTGCGAGAGTCCGATGAGAACGACCGGTGCAGTTTCCAGCAACCCCGTGAGTCGCTCAAGATCTGCCGAAATAAACGGCGTCGTGAGATCAACAAGAACCGCCGGCCACGATGGAACCGAGTCGAGCGCTGTGTCATCAAGTCCATCGGCGATGAGCTCAAGAAGTTCCGATGGAGTGAAAGCCGCTGTCATGAGTGCACCAGCCTGCCTCCCACCCACGTCATTCGCACATGCGATGCATCGGGATGAGCCAGGACCGTCGCCAACGGTGCATCGAGCAGACAGAGATCGGCGCATGCTCCAACTCGTACTCGACGCACAGAACCACCAGGATCAAGAGGATCGGTAAGAAACCATCCGAGCGCAATCTCAGCATCTACCCGCTCGGCGCCACCCAACGTCTTCCCTGCACGTGTCGAGCGAGAAGATGCCGCCGCAATTGCCAGCCATGGATCGACCGACGTCACCGGAGCGTCGCTACCGGCTGCAACGCGGACACCGGCGTTCAACAACGAAGCAGCCCTATGAAGAAACGGAAGATCATCGCTATCGACCACATCGAGATAATGATCACCGCGCTCATGCACGAGCCCCGGTTGAATGATCACCGTGACTCGCTCGCTAGCAAGCAAAGAATCAAGATCCGATGGCAATACCGAGCCGTGTTCGATCCGATCGCCTTCGCGCATTCCTGCGAGTGCGAACGCCGTCGCAGTGGTTACCGTTTCAGCTCGTGAAACCGCGTGGATCGCAACCGCGCGCCCTGCGGCGTGATGTGCCGTGATCAGTTGGGCGAGAAGGTCTGGGTCGAGGCCGATGACTTCATCAACCAGCACTTTCGCAGGGCCAATCATTGCCCAGCCTTCGACCGCTGCGCGCTCGTCATCGGACACTCCGAGCAACGTCAACCGTTGTGGCAATGACCCGTCTGCTTTTGCCTGACGAAGAACTTCAATCCGACCCCTACCAAGGTTGGGAGTGGCGTCGGTGATTCCCGTAATTCCAAACCCCGCAAGGTCAGAGCCGACCTCGCTTAAGGACGGCGTCACCACACCAACCCGTTCCGCCAACCAACCGTCGAGTCGAAGGAGTCGTCCCGTTGGCTGGCCGTCGCCATCTCGTTCCACGCCCTCAGGAAGCTCGCCATCGCTCACTGCTTCGAGAGCCGCTGAAGACAAGATCCACGCCAGGCCGGATCGGTGCTGAACGCGCACCTTGCGTGAGCCGACAAGCGCATCGAGCCGATGGCGGTCCAGTTCGCCATGTCGGTGTTCGTCGTACCCCGAAGCACGCACCCATCCGGCACCGGACAGAGCTGCAGCTTGTTGTAGCGCGAGCTCAAACTGCTGCCGATCATTCAGTGGGTCAAGATCAACCCCTTCACGTCGCGCTGCCATAGCCAACAAGTGCACATGATGGTCATGAAGACCCGGCAAGAGTGCGCCGCCCTGTGCATCAATAACGTCTGCATCATCGAGATCAACGAACTCAGCAAGTTCAACGACGACGTCACGGTCAATCACGACCGACACTCGACGGCCCTCAACCTCAGCGTTGCGGATGACAGTGCGCATGCTCACCACACAACTCGTGTCGCCCGCGCCGCACTGCGCGCAACTTCGCGCAATGCCACATCGACAGTCAGACCGCCGCCATGACCTACTGCATCAGCAATAAGCGCCGCTGCAACCAGACCTGTTAATGGGTCGGCTACTGCATCGCCCACAAAACCTGGAGCGCCTGCTGCATCTCGGTCGATTAGACCGCCTGCAACTGCTGCGTCGTCACCAAACCCGACCCAGTCGCGCCACGGACCGCAGCGTCCGTATGCAGTAATCGAAAGCCACACCATTCCCGGTCGCTCCGCGAGAAAATCGGCGGGGATGATGCCAAGGCGATCAAGCGCTCGGGGTCGTGAGCCTTCAATCACGACATCGGCCTGCCGGAGGAGATCAACGAGTTCAGCAACACCCGCTGGCTCTTCAAGCGCGAGTGACCGAAACTCCTGTCCCGCGTGAAGCCAATCAAACAATTCGCGATCGCCGTTGCGAGAAGCATCGGGTCGCGTTGAGGATTCCACTTTGATAACTCGTGCGCCGGCATCGGAGAGCACGCGGGAGCAAAGTGGACCGGCCCATAACGAGGACAGATCAACGACAACCGCATCTTTGATCCTCGTACCGTTTCGGCGAGCACCGACGCGGCGCTGGATCCATGGACGCGCAGCATTCGTTGTTCCGCGGTCGTGCAGCTGCTCATCGGTTTCCGCCGGAAGTTGCGCAATTGCCAAACCAAGTTCCTGTCCAGAGCGGACAACATCGTCGCTCCCCCGCTCTTTAAGAGCGCGAGCGATCTCCGCCCAAGGGAGGTCACCTCTGTGACGCTCGATGCCAAGCCATGCAGGCAACAGTTCAAGGTCATCACTTCGAGGCAGGTGGACCGCACACCACCCATCGACTGTTGACAGGAGGCGACATTGGCCCCCCATGGAGGTTTGCCGAAACTCCGATGCATTCGCGAAAAGTGCACGCTGGGAGAGCAGGTCATTGCCGCTTCGAACGACGGATATCCCGAGTGCGCCAAGCCGCTCAATCGCTTGATCAGCAAAGCCAACTGCGAGATCCCAACCTGGCGATACTGCGGTCACCATCTATGACTTCGAAGAGATCTGGGCACGAAGCTTGGCTAAGAGTTCGACAAATGCGTCTCCTCGCAATGACGCAAGTTGCGGACTCAACTCGGCCGATACGGCATCATCAGAATTGGTGATCGCATCGTTGGCCAGGATCGTCGCCTTCATTGAGCGAACGACTTCGGGCGGACCGGCAGCAGCTTTCGCCGCCATCGCATGCGCAATCGCAAGAAGTTCAGCGTCGGGTACGCACTTCCACGCCAGTCCAATTTCCGCCGCTTGCGTGCCATTGACGACCTCGCCAAACAACACGAGCGCCATGGTGGTTTGAAGATCCGTAATCCGGCGAAGTCTCCAAGTATTGCCACCCCCCGGATGAAGGCCGATCTGCAGAAAGCGAGTATCGAACGTTGCAGATTCGCCAGCGAGGATCACGTCGCACGCAAGTGCGAGGTTGAGTCCAGCTCCGACCGCCGCACCGTTGACTGCCGCGATCGTCGGAAGCGGTGATTCGGCAAGACGAAGAAATCCTGAATAGATCTTGCGTAATTTCGCTTCGGTGTCACATGCCGCAAGGTCATCGAGATCGGCACCAGCACAAAATGCCGGCGATGCGCCAGTGACAACGATTGCGCCGACATCGTCGCGATCTTCGAGCTCGTCCATGCCTTCAACCACCGCGGCATTGAGCGCCGCCGAGACGATGTTCCGACGCCCCGGATCATTCAGGGTGATGGTGGCGACACGGTCAGCGATATCCAGCGTGATCATTCCGTCATTGTTGCCGCTTCATGCCACTGCTGCCGATTTGGTTAGCGAGGAAGTCCCAGCACGCGGTCGCCAAGGATGTTGCGCATGACATCGGAGGTGCCGCCCATGATCGTGTAGGCAGGCGCATAGGCGATTTCGGTTGACCAGTCAGAGAGCAACATCGCCTCGGGGCCCAAGATTCGAGCGGAGAAGTCAGCGACTCGTTGTTCATACTCGGTGCAGACACATTTCGTGCCCGCCGCGAATCCTGCCGGGGTCTGTCCGAGAACGCTCCGGTACACCAAGAGACGGCCCACGGTGAAGCCGATTTCCAACTCGGCAATTTCCTGGCGAACGATCGGATCCGAAGTGTCGGCCTTTTCGAGGGCATACAGATACAGCGCTCGGTTCGACACCAGGCGATCGATGCCACCTCGTTCATGCTCAAGTTGTTTCATCGTCTGCGAGAAGGCTTTGCCCTCAACGCCAACCAAGTTGCCAACGGGAACGCGAACGTTATCGAACCACACTTCGTTGAAATGGCGAGCGTCGACCATGTCGCGAATCGGGCGAACTTCGATGCCCGGCGAGTCCATCGGCACAATGATTTCGCTGATTCCAAGATGGGGCTTTCCCGGAACGCTTTCTGTTCGGCAGATCAAGTAGCAGTAGTCCGATTCATGCGCGAACGAGGTCCAGATTTTCTGACCGTTGATTACCCATTCATCCCCGTCGCGAACTGCTGAGGTACTGAGAGACGCAAGATCGGACCCGCTGTTCGGCTCGGACATGCCGATGCACCATGTGACATCGCCAGCAAGAATCTCAGGCAGGTACCGCTCGCATTGTTCTGCCGTTCCAAACGTGAACAGACCAGGGCCCATCTGACGGTCTGCGAACCAGGTCGCACCAATCGGTACACCAGCGGTGATGAGCGCCTCGCTCACGACTAAGCGATCGATAGGCGAACGTCCACCGCCACCAAATTCTTTCGGCCAGGTCATACCGATCCAGCCTCGAGCCGCAAGTTCCTGAGAACACTCGCGAGAGAACGAACATAGCCACGAATCGTTGAAACGGCCGTACTTGGCCACTGCAGCAACTGCGAATTCTTCGGCCTCGGCTTTCAGCGCAAGAAGATCGTCGTTGAGAGTGAAATCCACGAAGGTCAATCTAGGAGAAAGAACTCCGAAAACTCACCCCAAGAGGTCAGCAAGTACCTCTCGGCGAAGAAGTTTCCCAGTGGGGGTGTGGGGCAGTTCGTCGCGGAACTCGATGCGGTAGGGAGTCTTCGAACTACGAAGGTGCTGGTGGCAGAACGTATGCAGTTCGTCGACACCAACTGACTTGCCGGGGGCCACAACAACGACAGCAGCAATCTGCTGGCCCCATTCATCGTCGGGAATACCGACAACCGCAACATCGACAATCGCTTCGTGGCGACGAAGCACATCTTCGATTTCCGCAGGAGCAATATTTTCGCCCCCACGAATAATCGTGTCGTCCGCCCGACCTTCGATAAAGAGGTAATCGTCTTCGTCGATCCAGCCGCGATCTTTTGTGGGGAACCATCCCTCGGCATCGATCACGCTGCCGCCCTCGTATTCGCCCGAGACCTGTTCGCCTCGAAGGAATACCAAGCCGGGTTCGCCGACAGGAAGAACGTTGCCGTCTTCGTCGCGAACCTCGACTTCGATACCTGGAAGCACCTTGCCAACAGAACCAAGACGCACCTTGGCAACCGGATCGCCGGCAAACGCTGCGTCGTGATCCTCGGGTCCGAGCAGCGCGATGGTTGAGGAGGTTTCAGTAAGCCCGTAGGCATTGACAAAACCCGTTCCGACAAACAACTCAAGTGCTTGCTCCAGAACAGGAAGTGGCATGCGTGCGCCGCCGTAGGAAAGCGTTGCGAGATTCGGTGCATCGGCAGGAGATCCGTCGAGATGCTGAACCACTCGGGCAAGCATCGTCGGAACAACCATTGCTTGGGTGATGCGTTCGTTGCGAATGGTGTCGAGCCATACCTGTGCATCGAATGACTCGAGATACACAATGCGCCGACCCGAATACATGTTTGACAGCAAATTGGCGAGACCTGCGATGTGGTACGGCGGCACGGTGACGAGCGCTGCTTGTTCCGGTTCGGCGCCGGCAAACTCAACTGTGCCGATCACGTAGGCAGTGAGATGACGGTGACGGAGCAGTGCTGCCTTCGGCGTTCCCGATGTTCCGGAGGTGTAGAGAATGATCGCGATGTCTTCGGGATCAACAAAAGGTGGGAGTTCAACGTCGCCGACCGCCGCAAACGACGGATCGAGAATCGTGGAACGAAGGATCACCATGTCCGGGTCAGCGCCCGGAACCTTTGCGTTTTCCGCAATGACAACCGCGCCACGGTTCGCTTCGACGAGTGGCTGAAGTTGCTCGTCGCCTAAGCGGTAGTTCAGCGGGATAAACGGAAGTCCTGCGTATGCTGCGCCGAAGACTGCAATTGGAAAACTCGCGTCGTTCGTTCCGCAATACACAACACCGGTGGCGCCCATAGAAAGAAACTTGGCAGCGCAACGACGCGCTGCTGCGTCGAGCTGGGCGTAGTTCAAGGTTCGCGATCCAGACGTAATCGCGGGACGATCCTCAAGTGTCGAAGCCGACATCTCGAGCAGAAGCGAAAGATTCACGCGTTGACCTTCAAATCAGTCAGAGGAGGGAAGCGGTTTGGCTCCCTTAATGGGAACCTCACGGCCATCGGCAGCCAGCGTGCCCGGACCGGGTTTGGCGCACAGCACTTCGATGCCTGAGTCTTCGTCGGCGTAGCGTTTGCCAACGAGAGTGCCTTCGCCACTGGCATCGGCATGGCCGCCACCGGGACGATCGGCCGCAGCATCGACAACTTCGACACCGCCACAGGTAAGAACAACAGCGGAGCTCGGGGGACGGACCACGACGAGTTCGACGCTGCACTCCGGGCAAGCGAGTCGGCTACCGGCCTTGATGTCCATCTCAAGCTCCTCCTCTGCAATGCCACCTTGGCAACGCAGCGCCTTGGCAACGTATCGCGATTGCACGGCCCCCCGATACTTCCTCGTCACAGAATGTTCAGACCACCCCGAGTTCGGCGATGTGCGACGATCTGCGCCTGTTCACCGACGAGGAGACCGATATGCCGTACGTGATTCCCGGACGTTTCAACGAAAAGGTCGCATTTGTAACCGGCGCCGGATCTGGGATCGGCCGGGCAACGGCCATCCGGCTTGCCACCGAGGGCGCCGAGCTATTCGTCCACGATGTCAACGCGGACTCTTTGGCCGAGACGGTCTCAGTGATCACCGCCAACGGCGGTACCGCCGTGTCTCGCGTCGGCGATGTGAGCGAGCGGGCCGAATGCTTCGCGGCAATTGCCGAGGCCATCGAAGCCTTTGGTCGACTCGATGTTCTCGCCAACGTGGCGGGGATCGCTGGAGCATTCCACTTCACCGAAATGACCGAAACTCAGTACCGGCGCATGGTGGCGATCAACATGGATGCGCCGTTTTTCTTCTGTCAGGCCGCCATCCCCCACTTGCTGGCATCAGACGGAAACATCGTCAACATCGCGTCGAACGCCGGACTCATGGGTCAGGCCTACACCACGGCCTATTGCATGACGAAGGGCGCTGTCGTGCAACTCACACGTTCCTTGGCGATGGAATACGCGAAGACGAAGATCCGGGTCAACGCAATCGCGCCTGGTGGGATCGTCACCAATCTCACACATAATTTCCAGATCCCCGCCGACATTGACTTCGAACTGATGGCTCCGTATCTGGGGTATCGCGGACAGGGTGAAGCCGACGACATCGCCGAACTGATCGCACTCGTTGCGGCCCCCGAGTCAACCAATATCCACGGTGCAATCTTTTCAAGCGATCGTGGGGTCACAGCGGGCTGAGCGAGTCAGTTACTCGGCCGCGACCGCGATCATCGCGGCAATCGCTCCGGCGGCAACTGTCCGTTGGTATGACGCACTGAGTGGCTTGCCCTGCACGTACATTCGATTGTGCAGCGGACCACCAATGAACGCGAACGCGGTTTCGGCATCGATACGTGGCCCAAGTTCGCCGCGGGCTTGCGCACGTTCAACGATTGACCCCATCACCCGGCGGCGCGGCAAAACAAACTTCTCGTTCACCGCAACGCGAAACTCCGGATTGCGACGCAACTCAATTGCAAGGTCATCAGCAAGGTCTTGGCGACGCGGCGTCATCGCGTCGGCTGATGCTTGAACCATTGCAAGCACATCAGTTCGCAACGACCCTGTATCAATATCGACGATTTCCGCGTGAAGCGTGGCTAATGCAGCCGCAACGAGTTCTTGCTTCGTAGGCCAGCGCCGATACAGCGTTGCCGACGAGACTCCTGCCTTCGCAATAACCGCTGCCATCGTGAGCGAGGCATAACCATGCTCGCCCAACAGGTCGAGTGTTGCGCCAAGAATGGCCTGATCAGCTGCTTCGCTACGTTGACGACCTGGCTTTGCTCGTTCCGTCGCAGCCACGTTCACGACAACACCTGATCGGTATCGGCGTCACGTTCTGCGGCAAGTTCCGCTTCGAGGTCAAGTTGATCATCCTCAAGCGCACCTTCCGCTTCGGCGTAGGTGAGCGAAGCAAGCCCATCAAGAGGCCCACTCACTTCGCTTCGAACATCGCCGGCTCTTGCTGGCAGCCACTTAAAGGCCACGAACGCAGCCAGAAGCACAACCGCGGCTCCAATTTTCATCGCGACATGAATGCCATCGACATACTGCTGCACTGCGATTTCCTGGATCTGTGACGCGGTTTCAGATGAAATACCCGGAGCGTTTGCCGCTCGAAGCACCGCGCCCCCGACTGATTCCTTTGCTGTGTCGATGAGTGATTGCGGAATACCTGCGGCACCCATAGCCGACTGCACACCCGGCCGGTAGATCGCCGCAAGGATCGAACCAATAACCGCCACACCAAGTGCGCCGCCCATTTGCCGGGTGGTGTCATTCATCGCCGATCCGACACCGGCTTTTTCGCGTGGCAATGAGCCCATCACTGATTCGGTGGCCGGCGCCATGACACAGCCCATACCAAAGGCCAGCACGACAATGCCGGCGAGCAACACCGGGTACCCGTTTGATGCAGGAACCATCGAAACGATCAGCACACCGATCGAGGAGACAACGAGACCACCGCCGACAACGAGTTTCGTACCAATCCGATGCACAAAACGAGGCGCCATCGGCGCGACGCAGATCATCACGATCGACATTGGCATCATTCGGAACCCAGCTTCGAGCGGCGAATACCCCAGAACAACCTGTGTGTACTGATTCATCACAAACATCTGCCCAAACATCGCGAAGTACACGAGCGTGACAGCCATGTTTGCGGCGGTGAAACGCGGATTTTTAAAGAACCGCATGTTCAACATCGGGTGATCAATGCGAAGTTCCCAGATGATGAATGCCGCAACGGCGAGTACACCGACGGAGAACACCATGACAACCGTCGAATCCGTGATCCCCTTGGTTGGCGATTCAATGACCGCCCACAGCACGAGGACAAACCCGATGATCGACAGAACTGCACCAAGAGGATCGAGTCGCTCCGCGATTTCCGCCTTGGACTTTGGGAGAAATGATCGGCCCGCCAACAGCAACACGATGATCACCGGAACATTTACGAAGAACACCGCATGCCATGAGAACCACTTCAGTAATAGGCCACCGATTACTGGACCAAGCGCACCGCTGGCACCGGCAACTGCAGCCCAAACACCAATCGCTTTCGCTCGTTCACGAGGGTCGTGGAAAATATTGGTGAGCAACGACAACGTCGACGGCATGATCAACGCGGCACCGATACCCATCAGTGAACGAGTGACGATGAGTTGATTAGAACTCTGCGCCATTCCCGATGCCATCGACGCGAGTCCGAAGATCACGAGTCCGAGTTGCAGCGCTCCTTTACGACCGAAGCGATCGCCCATTGCCCCTGCGGTCAGAAGCAGTCCGGCGAAGACCAGGGTGTAGCCATCGATGATCCACTGCAGTTGACTCGTCGTCGCGTTGAGATTTCGCACGAGCGACGGGATCGCAACATTAAGGATCGTGTTATCAAGCGAGATCACGAGGAGGCTTCCAGAAAGTACGGCCAGCGCAAACCACCGGCGCTTCTGGAGTTGCTGTTCGTCCATGGTCGAAGACCATATCGAAACGATTGTGTTTCGGAATAGTCCTGTTTCGTAATTGTGACCGACGACCGCCTAGGGGGGGCCAACTCTTACTCTCGCCTCACCTTCCCTTCACACCAGTTTCACCTCCAATCCGTACGGTGCCCCACATGGCCCGCCGATCCCGTCCCCATCCCGCATCCCGCAGTCGCCGCTTTGTTGGCTGGGCCAGTGTTGGCGTGGCAACCACCCTCGGTGCCGGTATGGCGCTTGGTGCCGCACTGGCCCCTGCATCTGTCGGCGCTTCGTCAACCCCGGCGAAAACCCAAAGCGCAGACCGGTCTGCTCCCTCGACGGCAACGCCAAAGGCAGCCACGCCCTCAACCACCGTCCCCAAGCAGACCGCCCCTGCACCAAAAGCACGATCGAAAGCGAGCTAGTTATGGGCTCTGTCTGGTGGTACGTCGCCCGATCTTCCGGAATCGTTGCGTGGGCCCTCGCGGCCCTCGCCGTTCTGTGGGGGTTATTGCTTTCAACCAAAGTCATGGGCAAGAAGGTGCGCCCCAACTGGTTGCTTGACCTTCACCGATTTCTTGGTGGCCTCACCGTGGTCTTCATCGGGGTGCATCTCGCCGGACTTTTCCTCGACCCCTACGTCGACTTTGGTGCTGTTCAACTCCTCGTGCCTTTCGCATCCTCCTGGAAGCCCCTCGCCGTTGCATGGGGTGTCGTCGCTTTCTACGTCGTGCTCGCCGTGGAAATCACGTCGCTCCTTCGTACGTACATCCCAAAGAGGTGGTGGAGAGCCGTGCACATGAGTAGCTATGCAGTCTTTGTGTTTGGCACCGTTCACTTACTGACCGCAGGAACCGATCGCCATTCACCTCTCCTGCTCTGGACTGTTGCCGGCTTCACTGTCGCTATCGCGGCGATGACGCTCTACCGAGTCCTTACCTCGCGAGAAACTCGTACCACTGACAGCGATACCATCCGGGCTGCACAACCGATCGGTTGAGTTCATTGCCTTGGAGGGACCATGGAACGGCTCGCAGTAGATCTTCTCGCCCCTGAGTTGTACGGCGGCGACCCGTATCCCACCTACGCGTGGATGCGCGCAAACGAACCGATCTACTGGGATGAAACCAACGAGCTGTGGGGCATTTCTCGCTACGACGACATTGTCGAGATCGAAAAGCGCAAGGATGTCTTCATCAACTCGGATCAAGAAAAGGGCGGCTATCGCCCCAACCTTCCTGCCGACAACGCGATCATCGGCCTCGACGATCCATTGCATCAAAAGCGCCGCAACCTCGTGTCACGTCGATTCACCCCTCGTGCCGCAAACTCGTGGGAAGACGACATTCGCGCCAAGGTCAACCGAATCCTTGATGCCGTTCGTGACAACGGAGGTTCCGCCGAAGTCATCAACGACGTCGCTGCTCCCCTCCCCGCAATGATGATCGGCAAACTCCTTGGTTTCGATGAGGCCGATTGGCCGAAGTTGAAGCATTGGTCAGAGACCACCATTGCTCTTGGCGGCGGTCCTCGTTATTTCAACGAAGTTGGCATGACGTCGGCTATCGAATTTGCTGGTGCCGCAGCTGAACTCTTCGAATCCAAGAAGACCTGCCCTGCTGACGACATCTTCTCGCTCTACACAACAGCAGAAGTCAACGGTTGCCCATTCGATCCCAACGATGCGATCGCAGACGCGCTGCTCCTCCTCGATGGTGGCGCGGAAACAACTCGCACCGTCATCGCCTGGACGATTCTGAACCTCATCACCAACCCTGCCGAAGAAGCGAAGCTTCGCAACGGCGCCGACCTCACCGTCGCAGTTGAAGAGATGATTCGCTATGTCACTCCGATTCACAACATGTGCCGTGTTGCCAAGGTCGATGCCGAAGTCAATGGCGTCACCATCCCTAAGGGCAACCAAGTTGTGCTCATGTACTCGTCAGCAAATCGCGACGAAAAGTACTTCGATCGTCCCGAGGAGTTCCTCGTCGACCGCACACCAAACAACCACATCGCGTTTGGTTTCGGCACACACTTCTGCTTGGGCGCATCACTTGCTCGACTCGAGATCCGCGTGTTCTTCGAAGAACTTCTCCGCCGCACCTCGGGCTGGAAGTTGACCCCCGGCACCGAGCCGATCGAAATGGCGAATGCATTCGTGCGCGGCATCGAATCGGCCTACGTCGACTTCGACTTCATCGCGTGAGCATCGACCCGACGGACGTGCCTCTGCCGATCCCCGGCAAAGAGGTCATCTTTCGACACATGGACGATCCTGACGTTCCGTGGCAGTTGTGCCGCGCCCAACAGAACGCCGACGGAACCACTTCGTATGTGCGCGAGAAGTGGTTCGCGTTTAGTCCCGACCCGCAGTACCTCTCGCTCTATGCCGAGTACGACCCAGGAATGATGGTGCGCCGCCACGGCCACTACTCGCCGCACATCGTGTTCGTGATCGATGGTGGTCTTTGGTTCGGCGACCGCTGGTGCCCGGCCGGCACCCATGTCGAACTTCCGTTTGGCGCAGCGTTTGGGCCGATTCGCGCGGGCGAAGACGGCGCAAAGTTGTACGAGGTCATGATGGGCGACCCTCGTTCGTGGGGAGACCAGCCTGAAGTCTTTGAGGCTGCGCTCGCCGAACACGGAGTCACGCAACTCCCTGATCCGCCGGTGGACTTTCCCGATTGGTTGGCCGATCTGCGCACCCACTGGGCGCCGGCGACTGACGAAGACTGAGTTGGGTCAATCGCTCTGACCGATTACGGCCAGAGGGGTTCTTCGTCGCGGAAGCCAACGTCGTCGCCCCACTGGTTGCGAAATGAAACCTCGTGCGCGGGCTGACGAGTCGCGACGCCCCACTTGCCAGTGGGATACCCGAGCGACACGCAGCCGAGCATGTTCCAGCCCTCGTCCTTCGGAATACCGAGGATGTCGAACACCTCGTCGTTATGAAAAACAAGAACCTGAGTGAGCGAGGTACCAACCCCTTCGGCGCGTGCAGCAAGCTGCGCGTTCCAAAGAGCGGGATACACAGAAGAACCGCTCGGATCGTGCTGGGAGAAACCGAACATAAACAGCGGAACCATTTCAAAGTTGTCGGCCAACCACTGCGCTGACTTTTGAACACGAAGCATTGACTTCGATTCTTCGAGTTCAGGTGCAGCGTGAGCAGCATCGAGACGATCCTTGTAATAGGAACCCCAAAGCACCGACATTGCTTGTCGATAGATCGGTCCGAGTTTCGCCTTCAACTCAGGATCATCAACTAGAAGGAAACGCCAGTTCTGTGTATTGCCGCCGCTTGGCGCGCGAACGGCAGCGTCCATGATTCGGGCCTGCACGTCCATGGGGATGGGATCGGGCTTCACCCGACGCATTGCACGAGTTGTGTACAGCGCTTCACGAATATCCATGACGATCAACCTTCCTTCGCGGCCTGAACGGCCTTCTGTAAGTCAAGAACTAGCGCTTCAAACTCAGCGCATTCTTCCGCAGTAAGTAAATGCAGAACACGAGCCATTGCGAGATCGGTTCCAGCTTCGGCGATTTTCCATTCACTCTTTGATGAATCGTCGACAGGAATCGTCGAGACATCCCATCCGAAGACAGGTGCCATCATCGGAGAGTGCACTGCGACGGCTTCGGCGGGCGAAAGCCCCATGGCGAGAACGGCACCGCCATGAAGGCCGCCACGAAGTTCGCGTAATGCATTGAGGTAATGCTGCGCGCGAGCCTTGGGTCGATCTGAGCCGGGCACCGGGAGTGAACGCCAACCGGCGAACAGTGCGGCACCAGCAGGCGATGCGGCATCACACACCTTGGCAGCGAGGTCAGAGAATCGATTGAGTTCGGCGAGTTCAGGCAAATGGGTATCGCCATAGTCATGGCACAAATTGACCCATTCGACTGCCGCTGCAGCCGGTTCCATCACCTTGCGAGCAAGTTCCCACTGTGTGCGAACTTGGTCGGGATTCCAGAAGAAGAATGCCGATGACACCACGTCGGGGGTGGTGTCGCCTAGAACACCACCGCGGCCGAGAACGTAAAAGTCGATACCTGAGAATCCGAGCTCCGCACCCCGGGCATAGGTCGCGCCATCGAGCATGAATGCTCCGCCTAAATCACCGATCGGCTTGGCAATGGCTTTGGCAGTTTCAGCCTGCGTCATGAGATTGTCCCCTCGATGAGATTGCGCCGGTTCTCGTGCCCGGCAGACCTGCGCACCCTACGCGCTCAAGTGGAAATGATCATGCTGATCGGTCCCGGTGTTACCGTTCTGCGGTCCGCACAACGAGGGGGAACCATGGCCGACGAGCAACCGCAGCGTGGAGTCAAGCAGCGCAACAAGATCGTGATGAGCCAGGAAGAAATCGACGAGTTCCTGTCTGGTCGCCGCTCAATGACCATGTCGACACTCAACCCCGACGGCAGCATCCACTCAATCGCGATGTGGTACGGATTCCTCGAAGGCTGCATTGGCATCGAGTCCAAGGCCAAAGCTCAGAAAGTCATGAACCTTCGCCGCAACCCGAACCTCACCGTGCTTGTCGAAGATGGCGAAACCTACGAGACCCTTCGTGGCGTCACGCTTATCGGTAAGGCTGAGATCATCGATGACCCCGATCGCATGTTCGAACTCGGCATCAGCGTGTTCGATCGCTATATGGCGCCATACACCGAAGAAATGAAGGGCGCCGTGGAGATGATGCTTCACAAGCGCGTAGTCGTGAAGCTCAATGTTGAGCGCACCATCTCTTGGGATCACCGCAAACTTGGCGGCGGGTACTAACCCTTCCGATTACAGATCGGCAACCGAACGTTCGAGGAGATCGGCGTAGTCGGCGCGCGCGGCTGCCCGCCGTTCCGGAAGGTGTTCGCTCGGCCAGTCGCCTTCGGCGGGCGAATAGTCCTTCAACACCTCACGGGCCACCGTGAACTTGTGAACCTCGGTGGGGCCATCGGCGATGCCCATCGTGACTGCGGCCATCAGCATGTTGGCAAGCGGCATTTCGTTTGAGACACCCAGCGCACCGTGCAACTGCATCGTGCGCAATACTGCTTCTCGATACACCTTGGGCGTTGCCACCTTTACCGCTGCGATTTCCTTGCGGGCAGCGTGACCACCCTTTTGGTCCACGACCCACGCCGCGTGCAGCACCTGCAACTTGAATTGCAGAAGCTCAATGAAAGAATCGGCAATCTTTTCCTGTGTCGCTTGTTTCCGAGCAAGAAGTTCACCTTGCGTCGTCCGACTGAGCGCACGTTCACACAACATGTCGAGACAACGAGAGACCGCGCCTACCGTGCGCATTGCGTGATGCAAGCGTCCGCCGCCAAGACGCGTCTGCGCGATCGCGAATGCTTGGCCTTCTCCGCCAAGAAGGTTGTCGGCAGGAACGCGAACGCTGTTGTAGCGAACGTAGGCATGCCCGCCGTGGCCTTCGGACTCCTGACCGACGCCAACATTTCGAACCACTTCAATTCCGGGAGTGTCGGCGGGCACGAGAAACATCGATGCTCCCTTATGCACCGCGACATCGGGATCGGTGATCACCATGACGATCAGGAACGAGGCGAAACGAAGCGACGAGGAAAACCACTTCTCACCATCGATTACCCATTCATCACCATCACGCACGGCGCTGCACTTGAACACTCCAGGATCAGCACCACCCTGCGGTTCAGTCATCGAGTAGCACGAAGAAATCCGACCATCGAGCAGCGGCTCTAGGTACTTCGCCTTCTGCTCCGCCGTTCCATAATGAGCGATGATCTCAGCGTTGCCCGAATCGGGCGCTTGGCTACCAAACACCGTGGGGCCGAACTGCGAACGACCAAGAATTTCGTTCATGTACGCAAGTTGCACCTGGCCATATCCTTGGCCTCCGTACTCGGGAGTCAGGTGACATGACCACAAGCCACGATCCTTCACGACCTGTTGCAGCGGACGAATGGCTTCTTCGTAGAACGCGCTGGCCTTGTTGTAGACCATTTCCTCGCCGGCAAAAGCCAAATCAAGTGGCTCAACTTCGGTCTTCACGAACTCGCGGATCCAGTCGAGTTGTTCTTGGAATGCTGGATCGATGCCAAAGTCGGCCATGGCGAGTTCCCCCTGAGTGAAATCTGCTCACACGGTAGGCCCGACGGACGCAGGTGGCGAACTACACCTAGGAATCCCACTCGCAACGAAGTGAAGAAACCGACCGCAGATTGCAGCCGGACGGAACCGCTCCCGCATCAGACTCCGCAAGCCGCAACCTAGGAAGTCGGTCGAGAAGAACATCGAGCGCAGCGAGGAGCTGCTGCTTGGCCATATGCGTTCCTGGGCAGAACTTCGCCCCGAAGCCAAAAGTGAGAATGTCGGTGTCGGGCCGATCGATGTCGAACTCATCAGGATGCGAGAAGCGCTCCGGATCACGGTTGGCCGACGCAATGCCAGCGAGGATCATCGACATCGCGGGAATCGTGGTGTCGCCAATCGATCCTTCGTGAAGTGCCATTCGCGGCAACAACGGGACTGGGGGCTCCCAGCGCAGAAGTTCCCGAACAACGGCTGGTCGAAGTTCAGGTGCCTCGCCGATTCGTTCGAGAAGTTCCGGCCGATGCAGAAGTGTCCAGAGAAGGTTGCTCAGCGCATCGGAGGTAGTTGTCGCCCCAACCGCGAAGAGCAACCGAACGTGCGAATGCACTTCTTCGTCAGTAAGGCGTGTTCCCTGAAATTCCTCAGCGACCAACTGCGAAATCACATCGGTTCCGGGGGAACGACGCCGCTCGGCCACAACCGGCGCAATCACTTCAGAAAGTTCTTCGGCTGCCTGCCGAGCCCCTTGCGGGTCGCTTGGTTCGGAGAGGATGGCGAGCGCCCAGGCACGTTGACGATCTTCGAAACCTTCGGGCAGTCCGAGTTTCCGACTGATCGCCCAAAACGGGAGTCGATTCGTGAACTGTGCAATGAGGTCTGCTTCGCCATCGGAAACAAAACCATCAAGTAACTCGTGAGCCAACGGTGTGAGTTCTTCATCGACGAATCGAATTGCAGCGCGAGATCGAAATGCCGGAGTAACAAGCCGGCGATAGACGTCGTGGTCTGCTCCGTCCATCGAGATGAATGTTCGACCAACCGTTTTTTCGAGTTGGTACTTATAAACCTCGCCACCTGGAAAAGTCTCATTGGCGGCAAAAAACTCGCGCAAGGTTTCCCAGCCCAAGATCACAAATGCTGGCATTCCAAAAAATGTCACCGGGGCAACGTCGCCATGATCAGAACGCAGTGATCGCAAGACGTTATGAAGTTGCGAACCCGGCAGCGGATTTAACGCAAAATCAATCATTGATCCAGCAACCTCTCTTGAGCCACAAACCCGCTGCACAATGACCGTAGCGAACCGTTAACGCAGGCGCTCTCTTGGAGTGTCAGGATATTCCTCTCAGACAGCAAAGTGCCCGCCTACCACCACTACGAAGGAACGTCATGAGCGACGGAGCAAAGTACGAAGCACTGGTGCAGGAATTCTGCGATGCATGGGCCGAAGGTGACCATGACAAAGTGGTTGCGTTCTTTACCGAGGACGGCGTGTACCACAACATCCCCGTTGATCCGATGGTCGGTCATGAAGCAATCCGGATGATGATTGATGGCTTCACCGCTGGTCTCAAGGTGAAGATCTTCCGCATCGACAACATGATGTCAAAGGGCTCAATGGTGGTCACCGAGCGCGTCGACATTTTCGAAAAGGAAGACGGCAGCGAAGTCTCACTTCCTGTTCTCGGCATCTTTGAATTCGAGGGCGACAAGATCGCAAAGTGGCGCGAGTACTTCGACCTGAATCAGTTCATGGCGCAAATGGCCTGAGCCGCAACCGCTTCAACCAGCAAGAAAACTGAGGATGTCGGGGAACGCATTCGCATCTTGTGCGAAGAACCCGTGACCGCCCTCGTACACGTGCAGTTGCGCGTTCGGAATCCGCTCGGCCATCGACTCACTGTTTGAAAG
>JAURMR010000026.1 GCA_030830565.1 Acidimicrobiales bacterium
AAGGCCAAGAATCGTTGGAAGGACCAGTTTCCCGGTTGCATCGCCGGAGATGAGAAGCAGAGCGAGCGCAAGTACGGGCATCGCTAATTTCGCGAAGATGTTCCAAATTCCTGATACGAGGATTGAGAGGGTGATCGCCGGAGGCGTGAAACCCCATGACATGTCGATCGCATACGTTGCCCCAACACCCACTGCTCCGCCGAAGGGGAGCGAATTCGAAACCGCGCTACCGGCGAAGTTCACACAGAGTGCCTGTATGTGCTTCAGTCCAGGAAGCGTGTTGGTGAGCACGCCGGTGTAGGCGAGCATTCCGAGAAACCAAAGCGCGATGAGCGCAGCGATTTCGATAGGCGACAACTTGCCCATTTCTGTCCAGACGTCGGCGTAATCAGAGCCCGTGATTTTTGGAATGACAAAGGCAAAGATGACGACAACAACCGTGAGCGAAAGTCCTACTTCAGCGATACGCCGCGCGCGCGATTTCTTGTGCAATTCGTGACTTACGACAGCAAACGCGTCAGTGGTTTCTTCCGCGCTTAGTCCTTGGAGAACTTCGGGTAGCTCGTCTTCGGGCAGGTCCGTCATTGACCGGCAGACGTAAAGAGATCGGCGAATACTTCGGGAAGAATGCGTCCAGAACCGCCAGACGCATCCGATGTGTTCGAAAGGACAAACCACTCGGTGCTGAAGGCGATAGCGAAGATTTCATCGGGGAGCCCAAGGAAGACTGACAGCGTGCGAACGGTGTCGGGAGCTCCAGATGCTTGAGTCGCGTGTGCGGCCATTGACGCTTTGCGCTTGTCAAGCACCATGCTCACGTCGACTTTGTGGGTGATTTCGATTGCGGGCGTGTACCAAGTTGAAAGATCTTCGGGGACAAAACCTTCGGGAACCTCGAAGCCCATTCCCTTGGCGAGCTCGATGCCGCCGGCAAGGAACTCTCGGTCGATCGTGGCCTGCAGGAGGGGGAGACCGGCGAGTTCTGCTGCGGCCCACGCCACACGGTGTACCTGCCGATGATCGGGGTGGCCGTAGCCGCCATTGCGATCATCGGCGATGAGGAGCGATGCACCTTCTGCGGTGAGGATCGCCGCGAGTGCTGCGGCGGCTTCGTCGGAGGGGGCAGCACAGAACGTGCCCTCAGGCCATTGGCCATTGGCGTTGGGGGAGTGACCGGAATCGAGGTAGTCGAGGAAGATGACCCGATCGGCACCGATTGCCGCAGCGGATGCCTCGGCCTCAGCGGATCGGCGCTGGGCGAGACCTTCGTCGACACCGAGCACTCCTTCGCCGACGTCTCCAGCATCGCCACGAGTGGCCAGAACGAGCACGACCCGATGGCCAGCTTGGGCGGCTCGAGCCAGCGTGCCTGCATCAAGTAGCGCCTCATCGTCGGGATGGGCATGAAAGGCGACCAGCGTCCCGTTCGGCATTTGTGCATTCTTGCAGAGCAACGGCGAGGACTACCGTGAACCAGTGTTCGTCCGCCGTCCAGAGGAGTCGTGTGACTGACGCCGATGCGACAATTCGATCTGAATCTGGACGACTCAAGATCGCGCTGATCTCCGATTGCTACGTCCCACGCCTAGGCGGCATTGAGATGCAGGTTCATGATCTGGCTCGCCATTTGCAGCGGGCCGGACACGAAGTTGTGGTCGTGACCACAACCGGTGGGCCCGATGTCGTTGATGGCGTTCGAGTTCATCGCATTGATGTGCCGTTGCTCCCGTTTGACATCCCCTTTACTCGCCGCGCATTCCGCAGCGTGGCCGATGCACTGGTCGCCGAGCGAGTTGATGTGGCTCATTTCCACGGCGGAGTCGTGAGCCCACTTGCCTACAAAGGAGCGCGCGACGCACAGCATGCGGGAATTCCTGTTGTGGTCACTCTTCATTGCATTTGGAGTTACGCGACTCCGTTTTTTTGGGCGATCAACAAAGTGACGAAGTGGGGGCAGTGGCCGGCGGTGTTGTCTGCGGTGAGTGAAGTTGCGGTCGCGCCCGTTCGGCGCATTGCTGCGAACGACGCGACTGTCGTGGTGCTGCCTAACGGAATCGAAAACGAGACCTGGAAGATCGAACCGGCTGAACGTGATCGTTCGGTTGTCACTCTTGTTTCGGTCATGCGACTTGCTCCGCGAAAGCGTCCGATGCATTTGTTACGAATGATTAAGGACGTGCGCGATCGGACCCCGCGATCAATCGATGTTCGACTCGTCGTCATTGGCGATGGTCCTGAATTGGGTCAGATGGAGAAGTACGTGCGCGAGAACGGACTCACGAACACCGTGTCGCTGGTTGGTCGTCGAACTCGTGAGGAAATTCGCGAGATTTACAGTCGCGCTGACGTGTTTGTTGCCCCCGCAAACCTTGAGTCATTTGGTATCGCTGCGCTTGAGGCACGTTGCGCTGGGCTACCTGTTGTTGCGAAAGCTCAGACTGGAATTCGTGAGTTTGTGACCCATGAACGAGAGGGTCTCCTTGCGGCCAACGATGCTGAGATGGCTCGCGAGCTAACGAGAATCGTGAACGATCGACTTTTGCGAGAGAAAATTGCAACGCATAATCGCTCGACGCCTTCGCCGGTTGACTGGGCGGACGTGGTTGAACGCAATGTCGAGGCCTATCGACTCGCGATCAGTTTGCAGTCGTAACGGGAGCGCCTCGACCGGCTCGGGTGATCGCACGAGCCGCATAGTAGGCAAAGGTGAAGAGAGCGAAACCGGCAACAGCGTCGAGCACGTAGTGATTTGCCGTGATGACCACGACGTAGACGGTCATGATGGGGTAGAGGATCACGAGCGTCTTCGACCACCACGACTTCATTCGTGGAAGTAATGCAATGAGTCCCCAGAATGCCCATCCGCAATGGAGTGATGGCATCGCCGCGAATTGGTTAGAGATCGTTTTCATTGCCTCATCGTTAAATGACCAGAAGGTCGGGAACTCGACGAGCGTGTCGACAAAGCCGAACCAGTTGCCGGCGTTGGCTCCGTGAAGAAGCAATGTGTCGTCAAGGAGGCGGGGCGGCATAAGCGGGAACAGCGCGAATCCGATGAGTCCGCAAAGAGTGCCAATCATCAGAGTGTTTCTAAACAACGAATAGTCGTCGGGGAACTTCCGATACAGGAAGATCAACGTGAAAATTGTTGCGCCCATATAGACAGAGCCATAGAAGTAATTCGCGAAAACGATGAGGGCAGTGAAGTCAAGTGCGAAATTCTGCATTGCTTGTTCGTGCCAAATGCCGAGCGTGCGCTGCCAGTCAATGATTCGCAGAGCGTTTTCGTAGGCCTTATCGGGTTTGCCAGCCGAAAGATTTCGCACGGTTTCGTACACAATGTCGACCACGACGACAATCAGAATTTCGCGCCACCAAAAGAGTTTCTTGCCGTCGGAAAGTGTGCGCCCCGCAAATAAATTGCGTCGCTGAGCGGGCCGAGTCGTTTCCGATGACCCCGCTGAACCCGTTGGCCCGCCTGATGCCTCGATATTGGTTTCGGTCATCCCGCCACCAACCGTTGCACTGAACCGCCGGCAGTAACGATGTACAACTCGCCTTGGTTGTCCTCGGCGAACGCCACTATCGAGTTGGTACCGAGCTGCGGTCCGATTGCTTTGTCATCAAGAAGAACACCCTTCCGCTGAAGGAGTCCTTTGACAGTTCCGGTGCAGAAGTCGCCATAGATATAGACACCCTGAAGTTCGGTGATCGAACCGCGGTAGACGAAGCCGCCAATGACGGGGCAGTTGGCGCCATTGCTCGGGGCTACCGCAATGGGGGTGACTAGCGAAGAAGGGGCACCCTCAGTGACTGGCCCGGGTTCTTTTCCATCTTTATAGGGCCAGCCCAAGTTGGCGCCATCGCCAGCCCCGGACGACACGGGGAGGTAATCGATTTCACTGAATTGAACGCGGCCGGCGTCAGCGACCCACATATTTCCATTGGCTCGATCAAAACTGAATCGGAGAGGGTTCTGCGCGCCCAATGACCAGATCTGCGGAGCTCCGCCACCAGCAGCAAATGGATTGCCCGGAGGAATGGCATAGGGATCGGCCAAAGTCGCTCCGCCTGGATCGATACGAAGGATCTTTCCGAGCAGCGACTCTGGGTTCTGCGCGGCCTTTTCCACTCCACCATTCGGCGAGTCGCCGACACCGATATAGAGAAATCCGTCGCGACCCAATGTGAGTTGACCGGAGTAGTTGGTTGTTCCTTCGCGCGCGATTGTGAGAAGCGTGCGCTTTGATCCCGCATCGACAACGGGCGCGGGGATGACGGGCAGCACCTGCGTCGTTGTCGAGGTCGGTGCAGCAGTTGTTGTGGGTGCGCCAGGCACAGTTGGTCCCGGAGCCGGGGGAGCAGGAATGGTGACAGGCGGTGGAACTGGGTCGGAGACGTTCCACGACGCGACAACAATCTCGCCCTTCTTATTCACGTAACTGAGGAACAACGAGCGCGCGTCGGTGGAGAACGCGATTCCAAGCAGGCCTCGTTCACCATCAGACGCGACGTCGCTGGAAATGTCGAAGACCGCACCGGGGTAGGTCTTGAAACCGTTGCGCTGAGTTTGACCAAGTTCAAGATTCCACGCGGTTTGGATTTCGATTACGCGGACGGCTCCGGACCGTTGGGTGACCCAAAGCTGATTCCGCATCGGACGCGAGACGATGTTGGTGGCATCGTTGAATCCGCCAGCTACTTCCGTTGCGAGCATCGTCTTGGAAATTGATGTTGGCCCGGTGCCCGTATCGACCGCCGTCGTAGGAGTAGTCGCTTGAGGGGTTTCGTCGGTGGAGGACTTCTCTGGCGCGCTGCAGGCAACGAGGGTGATGCCGAGTGCCACCGCAACGGCGCCAGCAAGTGCCCGGAACGCGTGTCCGGTCCTTTTGCGGCGGGGTTCGTACTGGTGGGCCATGGCGCATTGAGGCTACCGATGTTTTTGCGAGCGTTGCAGCCAGGGCAGTGTTGGAACGACATCTCCGAGCAACCCGTTGTTCACCTTCGGGGGAATTGATTCATGAGGTGTTGGTACGGGGTTTGTTGTTCTTTCGGCTCGGTTCACGTTCACTACGAACACCTGTGGAAGCAGGCCCGTACGAGGGCCGATTCCCGAACCCGTCTCCGGAGTTGATGAACGTCGTGCCCGGCACAGTTGTAGAGGACCCACCGGTCGCCGAAGACCCTCCCGCGCCACGGGAGCGGACTCGCAGAGTCATTACCGAAGTGCCAAGCCGGGCAGACCGACGGTTCAATCAGATCACGATGGGTGCTGGCATTTCCGTGCTGGTCCTGCTCACCCTCGTAGGTCTCTTCTTGATGATCCAGAGCAGCGATGCCCTTGGGGAAACGGGGATCTGGACATTCCTGACCCGCACTGAATGGCGCACCGATGTGACCCCAGCCCGGATCGGTGTTCTCGGTCTTCTTGCCGGAACGGTTTTGGTCGCGGTTGTTGCCGTTGTCATTGCAGTGCCACTGAGTGTCTTTAGTGCTCTTGCGATCACGGAGTATTCGACGGCGAAGCGTCGGAAGTGGTTAGTCGGAGTGGTTGACCTCCTCGCTGCGGTCCCAAGTCTTCTTTTTGGCCTCTGGGGTTTTCTCTATCTTTCGGACAAAATCGTGCCGATTTCGCTGTGGTTGACCCAGAACTTCGGTTGGTTCCCGCTCTTTAAGACCTCGGAAGACGCGAGCCTCACCGGTTCGATTTTCATCGCAGGAATCGTGGTTGCACTGATGGTCTTACCGATCATCACCTCGGTCGTGCGCGAAGTGTTTTCGCAGACTCCGCCAGGTGAAAAGGAAGCGGCACTCGCTCTGGGGGGAACTCGCTGGGGGATGATCAAAACTGTCGTGCTGCCATTTGGCAAGGGCGGAATTGTCGGTGGCTCAATGCTTGGTTTGGGTCGCGCACTTGGAGAGACGATCGCGGTCGCGCTGTTGCTTCCGCAGGTGCCGCAGAAGATCGGCGAAAGCATTCACATTCTCCAAAATGGTGGAGCAACCGTTTCGGGTTTCATTGCAAACCGAGCTGGCGCAGACGAATTCACTACCTCGGGTCTTCTTGCCGCAGGTCTTGTGCTCTTCATCATCACCCTAGGAACCAACATGATCGCTTCGGTCGTGGTGTCAAAGAGCCGCTCTGGTGCGGGGGTTGACATATGACCTCAACAACATCAGCAACCTCTGCAACACCGGAAACCTCGACAAAAACAACGACAATGGCGACCGCGTCACGAGCCCCGAGAAATCGTAAGCGCACAGCTCGACGACCACGAGAGTTCACGACGTTCGACGTGTGGGTCCTCGTTGGTTCCCTCATTAGTGCGTTGTGTTTGAACTGGTTGATCTTCTATCGACTGACAGCCGGTGCGAGCGCCTTCGGATTTCTCCTCGGTTCGTACGTCACGTTTCTTGCGATCTTTGCGATCGTGACCACGGATCGTGTTGGTCGCCTCGTCGCATCCGATCGAGTTATGACAGTTGTCGTAGTGACCGCAGCGGCGATTGTGTTCATTCCGTTGGTGCTTTTGATCGGCTACATCCTCGTTGAGGGTCTAAAGGCGCTCCGCCCCAGTTTCTTCTTTGAGGATCAGCAAGGCATCACCCCTGTGATGCCGGCGACGTCGGGTGGTGGCTTCCACGCAATCATCGGCACCATCGAACAAGTTGGTCTCGCGCTGCTCTGGTCGCTGCCCCTTGCACTCGCAGCTGCGGTCTTCCTCAATGAGAGCCGAAGCAAATGGCGTCGCCCGGTTCGGATCTTCGTCGACGCGATGAGCGGGCTTCCGTCGATCGTTGCGGGTCTCTTCATCTTCGCAACATTGATTCTTCCATTCGCGAAATCGGGAAATCCGCTGTTTGGCTACAACGGATTTATGGCCAGTTTGGCGCTGGCGATCACGATGCTTCCAACAATTACCCGAACAGTCGAAGTCGTTCTTCGACTTGTTCCTGATGGTTTGCGTGAGGCCAGCCTTGCTCTCGGCGCATCGCGTGCACGCACGGTTTGGTCCGTCGTCTTCCCGACGTCACGGACGGGTATGACCACCGCAGTTGTTCTCGGCATCGCTCGAGCCGTTGGTGAAACCGCTCCGCTTTTGTTCACATCGTTTGGCTATGACCTTATGAACAGCAATCCATTTGCAGGCTCACAAGAAAGCCTGCCGCTATTCGTCTATCGGAATATTCGAAAGCCGGATATCGCAGCGGTGCAGCGCGGATTCGCTGGCGCGCTCGTTCTCATGCTCATCGTCTTGGGTCTCTTCGCTATCGCACGCTTTATCGGCCGTGATCGGTCGAAGCGAAAGGCTCGAGGGCCAAAGCCCGCAACTCCCAACTCAGCGCAAGCAGCGAAACAACCACTGAAGGGTGGATCAAATGCCTGATGTCGATGTAGATGTAGATGTCGATAGTGAGGTTGAGCAGGATCTTGAGGAGAACCTGACCGAAGACGATCGCAACGAGGCTGAAAAAGTCTTTGCCAAGAAGGTCGAGATCATCGGGGGACCTCCGGCTGGTCCCGCAACGCTCGAGGCAAAAGATGCCTGTGCTTGGTTCGGGGATCGTCTTGTTCTCGAGGGAGTCGACCTCATCATGCCGAAGGGAAAGGTGACTGCGCTTATTGGGCCCTCGGGTTGCGGTAAGTCGACCTTCCTTCGCCTTCTGAACCGCATGCATGAACTCATTCCCGGCGCTGCGCTTGACGGAGAAATTCTTCTTGATGGAGACGACATCTACGCGGCTGGCACTCGCGCTCAGCAAGTTCGCATGCGAATCGGCATGGTGTTTCAGAAGCCGAACCCATTTCCGGCAATGACAATCCGCGAAAACGTGCTTGCTGCTCTCAAGCTCGCGCGTTTGAAATGTGACGACAAAGACACACTCGTTGAGCAGTCGCTTCTGCGAGCAGGTCTCTGGAAAGAGGTTCGCGATCGTCTTGACAGTCCTGGCGGTGCGTTGTCCGGTGGTCAGCAGCAGCGGCTTTGTATTGCTCGATCGCTCGCCGTGCACCCCAATGTTTTGCTGATGGACGAGCCATGTTCCGCGCTTGATCCGACCTCGACTCGTCGTGTGGAAGAGACGATCGATGAGCTTCGCGGCGAAGTCACGGTGGTGATCGTCACCCACAACATGCAACAGGCACAGCGTGTCTCGGACTTATGTGCCTTCTTCCTTGCTGCTGAGAATCAGCCAGGAATGGTGGTCGAACAGGGCCCGACCGACGTCATGTTCTCGACGCCAACCGATCCTCGAACACTCGACTATGTGCAAGGACGGTTCGGCTGATGCCTGCTGGCAAACGCACACTCATGCAGCGCACGCGTCGCATCGCAGGTGGTATTGCACTTGCAGCTGTTGCGCTTCTTGCATCTGCCGACGTTGCATCGGCGGCCCCTGCCCGCGTGAATGGTCAGGGTTCGTCCTATGTTGCGCTCGCCATGCAACAGTGGGTCGCCGATGCACAGACCACTGGCTTGCAGGTCAACTATCTGCCGACTGGTTCACCGCAGGGCCTGACGTCATTTGGTCAATCGCTGGCGGACTTTGCTGGCACGGAAGCTGAATTCTCCGCGTTGTCATCTCCAGGTTCTGGAGATAGCCGTGGTTATCAGTACGTACCAAGTGTCGCGGGCGCTGTCGCAGTGATGTACAACGTGCAGGACTCGGCGGGAAGAAAAGTCGACTACCTCCATTTGTCGCGCCGCACCGTTGCACGTATTTTCACCGGCGATATCAGCCGTTGGAACGATCCGGCGATTGCTGCGGATAATCGCGGTCTTGTACTTCCTGATCAACCCATCACCGTTGTGTATCGCGGAGGGCAATCGGGAACAACCGGACTCTTTTATGATTTCGTTGCCAACGTAGCGCCAGACATTTTTGGTCCATGGGCAGCGCAGAATCGCTTCCCCACGAGTGTTCGCATCATTCAGCTTGATAGTTCGCCTGGATTTGTTCCGAAGTCGCAAGCCTTCCAAGGCTCTGATCAGATCGCGCAGTTCATTGCGAGTGGTCAAGGACTTTGGAGCATCGGCTACGACGAATTTGGCTACTCGAAGACCTACAACGCCCCTTCGGCTTGGATCGAGAACGCAGCAGGCGAATGGATCCTTCCTTATGCGGAAAACATTTCCGCTGCACTTGAAGCAGCACAGTTGCGACCGGACCTGAGTCAGGAATTGTCGGGGGTTTACAACTCGGGCAATCCGAAGGCGTATCCAATTTCGGCGTACAGCTACATCGTGACTCAGTGCACTCAGTCGCCTGATCGTCCGACGTGTAAGGGCCCCTACTCAAACACGGGGGTGACCGAAACGTTGGCGTTGTGGCTTCGCTACATCGCGTGTGATGGCCAAGTGAACATGGCGAAAATCGGCTATTCGCCTCTGCCTCCGAATCTTTCCCAAGAAGTTGCGAATTCAATCGCGAGATTGACCGGTCAGCCTCCTGAACAACTAAGCGCTGCAAATTGCGCGAATCCCCGGTTCTCAGGATCGGTAGGTGAAGGAGGGGGTAGTCCCCCCGACCCGTTGGCGGGCATCGCCTCGATTGGTGACGTCGCTGGCGGAGCAGTCTCAACAGCAGCCGATGCAACCGCAACCGCTTCGGGCGCGACAGGAGCAGCAAAATCCGCAGGAGGTGGAAGCACTGACTGGAGGAAAGCGACACCTGTTGCCTACACCGGGCCTTCGATTCCGACGTCGAACACCCTCGCGCTCGTGTTGTTGCTCATTGTGATGATCATGCCTATTGGTTTCGGGATTTTTCGATCGCGGCGCAACGCAAACAGCGCGTGAGCAACTTGGTGGCTGTTTCCCAAGGTTGACGCGAACTTCACCCGAAGTTTGGTCACTGAAAGGAAGCCGTTCACCTCTCTCTGTCAACAATTTCTGCGTGGGCTGAGAGCCCATCGCGGAAGGGCGTAGTGATGACGCCACCGTTCCCTTGAAAGGACCTGGAAAAACGTGAAGAGTCCCTTGTTTAAACGAAGCCTTCTTGTGGGTGGAGCTCTCGCAACGCTTGCTGCGAGCCTCATCTCGACAAGCACCGGTGCTTCAGCGCAGATCGCGCCGCAGACCGCTGGTGTCGTTCTTGCCGCCGGCGGTTCGGACACGACGGAAAAGGTCATGGATGCGGTCTTGAGTCAGGCCAACGCCAATGCAGGCGAGACTTGGGTGAACCTTCCTTCATTCCCCACCACCGCCATTCAGGTCCCTGGAGATCTGAACTGTCCGACGATGAGCTGGCAGCCGAATGGCGTTACGCCAGTCGCACCTGATCGCACCGTTCCCGCCGGTTCAGGAAATGGTCGTTCGATGTTGCAGACGTTGATCAACGACAACAACACCTACGGTTCACCAGCACGACCGGTGAAGGGTTGCTTGGACATCGCTCGTTCCTCGTCGTATAGCTCCTCGTCGCCAGCTGTTGGCACAGGCGAGTACTACGCCTTTGCTCTTGACGCTGTTTCGTGGGCAACGGGAAGCCTTTCTGCTCCCGCAGCTCTTTCAAAGGCTGATCTCGTCAAGATTTACAACTGCACCTACACCGACTGGTCGCAGGTTCCGGGCGGTTCCGCCGGCCCGATCCAGCGCTACCTTCCGCAGTCAGGATCGGGCACCTATTCGTTCTTCCTGTCTGACGTGTTGGGCTCGTCTGCGTTCAACTTCGGAACACCTTCAGCGGATTGCCCTGCACCAATCACGGTGAATGCTTCGGGTGCACCGCTTGAAGAGAACAACGCAAGTGTCATCAACCCGGCTCACTGGCAATCGGCGATCTTCCCGTATTCAGCTGGTCAGTGGGTCTACCAGGCCAACAACGCCGCCAACCCCACCATTGACAAGCGAGTGCTTCCCAGCGGCGGTGCCCCGGCTCGACTTGGTGGCATCCTCACCAATGTTGACGCCAATGGCCTCACCACCACGAAATCGATGAATGCCAATCCAGCGGCCTACAACATCACCGATCGCAAGTGGCAGCTCAACGACGCTGGTCTGTCAGTCGTGCAGCCAAATGCCTCGGGCGGCTATCCGATCACTGAAGCGAGTTCAACCCGTGTGAACACCGTCCCGGCCTACATCGGTGTCCGCTTCGTGTACAACGTCCTTGACACCCGTTCGCCGAACTACAACGAAGCGCTCCTTGCTGTCGGCTTTGACAATGTCAACGGTGGCACCACGAAGAGTGCTCTGTGTGATGGACAGCGTGCAGCGATTATCGCGAGCTACGGCTTTGCTCCGCTTCCAACTACCAGTGTGACCGGAACCGTTGCTGCGTCAGCGAACTACAACCTGGCCAACTCAACTTGTCGAAGGATCGCAATCTGATCGATCTCGTTGGGGTCGGCACAGCGGTGCCGGCCCCAACGATCGGTTTGATCTGATCGTTGCCTTATGAGAAATCGTCGACTTCCCCTCGTTGGTGCCTTCGCTGCTGTCGTCGTTGTTGTGGCGCTTCTCGTCATCGCAACACGTGGTTCGTCGACGTCACAAACGGAAGTTCGGGATGCCGGTTCGACGACCAACGTCTCCGAAGCTGAGACCTCAGCGTCAAGTTCAAGCACGACAATTGCGCCAGTGCCGGTCACCGATCCGACTCCGACGGGCCCCTATACCACCCCGGATATGCCGGTGGCCGTCGCAGTCTCGACAACAACCGGTCTCCGTTCCGGTGATGTTGTAAGCGCAACGGCGTCGCCGGAAAATGGTTCTCCGGTCTACGGCGTCGAAGCTCGCTTGTGTTCGGGAACTGCGTCGATCAAATTCGACGGACAACTCTTCCCCACTCGAGCAGGCATGTGTCTTCCCAAGCCATTCGCTGAGGGGACCGATTCATTTGTCGAAGTCAAGAACGAACCGCCTTACGGGCCGGTCGTTGTGAAGTTTCGAGTGGGAACCGGATCGCAGACGATTGCACTGCAAGACGGGACTCAGTCGACCATCACCTGTGATTCGGCACATCCCTGCCAGATCGTCCTGAAGATGCAGTACCCGAATGGGTTCGGATTCCAAGGTGTGCCAGTCACGTTTCGGTGACTGATTCCGCTCTGGGACTCGAACGCAAAGAGTTCACCTGCCGTTGATCCGTGGTTTCCCACATCTCAACGCCTCGCTCATCTACGCAGTTCATTCTTCCTTTGTACGCAGTCAACTCCTGCACCCTCAACCACGAAGAGGTCGTACACCGATGTCAAAGATCCGAATCCTTCGCAACCTGGGCGTCGTTATCGCCCTTGTGGCGTATGTGCTTTCGATTGCCACTCTCAACCCCGCAGGCGCTGAAACATCCTCCGTTCCGGTGAATGTCACGGCCTCGCCGACGGTCGGTCTCGTCGATGGCCAGGCCATCACCGTGACGGTCACCGCCGGGTCCAGTTTCATATACGGCATCGAAGCTCGGCAGTGTTCCTCGACCGCTGGGCCGATCGACTACACCGCTGACTTCTCGCCGACTGTTTCAGGTAAGTGCACGCCTACCGCTCTTGGCTCGGCTGGTGCGGACGCCTATAAGACCGTGACCGCCGTTGCTCCGTTCAGCACCGCCTCGCTTGAGTTCAAGGTCGGCAAGGGTTCCAGCGGCTCCTTCAACCTTCAGTCAGGCGGAACCGCAACGGTTCAGTGCGACGAAACTCATGCGTGCAAGCTCACACTTCTTCTCCAGGTTCAGGGCGGAACAGTGTTCCAGTCGTTCCCGATCGGTTGGGATGGAATGGGCGCTCGATTCAACCCAATCACGCCAGTTCGAATTCTCGACACTCGTACCACGAACACTCCGAGTGGAGTCGCCGGTCGAGTGCCATCGGGCGGCACTATTGATCTTCAAATCACCGGAGATAACGGGATCCCTGCCGATGCCACGGCAGTCGTCATGAACGTGACTGCTGTAGCGCCGACTGGTGCTGGATTCATCACGGTTTGGCCTCGAGGGGTTACTCGACCTCTCTCGTCGAACCTGAATTTCGCGCCTGGTGACATTGTTCCCAACCTAGTGACGGTCGGTATCGGTTCGAACGGCCAGGTGAGTCTGTATCACCAGGGTGGAACCAACAATCTCATTGCAGACGTGGTTGGCTACTACTCGCCAGTGAATGGTGACTACTTCACACCGCTCACGCCAGTACGTGCACTCGATACTCGTACAACAAACACCCCGAGCGGAACAGCAGCTCGAGTCGGTCAAGGTGGGGAGATTTCGCTCACCATTGCAAACGCAAATGGCGTTCCGGCGGATGCAACGGGTGTCGTTCTGAATGTGACCGCGGTCGGTCCCACGGCTGCCGGATATGTCACGGTGTATCCGAATGGAGTGACTCGTCCGCTTGCTTCGAACCTCAACTTTGTTCCTGGCGACACGATCCCGAATTCGGTGATTGTCGGCATTGGCTCACAGGGCAAGGTCAATCTCTTCAACGCAAACGGAACGGTTAATCTCATCGCCGACATTGTTGGTTACTACTCACCCGACAACACCGGTAAGCAGTTCTTCCCAATCACGCCGGTTCGTGCCCTCGACACCCGCAATGGCACCGGCGGCTTCTCCGCAGCTGTTGGTCAGGCCGCGACGATTGACCTCGACATTCGTGGCGCCAATGGCATACCCAATGGCGCTGGTGCGATCGTGATGAACACCACCGCAGTGTCTCCTACGGTCAGCAGCTACCTCACCGTGTGGCCGACCGGCGTTGCTCGTCCCTTGGCATCGAACCTCAACTACGGCGTTGGAGATGTCATCCCGAACCTTGTGCAGGTTGGAATCGGCAGCAACGGCAAGGTGAGCCTCTATAACAATGGCGGCTCTGTGAACCTCGTCGCCGATCTCACGGGGTACTTCGCTTGACGGACACTCCCTGTTCCGCAGGTGGAAACTCCCGGCGACACGTCGCCGGGAGTTTCGTATTCCTGATTTCAATTGCAGTCGTAGCGCTCGTCATCCTTTCGCTCGTGCCTCTGGTATCCAAAAGTGCGGGAGCTGCGAATGCGGCGACCCCATGGACGGTGTCAGTGACACCTTTCAATGATGTGAGCGATGGCACGCGCATCCGGATCACACTCCAGACGTCGGATGCCCATCCCATCTCGAGCGCGAAAGCCCAGGTGTGTCGTGCTGGTGTGAGTTACGGAACCAGTACGTCCTTTGTCCCGAATGATGATTTCCGAATCGGTGGCGCGAATTGTCCATCGATTCCGATCTCCACATCCGCCGACCTCTCGGCGCAGGCGTCGAATACTTATACCAACGCAACTCGACCGGGCGGTGACACCTTCACCATTTCGGCTGGGGTTGGAACTGTTGCGTGGAATGACACCAACGGTCAGGCCATGACGCTCACTTGTGATGCCCAAAATCCATGCGACCTTGTTGTTCAGGTTCGAGGAATCGACAATGACGGAGTGTTGCGATGGGTGCCCTATACCCAGCGGCTGACCTATCGAATCGATGACCCCATCGCCGGTTGCGGTGGACCTGCTCAAGGACTCGTTTCAAGTGCAAGCTCCGAGAGAAACAGTCGATTCTGGATTGATCTCACCCTTGCCCAGTGCAAGTCACCGGGTGCGCAGGCGGGAGCTCTCAGCAGCTCAAGTTTCGCGGGCGAGGGCAACGCGCTCGACATGTACACGCGTGGCGATGTCGATCTTGCCTACAGCAGCGTGGTCTACGACACCGCTCCGGGTCTCGGACGCGGGGATTCGTCAAGCCCGATGACTCCTCGCGAGTCGGCGATCGTTCCGATCGCTCTCAATGCGACTGTTCTTGCAGTTGGTAATGGCTATCAAGACGCCAATGGCGACAAGGCACCGTATTCAGACGTCAAAATGACCCTTGATGAAGTTGCTGCTCTGTTGTCGGGCGGACCTGATCAGATCAATGGCTATCTTCCAGCAATTTATGGACGGAACCCACAGCTTCAGGGAACGGGGATGTTCTCAACGAGCTCCTCTATTCGCTTAGGCGCAGCGCCTGATGCGGAAAGCACAACCTGGTACTCAACCGGCATCCTCGATGCGTTGCGTCCCAATCTTTGGAGGGTGCCAAACACCGGCACGTTCGGAATTGATGCGGGACGAGATCGCACTGCGGTCACATCGTTCGCACTTGCAGACCCTTCGTTTCAAGGAGTGCTGAACCTCTATACGGGTACATCAATTCTTGACAAAGCGATCAAATTGCAAGGCAACGGAGATTTTGGCGGCATTTGGGCGGTCACTGATCTAGCGACAGCCCGCAGTCTCGGGATGTCGGTTGTCCAGATTGAGAATGCAGCAGGCGCGTTTGTCGAACCGACGGAAGCATCGATGCTCTCTGCGGTCGCTTCGATGACCACCGCGTCTGACGGGCGCTTGGTGCCCAATTATTCAGCCGCCGCCGTGCAGGGAGTTGAGCCCTATCCGCTCACGTTTGTTGAGTACGCAGTAGCGCCCTTGAAGCCGTTGGTTGATGTTCGTTGTAACCCGCGATTGACCTCGCAGCAGTTGCTGACCAACTGGCTTACCTATGTGACTCATGCGGGCCAACAGAACCTGCCTGCTGGCATGGTTGCGATCACCCCAGCAATGGTGCAGAGCGCTGAGGCACAGATCGCAAAAGTTGGGACCGTGGCCAATACCTGCGTGCCTGTTCCTGATGGCCCGGCTACTCCCAATAGCGGTACAGATGGAATCGTGACTCCGCCATCGGCGCTCACGAGTCGTTACGCCACGTCGGGTCTAGCGCGGGTTGCTCCAGATGGTTCGACTGTTGCTGTCGATGCGCAGCTGGCCTCCGTGCAAGCAGAAATGCCAGATTTCGTTCGACGCTCAGCGAGTGGAAATGCGCTCGCGCTCATGGGGTTGGTTGCCGTTCTGGCACTTCTCACGCTTTCGGCAATGGCGACGTCTGGTCGACTTTCCTTCGATCGTTTCCGTCGCGGCGGACGGTCCTCGTGACATCGGTACTTGATCGAATGCAAACGACAGATTCCGAAACGCACGACGTAAGCGATGAGGTTGAGCCCGAGGTTGAGATCGAAGAGGATTCCTCCGAAGACCTCACCGCGGCGCGAACGATGGCGACTGGTCCGTTGGTGGCGCTTTGGATCGTTATTGCTGTCCTGATTCTCGGCATCGTTCTCTATGTGATTGAACCCATGTTTCAAGAGCGCGATCAAGGGTTACTGCTTGATCGCTACCGGACGACCGTCGACAAAGCAGCGAACCAGGCAACCGGACTCCAAGGCGTCGAAGTTCCCACGACTGCGCCGGCGTTCGGAAGCCCAGTTGGCATTCTCGAAATCGGTTCGCTCGGTCTGCAAACGGTGACGGTTGAAGGCGTCGACTCGGCGACAACTCGAGTTGGGCCGGGACATGTCCCTGGCACCGCTGCTCCAGGTCAACCCGGTAACTCGGTAATCGTCGGTCGTCGAACGATGTTCGGCGGTCCATTCGGTGACATTTCAACGATGCAGGTCGGCGACGAAATCATTGTCACGACGACGCAAGGTCAAAGCTTGTACCAAGTGACCGATGTTGGCCAGGCGGAGCTGACGTCTGAAGCAACTCCGGCGACTGCACCAGCTGTTGCTGCACCGACCACGACGACGACCAGCACCACGACGACAACAATCGCCGGTGCCGAAGCGGCCCCGATCGTGGAAGCGACGCCGACTGAGCCTCTTGTGGATCCCGCAGCAGGGGAAGCGGTTGCAGAGCCGACCACGACAACGACAATCGCCGCTGTCGAGTCGTCGCTCACGGGCGGCCGCATTCCGCTCAATAGTTTGTATGGCACTTCATCTGATGACCGACTCACATTGGTCTCTTCAGCCAGTGCGTTTCCGTGGAACTCGGCTCAGGCTGACGTCGTCGTTGCCGTCATGATTGGCAAGCCATTCGCGCCAACTCCACAAAATGGTCGTATGGCCGGTCAAGGTGGAAACGTTGGCGATACAGCGGCATGGCCGATTGTTCTTCTTGCCTTCATCTTCCTCGGAGCAACGGTGACCGGCGCGGTTCTGCTGTATCGACGGTCCTCGCCTCGAGTGGCGTACCTGCTGACAGTTCCGCCGTTGGTCGTCTTTGCGATCCTTGCTGCTGAATCGTTTAGTCGATTGCTTCCGGCCTGGTCATAGCCAACGCCCTTAGCGCGGTGGTCGGATAAGGCCCTCTTGCACCACAGTGACGGCGAGTTTGCCTTCGCTCGTGAACACTGAACCAGTGGCAAATGCTCGTCCGCTCGCTGCGCTCGGGGTTTCTTGTGCGTACAGCAGCCATTCGTCGGCCCGGAAGGGGCGGTGGAACCACATTGCGTGATCGAGGCTGGCCATAAAGACATTGTCGATGGGCCCCAGAGCATGCGGGAGTAGAGCAGTGTCGAGCAACGTCATATCGGAGGCGTAAGTGAGCGCACAGGCGTGCAGGACCGGATCGTTCGGCAGCTTGCCGGTGGCCTTCATCCACACACGCTGGTAGGGCGGAAGTTCGCGTTCACGATCACGCGGCGTCCAATCGCAGTTGCGCAGGTCGAAGGGAAGGTCGAGTTCGAACCGATGGTCATCATGTTCGGCCGCAACTTCGGCCCATCGCTCTTGAACGGTTGGCAAGGTGTCGGGGGCCGGAACATCGGGCATTGCCGCTGAATGGTCGAAGCCGTCTTCGGGAACCTGGAACGAGGCGGAAAGGCTGAAAATGGCGCGGCCATGTTGAATGGCGGTGACCCGACGCGTGGTGAATGAAAGGCCGTCTCGGATTCGCTGAACCTCATAGAGAATCGGAACTCGCGAATCTCCCGGGCGAAGGAAGTACGCGTGCAGCGAATGGACTCGGGTCTCGGGCTCAACGGTGCGGGCTGCAGCAATGAGTGCTTGACCGGCAACCTGACCGCCGAAGACGCGCTGCTGCTCTGACGGAGGACTGATTCCTCGAAACATGTTGACCTCAATGGGTTCGAGATCAAGAAGAGTGAGGAGTGCGTCTACTGCGGCCTGAGTCACCCTCTTAATCTCCCACATTGCGCCGAGATTTGTCGGTGTTCTTCCCTCATCGAGTGCGACACTGCCGGTAGGGTCCGCGCATGGCTACAAACTTTCCGCAGGGATTCCGTTGGGGCACCGCTACCGCGGCACATCAGGTCGAGGGTGGGAACTGGAACAACGATTGGTGGGCGTGGGAACACGCTCCGAATACGCCGTGTGAAGAACCAAGTGGCGATGCATGTGATCAGTTGAACCGCTATGACTCGGACATCGCGCTCTGCGCCGCCCTCGGGTTCGATAACTACCGGTTCTCCATTGAGTGGTCGCGTATCGAACCCGAGCCCGGTGAATTCTCGATGGCCGCGCTTGATCACTACCGACGAGTGTTGGCGTCGTGCCATGCCCACGGCATTGAACCAGTCGTGACTTTTCATCACTTCACAACACCTCGTTGGGTCGCAGCGGAAGGCGGATGGCATACGGCGTCGACCGTTGATCGCTTTCTGCGTTTCGCCGAGAAGTCGGTGAATCACCTTGGTGATCTGATTGGAACTGCGTGCACGATCAACGAGCCCAACATCGTTTCGTTCATCGGCTACCAGCTTGCTTTTTTCCCTCCCGGTGTCGCTGACGACGCGCAGTTCGAAGCAGCGAATGCGAATTTCATTGACGCACATCGTCGAGTCGTTCCCATCTTGAAAGGTGGGCCAGGAGATTTTCCTGTTGGGTTGACACTGTCAATGGCCGACTATCAGGCAGTTCCAGAAGGCGATGCGGACGCCATCAAGCGCCGCGATCACGTTCGTGCTGTTTCTGAAGATCAGTTCCTCGACATCGTTGGGAATGATGACTTTCTTGGAGTGCAGGTCTACAGCCGCACTCGTGTTGGTCCGAACAGTGTCTTGGGTGGCGAGGAAGGTGTTCCGACACTTCCAATGGGTTATGAGTTCTGGCCGGAATCACTCGGGGCATGTTTGCGACGCGCATGGGACTACACCGGTGGTTCGGTTCCATTGCTCGTGACCGAAAACGGAATCGGCACCAATGATGATTCGCAACGGATTGACTACGTGCAGCGCGCGCTTGAGGGAGTCCTTGCGTGTATTGCCGACGGTATTGATGTTCGCGGCTACACCTATTGGAGCCTTATGGATAACTTCGAATGGGCGTTCGGGTATCGACCACGATTTGGCATCATCGAAGTAGATCGTGAAACGCAACGGCGCACGGTGAAGCCCAGTGGCGAATGGTTGAGTGGCATCGTGCGAGCAAATTCGCTCGGATGACGTCGATTGCGAAGCGGTCCCGCTATTCAGGGCCGGTCCACAGTGGGAACTAGGGTATTTGTGCTCGGCTCGAACGCGAGGAGCACCCCCTGATGAGCCACGAAATCAATCACGAGTTCCCCGCGTCCTCGCACACTGTTACGCCACTTCCTGAGACCTCAGGGCTTATCGGCAAGATCGTGCTTTCCATCCGTACTCGCGGGCTGCGATACGCAATGGTTGCAGTCGTCAATGTTGTTGTGGGTCAAAGTCTGTTGTTGCTTCTTCAGGGTGCAATGCGCCCGAGTTGGGCGAACGTGGTTGCCGTTGGGATATCAGCGGTCCCGGCGTATTACATGAATCGCGCATGGGTCTGGGGAAAGCGAGGCAAGAGCCACTGGAAGAAAGAAGTTCTTCCGTTTTGGCTGTTCACCGCTGCGGGGCTCTTGCTCTCAACCGTCGCGATCTGGGCAGTTCATTTCTTTACCGAAAAGAAGTTGGTGATCAACTTCGTTCAGCTTGTTTCCTTCGGCATCCTTTGGGTGATTAGGTTCTTCGTACTCGACAAGTTGTTCCACGTTGAAGTCTTTGAAGACGACACTCCTGACGAGGACTGAGACATGGATTCTGTGATGCAGGCCGCTGCTGAAGCCGCTCGCGGCTTTATGCCACCCGACGAAGGTCTCGCGTTGCATGAGGCTGCGCTTCTGGTTGCCGATGGCGCATCTCCAATGTTGGAAATCGGGAGCTACTGCGGAAAGTCCGGGATCTATCTCGGCTCTGCAGCGAAAGAGCGAAACACGATTCTCTTTGCACTCGATCATCATCGTGGCTCTGAAGAGAACCAGCCCGGTTGGGAATGGCATGAACCCGATCTGGTCGACCCCGAAGTTGGTGTCATCGACACACTGCCGCGATTCCGCCGCACACTGTTCGATGCGGGACTTGAAGGAACCGTGGTTGCGCTCGTGGGCGACTCCCCAACAGTTGGTTCGCGTTGGAAAATTCCCTTGTCGTTCTTATTCATCGACGGTGGTCACGGCTCCGAGCCGGCGCATCGAGACTTTGAACTTTGGACACCATGGATCGAATCAGGTGGCATCCTCGCCATTCATGATGTGTTCCCAGACCCGGCCGATGGTGGCCGCCCGCCGTTCGAGATCTATTGCCGGGCGATTGAGTCCGGCGAATTCACCGATGTCTCGGCAACCGGATCACTCAGAGTGCTGCGCCGGTCGTGACGAGAACCGAGAACGTACGGGTCAATCAGCTCGGTCGTTGATGGAATCGTCGGTATCGATCTCGACTAGCGGCGGAAGCGCATCGTGATCAATGAATAATCCGGATGCCGGTGACGTGCGGCTCAGCGCGTCGGCCGCAAGGATGATCGCAGCGTCGGTGTAGGTGGTGCGCTCATCGGCGGGGAAGTGAACCTCATCGGGAAACACGATGCCGGTCCAGTAGTGGCCGTCTTCGCAACGCAATTGTTGTGCCCAAGAGAAGAGTTGTAGAGCCTGTTCGCGATTGCCGACTGACAACTCGGCAATCAGGCACTCACAGGTTTCCGCAGCTGTGATCCATGGACGGTCGCTCACGCAGCGAACGCCGCGATCTTCGACGACAAAGGTTTCGCGACGCGCATCGAGGCGAGCGCGAGCTTCGGTGCGCGTGAGTACACCGCCAAGAACGGGGTAATACCAGTCCATGGCCCACCGAGCCTTCGGGGCGAACGCGTCAGGCGCATTGCCGAGACAGTGCTGGCGAATGACATGAGCCAGGCGAGCAGCACTCAGTTCCCAATCAGGGCGTTCGTGACCGAGAAGTTCTGCGATTGCAATGGCGCAACGAAGGCTGTGGCAGATGCTGGATGAACCCGTGAGCAATGCGAATGACCACGGAGTTCCGTCCGCATGTCGTGCCCAAAGGATTTCACCCCGCGGTGTTTGAAGATCAAGAACGAAATCGATTGCATTCTCGACAACTGGCCACATTGTTTCGACGAAGCCAGGGTCACGCGCAACAAGCCAGTGATGCCAAACGCCAGCCGCGATGTAGGCGATTGTGTTGGCATCGAGCTTGTCTTGTTCGATTCCATCGGCGAGGTAGTACTGGTGCCAGGAACCGTCGTGGCGCTGACTATCAGCAAGCCATTGGTACGCGTGCTCGGCCTCGGGGCGCATGCCGGCAAGATCAAGTGCCATTGCCGCTTCGATGTGGTTCCACGGATCGGCATGGCCGCCCGGGTACCACAGGATCATTCCATTGGGCTGTTGCCAGTCGGCGATCGCTTCGGCGGTCTGACGAACCTGCTCTGCGGTGATGATGTCGTCAACGAAAGGGATCTCGGTCACTTTGCACCTGCCGTGGCTGCATGACGGATCGGCTTGGTCGCATACACAACGAGCGACTTCCCCAATACGGGATTGAGAGCTTTTTCCGTCAGACGTGTCAGAGGAGGTGCAGACATGATGTCCCACTCAAGAAACTTTGTGTATGCCTTGACCGCAGCATTTGTGTCATTGCGCGGCCCAACTGCACAGCGAAGCCACCAATACGGAGAATGCAATGCGTGCGCGCGATGAGAACTTCCGAGGATGAGGCCCGCGGACTTCATCTTTTGTCGAAGATCGTTCTCGGAGTAAATGCGAACATGTCCGCCTTCGGACTTCGGCGCGTAGTACTCGTCAGAAAGTTTCCAGCAGATCTTTTCGGGAAATTCGGCGGGCACGGTAATTGCAATTGTTCCGCCGGGACGGAGCACTCGAATGAATTCGGAAAGCGCGGCGTTGTCGTCGGGAACATGTTCCATGACTTCCGACGCGATGATGCGATCAAAGGAGTCGTCAGCAAAAGGAAGCTTGGTGCCATCGCCTGCAACCGAGGTGCATGAAATCGTCGGCGCAATTTCTTCGGCTTCCTTCATTGCCGAAGTGGTTGCGGCAACCTGTTCAAGTTCCGGTACTGCCATATCGCAAGCGACCACGCGAGCGCCACGACGAAGTGCTTCGAACGCATGACGACCAAAGCCACAGCCCAGATCAAGCAAACGGTCTCCGGGTCGAAGGCCCAGGCGGTCGTAGTCCGCAGTCAGCACTGGTCAGGCTCCCGGACGCATGATGCGAGATCGTTGGAAGCGCGGTGCCGCGCCGGCGCCACCGGGGCGACGGGCCTGAATATGAGGAGTCTCGGCAAGAAGTGCTCGGTAATGCTCCACCGTGCCGGTCGCCGTGTGGCGCCAAGTCCAGCGATCGATCACACGTTGGCGGCCAGCGGCGCCGATCCGATCGCGGAGTGCTTCGTCGTCGAGGGCCGTGCGCAGCATCGCGGCTAGCGCTTCGCTATCACCCGGGGGAACAACGAGCGCTGTTTCGTTGTGGTTGCCCACGACTTCTGGAAGTGCGCCGCCGCTGGTCGCAACCAGCGGAACGCCACAGCTCATAGCTTCGATTGCCGGAAGTGAGAAGCCTTCGTAGAGCGAAGGAACAACCGCGACCTGAGCTTCGGAATACAGCTCGATAATTCGCTCCTCGGGCACGCCCGTAATGAACGTGACGGCATCGCGAAGACCGAGTTCATCGATGATGCGTGCCGAAGGTCCGCCTTCCTTGAGGCGACCAATGACGACAAGTTCAATATGGCGCTCAGTGCGGAGCTTGGCGATTGCCTCAAGCAGGTAGCGCAGGCCCTTCATCGTGACATCGGCACTCGCTGTAGTGATGAGGCGACCTGGAATGCGCTGAACCGACGGAATGGGCTTGAACAGATCCTGATCTACGCCAACAGGAACGACATGCAAGCGATCAAGCGGAACTTTTTGATCGGCGTGAATGTCAGCAAGCGAGTTTTGTGAAACGGTGATGACGCGAGGCATACGCGACGCGACCCGTGTCTGCATCTTGGTAAAGCTGTACCAGCGACCCTTCGAGAATCGCTTCCACGAAGTTTCAGCGTGTTCCATCTCGAGACGACGATCAACAGTGATGGGGTGATGGATGGTGGCCAGCACCGGAAGTCCGGCGCGCTCCATACCCAGAAGGCCGTAACCGAGGCACTGGTTGTCCTGAACGAGATCGAACTCGTTTACACGGTTGCGAAGGTGCTGCCAGGCGCGAATGCTGAACGCCAGCGGTTCGGGGAAGGAGCCACCGATGAAACTTCCAACCTCAACGGCATCGCCAAGGTTTTTGATTTCGAACGGAAGCGGGAGTCGCATCGGATAGGCGTCGTTGTAGATATCGAGACTCGGAAGTTCGACAAGCGGCACCCGGGGATCGAGGATCGGGTACGGCTGACCGCCCAGCACCTCAACCTCATGACCCATATCAACGAGGGCCTTGGTCAGATGGCGGGTGTACACGCCCTGACCACCGACATGGGGCTTGCCCCTGTAGGTGAGGAAGGCGATGCGCAGGGGGAGCTCGCCATCAGCGGCAAGATCGGTGCGCCCGGAGGGTTCGGGGCGGGGAGACATGGGTCGTCAAGTTTCGTCGGGGGCGTTGACAAAGGTCAAGACAGGCGCCGATCGTCATCCACAGGCCCTATCGGGGCGAGACTGAGAGGGTGAGAGCAGTCATCCAGAGGGTCGAAAAGGCCTCAGCGGCCGTGGCTGGAGCGGTTGTGAGGAAGCTCGGGCCGGTCACGCTGACTGTTGAGGTGGGAACTTCGAGCGCAGCGTCGTGAATCGGTTTGTGGCGAACCACCATGCGGTCGCAATCAAAAGAAGTGAGAGCACAACAATCGGAAGAGGCCCGATAACTGTTGCGATGGTGTCACCTGATCGAAGCATGACCTCTTGTTGAAGTACTGCTTGTTCAGAGATTGCCGTTCGTTGCACAACATCGCCGGTGGGAGTGACGATCGCAGAGAAGCCCGTGGGCGCTGCTTGCAGTACCCATCGACCTGATTCGATCGCGCGCAATTGACTTGATGCAACTTGTTGCGTTTGCACTTGCGTCAACCAGTAACTCGAACCATTCGTTGGGTTGAGCAAGATCTGACCACCGTGCAGTACGCCGTCGCGTCCACGATTGGTAAAGAAGATTTCCCAAGAGATCGCAACGGCGAGGTCTCCTGCAGGGGTATGCAAGATTGCCGGTTCACTGCCGGCGACTGCGTCGCGCGATGGAAGCCCGCTGTTGGAACCTGCGATCTGTTCAAGGATGCCTCGTAATGGCACGTATTCACCAAACGGAACTCGGCGAACTTTGTCGTAACGCTCACCCGAAGAACCGTCGGGCAGGTACACGATCGATGCATTGGCAAAGTTCGAAGAATCGATCCCTTCGGTAATGCCGACAACGAGGGTTGTGTCGAGGCTCGAAGCCAAAGCAGAGAGTTCTGCGTTCTCGCGATTTACCGAAATCGGTCCTTCGACAGCCACGACATTTTCGGGCCAAAGGACAAGGTCAACGGGAGTCGTGACGCGCTTGGTCGCTTCGATATGCCGATTGAAAACATCGCGTGGGTTGGTTTCCGTTGCTCGTGTCCCTTGCGGCCCGCCGCCTTGAACGACTGCGGCATTGATCGCGCGAATGTCATGGCCGCTGGGAGCAATGATCGCAACGAGCCACAACGCAACGACTCCAGCAATCGTGATGGCGCCGAGAAGGTGGCGACGTTCCCAAAGCGCCGACAACGCCACGCCAATCACCGCAACGGCGAAGGTGACACCGACGGCACAGAGCACTCGAGCGATCTGACCCAACGGGGCACTGGCCTGACCCATTGCGGTCGTTGCTAATGGAACTCCGCCAAAGGGAAAGGTGCATCGTGCTGCTTCGGCAAGTGTGAATGCGGCAGGAAGTGCAAGCCATCGAACCCACGAACGAGAACTTCGTCCCGGCACAGCAAGGCCAGCAACGCCCACGTACACCGCAAACACGATGACGGCGATGGGGTAGCCGGGTGGGGTGAGGTCGACCATCCACAACATCGTCGGCGCAAACCACGCAATCGCGAGAACTGTTGATCGGACGAATCGAGCGCGGGGCTTGGCGTTACAGAGCAAGCGGTCCCACATCGCAACGCCGATAAACGCAAGTGGCCACCATCCCCACGGGGGAATTGACGCAGCAATGAGCAGACCAGCAATGACAGCGCGGAGCAACGCTCGGAGTGCGCGCGGGTCGATCATCAGTTCAAGCGTGCGCGAGATGTGTACGGCGTCCGATGCGACTTACGAGCTCGCGGCCGGCCAACACAATAAAGAAGATCGCAACTGCGGTGCCCGCCATCGTTGCGCCGGCCGCAGTATCGAAGTGATAGGTGATGATCAGCCCGATGAAGATTGACGAGACACCGATAAGGCAGGCAGTCACCATCATTGTGGGCACTCGTCGGACGAGTAGTGCCGCAGTGGCAGGTGGTGCAATCAGTAATCCGAAGACCAGCAACGTTCCAACAGTTCGGAACGAAGCAACGATCGCAATAGCGATAAGCGTGAGCATTGCGATGTGCGCGAGCCGAGGGCGCATGCCCAGTGACGCGGCTTTATCGGAGTTGAACGACAGCGCGAGGAACAAGCGGTGGAACACGACGACTGCGATGAGGGTGACGACCGCTGCAATTGATTGCAGCCAAATGTCGGAGTTCTTCACGCCGAGGACAGAACCGAAGAGAAACGACGTGAGATCGCCGGTGAACGAACGAGTTCTCGAAATGATCACGACACCGAGCGCGAGCATGCCTACAAAGAGCAAGCCAATACCGGTATCAGCAGAGAGTTTTGAGGCGCGGTTCACGAGATTGATGCCGATGACCATGATGATCGCCGAAACGAATGCGCCAATGGCGATATCGATACCAACAATGAACGCAACGGCAATGCCGGGCATTACGCCGTGGGCAAGCGCGTCTCCCATAAACGACATACCCCGGATAACAACCCATGTGCCGATGAGCGAGCACGTGACCGCGGCGAGACAACCGGCGAACAATGCTCGCAGGATGAAGTCGTAGTGGAAGGGGTCAGTGAGCCAGGACACAGTGGTGGGAGGCTAGAGGCTGCCTCGAATCCGAGCGAGATTGGTCAGCGACCAGTCAAGCCATTGGCGATGAGCCGAGCCGTGGCGACGATGAGGCCGGGATAGGTGTCGGTGTCGCTGCCGGGCTCTCCGAGTGTGTCTGTTGAAAGTTCGACGACCTGCACCTTCGACCCGACTTCACGGCTCACCGTGTCGATCAATTTCGCCGAAACGGTGCTTTCGGAAAATATCGCTTTCACATTGTTCGCTTTGATGAGTTCAACGAGTTCAGAAAGGTCGGCAGCACTCGGTTCGGCCATTGTCGATCCGCCTGGGATCACCGTTCCGATGACTTCAAGGTTGAATCGATTGGCGAAGTATTCGAGCGCGTCGTGGTTGGTGACGAGTTTGCGTTGATCGGCGGGAACCACCGAAAGGATCTCGATTGCCTGAGCCTGGGCAGCCAGTGCGGAATCCGCGTAGGTCGCAGCACGCGACTGAAACCCAGCTGCATCAAGACCGGTTGTGGCTGCTAACTGCCCAGCAACGAGCGAGGCAGCGGTTGCCATGCGTTCGGGATCAAGCCACACGTGCGGATCTTCTGATCCGTGACCGTGTTCCTCTTCCGCGGGGCCGGGTTCTGAATGGTTCTCAGTGATTGCGAGCGGATCGAGTTCCTCGCCGACTTCGTAGACGGTGACACCATCTCGACGTGCACCATCAATGGAGCTTTCGAGTTGCTGTTCAAGACCAAGTCCGTTGGCCACAATGAGCGATGCATCCCGCAGTCGAGCCGCTTGGGCTGCTGATGGTTCGAAATCATGGGGATCGGCGCCAAGTGGAATCAACACCTCAACCGTGACGTCCTCGCCGCCGACTGCCTCTACGAGTTCGCCCAGAATCGGGGTAGTTGCGATAACGAGAGGCTTCTTCGATCCATCGGCACCATTGGCCGAGTCGCCGCTACAAGCAGTGAGGAATCCCAGAGCAAGCATCGCGACCAACGCAGTCGCGGCGAGCGACAGCTGTCTCCCTCGAAAAGATTGAAGCGAAGTGAGGTGGTTGAAGCGCAACATGCTGACTCCATAGTGAGAATGAGAAGCGTTCTCATTATGGGCCTCAGGTCTGAGGCTTGCAACTCGCCCCTCGAATTACTGGCCTGGGAGCTTGAGGCGTGGAGGCAGGAGTAGATCGGCGATGGCGGAATAGGGCTGCACTTCCGCTTCGATGGTGAGCGCTCCAGCCTTTTCGAACTGCAGAGTGATCGGAATCTTCTGACCAACCGAGAGTGGTGCCGTCAGTCCGCTGAGGAGGAGTTGGTCACCACCCGGAATGAACTTCAGTTCGGTGAAGCCAGGGATATCGATGCGATCGACGGTGATGTACGTGCCACCAGTTGCTGGCATATTGGGAGTACTTGTCGTCGTTGTTGGATCAATGATCTGCAGTTCGATAGATCTCGCCGCCGGGGATGTCGCGCTCAGCAAGGTGTCAGATCCCCCGGCATTGTTGAGAATGAAATATGCGCCGGTTGGATCGTTCTCGGCACCAATAAGTTCGGTGCGCGTCGAAAGATCGGGTGAAGGACTCTTGAACGGTCGGACGAATCCGACGACAACCAAGATGCCAATGCAGAACAACACGACGAACACCGGAGCGAAGCGCACGATGCGCGAATAGATGTCGGGCTTGCGATCGGGCGTGGGAGCTGCGGCGGGGGAATCGCTCGTCATTGACGGTCCATTCTCTTTGCGATGGCCTCATCCTTACCGCCTCGCCGGCCACTGGTCAGATCGGGGGACTGTGCGGTTGCTCGCCCCGCGCGACTGCATCGAGCCATACGGCCAACGCAGAGGTGAGTGGTGTGTCGAACCGATGGCCGCCACTGACTTCCTTCCACGTCACGAGTGCGTCGGCCCGGTGGAGGGCCTTTGATGCGGAACGACCGCGGATCGGCTCAACGAGTTCGTCGTCTTCGCCGTGGGCAAGGAGCACGGGTCGGCCGGCAGCCCGCGAGAGATCAATCGATTGGTCGTCGCGGGTTGGTAGATACGCCGCAAGAGCGGCGGTGGCACGCGGTGTCACCACCGAGGTCGGATCGACGAGGTGCGCGAGAGCGATGGCGCCACCTTGAGAAAAACCAACAACAACGAGTTCATCGTTACTCAGGCCGGTTTCGGTGAGAACCGACACACAGAGTGCATCGATCGCACCGACCGCCGCGCCAAGCGCAACAGGGTCAGGTCCGTTTTCGTCAACGTCATACCAATACGGACCGCGGTCGCTTGGGGTCTGCGGCTCAACCGTGACGATCAGCCAGTTTTCGTTGGGGTCGAACGATGACGCGCGCTCAAGAAACGGCTCAGGCCTATCGCCATAACCGGGAATGAGAACGAGCACTCGTTCGGGCGTTGTGGGCCCTCGTCGAATGCTTCGCAAAGTTTCGGTCATCGAACCCTTCCAGCTCGTGTCGTTGCGCCAGTCCACCAATCGATGGAGTCATAGCGCACCACACCAGAGCTGTTGGGTGCGTGAATCATGATGCCGTCGCCCACATACAGGCCGACGTGGTCGGGCTCGCCGCCGCCGAAGCCCCAGTTGAACAGGAGATCGCCGGGTTGAAGATCTTCGAGCGAGATCTGGTCGACCGCCGCCCATTGAGCGCCGGAATTGTGGGGTAGCTCGACGCCAAGTTGCCTCCACGCCCAGCTCGTGAAGCCGGAGCAGTCGAAGGCATTGGGGCCAGCAGCGGAATACACATACGGAGCGCCGAGTTTGGTTTCGCCTGCATCAATGACGGCCTGGCCGATGGCCATGCGCCAGGTGGCAGCGGTGAGTTGGGCACCACTTTCGGGAACCGGCGCGGACGCCGTTGCCGGCGTGACGACAAGCGCGGCACTCGGGCGGGTGGAGAATCCGAGGCCAAAGGTGAGTACGGCTGCGGCAAGGGCAATGGAAACGAGGCTGGTCCGGCCAAGGGGGGTTGATCGCATTGTTACGAAAGTGTTGCGGTTTCATCGCAGTCTCGCAACGTAGCCGCAACGGTTTTGCAACAAATAGCGCCCTGAGCAGGGGAAATGCCCGTGACATTTTCTGTCACATATCGATCAAATGTGGCTGTTTTTGACGCGTCAGGCGATGGCAGCGGCGGCCTGGCGACCCTGGCGAATGCAGGCCGGGAGACCAAGTCCGTCATAGGCGGCGCCGGCAATATGAATGCCGGGAGCTTCTGCGGCAACGCCCGAACGCCACGACGCAACACGAGCCGGATGGCCGGGCCGGTATTGCGGCAGTGCGTCGATCCAGCGGGTGACTCTTGATGCGAGTGGTGGAGCGTTGATGCCCATCGTGGTCTCGAGATCGATGCTCAACGCTGCAACGAGCGCTGCATCATCAAGATCAAGAGCGTGGGTATCGCCATGCTTGCCCGCAGACACCCGCAGGATTGCGACCTCGGGGTCGTCGAGGTGCGCCCATTTGGCCGATGCCCATGAACACGCGGTGAGTGTTGGCAACGGATCGGTTTGGGCGACAAGAAATCCACTGGCATCGAGTGGAACGCCGAGAGATTTTTTGGAGATGGCAAGCGTGACCATCGCTGCCGAGGCGTACTCAAGTGACGCGAGATCGCGAGCTGGTTCGGGAGCGATCGTCTCAAGCAGACGTGCGGTTGGGTGGGCAGGTGTCGCGAGGATGATTTCCTCTGCAGTAATTGGACCGAGCGGAGTGGAGAGCGTCCACGTCTTTTCGCCCCGGGTGATCGAAGCCACCGGGCACGACAGATGAACGGGCACGTCGGCCTGAGTGAGTCGAGCGAGCATCAGATCGGTCAGTGTTTGCGTTCCCACCGGGATGCCGTGGAAGACCGGTGTCTCGGGGTTGATCTGTGCTGCTGTCGATTGCGCGCGCAACGCAGTGATGAGGCTTGGTGACGTGCGCGCAGCAACGGCGATCTGCGCCGCACCGGCCGCAAGACTCAGATAGTCGGCGTCGCCGGCGTTCACACCCGAGAGAAGTGGCGACACCAATTTCTCGTGAACTTCATCGCCCAGTCGCGTTCGGATGAGGTCTCCGACCGATTGATCATCGGCACCATCGGGATCGACCCCGTTTGCGCTATCGATCCATTCGGTGCGGGTGAGATCTTGTGAAGCGCGTGCGAGTCCGTCATCGCTCACAATTCCTGATGCTGCGAGCGCATCGAGATCCGTCGGCACGCCAAGTACGAGACCAGATGGCAAATGGTGAAGACCGCCATTCACCCAGACGTAGGCGGACTTTTGCGCGGGCGAAGTGAGAATTGTTTGAAGACCAAGCTCGCGACAAAGTTCAAGTGCTTCCGGAACGCGAGCAAGAAACGCGTCGGCGCCGCAATCAACCGGACGGCCAGCAAAGGGAGTGGTGAGAATCTTTCCACCGACTCGTTCGCTTGCCTCAACCACAACGACATCAGTGTCAGGACGGTTTGTCGCGAGAGTGAATGCTGCGGTGAGCCCGGTGATGCCGGCACCAACAACAACGACTCGTCGACGACTTGTCATTGGATCTGTGCGACAACCAAATCGGCGAGTGCAGTCATGACAACCTCATCGGCATTCAGTGAACGTGTACGACCGAACGCGAGGCCGAGTTCTTCGGCGACCTTTGCCGCTTCGATATCGAGGTCATAGAGCACCTCGAGGTGGTCCGAAGTGAAACCTTGTGCGCATACCAGCACGCCATCGGCAGATCCCTCAGCTGCGATGCGACGGAGTTCATCAAGGATGTCCGGACCACGCCATGGTTCCGGCGTTCGACCAGCGCTTTGCCAACCGAGGGACCAACTTTTGAGTCCGAGCTGTTCGGCGACGTAGGTCGCGCTGGCTGCGAGTTCGTCTGGGTACGGGTCGTTCTCCAGCACTCGTTCAGGCAGTGAATGGGCGGTGAATAGCACCGTGGTGCGCTCGGGAAGCAAAGCAAGGGCGTCGCGAACTGCCGAGGTAAGGAAGTCGAGATAGGCCTGTTCGAGGTGCCAATTGTTGATGCCGTGCATCGTGAGCCCACGTTCGGCGCCAGCCTCAGCGGCCCGTCGCTGGTATTCGCCAACGCTGAATCCTGAGAAATGGGGAGCAAGAACAAGACCAACCGCATCGGTGATTCCCGCGTCGGCCAACTCGGCAACGCCGTCTTCAATAAACGGTTCAGCGTGTTTCTGTCCAAGAACAACGGTCCAGGCTCCAGGCATGCGTGCTTCGAGTGCGGACTCGAGTGCCGCCCGTTGCGCTTCAGTGAGGCTTGCAAGGGGAGAGATGCCACCGATTGCGTCGTAGCGTGAAATGAGATCAGCAAGTTGCTGTGGCTCTGGTGCGCGACCGCGACGAATGTGTGTGTAGTACGGCTCAATATCCGCAGGTGTACGGGGCGTTCCGTAGGCCATCACTACGAGGCCAATTTTGGATTCAGTGCTCATTGTGCGACTCCATCACATCGACCTTCGTTATGGACAAGTTCAACAACACGTTCAAGGACGGTTGGATCAGTTTCGGGCATCACGCCATGGCCGAGATTGAAAATGTGCGCCGGATTACCGGCGTTGCGACGAAGAACGTCGCGTGTTGCCTCGGCAACAACATCCCAAGGAGCAAATGCCAGTGCGGGATCAAGGTTTCCTTGCAGTGCGATGTTCGCGGGCACACGCGTGCGTGCGACATCAAGTGGGACGCGCCAGTCAACGCCAACAACGTCGGCGCCGGCTGCAGCCATGAGTCCAAGGAGTTCGCCCGTTCCCACACCGAAATGAATACGGGGAACATTGAGGTCGGCAACTTCGGCGAACACTCGTTGACTATGCGGAAGTACAAACTTCTCGTAATCGGGAGCGCTCAACGTTCCGGCCCACGAATCGAAAATTTGAACTGCAACAGCACCGTTCTCAATCTGCGAACGTAACGACACAATCGCGAGATCGGAAAGTCGTTCCATCAGCTTGTGCCAAAGACCAGGATCGCCGTGCATCAGAGCTTTGGTTTTCGTGTAGGTGCGAGAAGGTCGACCTTCGATCAGGTAACTCGCGACGGTGAAAGGTGCGCCGGCGAATCCGATCAATGGCACCGGAAGTTCGCGAGCGAGGATGCGCACGGTCTCGAGCACATACGGCGTATCGGCTTCGGGGTCGAGCGGGCGAAGTCGTTCGAGGTCGGCAGCGCGAGTGAAGGGCTGCTCCACGACTGGGCCAACACCCGGCGCAACATCGACGCCGAAACCAATTGCCGCAACCGGCACGACGATGTCGGAATAGAGGATGGCGGCGTCGACGTCATATCGACGCACCGGCTGCATCGTGATCTCGGCTGAGAGTTCGGGGTCGGCGATGGCGTCGAGGATGCTTCCCGAGCCGCGGATTGACCGGTACTCGGGCAGGGACCGTCCGGCCTGTCGCATGAACCACACCGGCACGCGATCGCCCGGACCTCCGAGGATGCCGCGGCAGGCTCGTAGGAAGGGCGGGAGAGGGGAAGGGGCTGCATCGGTCACGAGGCCACGCTACCGACAAGGTCTCGCCGGGGAGAATCCGGCGGCCTGAGGCCATTTGGTTGAGGACCGCTAAAGTGAAGAACCCCCTTCGGAGCCCCGCTGGAGAATTCCGGCGGATCGAAGAAGGCCTCAAATCATTCGACGGAGCCCATGGCCCCACATCCCGATCTCGAAGCCGAACAGGCCTATATCGATCACGCGTATGCGTGTCTCGAAGAGTCGCGGCAGGCCGCGTCTCGGCTGACGTCGATGGTCGAGGTCGGTCGGGGCGGCACGGAACAGGCTCGGTTTGAGCGTGAAGTCATCCACGAGACCGTGTTCAACCGGCTGACACAACTTCAGCTGGGCGATGCGGCCCTGTGCTTCGGTCGGATTGATCGCGAAGCTGAATCACCCGATGGGCTGATGGAGAGTTTCTATATCGGTCGAATTGCTGTGAGTGATTCCGCGCAGGATCCGGTGATTGTTGATTGGCGAGCGCCGGTGGCGGAACCGTTTTACCGTGCAACCGGTCGGCAACCAATGGGGTTGGCTCGTCGACGGCATTTCGCAACTCGGGGCCGTCGTCTGCTGGGCGTAGAAGACGAACTCTTCGGCGCAACACTGGCGAGCCTCGGCATGCCCGTTGGTGAAGCGACCGTCGATACGGGCAATGTCGTTCGTGGCCAAGGCGCGTTGTTCACCGCACTTGAAACAGCGCGCACCGGTCGCCTCGGCGACATTGTTGCAACCATTCAGGGCGAGCAGGACGAAATCATTCGTGCACCACTTCCTGGCGTACTTGTGGTCCAAGGTGGACCAGGCACAGGCAAGACTGTGGTTGCACTGCACCGCGCTGCTTACCTGCTGTACACGCATCGTTTCCCACTTGAAGGTCAGGGCGTTCTTGTCATCGGCCCGAATCGATTGTTCCTCGGGTACATCGAACAGGTGCTGCCGTCGCTCGGCGAAGCGGGAGTCGAACTTGCGGTGCTCGCGGATCTTGTTCCCGATGTGAGTATCCGTCATTACGACGTCGGGCTGACATCACGCGTGAAGGGTGACCCGCGCATGGTGTCGTTCCTTTCGCGAGCAATTCGTGACCGTCAACGTCCGTTGCGTTCTGATTTGGTCGTTGGATACGGACTTCAACGACTCACCGTTTCCCGTTCGCGCAGCGCACAAATCATTTCTGATGCTCGTCGTCGCTATCGCCGACACAATCCGGCGCGCAAGTACGTCGAAAACGAACTCTTTGCCGAACTTGCACTTTCGGGTCGTGGGGAAATCGCAGCGTCTGAAGTTCGAGAACGTCTGCGTCGTGACCCTTCTATTCGTGAAGCACTTGAGTGGATGTGGCCAACGCTCACTCCTGCGCAGTTCCTGCACGATCTCTACGGCGCGCGTGGGTTGCTGCGCAATGCGGCAGGAACATCGCTCTCTGAAGCCGAATGGCAATCGTTGCATCGTGAGCGTTCTGAATCGGTAAGCGAAATCGACTGGACCCACGACGATGCGCCACTTCTTGACGAAGCTCGGGCGCTGCTCGGGCCAAAGCCGCGTCGCCGTCGTCAGGGCGAAGCCAATGATGACGATGAAATTCGTACCTACGGCCACATCGTCGTCGATGAGGCACAGGATCTTTCACCGATGCAACTGCGCATGCTTGAACGCCGTTCGCTGAATGGTTCGATGACTGTGGTGGGTGACATTGCCCAAGCCACCGGTCAGTGGGCACATGAATCTTGGGAAGAAATTCTTTCGTTACTTCCGTCGAAGCGAGAGCCACGACGAAACGAACTCACACTCGGTTATCGGCTGCCTGCGCCAATCATGAAACTCGCGGCGCGTGTGCTGCGATGGGCAGCCCCGGACCTTCGGCCACCGCGTTCGGTTCGAGAAGACGGCGCTGAACCGATTATTGAGCGCGCTGCACCAGGGCAATTAGCCCAAACTGTTGCTGCAGTAACGCTCGGTGAACGCGCGGCTGTTGATCCCGGTCAGGTCGCAGTCGTGTGTGCGTCATCAATCATTGATGAAGTATGTGATGGACTCGAAGAAGCCGGAATCGCGTTCGGCCGGGCTACTCGCCATGGTCTTGAACATCGCGTCACAGTTGTTGAAGTCGGACTCGTGAAGGGTCTTGAAGTCGATGCAGTGATTGTGGTGGAGCCGTCACTGATTGTTGCCGAACAGGCACAAGGAAACCGCGCGCTGTACGTGGCGCTCACCCGTGCAACGAAACGCCTCGCGATCGTCCATGAAGACGATCTGCCCGAGTCACTTCTCGACTAACGCAACACAGGTCGTTTAGGCGGCGGTAACGAGAATTCGCTGTGTTGCGAATTGATTGATTTCGACGGTTTGGCCATCGATTTCCACGACCGTTATGCCTTTTGCCGCAAGTGCCGTGACAGTTCCTGAATGACCAGGCAAAAGTGACGAGGACTCAAGAAATTCAAGAAGTCCGGGAGTGAACTCGAGTTCTTCGGGAATTCGAGACACCGTGAATGTCTGGCCGACAGTGAGTGTGTCAAGAGTGACCGAGGTTGGCGGCTGATAGTCGGTTCCCGGAATTGGGTTGCCGTGCGGACACGTGGTGGGGTCCCCGAGCGCGCGCATCATCGCCACTTCGACGGTGGGAGAGATGACGTGTTCCCAACGACCAGCTTCGTCGTGGGCTTCGGCCCAAGAGAGTCCGAGCATGTCGGTGAGGAACCGTTCGGCAAGTCGGTGACGACGAACGACGGTTTCGGCGAGGGAATGGCCATCGGGAAGCAAGCGAATGACGCCGCCATTGATTTCGATAAGGCCAGCGCCTTCCATGCGACGAATCATTTCGGAGACCGCTGGGCGAGAAACTTCGAGTCGTTCGGCGATGCGTGCCTGAATGACGTCAACGTCGTCTTCGCGCAACTCGAAGATGGCCTCGCAATATTCCTCAAAGGCGGGGTGCCATTCGCGCTGCTTATTCGGGGCCATAGGGAGAGTCTACGGGTGAGCGCCAATGACGCGGCGGGCGGATCAGCCGGTGAACGCAGGCTTCACTGGCTCACGAGGTGATGTGAGCGCGCCTAGCAGCTTGGCGAATCGGAGCTCACCGAGGCCGCTGGCAAGATCGAACCCGTCGCCGGCATCGCAGCAATCAACCTCGGGATAAATGCGGTTCGAGCCGAGCACAACATCAAAGAAGGAAGCTCGGTCGACCTCGGTGCCCTTGGCGGTCGCATAGAGAACCTGATGGAGGTTGCTTGGGAACGCAATGCCTTTGGCGGAAAGCGCTGTTCGAACCGATGCAAAAGCACCGGCATACAGAGGGGCAGCAAAACTTGTTCCCTCACCGGCAAACCACGCTCCTGATCCATCAATAAATGCGTATCCAGGTTGCCCGGCGAGAGCGCTGACATCGGGCACTCGACGTCCAGCGCGCTTGTTTGGGAGCAGCCCGTCTTGCCAACTCGGGGTCGCGGAGAAGTGCGCAGAAATCCCGCCGCCGCCTGCCCCGCAACGTGTGGGAAGTGATGTTGCATCCCACACCTTGATCGTGTCGAGCGGCGTGAATTGAGTCCCGCCGACAGAGATCACAGAAGGGGAACTTGCGGGATAGTTCATCATTTCGTCGCGTCGCGAATCTTGGATGCATTGAGGGTGCGGTGAACATTCCGATGGTCCGGCATCTCCTGCAGCCTTAAAGAACCAAATTCCGGCATCGGTGAGTCGTTGGAGCGCTTGTTCGGTGCGGGCGATCGCTCCTGGATGGTTGTCGTTCCAACTGGTTTCGCAACTTCCGAAACTCAATGAAACGACATCAACGCGACGTCCGTCGGTGAGTGAAGCGTTCGTAATGCCGTCGATGATTGCAGCGAGATCGGTTTGCTCGTTGCCGGTCGTCACCAATGAGTAGATGCGGTCAATGTTGGGAGCGCCTATGGAGAGTGCTTGAACATCGCCTTGTGCTTCGTTTCCACTCGCAGGAAATGCGCCGGTCGTGATGACTGCATCACCGTTTCCGTTGAACGTCACGAGTCGCTGATCGAGTGGATCTCCCGGGAGGCCGAAGCATTGGCGCCAATCGCTGAACGCGGAGTCGTCGACGGACTGGTTGAACTCAATAACCGCTGCCGTCCGACCGCGTCCATCAAAACCACTGTTGTGAATTTCTGTGAGGTCGTAGTGGTTGGCGATTTCCTGCGGAGTGCGCGAGTTGCTATTTGGACGAGACCCACAAATTGCAGGCAGCGCCTGCGATTGAACCGAAGGCGAAACATCGAGCGCCGAAGCAACGTCGATTCCCAGAAATCCGGCAATCAGGAGTGCTGAAACAACGACTATGGAACGCGAGCGGCGGGTGCGGGTTGGCATCGCACCAGTATGGCAATCGCTGGGTTAGCCCCGACCCATGATTCGGGTCACTGCGATCTCAATGACGACGCGGTCATCTCGCTGCTTTGGTTCCCGATAGCGACCTGCATAGCGCTTTACCGCCATCGCCACTCGCTCTGGGTCACCGGTCACGGTTGCGGTGCCTTCGAGTGACAGCCATCGGCCGCCATCGACCTGACAAACGGCTGCCGGTGAACCGGGTCGCTCGGCAACGTTGCGTGCTTTGCGACTTCCCGCCCAGGTAATGACACGCACGAGCGATTCATCGGGATCCCACGTGAAGCCAACCGCAACGACGTGAGGAGTGTTGTCGGCGCGCATTGTTGTGAGTGACGCCAAATGACGTTCGGTGAGGAACGTGGTGACTTCGGGTCCGAGAGCAGCAGGGTTGTGGGCCATCAGTCGCTCGAGATCGCTCGAAGAACGTCGAGACGAGCTGCTCGACGAGCCGGATAGAGAGCGGCACCAACGCCGGCCAAGATCGCGATGATCACGATGATCACGAGCTGGCTCCAAGGAATTGCGAAGGAAGTGATGCCCTCATCAACCAGAGCGGTCACCAGCGCCCATCCGAAAATGATGCCGATGACGAGGCCGATAAGCGTGCCCATCAAGCTGATAATGACCGACTCGAGTCGAATCGTTGAACGAACTTGGCGACGGCTCATGCCAACGGCTCGAAGGAGGCCGAGTTCGCGGGTTCGTTCATAGACGGACAACAACAGCGTGTTGACCACGCCCACAATTGCGATGATGAGAGCGAGTGCCAGAAGCACGTAGACGATCTGCAGGAACTGGTTGACCTGATCGGTCTGTGACTTCTTGTATTCGTTCAGGTTCTGGAGTTTGGCGCCAGGAACCGCGTCGGTTACTGCCTTGAGTCCCGGGAGTGCTGCGTCGACTCCCGCTGACGACGTGTCATCAAGTTTGATGTAAATCGCTGAATACGTTTGCTGTGAAGGTGGCACCAACGTATTGAACTGGTCGGTGGAGATGATCCAACCTGGACCTTGAATCGGGAATTCCGTCTTGTAGATCGATGTGAGAGTCAGTGTGGTTGCGCCACCCTGAAGAAACACCAATTGGACTGGATCGCCGACTTTGAGGTTCTTGTCCTTCGCGAGTTTTTCGGAGGCGGCGATCTGGCCAACGCCGAGCGAAACGAAAGATCCTTCGACGTCGTTGAATTCGATGACCTGCGAGATCGCATCTGGATCAACCGCAAGAATGACCTTGCCGGAGTTCCCAACGTTGGCGAACGTCGCGCTGATGCCAGCAGCAACACGAACTCCCGCCACATTGTCAAGGTCTGTCGCCATTGATTGGGGAAGCGCGGTTGATCCGAAACTTTCGGTCGTCACCACGTATTGGCCGGTGACCGATTGATTAATCGCGTCCACGGTCGATGCTTTGACCGACTGGGCGGTGACAGCGATGAAGCCGACAAGGCCGATACCGATCATGAGTGCCGAGGCTGTGGTTGATGTTCGACGCGGATTACGCATCGCGTTTTCGCGTGCGAGACGTCCGGTGATTCGGCTGGCCTTCTGCAGCGGCCATCCGAGTGCACTGGCAAAGGGCGTCGCAATGACCGGGCCGATAACGGTGAGCGCAATGAAGACGAAGAATGCTCCGCCGCCGATGATCTGCAGCCCGGAATCGGAATTGCCGTTGAGGCCGAACCAAAGCATGAATGCGCCCAGAGCAAGAAGAATCAGCCCGAACGCGACGCGAAGTCGTGATGCACCGGTTCGATCCACTGCGACATCACGCATTGCGGCGATTGGCGGAACAGTCGCTGCACGACGAGCCGGGAACAGCGCAGAAACGAGCGTGATGATTGTTCCAACGAGCAAGGAAACGAGGACTGCAACTGGCGGAATGACGATCGGCGTATCGGGGCCCGAGAAGCCGATTGATTGCATCAGTTTGTTGAGACCAATAGCCAAAAGCACACCGCAACCCACGCCAACGATCGAAGCGGTAAGACCAACGAAGAAGGCTTCGAGAACGATTGAACGCAGCACTTGACCGCGGCTTGCTCCAAGTGCTCGGAGAAGGGCGAGTTCCTTTGTGCGTTGCGCAACGATGATTGAGAACGTGTTGTAGATAATGAACGAGCCAACGAACAATGCGATTAACGCAAACACCAAGAGGAAGGTGCTGAAGATTCCGATGATCTTCTGAAACGCACTCTGACTTTCTTCGGTGAACTCGGCACCGGTGATTGCTTCAGTCCCTGAAGGTATGGCTTTTGAGATCGCTTCACTCAATTGCGTCTGGGACACGTTGTTTTGGCCGGCAACCGAAATCCAGTCGTACGTGCCAGGTTCGCCAACGAGGGTCTGGATCGTTGGGGTTGCAAAAAGTGCGGCCTGTGCGCCACCCCAAGTTTCAAGTTTTCCGAATTTCGCGACGCCTACGACCTTGAACGACTGCACACCCTTTGTGGCGGAAACGTTGACCGTGTCGCCAACGGCGTAGTTCCCTTGGTCGGCAGTTTTCACATCAAGGACGATGTCGTTCGCAGCAACTGGCGGCGCGCCGTTGACAAGTGTCCATCCGTTCAGCGATGGAGAATCAAGCCAGTTGAGTCCGAAGTTCGGCGGACCTTGTGCCGTCACCAGTGGTTGATTGTCTTTGTCGAGAACCTTGATTTGGCCGACAACTTGTCCTTCAGCGGCCTCAACTCCGGGGACACCGATGACCGTGGGCAATACCGATTCAGAAATTCGGGTTCGCTCCGGGCCGAACGGAGTGTCGACTTCATTTGTTGAACGAACAACGACATCGATCGACGCGTAAACGTCAGCAAATACCTTGTCGAAACTCGCGCTCACGCTTGATGTCAGTACCTGCGTGCCCGACATGAAGGCAACGCCGAGGAGGACACTGACCGCGGTCGCGATGAGGCGAACCTTGTGGGCCATGAGCCCACGCAACGTGACTTTCAGCACGTCAGGCCCCGAAGCTCTTCATGCGATCGATCACCGAATCTGTAGTGGGCGATTGCAGATCGTCGACAACCTTCCCATCGACGAGAAATACAACACGGTCGGCGTAACTCGCAGCGAGGGGATCGTGGGTCACCATCACGATTGTCTGCGCGAATTTGTCAACGGCTGTGCGCATGAACTCGAGAATTTCTGAACCACTGCGTGAATCGAGGTTGCCGGTGGGTTCGTCTGCAAAAATAATTGCAGGCTGACTCGCAAGTGCGCGTGCAACGGCGACGCGTTGCTGCTGCCCACCTGAAAGTTCACTCGGGCGGTGCGAAAGGCGATCACCAAGGCCAACAGTGGCGACGATGGTGTCGAGCCATTCCTGATCTGGGGTGCGACCGGCAAGATCCATCGGAAGTGTGATGTTCTCCAGCGCGGTCAACGTGGGTACAAGGTTGAACGCCTGGAAGACGAAGCCGATTGTGTCGCGGCGCATGCGCGTGAGCTGCTTGTCGTTCAACCCACTCAGATCGACGTCTCCGATGAAGATTCGACCAGTGTTGATGGTGTCGAGACCAGCAACGCAATGCATCAGGGTGGACTTGCCACTGCCGGACGGGCCCATGATGGCGGTGAACTTGCTCCGCTCAAAAGAAACGCTCACATTGTCAAGAGCGGTAACGAGCGTGTCGCCGGCTCCATAGACCTTGGTGACGCTCTCGGTATGAGCAGCAGTCGAGGTACCGGCAGGAGAAGAAGTAGTCGTTGTCACGGCCGAAAGGCTAGGGCCTAGACGCGCGAAGGGGACAGGCGGTGGCCCGTCCCCTTTGACGAATCGAACGACGGATTACTCAGCGGTTGGGCTGAGGGGTAATGCGGAGGTAGGGCTTGAGCTTGGTGAATCCTTTGGGGAAACGCTCGGTGGCCTCTTCATCCGAAAGGGCCGGAACGACGATGACGTCATCTCCATCCTTCCAGTTCGCCGGCGTTGCAACTTTGTAGCCATCGGTGAGCTGCAGTGAGTCGATGACTCGCAGGAGTTCGTCGAAATTGCGTCCGGTGCTGGCCGGATAGGTGAGGATGAGGCGAACTTTGTTGGCCGGATCGATCACAAAGACCGAGCGAACGGTCATGGTGTCGCTGGCGTTCGGGTGGATCATGTCGTAGAGGTCGGCCACGGTTCGGTCCGGGTCGGCGATCATGGGGAAGTTGACGGCCTGGCCTTGCGTCTCCTCAATATCGCCTTCCCACGAGATGTGGGAGTCGACCGGGTCGACCGAAAGTCCGATCGGCTTGACGTTGCGCTTGTCCCATTCGGGCTTGAGTTTGGCCACGGTGCCCAGTTCAGTGGTGCACACGGGGGTGAAGTCCTTGGGGTGGGAGAAGAGGACGGCCCAAGAGTCACCCTTCCAGTCGTGGAAGGACACGCTGCCCTGGGTGGTCTCAGCGGTGAAATCGGGGGCGGTATCGCCAAGGCGTAGTGCCATGTTTCTGAAGCCTCCGTGGCTCGAAAGTGGGTGGGGGCGACATCATGCCCGAACCTCGCACAAAAGTCGACCTGTTTGGTCGGGAATTCAGTTTCGGCAGGATTTGATGCTGAGAAGCCCCTATTTGCTGACGTAGATCTCAGTCGGCGTCAAGACCTGACCATGGGTCGCCCACGTTGCCCTTCTCAGGGCGAACGACATCGGGTTCAAGGAAGATTCGACTCGCTGTTGGCACAGCGGTTCTGACGCGTGCCTCTGTCTCGTCGATGATGTTGGCGAGGTCTTTCATCGTGAGCGATTGATCGAATTCAACTTTTGCGGCAACGAGGATGTCGTCGGGTCCGATGTGCTCGGTGCGAAGGGAAATGAGTCGTTGTACCGATGGCGTCGCCACGATGGCCGACTCAATAGCGGTTTCATCTTCCATGGTCGCGGATTCGCCGATCAAAAGGCTCTTCATCTCAGCAGCGAGAACGATCGCGATCACGCCGAGTAATGCTCCGATGGTGATCGACCCCACCCCGTCCCAAACACCATTGCCTGTGGCCGCGGCCACGGAAACGGCGATGAGGGCAAACACCAAACCAAACAATGCGCCGGTGTCCTCGAGAAGCACGACGGGAAGCTCGGGTGATTTGGAGCGACGGATGTAGGCCGACCACGAACTCTTTCCTTTTACATGCCGCGCTTCGACGACAGCGGTTCTGAATGAATTGGCTTCGAGGAGAATCGAAAAAAGAAGAATGCCAATGGCCCAGGACGGTGACTCAAGCGGATGAGGATGCAGCACCTTCTCAACGCCTTCGTACATCGCGAACATTGAACCCAAAGAAAATAAAATGATTGAGACTACAAAGGCCCAAAAATAACGCTCGCGGCCGAATCCAAACTGATGGAGTCGGGTTGGTGTCATCGAGGCCCGCTTGCCACCGAAAAGCAGCAGTACCTGATTGCCTGTGTCGGCCAGCGAATGAATGCTTTCGGCGAGAAGCGAACTCGACATGGTGAAGAGGAAGCCAGCAAATTTGGCAACTGCAATGCCGAAGTTCGCAATCATCGCTGCGACGATTGCGCGTTTTGATCCGCCTGTAGACATGAAGTGTTTCTAGTCGTTCCGATGCGTGATGGGTGGAGTCAATGCCCGTTTGGCACGTAACGAGCGAGCGAGGCAGCGATTTCTGTCCATGCTGCATCCTTCCCTTCGAAATCTCCGACCTCGGAAAACTTTCCCGGTTCAAGGTCTTTGTAGATCGAGAAGAAGTGTTTGATTTCGGCGAGCGTTTCGGCGGGAATGTCGTCGATGTTCGCGGCGTCGCGCCAACGTGGCTCACGATGGTGCACGCACAGGATCTTGGCGTCGCGGCCGGCGTCATCGGTCATCCACATCACGCCGACGGGGCGAACATGAATCCAACAACCAGGGAATGTTGGGTCCTCGGTCAGGACAAGGACATCGAGCGGATCGCCGTCCTCGGAGAGGGTGTCAGGAATGAATCCGTATTCGGTGGGGTAGGTCGTGGCAGAGAAGAGGCGACGATCGAGGCGAATTCGGCCTGTTTCGTGGTCGATCTCATACTTATTGCGGCTGCCACGAGGGATTTCGATGACGACATCGATGGTTTCCATTTGCCCATTCTGCCCGGTTCCCGGTCAGGCGGAGGAAGGACGAGTTCAGGGACTGTGCGAGACTCACCGATCGTGACTACGCGCAAACTCACCTCAACCGACGGTTTCGTTGTCATCGATCTTGATGATGCTCCGATCGCCGTTGGCATTGTTCGCTCTGCACCCAAGGTGCTTGTCGACGGAGCCACGTGGCTTGCTCGCTCCGAGACCTACCGGTATGCGTTCTTTGGTCGCAAGGTGTCGGGTGCGTCGGCAGCGGTGAACGCGCCCGTCGATGCCAAGGCAGATGCTCTCAGCGCGTTTGCTACAGAACTCGCCGAAGACTCGTTCTCCTCAGTCCATCTCACCGCGGGCCGAGGAGTTTCGGCAGACGATCTGTCTGCGTTGCGCTCCCGTGATCCTCGTCCCGAAGAGTGGTGGGCGCAGCGCGACGCACTCACCGCCTCTGGAATTGTTGCCGCAGCTGATCGTGCGCTCGGCGGACTCGCCGGACGCACCGTTGCGATTGAAACGTTCGATGCGGTGTCGTCATCGCTTGGCGATCTTTTTCGGTCGGCGGGAGCAACTGTCATCGAACCTGATATTTCTGAAGATGCCAATGCGGTACTTCATGCCGAAGTTGACGTCTTGGTTGCAGGCTCGAAAGTGGGTGTCATTGGGCATGCCAATGTCGAGAATGTGCGTGCGAAATTGATCGTTCCCAGTGGCTCGATGCCTGTCACCGCAAAAGCGCTTGCTGCGTTTGTGCGCGCCGGCGTCGTGGTGCTTCCTGATTTCGTCACAACTTCCGGGCACCTGGCTGCATGGCCAGTCGATGATTCGCCAACCGACGCCTCCGAACTCGTGGGCGATGCGATCGCGCAGGTCATTGACGCTCCCAACGGAGCGCTTCTCGGCGCGTGTGAAATTGCCGAGGCGTTTCTTTCAAGTTGGGCAACAGTTCCCTTCGGCCGACCGATCGCCTGATCAGCATGGCCACAACGTCGGGGTTGGTGTGGTTCCGTCGGGACCTTCGTCTTGATGACAATCCGGCTTGGTCTGCGGCAACTTCCGAGCATGGCGAGGTCACTGCACTGTTCGTAGTCGATCCAGCGCTTTTTGATCGCGCAAGTTCGCGTCGCGCTTCTCGACTCTTAGGAGATGTCGCTGCCCTCGATGAATCGCTTTCTGAACATGGTGGCCGACTGCTCGTTCGTGTTGGCGACCCCCGAGTTGTTGTCCCGCAGGAAGCAAAACGGTTGAACGTTGCTGCGGTTCACCTCAACCATGACGTGACGCCGTATGCGGCTGAGCGCGATGGCTTCGTGCAGTCTGCTCTCGAATCGCTTGGAGTGGAGTGGGTTCCCGAGTGGGGAACCTTGGTGCACGAACCAGGGAAAATACGAACGAATGCTGGTTCGCTTTCACAAGTATTCACGCCCTTTTTTCGTGTTTGGGAACGTACGCCGTGGACACCATGGCCGACGAGTGGGGACGCGAAAATTGCGAATGACTGCGGAGACGCGCTTCCCGTTTCAACTGGCAGTTACCCGTTACTCGATGGTGAAACGGGCGAAGCGGCGCTGCCCGGCGAGCGTGGAGCGCTTGCACGTCTTGGTCTCGCTGCCGGCCGCGCGGACTCTTACGACGAGGATCGAAACACTCCATCGATCCTTGGGACATCACAACTTTCGATAGACCTCCGCTTTGGGACGGTATCGCCGAGGCGCGCTGCGCAAGTTATTGGTGAGTCCACCGCCGGACGCGCAGCATTAGTTCGGCAACTCGCGTGGCGCGATTGGTATGCGCATTTGCTGGCCGCAACGCCGACACTGGTAGAGCAACCGATGAAGTCGCAGTACGCAGCAATTGAGTGGCGTAAGGACGACGAAGGTTTTGAGGCGTGGAAGAACGGTCAAACCGGTTACCCGTTCGTTGATGCAGGAATGCGCCAACTTCGTGAAACGGGTTGGATGCACAACCGGGTTCGAATGGTGACTGCGTCGTTCCTTGTCAAGAATTTGCTTATCGATTGGCGACGCGGTGAGAAGTATTTCCGACACGTGTTGCTTGATGCCGATGTTTCGCAGAACGTAGGAAATTGGCAATGGGTTGCGGGCACCGGTCCCGATGCTTCGCCGTACAACCGGGTGTTCAACCCCGTTTTACAAAGCCAACGGTTCGACGCAAGTGGTGACTACATCCGACGATGGGTGCCTGAGCTTGCAGGTCTTGATTCTTCGGCAATCCACGAGCCTTGGACGGTTGGTCCACTTGAACTCGCAGCTGCAGGAATTGAACTAGGAACCGATTACCCGGATCCGATTGTCGACTTGGCGTTCAGTCGCGGCCGCGTACTTGACGCTTACGCAGCCGCGAAACGTTGAACGTCAGGATGCTCGGGCAGCGTCCTGAACTGAACGGCGGCTGATTGATCGTGGGGAGTGCCCAGCAGCAGCACGCTCTTCTTCATTCTCTCCGCCCCAGAATCCGTTCTCACGATTTTCGCGGGCCATCTCACGGCATTCGAAGTTGACCGGGCAGGCCGCGCACATGGCGCGAGCAGTCGCTTCACGACGGACTCGACGTTCAGGGCGTTCCCCGGCAATGCCGAAGAAAAGGTTTGTTCGACCCTTGCAAGAAGCGTGGTCCATCCATTCGGGCCGGGCTACTGCGAGCAACATGGATTCCATCTCAACTCCTGGGTTCGTGAACCGAGTGACGTCGTCGTCATGAGGTGTAACGGAATTTAGTGCTAAATATTTCGCGTTCCTCAGGAAACTTTCGAGAACGCTCTGTGACCTTGGGCATAGGTGGCCGAGACCGAGACCGAAGCCTTCCCCCTAGGCTCACGCCGTGACTGTCTTTCTCGTCGGAGCTGGGCCGGGCGATCCGGGATTGCTAACCGTTCGCGGGGCTGAAGCCTTGGCGATGGCCGACGTTGTGGTCTACGACCGCCTGTCAGTTGGCGCCCTCCTCGAACTGGCTCCCCCCGAGGCCGAGCGCATCAGTGTGGCGAAATCGGCTGGAAAAGCCGTGATGCCACAGGACGACATCAATGCCTTGCTGGTGAAGAAGGGGAAACAGGGCCTGACCGTGGTTCGCCTCAAGGGCGGTGACCCGTTTGTCTTTGCCCGTGGGGGAGAGGAAGCGGCTGCGCTTGCCGAAGCTGGTCTCCACTACGAAGTCGTGCCTGGAGTGACCTCCGCGATCGCGGTTCCGGCTTATGCCGGTATCCCCGTCACATTGCGCCACTCGTCCACTTCGTTCACCGTTATTACTGGTCACGAGGATCCCGATAAAAGTGATGAAGTCAATTGGGAGGCCGCTGCACAATTAGGCGGCACCATCGTGATCCTCATGGGCGTTGGGCGCCTGCCGAAAATTGTCAATCGTTTAATTGCCGGTGGACTGGCGCCAGAAACACCAGCGGCCGCTATTCGATGGGGCACCCGCCCCGAACAGCACACGGTGCGTTCGACCCTTGGCGCAATCGCAAATGAACCGTTGGCATCGCCGAGCGTGATTGTTGTTGGTCAGGTTGCGGCGATGGACCTTTCGTGGTTCGAATCGCGACCGCTTTTTGGGAAGAAAGTGATCGTGACGCGACCAAGGCACCAATCTTCGGTGCTTGCCGACCGATTGCGGGAGGAAGGCGCCGAGGCCCTGATCGTTCCGACAATCGAAATCGTCGATCCGCTTGACGGAGGCGCAGCGTTGGCTGCAGCGATCACGCAGCTTCACGCGTATGACTGGGTTATTCTCACTTCTGCCAACGGCGCGGCCCGGTTCTGTGAACAGCTTCGCGACGGTCGTGATCTCGCTGGTGTGAAGCTCGCGGCAATCGGTCCCGGTACTGCCGATGTTCTCGCGGAACACAATCTTGTGGCTGACCTGATTCCCGATCGATTTATCGCTGAATCACTGCTTGAGGCGTTTCCGTTGCCGCAGGTCGATGACAATCGCAGAGTCCTGCTCGCGCGCGCCGAGGTTGCCCGTGATGTCTTGCCCGACGGACTGCGCGAAATGGGATGGCGTGTCGACGTGGTCGATGCCTACCGAACGATTCCGGTTGTACCAACTGACGCTGAACGCGAGCGAGTTGTTCGTGCAGACGTCGTGACGTTTACGTCCTCGTCGACCGTCGAGAACTGGGTGGCCGCGTTCGGAACGGAAACGCTCCCAAAAACTGTGGCGTGCATCGGCCCAATTACGGCTGACACAGCTCGACGTGCGGGCATGCGAATCGATGTCATCGCTGACGTCCACACGATCGACGGGCTCGTCGACGCGCTCGTTGAGCGCACCGCTCACCCATCCGCACCAAAGAACAAGACTCCACGGCGTTCCGGTCGTGGCTCTCGATTCGGCCGCCAACAGCGGCGTGCCTAGGCTCTGCACCGATGAGTTTCCCCCAACGCCGACTCCGTCGCCTCCGTCGAACACCTGCGCTTCGTCGTCTGGTCGCCGAAACGCGACTCACGCCGGCCGATCTGATCGCTCCGTTGTTCGTGCGCGAAGGGATCACTGAGCCGCAGCCGATTGCATCAATCCCAGGTGTCGTTCAGCACACGCTTGGGTCACTACGCGCTGAAGTCGCCGACTTGATCGGACTTGGTGTTCCGGGCGTCATTCTCTTTGGTGTTCCGGAAAAGAAAGATGACATTGGTTCGGGTGCTTGGGATCCCGACGGCATTGTGCAGATTGCTTTGCGTGAGTTGCGCGACACCTTTGGCGATCGTGTTGTCCTGATGTCCGACCTTTGTCTTGACGAGTACACCTCGCACGGTCATTGCGGTGTGCTTGATGGACGGGGCAGCGTTGACAACGACGCGACACTCGACCTCTACGCAAATATTGCGATCGCTCAAGCAGCGGCGGGTGCTGATGTGGTTGCGCCTTCAGGCATGATGGACGGTTCCGTTGCAGCGATTCGCGACGCGCTTGATGAAGATGACTTCACTGAAACGGCGATCATGGCTTACTCGGCGAAGTACGCGTCAGCGATGTACGGCCCCTTTCGCGACGCGGTCGATGTCACGATTGAGGACGGCGGAGATCGCAAGGGCTACCAACAAGATCCTGCAAATGCGCGCGAGTCGCTCGAGGAAATTCGTCAAGACATTCTCGAAGGCGCAGACATCGTGATGGTGAAGCCGGCGATGTCGTATCTCGACATCATCGCAAGGGCACGCCAAGAAGTCGACATTCCTATGGCTGCGTATCACGTGTCGGGTGAATACGCGATGGTCAAGGCGGCAGCAGAGCGCGGATGGATCGATGGGGACGCAGTTGCAATTGAGCAACTCACATCGATTCGTCGGGCGGGTGCCGACATGGTCCTTACCTATTTCGCGCGAGATGTCGCCGAACTCCTTAACGATTGAATTCATGACACCAACAAACGAATCACTCTTCGAACGTGGTCAGCGCGTCATACCCGGCGGAGTGAACTCGCCTGTTCGCGCATTCCGTTCAGTGGGTGGAACCCCTTATTTCGTAGCCAGTGGCAACGGTGCGCGTGTCACCGATGTCGAAGGAACGACATTCCTTGATCTTGTGCAGAGCTATGGCGCGATCATCGCTGGACATGCGCACCCAAAGATCATTGAAGCAATCCAGAAGGCAGCCGTAGACGGAACGTCATTTGGCGCGCCAACGCCGCGAGAAGTTGAACTCGCGGAAGCGATTAACGAACGCGTGCCATCCTGCGAAAAGTTGCGCATGGTAAATAGCGGAACCGAAGCCACGATGAGCGCGATTCGCGTTGCCCGAGGCGCAACCGGTCGACCGAAGATTTTGAAGTTCGCGGGAAATTATCACGGACACAGTGATGGTCTGCTTGTTTCAGGTGGAACAGCGATGGCATCGCTTGGCATTCCGGCCTCGGCTGGCGTTACCGAAAACGCAATTGCCGACACTGTTGTTGCGCCCTACAACGTCGTGCCGACGCTTGACGAATCGTTCGCTGCGATCATCGTAGAACCATGTGCCGCGAATATGGGACTCGTTCCGCCTGCGCCCGGTTTCCTTGAAGGACTCCGTGCCGAATGTGATCGTGTCGGCGCACTGTTGATCTTTGATGAAGTCATCACCGGGTTCCGCGTTGCGCGCGGCGGCGCACAACAACTTCTCGGTGTCACTCCTGATCTCACTGCATTCGGAAAGATCATTGGTGGCGGTCTTCCCGTCGGTGCATTTGGCGGGCGCGCCGATGTGATGGACAACCTCGCTCCGCTAGGGCCCGTGTATCAGGCAGGAACGCTTTCAGGGAATCCGCTCGCAACGGCTGCAGGACTTGCTGCACTGTCGTTGCTTGATGATGACGCGTACGCGTTGATTGAGTCGCGAGCCGATTGTCTCGCTGGTTCGCTCGCAAACGCATTTGGGGCTGCGGGAATCAATGTTTGTGTTCCGCGATTCGCAACACTGGTCGGATTGTTCTTTGGTGAAACGCCGCCGACTGACTACGTCAGTGCGTGCACAACCGATGAAGCGTTGTATGCAGCGTTCTTTCATGAACTTCTCGATCGACATGTTGCGATTGCTCCAGGGGCGTACGAAGTGATGTTCCCGGGTCTTGCACACGACGACGAAGTTCTGACGGCGATAAGCGATGCTGCGCACGTGGCCGCTGCAGCGGTTGCATCGCGTTAATCAAACTGCGCTGATACGACTGCGCCGATACATCTGCGCTGCAACAACGTCGCGACTACAACATCGCTGTACGCGAAAGGACCCCGCCGAAGCGGGGCCCGTTCAAACAAAACTGTTGCAGTGTCTTACGACTTTGAACCAACTGGCATTGTCCAGTTCGGCTGAATCGTGAGCTTTCCGCTTGGATCAAACAGCGGCGTGCCTTCGGGCGTGATGAGTTCGCCTGCTGCGTTGAGCATCGGCTTTCCATCGCCGTAGGTGATGTTCCCAGTTGCATCAACTGTGGTCTTGCCGCCGGAAAGCGTTTCCCACTCGTAGCGCACAACTGCGAGCAATTCAGCCTGGGAGAGCGACTTATCAAAGTTCGGCATTGGGTTGCCGTTGTAACTCAGCGTCTTGTGTTGTCCGCCTTCGCGAGCCGGATCGCCGTACGGCGTGCCGGCTGGGCCAGTTCCGTTTGAACCGATCCACACAAACTCAAGTTGACCAAGGATGTCGGGGAATGTGGCAACAAGTGCGCCGTCGGTCATCACGCGACCGACACCTCCGCCACCTCCAGCACCGTGACAACCTGCGCAGTTCGCAGCGAAGATCGTTCCGCCGGTTGCCAACTGAGAAGGTGCTCCACTCGATGCGGGGGAGAGGCCACCGATATAGATGACAGCCCACAGCGGCAGGAAGGCCAGCACGGGCATGGCCCAGAACGGGATCTTCTTGCGCTTGATTGCTGCTTCGACATACGGCGGAACCGGTTCAGGCGCTGCCGCGGGTGCAACGGCGGCAGGAGCAGCAGCTGCAGCAGCGGTTGCCTTCTCGACCGGTGCGCTCTCGGCGGCCGGTGCTGCATCGGCAGCGGGTGTTCCACCGTCGAGCGATGTCCGACGGTCTTTGGAGCGCTTGAGCAGATGCTCGGGAACTTCGGTCACGGTTCCTCCGAAGCGGACGGGGAGAGGATGGGAGCAGTGATCGGGCGGAGCAATCGGCGAAGCCAACTGACACCGTCCGGACTCGTGCAAACCTAGACGACGCGGAGAGGGCGGAGCCAAGTATCGAGACCGAGAGTTCGCGAACTTCCACTGGTGAAATGTCACGTCCACGAATGACGCGTGGAATGTCTCAACTCCCGTGTGGCGGTGCTAGACAAGTGGGGCGCCAAACCGACCCGATCGGACTTGGCTCAGTTCTGTCCGTACCATTTGTGCAAACGTTCACGAGGGAGGCCAACCCGGGTGGTTGCGTTCATCGCATCGGTGCTTGTAGCGGTTCTTTTGACCGCTCTGGTGATTCCGATGGCCAAGCGACGTCCAGTAGGTACCCCGCTCACTTGGGGCGAGGCCATGGTGGCGTCGGTTTATGCCTTTTTCCTTATGTTTTGGGTGTATGGGCTCGTCCCGCACCTTTGGCTGACATGGTCGGACAATGAACTTGGTTGGCGTCCGGACAACATCGTCTACGGGCCCTTCGGGATTTTGAAGCCGCAAGCGGTTGACGGCTGGAATCCCGTCACGATCACCTATCAATCGATCCGCGACATCATCGCTGTTCTGATTTATGTCGTTCTTCTCGGTGGCCAGATCGCTCTGTGGATGTGGTGGCAGAACCGCGGCAAGCGTGCGGCAGCGGCAGAAACCGCTCAGGCCACGGCAACCTCCGAATACGGCCGTCCGCTGGTCCGGAAGAGCTGATCATGGCCCGCATTGACGCCAATCCCCCGATGCCGGAGTTCCGCGACGATTACGTCTTGCGGGAAGTCGACGCGGAATGGCTGTCGAAGGCGGTCAAGCCAAAGCAATTCATTCATATTGACCAGTCCGAATGCATTACGTGCGAAGGCTGTGTCGATATCTGCCCGTGGAAGTGCATCCATTTGGTTCGCACTTCTTCCATCGATGAGGCCCTCGGGACCGAATTGCCAGGGGACGATCCCGGCGACCATTCCGTCTTCCTCATCGACGACGATGTCTGCACCCGTTGCGCCCTTTGCGTCGACCGGTGCCCAACAGGTGTCATCATCCTTGGAAAGGTCGGTGCTGCACCGGCCGATGGTGACTCCCATCAGCGCACGCCAACCCACGGCTACGGCTATGGCATGCGTCTCGGTTAGTGCTACACCTTGTTTTTCCTGATTTTTTCTGTCGTTTAGAACTCGAACCACCCTCCCGGAATCGTTCCTCGATCCCGGCTCACACGGAGTAACTGCCTTGGCAAAGACCATGGAGCGCCCTAGCGGGAAGAAGACCCCCGCCCAGCGCGTCAGTGAAATCGTCGACAAGACGCAGGGCTCACAGGCCTGGAATTCAATCTTCCGACCCGGGTCGGTGTTCCGTAAGGGCTACACCGATAGCCCACGTAACCGCTCGTACGTGATCATGAACAGCGTGCTGTACCACCTTCACCCGGTGAAGGTGAAGCGACACGCGGTCAAGGTCAGCTACACCCTCTGCCTCGGTGGCTTGAGCTTCTTCCTCTTCATCCTGCTCACCATCACCGGCATCTTCTTGATGTTCTTCTATCGCCCCACCGCGGCGCAGGCATGGAATGACATCTACACCCTTCAGACTTCGGTGGCCTTTGGGCTTCTCGTGCGAAATATGCACAGATGGGCCGCCCACCTCATGGTGCTGTCGGTCTTCCTCCATATGGCTCGCGTCTTCTACCACGGCGCCTACAAGCCACCCCGAGAATTCAACTGGGTCATCGGCGTCATTCTTCTGACCCTCACCCTTCTTCTTTCCTTCACCGGTTACCTCCTTCCGTGGGATCAGCTCGCACTTTGGGCGGTAACGGTGGGTACGAACATGATGGGCTACACGCCTGTGTTTGGCGACCAAGTGAGATTCGTGCTCCTTGGTGGTAAGGAAATCGGTACCGACACCTTGTTGCGTTGGTACGTCTTGCATGTGTTGTTTGTTCCGTTTGTGACTGTCATCTTCCTTGCGATCCACTTCTGGCGGGTCCGCAAGGACGGCGGCATCTCCGGACCGTTGTGATCGAGGCGCCATGACTGAGATCCCTGAACACCTCCGTAAGCGGGCCGAAGAGGCCAAGGCCAAGGCAGCAGCTAAGGCTGCTGGCGACGCGCCCGCCGAAGTAGCAGCGGAAGCTCCGGCCGCAGCTGCTCCCAGCGCGGGCGATAGCCGAATCCCGGCCCATCTGCTTGAGCGTTCAAAGTCGGCCAAGGCCAAGAAGGAAGGCGGCGCTGAAGCCGCTGCACCGGCCGCTACCGGCGGTGGCGTCGCCACCGCTGTCGCTGACGCAGCTCCGCCCCCCACCGCAACGGGCCCTGGTGGTCACACGCAGCGCTTGCTCACGGTGGTCAAGGCCGGCTCTATTCAGGACGTCAAGGCCACACCAGTCGACAAGGTGCACACATGGCCGCACCTTTTGGCCGTGGAATTCGTTGCGGCTCTCGCCATTACGGTTTTCACCCTGATCTTCTCGATCTTCGTGAATGCCCCGCTGCTTGAGCTTGCAAATATCAATCAGACCCCGAACCCGTCGAAGGCCCCGTGGTACTTCCTCGGACTTCAGGAACTGCTCACGATGTTCCATCCAATGGTCGCTGGTGTGACCATTCCGGGTATGGGCATCTTCTTGCTCATTCTCGCTCCGTACATCGACAAGAACCCGTCGAATAAGCCTGAGGATCGTAAGTTCGCGATCTCACTTTTCACGGTTCAGCTCATGTTCTGGGCAGTACTCGTAATCATTGGTTCCTTCTTCCGCGGTCCTGGCTTCAACTTTGTGACGCCTTGGACTGGCGGTCTGTTCTTCGAGTTGTGATGGCGCAAACGCAGGAGTCCCCCAAATGAATCCTCTAGTCATCGTTATCCCCGTCGTCGTTGTTCTGGCCGGCGTGGTGTTGTTCGCTGCTTCACGTCGTCGTGATAGCGGCGGTGCAACCGGTGCGCTCAGCCGCGAAACGGTTAAGCGCGATAAACCGGCAACCGCTCTGGAGACCGACGCAGAGCTCGTTGGCGTTTCTGGTCGTCAGGTTGAGGCAACCGCTGCGCTTGACCGTCGCCCGGCCGCACCGGCAACGCAAAACACTGACGTTGCACCGTTCGTTGCTCCCGATGCTGACGCCATTGGTATCTCTCGCCGCAAGTTCTTTAATCGGTCCATCATCGTGATGATGGGCCTCGGCCTTTCCGGCTTTGGCGCAGCGATTCTTGCTTTCCTTTGGCCGATGCCGAAGGGTGGCTTCGGCTCAAAGATTCGTGTTGGTGCTGTCTCGGACGTACTCGCCAAGATCAGCGCGAACAAGGGTTTCTTGTATTCGGCCGAGGGTCGTATGTGGCTCACCGCGTATCCCACTTCGGCAATCGAAAAGGCCAAGGCGGTTTATCCGTCGGCAGTGCTTCCATCAATGGAAGCGGGCGTCGTTGCTCTCTACCAGAAGTGCCCACATCTCGGTTGCCGCGTTCCCTCTTGCCAGACCTCGCAATGGTTTGAGTGCCCCTGCCATGGTTCGCAGTACAACCTTGCTGGCGAAAAGAAGGGTGGCCCGGCGCCGCGTGGCATGGATCGCTTTGCGACATCGGTAACCGCCGACGTGCTTACGGTCGATACCGGCACGATCCTTCAGGGTCCGGCGATCGGAACGAACACCACAGGCCAGGAAGCTGAAGGCCCACATTGTGTGGGTGGAGGAAGTCACTGATGCACGATCTGTTGATCCTGGCGAGCGCGCAGAAGACCATCGGCTATGTCATTGCCGGCATTCTTTTGCTCGCGTTTGTTGTCGCCATCGCCGTCAATGTGCGCAAGGGCCGCGCCGAGGTGGGTTCGGAAGTCGAACTTGCTGCCAACCGCAAGCCCTACATGGACGACGAAGAGCTGGAAACCAAGAAGCTCGATCGCACCCTTGGCCTCGGCCTTGTTGCGCTCGGCGTTATCGCTCTGACTCTTCCGCTCTACTGGCTGGCCGAACCTGGCCGTCAAGACGACATGGTCAAGCAGTTTGAAGATGTCGCAATCTCCCGTGGCGAAGAGCTCTATACCGTTGGCGCACAGTGCGCTGGTTGCCACGGACCGAATGGCGTTGGTGGTGTTGCGAGTTACACCATCACCGATCCGGCAACTGGTAACTACGTCGATCAGGTGCAGTGGAAAGCTCCGGCTCTCAACACGATCATGTATCGCTATACGCCCGAGCAGGTCACGTACATCCTGAACTACGGCCGTGGTTATTCGCCGATGCCGGCGTGGGGTGCTCCTGGTGGTGGCCCACTCACTTCTCAGCAGATCGAAGAAATCATCGCGTATCTCACTTCGATTCAGCTTCCGGCCGAGCAGTCACTGACCGAGGTTCAAGCCGAACTTGATCTCACCTGTAAGGCAGACGACGACGGTAACTGCACGATTCCGGGCGGCAAGTACAAGACCCTCGGTGAAGCAGTGTTCAACATGGGTTACGACACGGGCTTTGCTGGTGGCGCCTATGCGTGTGGACGTTGCCACACCAACGGATGGTCGTTTGGCCAAGCCAAGATTGCCGGTGGCGGTGCCATGGGTCCCAACCTCACTGGCGGATCCGAGTTGCGTCAGTTCCCCGTTGCAGCACAACAGGAAGCATTCGTTTCGGCCTACCCGAAGATGGGAACGGCCTACGGCACCAACGGGTGGTCCAGCGGTCGCATGGGCAGTTTCGGCACCAATCCGAATGCGCAGGATCCAAAGACTGCAATCATGAGTGAAGATCAGGTCATGCTGACCCCGGCACAGATCGCAGCAGTTGTTGCGTACGAGCGGAGCCTCTGATGCAAACAATGAACGTTCTCGCTGGCATCGCGTTTGATCCAGGTATCCGTGGTGTTCTTGTTGTCATGGTGGGCGTCGTTGTTCTCATGGGCTCCACCTATCTCCTCCTTGCGACCAACGTTGGCGCCCGCTTGGGGTTCCTTCTGGCGTTGACCGGACTCTTCGGATGGTTGGTGATTCTTACGATGATCTGGTGGCTTACGCCGCCGGCGATTGGTCCTCGCGGCAATCTTCCGTCGTGGAAACCGGTCGAGATCTACGTCAATGGCGGTTCCGATCAAGCCAAAACCGACGCGCTCGCTGGGCTGATCGATCCGGCCTCGTTGCCGAAGGCTGATCAGATTCTTGCGGGAAACCCCGATCTGGCAAAGGAGTTCCCGAACGGGTTCACCCTCTCCGACCTCCAGACCAATAACCCTGCAATCGTCTCGCAGTACCTTGATGCCGAAGCGCTGAATGGCTGGTCGTTAGTTGGCGCTGCGAATGCCGGTGAAGCACAAGCTGCTGCCGACCTCGAACTCGCTGCATCAGGTGTGTTCAAGAGCGCAACGGAGTACAAGAAACTCAACGTCTGGGACTACGGCGGCAAGCCAACCCTGAAGGACGATTGCCCTGATGGCGGCACGATCTGCCGAGTGCAGCACCGCATCACTTCGGCGCTCCAGATCAAGAACCCGAAGCACTACTCCGTCGTGCAGGTGCAAAAGGTGATTCCGCAACAGACGATTCCTGGTCAGGCACCGCCGATCCCGAAGGCCGATCCTTCGCAGCCAGTGATTTCTGTGGTGATGGTCCGCGACATTGGCAACGAGCGAGTTATTCCGTTCTTGTACTTCGTGATTTCGTTGACGCTTTTCATCATTTCTGCATGGGCCTTGCACAACCGTGACAAGGTGCTCATGAAGAACAAGGCGATGGCCGACGCCGCTTCGAAGGAGAGCTGACCAGCGTGGGGCAGTATCTGCCGATCTTCGCGATGCTTGTGTTGGCGATCATTTTCGCCGCCGTGAGCCGCGTTGTTTCGCAACTCCTCGCGCCCCGTCGACCTTCCGAAGCCAAGTCGTCTCCGTACGAATGCGGCATCGTGCCCGACCAAGGTCCGCCGGAACGATTCCCGGTGAAGTTCTTTCTGGTCGCGATGATTTTCATCGTGTTCGACATTGAAATCATTTTCTTGTTCCCGTTTGCGGTTGTGTTTCGTTCTCTTGGTGGCTACGGAATCGCTGCGATTCTGATTTTCACCGCAGCAGTGTTCGAGTCATTCGTGTATCTCATCGGCAACGGCGCGCTTGACTGGGGTCCGGCCAAGCATCTGCGTCGTTCCGGTGTTGTTTCTCCTGCCCGTACAGCGACGAGCACAATCCGTCGCGTCGGCCTCGAAGGCCGTTCGACTGAAGAGGCCGCATAAGTGTCGAGCGAGACCAGGCCAACAGGCGGACTCCTTGAGTCCGGACTTGAAGGACTTAGCCACAACTTCCTTACCGGCACGCTTGAAGAGCTCGTCAAGTGGGCCCGTCGCCACAGTGTGATGCCCGCCACGTTCGGTCTCGCGTGTTGCGCACTCGAGATGATGGCGGCTGGTGGTCCCCACTACGACCTCTCGCGCTACGGCATGGAAACCTTCCGCGCTTCGCCTCGTCAGGCCGATCTCATGATCGTTGCCGGGCGCGTGTCACAGAAGATGGCTCCGGTTCTTCGCCAGATTTACGACCAGATGATGGAACCCAAGTGGGTTATCTCGATGGGAGTGTGTGCATCTTCAGGCGGCATGTTCAACAACTACGCCATCGTGCAGGGCGTCGATCAGATCGTTCCGGTCGATGTCTACGCACCGGGTTGTCCACCATCACCCGAAACGCTCATGCACGCGATCCTCACGCTTCACGACAAGATCAAGACCGGTGAACTCACTCGCCGCAAGGGTGAAGGCCTTGGTTTGGTCGTTGAACAGATGGGTCCCTCAGGACCTGTGCCTGTCACCTTGGGTCAGGGCTGAACATGACCGACATCGACGCCCAAGGTGGCGAGGCTGACACCCCAGCCGAGATCGCACCCGAGACCCTTTTCGACACCCTGCTGACTCGTTCACATGAGCAGCTTGTGTTGCATCCAATGCGAGAGAAGTACTCCTCTCTGCTCGCAACACTTCACAGTGCCGGATATCACTCCGTTATCGATTTGTGTGGAGTCGATTACCTCACAAACGATTCGCGCCAACTTCCCGAGGGCATTGAGCCGGAGCGTTTCGAAGTTGTGGTGAACCTCATCAACCACCGCGAACGTGCTCGACTTCGCTTACGAGTGCAGGTTCCTGAAACTGACCCTGTGCTTCCTTCGGCGTTCAATCTCTATCCCGGTACCGAAGCCATGGAACGTGAAACTTTCGACATGTTCGGCATCGCGTTCGATGGTCACCCTGACCTCACCCGAATCCTCATGCCCGAGGACTGGATCGGACACCCGCTGCGCAAGGACTACGACGTAGGTCGAATTCCGGTGCAGTTCAAGGGCGCTCCCGCGAATCGTTGATCTCATGACTGCAACTCACGAACTTCCTACGAATGTGAAGCAGACCTCCGAAGGCGGTCAAGAACTCACCTCAGCCGATGTTGTGGCTGCTGGCGAGCGACTCCGCGAACTCGGGGCAGTTCTGCGCTTATCTGAGAACGACGCCCTCGTCGCCGAACGTGAACAGGTTTCCGACGACGAAACCATGATCATCAATATGGGTCCACAGCATCCGTCGACTCACGGTGTGTTGCGTCTCATGCTTGAGCTTCAGGGCGAGACCGTCCTTCGTTGTAAGCCCATCATCGGATACCTACATACCGGTATGGAGCGAACGGGCGAAGAACTCACCTATTTGCAGGGCCCCACCAACGTGACGCGCATGGATTACGCAGCGCCGTTGTTCACGGAACTTGCCTTCTCGCTCACCGTTGAGAAGTTGCTCGACATCGAGGTGCCCGAGCGCGCGATCTGGATCCGCATGCTCATGACGGAGATGAATCGCATCTCTTCGCACCTGCTCTTCATGGCGACGAACGGCATGGATCTTGGGGCAGTGTCGATGATGCTTTACGGCTGGCGTGAACGCGAAGAAGCGCTTCGCTTCCTTCAGGAAGTCACCGGTCTGCGCATGAATCACAACTACATCCGTCCGGGTGGTGTCGCTGCCGATCTTCCCGACGGCTGGCGCGACGGTGTTCTGCGTCTACTGGACATGCTTCCTGGCCGCCTTGCGGAATACGACACGCTGCTTAACCAGCAGCCGATTTGGCGTGAACGACTTCAGGGTGTGGGCGCGATTTCTGCAGACGAATGTCTCGCTCTCGGAGTAACCGGACCGATCCTGCGTTCGACTGGTTACGACTGGGATCTTCGTCGCGATATGCCGTACCTCGCGTTCGACCAGGTGGACTTCGACGTAGTTGTCGGTTCGTATGGCGACTGTTTCGACCGTTACGCAATCCGCCTTGCGGAAATTCACGAGTCGATGAAGATCGTCCGTCAGTGCCTCGAAAAGATGCCGAAGGGCGACTACCGCATCCAAGACAAGAAAGTCACTCCGCCGCCGCGTGCGCGAATCGACGAGTCCATGGAAGCGCTCATCCACCACTTCAAGATCTTCACCGAAGGCTTCAAAGTTCCCGAGGGCGAGGCCTACGTTTCAATCGAATCGCCTCGCGGTGAACTCGGTTGCTACATCGTGAGCGACGGTTCATCGAAGCCGTACCGCATGCACGTTCGTGCCCCAAGTTTCGTGAACCTTCAAAGCCTTCCGCATCTCATGCACGGAAGCCTTGTTGCCGACGCCGTGGCCATCATCTCGAGCGTCGATCCCATCCTCGGGGAGGTCGATCGCTAATGGCTCGCCTTACGAACGACAACGTTGAACTCGCGCGCGAAATCATTGGCCGCTACCCGCGTCCGAAGTCTGCGCTCATCCCCTTGTTGCACCTTGCACAAGAACAAGACGGGTATCTCACCGACGACGCAATGGCGCATATCGGTGAACTCGTCGGCGTTTCATCTGCTGAAGTTCTCGGGACTGCATCCTTCTACGAGATGTTCAAGATGGAGCCTGTTGGCCGCTACATGGTCAATATCTGCACCAATATTTCGTGCCAGCTGCGCGGTGGCGAGGAACTTCTCGCTCACGCAGAAAAGACGCTCGGCATTCGCCCCGGACAAACAACCTCCGACGGTCTTTTCACTCTTGAAGACGTCGAATGCATTGCAGCGTGCACCGAAGCTCCGTGCTTGCAGGTGAACTACCGCTACGAACACCGAATCTCGAACGAAGGCTTTGATCAACTCGTGAACGATCTTCGCGCCGGCCGTCGCACCGACGTTCCCGCACATGGTGTTCTTGCTGAAGTTCGTCAGCACATTCCAGAAGATCGTCGTGCAGGTGTTGTTACCCCTGAAGACAAAGATGTACCGGTCTGGATCTCAGCAGCGGGGGAGAGCAACCGATGATTACTGACGCCCCTCGCATCATTACGTCGCGTTTTGACAATGCCGACAGCTTCACGCTTTCTGGTTACGAAGCAACAGGCGGCTACCAAGCGCTGCGCAAAGCGCTCGGAATGGGGCCGGCTGCAGTAGCTGACGAAGTCAAGACAGCGACACTTCTTGGCCGTGGCGGTGCAGGTTTCCCCGCTGGCGTGAAGTGGGGTCTTGCCCCAGAGAACGTGTGGCCTCGTTACCTCGTTGTCAACGGCGACGAGTCCGAACCGGGCACCTACAAGGATCGCCTCCTCATGGAGCGCGATCCTCACCAGCTCATTGAAGGCGTGCTGCTCGCGTGTTATGCGATCGGTTGCGGCCAAGCTTTCCTTTACGTGCGCGGCGAAATGCCGCTTGCTCAGGAACGCATCGCTGCCGCACTGAACGATGCCTACGCAGCTGGTTACATCGGCAAGAACATCCTTGGTTCAAACTTTTCCGTTGACATTGTTCTTTCTTGGGGTGCGGGCGCTTACATCGTGGGCGAAGAAACTGCACTCATCGAAAGTCTTGAAGGCAATCGCGGTATGCCGCGTCTGAAGCCGCCGTTTTTCCCGGCGGCCAAGGGTCTGTACATGCAGCCCACGATCGTGAACAACGTCGAGACGCTTTCGAATCTGCCCTGGATCGTTACCAATGGCGGTGAGGCATTCGCAGCACTTGGCGCAGAGACCTCACGCGGCACGCGCATGTTCGCTGTGTCCGGTCATGTGAAGAACCCTGGTGTGTTCGAGGTCGAATACGGCGTCACCACATTCCGCGATCTCATTTACGCCCCCCAGTACGCAGGCGGCATCCTCGGCGATCGCGCGTTGAAGGCGTATATCCCCGGCGGCGCGTCGGCTCCTTGGTTCTTCGAAGAGCATCTTGATCTTCCGCTCGAGAAGGTCACTGTCGATCGTGCCGGTTCAATGCTTGGCTCTGGTGCTGTCGTCGTAATGGACGAAACCACCGACGCTGTTAAAGCGTGTCTTCGCGTGGTTCGTTTCTTTGCTCGCGAATCGTGTGGCAAGTGCGCACCGTGTCGCGAAGGAACAACGTGGCTCGAAAAAATTCTGCAACGAATCCAGGATGGTTACGGACGTCCCAGTGATCTCGATCTGCTCATGGATGTCTCTGACAACATTTCTCCCGGAATCGCGTGGCCGCCGAAGCAGACAACAATCTGCCCGCTTGGTCCGTCGGCAGTGTCGCCCATCGCGTCGGCTCTGCAGCGTTTCCGTCCTGAGTTCGAAGCGCGTATTGCTCAGGCCGAAGAGGCTCGTCACTCGGTTCCCGTGAACATCTCGAAGGTGTCGTCGCATGGCTGAGTCGGACGTGACCCCGATCGACGGCGTGGCCGTCGAAATCAATGGTGTTGAGGTCATCGCCCACAAGGGTGAACTCCTCATCGATGCTGCGGAACGCACTGGCACGTACATTCCGCGTTTCTGTTACCACGAGCGCATGAACCCCGTCGGCATGTGCAGGATGTGTTTGGTCGAGGTCGATACAGGTCGCGGTCCGGCACTCCAACCGAGCTGCATGCTCGAGTGCACGCCTGGGATGAAGGCTGATACAGAATCCGCCGTCACCAAGAAGGCTCAAGACGGCATTCTTGAATTCCTGCTTGCGAATCACCCGCTTGATTGTCCGGTCTGCGATAAGGGCGGCGAATGCCCGCTTCAGGATCAGACCATGGCCTATGGCCCCGGCGAAAGCCGCTTCGTCGAAGAGAAGCGTCACAAGGAAAAGCCGATTCCGATCAGCGACCTTGTGCTCCTCGACCGTGAGCGCTGCATCCTTTGCGACCGTTGCACACGTTTCGCGAAGGAAGTGGCTGGCGATCCGCTCATTCACTTCATTCATCGCGGCAACAACACCGAAGTCAATACGTTCCCGGATGAACCATTCGCTTCGTACTTCAGTGGCAACACCGTTCAGATCTGTCCGGTGGGCGCGCTTACGTCGTCGACCTACCGTTTCAAGGCTCGTCCCTGGGATCTTGAAACCACTGAATCAACATGTCAGACCTGTTCGGTTGGTTGTCGTATTTCAATCGACTCATCGCGCGATCAGGTGCAGCGTTTCGCCGGTGTCGACATTGATCCTGTCAACTGGGGTTGGCTGTGCGATAAGGGCCGCTTCTCCAGCGAAGTCGTAACGTCCGACGCTCGACTTTCCGAGCCGCTCGTGCGAGACGGTTCCGGCCTCGTTCCAGCCAAGTGGTCCGACGCGCTGAATCGTTTCGCGAAAGCGCTCGACAACGCGTCGTCGGCACAATCGATTGGTGTCATCGGAGGCTCACGTCTCACGAACGAAGACGCCTACGCATGGTCGAAGTTCTTTAAGGGTGTTCTCGCTACGGACAACGTCGATGCACAACTCGGCGACGGACTTCCCGCTCATGTCGTGCTCGGTCTCCCCAGCGCAACGATCGATGAAGTTTGCGCTCCCGGCGGCACGGTCTTGTTGCTTGGTCCTGATGTGAAGGAAGAACTTCCGGTTCTGTTCCTTCGTCTCCGCCACGCAGCAGTCGAAGATCGCGTCACCATCGTCGAGGTTTCACCCCGTTCCACTGGCGTTACTTCTCTCACGAAGGCATCAGTGCATCCTCGCCCGGGCGAAACGGCTGACGTTGTTGCTGCGCTCATGAGTTCGGCTGCCATCGATCGCGAGATCGCTGGTGTTGCGGCTGCAGAGCTCGAAGCCGCACGCGCCGCACTTGCCGCCGCAACGGGACCAATCACTGTGGTGCTCGGTCGCGCATCGCTTGCTGAATCAGCAAGCGTCACTGTCGCCGCTGCTTCAGCCATTCTCGCCGCTCGTCCCGACACCACGTTCCTTTCGGCGCTTCGCCGCTCGAACGTGCGCGGTGCGCTCGACATGGGTCTTGCCCCGGGACTTCTTCCCGGTCGCGTCACCCTCGAAGACGGTGCTGAGTGGTACTCCGAAGTCTGGCCATCGATGCCGGCGGCGGTCGGGCTCGACACTGAAGGCATTCTTCGTGCCGCTGCGGACGGACGCATCGACGTCCTTGTTCTCCTCGGCGCCGATCCGCTTTCCGATTTCACCGATGCCGACCTTGCTGAACGTGGTCTCACTGGTGCGCGCACAGTGCTCTCTGTCGACACCGCACTCAATCCATCAAGCAAGCGAGCCGACATTGTCTTGGCTGCGGCAGGTTTCGCCGAAAAGGCCGGCACCACCACCAACATCGAAGGCCGCGTCAGCACGTTGTCGCAGCGGGTTACGCCGCCAGGCACCGCACGCGCCGACTGGATGCTGGCTGCTGAGGTTTCAACCCGACTCGGAACCGACCTCGGTTTCGAAAGTTTCGGCGACGTGCTTGCTGAAATCTCTGCAGTCGCACCTGCCTACCTTGCACTCGACCAAGCCATTGCCGAAGGTTCACCCGATGGCGTCATGCTTCCGCTCGACGTTGTGGTCATCATTGATGAAGACGACGAGGACATTGTGATCGTCGATGAAACTGTCACCGTTTCACAAGACGGTGCCGAGGTCGATGTCACCGCCGATGTTGTCGTTGATGATGCCGACGCCGCTGACTCGGAAAGTACTGAAGGGCTGATCGAGATCATCGCTGACGACGCGGATGTTGCTGGCTCGATGCCTCCATTTGTGCAGTTCACCCCAATCCAGATGGTCACCGCTCCTCCGGTGGATTCCTACAGTTTCCGACTTGTCGCTTCTCGCAAGTTGTACGACCAGGGAACGCTGGTGCAGTCAGCGCCTTCACTGGCACCGCTTGCTCCAGGATCAACGGTCTCGCTGAACCCATGGGAATTCGATCGACTCGGAGTCGCCACGGGTGGCCGTGCAATCGTTCGCACCGCAAAGGCGTCGGTGAACGTCACCGTTCAGTCCGATTCAGGTGTGCCGCGTGGTGTGGCCGCAATGATCGTGAATCAGGCCGACGGTCGCGTGAGCGATCTTGTGTCTGCCGATGAACTCGTTGCAGAAGTCAGAATTGAGACTGCACCATGAACATGCTCGGTGGTGATCCGCTTCTCTCTGGTCAAGTCGACCTAGCCGTCGTACTCATCGTCCTTCTGAAGGTCGTTGGCGTCTTCGCGTTCCTTCTGGTGGCGACCATGCTGATGATTTGGTTCGAACGAAAGGTTGTGGGCGACTTCCAAAACCGAGTCGGACCAAACACCGCTGGTCCGTTCGGCATCCTTCAGACGCTCGCCGATGGCATCAAGTTCTTCTTCAAGGAAGATCTCATTCCTGATCGCGCAGAACGGCGTGTCTTCATCCTTGCGCCGCTGCTCACAGTGGTACCTGCGTTCTTGTTGTTCACGATTGTTCCGTTCGGTGGCGATTTCAGTAACGGTCACGACGGATCAGTCGAACTGTTCGGCCACACCACCTATCTGCAGCTTGCCGATCCTTCGATCGGTATTTTGTTCGCGCTCGCGATGTCATCCATCGCGGTTTACGGCGTGATGCTCGCCGGTTGGTCATCGGGCTCGAAGTACCCGCTTATCGGTTCAGTGCGCGCGTCAGCCCAGATGGTGTCGTACGAAGCTGCACTTGGTCTGTCCGTGTGCGCCGTTGTACTCACCACCGGCACGCTCAGCACCCACGGCATCGTGATGGCGCAGGCGGGAAGCGGTTGGGGCGGATTCATTCCTCACTGGAATCTCATCGCGGCAGGCTTCGTACCGTTTGTGGTCTTCTTGCTTGCCAGCCAGGCCGAACTCAATCGTCCGCCATTCGATCTCGTTGAAGCAGAACAGGAACTCGTCGGTAGCTATCACACCGAATATTCCTCAATCCGCTTCGCTCTGTTCTTTGTTGCGGAGTTCATGAACTCCGTCACCATGGCCGCAATTATTGTCACCTTGTTCTTGGGCGGCCCCGCTGGCCCCGCACTTCTCGGACCAGGTTGGCTCTGGGGAATCATTTGGTTCCTCCTCAAGATGACTGCGTTCCTGTTCCTTTTCGTTTGGGTGCGCAGCACGCTCCCTCGTGTTCGTTACGACCAACTTATGGATCTTGGTTGGAAGGTGCTCATTCCGCTTTCGCTCGGATGGCTCCTCCTTCTTGCCACCTTCTGGGTGGCTCGCGATCAGCACTGGAATGGATTCGTCACGGTTGCCATTGGCGCTGTCGTTGGCCTGACTGGCTACGGCTTGCTCAAAGCAGCGATTGCAACCTCAAAAGCTCGCCGACTTGAAGGGGTGGTCGACTGATGGGTTACCTCGGTGGTTTCCTGGTCAGCCTGCGCCAGATCGGTCGCAAGCAGCGCGTTACGACGCAGTATCCAAAAGAAAAGGCACCCAAGCCGATTCGCGTGCACGGTCGTCACGTTCTCAATCGTTACGAAGACGGAATGGAAAAGTGCATCGGCTGCGAACTCTGCGCCGGCGTCTGTCCTGCCAAGTGCATTTTTGTACGCGGCGCCGACAACCCCATTGATGATCCCGTGTCTCCCGGTGAGCGCTTTGGCTACATCTACGAGATCAACTATCTCCGTTGTATCCATTGCGATCTTTGCGTCGAGGCCTGCCCGACTGAAGCAATTACCGAGAGCAAGATGTTCGAGTTCTCGTTCACAAGTCGTGCCGATGCGATTTACACCAAAGCCGAACTCGTGGTTGACGACGACGGCATGCCGCAAAAGATGCCATGGGAAGATTGGCGCGAAGGCGAAGACACGCCAACGTCTGCATGGATGCGTGCAACCTCTCCTTCAGGTAGCGCTGCATTCGAAGGCGTTGTTGGTTGGTCCGGTGAGCTTGGCTACGGAATCCGTGCGCCGGAAGCAGCACAGGACATCAAGGATTCGGTGAACACACCGCTCGACATGATCGATGAGCATGGCCATGGTCACGAGGATCACGCGCCAGGTACTCCGGAACACGTTTCTCCCGGACACGACCACCACGACGACGGTGAATGGGGCGGTGATCGCTGATTATGGAAACCGCCGTTTTCATCGTCTGTGCGCTCATCGTTTTGGCCGGAGGTCTCGGGGTCGTTTCCTCGCGTAATCCCGTCCACGCTGCACTCAGTCTCATTGCGACATTGTTCGGAATCGCGGTGCTCTTCTTGAACTTGGGCGCAGAACTTCTCGCCGTCGTGCAGGTCATCGTTTACACAGGCGCCATCGTTGTTCTCATCCTCTTCGTCATGATGCTTTTGGGCGTCGACAGCGAAGAAGACCTTGAAACCGAACCATTGGTGGGGCAGCGATTGCTTGCCGGCCTTGTCGGCCTCCTGTTCCTTGGTGCGATCCTCGCCATCATCATCATCGGTAAGGAATCAATCGTTACTGGTTCGCATTCAGTGACCAGCGCCATTTCGCCCACGGTCTCGAACATCACCCAAATCGGCACCGAGCTCTTCACGACCTACGTCTTCCCGCTCGAAGTCACTGCCGGCCTTCTCACCATCGCTGTAGTCGGCGCTGTCGTTCTTTCTCGTCGTCCTCGCGACCTCGAGCCCATTCCGGAGCCTGAGTCGATGACTGATATGGGTGACGAACCGCTCACCGCCATTCCCGAGGAAGGAGCGCACTGATGGGTTCGAACCTTTCGCTTGCGTACCTGATGCTCTCGGCGATTCTTTTCGTGATCGGCGGAGTTGGTGTTCTAATCCGTCGCAATCCACTCGTCATGATCATGTGCGTCGAACTCATGCTCAACGCCGTGAACTTGTCGTTTGTGACATTCGGAAAGATGCTCGATGACATTTCTGGTCAGATCATCGTGTTCTTCGTCATGGTCGTTGCCGCCGCAGAAGTTGTGGTTGGTCTCGCACTCATCGTGGCGATGGCACGTCGTCGTCCCGGCGCTACCGCCGATGACCTTCGGACATTGAGGGGGTAGGGGCCATGGTCGAACTTGTCTGGTTAATCCCTGCACTACCCCTCGCCGGGTTCTTGCTCTTGGTGTTCTTCGGTAAGCGCATTGGTGAACCTCGTGCCGGATGGATCGGCACGGGAGCAGTTGCGCTTTCATTTGTCACCGCATGCGTGGTATTCGCTGGCCTTTGGAACGAACCCGAGCACACCTTTGAAGCGTCGTTGTTCAAGTGGATTCCTGCTGGCAACTTCAACGTCGATATTGGAATCCTTCTTGATCCGTTGTCGATGGCCATGGTGCTGTTCATTACTGGAATCGCATCGCTGATCCATCTCTACTCAATCGGCTACATGCATGGAGATAGCCGATTCCCGCGTTTCTTCACCTACCTGAACCTTTTTGTGTTCTCGATGCTCGTTCTCGTTCTCGGCGACAACTTGGTTCTCACCTTCCTTGGTTGGGAAGGCGTGGGTGCGTGTTCATACTTCCTCATCGCGTTCTGGTTCGAGAAGGAAGAGAATGCGAGCGCTGGCAAGAAGGCCTTCATCACCAACCGAGTTGGTGACTGGGGCTTCATGGTGGCCATCTTCATGACCTTCTTCGCCTTCGGAACCGTTACCTACACAGAGTTTCTTCCGATGGCCCCAGGTCTGGCTCAGACCACCGCAACATTTATTGCGCTCATGCTGTTCGTTGGCGCCATCGGTAAGTCAGCCCAGATCCCGCTGTTCATTTGGTTGCCTGACGCAATGGCTGGTCCGACTCCAGTTTCCGCCCTCATCCACGCAGCAACAATGGTGACCGCGGGCGTCTACCTGTTGGTTCGCGTGAATCCGATCATCGCGGCCTCGGCATCGTGGATTCCGTGGATGATCGCGATCGTTGGTATCGCCACTGCATTCCTTGCGGCCACGATCGCTCTGGCCCAGCAGGACATCAAGAAGGTCCTTGCGTACTCGACCGTCAGCCAGCTCGGATACATGTTCCTGGCTGTTGGTGTTGGTGGGTACAGCGCTGCGATTTTCCACATGATCACGCATGCTTTCTTCAAGGCACTGCTCTTCCTTGGCGCCGGTTCGGTCATCCACGGAATGCATGAAGAGCAAGACATGCGGCGCATGGGTGCGCTTCGCAGAATCATGCCGGTTACCGCCGTCACCTTCATCATTGGTTGGCTCGCGATTGCCGGTGTGCCGCCGTTCTCCGGTTTCTGGTCGAAGGACGACATCCTCGCTTATGCATTGCACAAGAGCCCGATCCTTTATGTCATCGGTCTCATCACCGCTTTGCTCACGGCGTTCTACATGAGCCGCCTTGTCTTCCGGGTGTTCTACGGCGATTCCCGTTGGGGCGAATCGGCCGAAGGCGAACTCGCGAACCTCAACGCACACACAGCAACCGATGCAGCCGATGCTGGCGCTGAAGATCACGCCGATGCACACGAGGATTCCCACGCGGACACTCATGCCGGTCACGGCGCAGTGCACCCGCACGAGTCCAAGTGGCCAATGTTGGTGCCGCTCATTGTGCTTGCGTTCTTCGCTGCTACCGCGGGCGTCCTCAACCTTCCGTTTACGGAAAACCTTGAGTTCCTGAACCGCTGGCTCGAACCGGTTGTCGGAGAAAATCAGGTGCACTTGCACCTTGGTGGCGCCCAACTCACGTTTGAACTGTTGCTCTCTACGACGATCGCGCTTCTCGGAATCTTCGCTGCCTACATGGTCTATTTGAAGAAGAAGATCGACCCCAGTCGTATCGAACTTCCGTTCTTCGCCAATGGTTGGTACATCGACCAGGGCATCACGGCGTTTATGGGCGGAATCGGCCGCAAGGGCTTTGAACTCATTGCCATGTTCGACAAGGTGGTTATCGATGGTGCAGTTAATGGTGTCGGTCGAGCCACCCGTGGTGGGGCTTCCCGACTCCGTGCCATTGAAAACGGTTATGTGCGTTGGTATGCGCTCATGATCGGTGTCGGCGCTGTTCTGATCGTCGCATTCGTAATGACGCAGGTGAGCTTCTGATGATCGCTTCGGTGCTTTCCTCCGTACTCGCGTCAGAAGGCGCGCCATCGTTCCCGATTCTTCCGGCACTGGTTTTCGTTCCGTTGGTCGGTGCGATTCTCATTGCACTGATGCCGAGTTCCCGCCCGGAACTTTCGCGACAGATGGCGGTGCTTACGGCGCTGCTCACCGGCATTCTCAGCATCGCGTTGCTGGTCAAGTTCAAGACTGACGACGCAGGCTTCCAGTTTGTGGTTCAGCAAACGTGGGTGGAGTCACTCGACATCAAGTTCTTCCTTGGTGTCGATGGCATCTCGCTCTTCCTTGTCGTACTCACCGGCATCCTGTTCCCGATCGCGTTGTTTGCGGCCAAACCGGAACACAGTCCGAAGGGCTACTACGCCTGGCTCACCCTGCTTATGGCCGGTTGTATGGGTGCGTTCTTGTCTCTCGATCTCTTCCTCTTCTTCTTGATGTTCGAGATCACGCTCGTTCCGCTCTACATGCTCATTGGCAAGTGGGGTCACGGTCGCCGGGTCTACGCCGCAACAAAGTTCTTCCTCTACACGATGCTTGGCTCAGCCTTCATGCTGGTTTCCATTGTGACGTTGGCGGTCCTCGCTGGCGCTGGCGACAAGGGTGGTGTGTCGTTCGACTTCACCAAGATCATCGCCACCGACAATTTGGCGACGAGTACAGGCCGTTGGTTGTTCCTTGGTATGGCGATCGCATTTGCGGTGAAGGTCCCGTCCTTCCCGTTCCATACGTGGTTGCCCGATGCCCACACTGAAGCACCGACCGCAGGTTCGATTGACCTCGCCGGCATTCTTCTGAAGCTCGGCACGTACGGTTTCCTTCGCTACGGACTCGAACTTTTCCCAGAAGCGACAGTTTGGTTTGCACCGGTGATGCTCACGTTGGCCACGATCGGTGTCGTCTATGGCGGCATCGTTGCGGCCATGCAACGGAACCTCAAGCGTCTCGTTGCGTATTCATCAGTCGCCCATATGGGCTTTGCCCTCATGGGTCTGTTTGCGCTGAATGTCGAAGGCATTGAGGGCTCTGTGCTTCAAATGATCAATCACGGCATCACCACCGGTGCGTTGTTCATCCTTCTTGGCTTCCTCTACTCACGCCGACACACCTACGAGATTTCTCAGCTGAAGGGCATCGCCAAAGTTGCACCGGTGTTTGCTGGTGTCTTCACACTCGTGATGCTCGCGTCCATCGGTGTTCCCGGACTCAACGGATTCGTTGGTGAATTTCTTGTCCTCCTCGGAACCTTCGTAGCGAATCGCTGGTGGGCAGTCATTGCCGCAACTGGCGTGATTATCGCTGCGCTCTATTTGCTCTGGGCCTACCAGCGTGTGTTCCAAGGCGAACCGGACGAAGCCAACAAGAACTTCCCGGATCTCAAGATTTCCGAGAAGCTCGTCATGGCTCCGCTTGTCGTACTCATCATCTTCCTCGGTATCTACCCAAAACCGGTTCTTGATCGCATCGCTCCATCGGTGAAGAGAGTCGTGACTCGACTCGAAGTTCAGGTCGATGGGTTCAAGGAGCCGATCACCCGAAAAGGCGCTGACCTTCTCAAGATCGAATCCTCACACTTGAACACGGGTGAACATGCGCTTGGTGTAGCCACGAACGGAAAGGGAGCGAACCAGTGATCGCGGCCCTTCTCGCTCAGGTCGATCCCAGCATGTTGCGCGGTGGCGAAACTGTCGCCGAGACACTGGATTCCGGAATAGTTCGCGTGGCCGGCCCGTCAATCGATTGGCTTGCTCTTCTTCCGATGCTCATCTTGTTGGTGGGCGGACTTCTCACGCTGACGTTCTCTTCGTTCCTGAAGAAGCGTGAGCCGAAGGGTCTCTTTACTTGGACCACGGTCGCCATCGCGGTTGCCGCGGCAATAAGTGTGGTGCCCACGTGGGCCCGTGTTCAGGGCTGGAACTCCGTCCTTTGGTGGAACCTGAACCAAACGAACACCGGTCCGTTCAGCACCGCTGGGGGAGCGGTCGGCATCGACGGCTTCTCGCTTTTCATCACTGTCGTGTTGTGTGCCGGTGTTGTACTCGCTGCGTTGTTGGCCGACGGCTTCCTTCGCCGGGAGTCCATGACCGGGCCTGAGTTCTACGTTCTTCTGCTTCTTTCAGCAGTTGGTGGCGTCATCATGGCGATGTCGAACGATCTCATCGTTCTGTTCATTGGTCTTGAGACCCTTTCGATTGCGGTCTACGTGCTTGCGGGCATGAACCTGCGCCGAGTCCAGTCCCAGGAGTCAGGGCTCAAGTACTTCGTCCTCGGCGCGTTCTCGTCTGCGTTCCTCCTCTACGGCATCGCGATGCTCTACGGAGCCACCGGTTCAACGAACTTCGTTGACATTCGCGAATTCATGTCCGCAGTCGTTCCGATCCACAACGGCCTGCTGCTCCTCGGGCTTGTGCTTGTGCTTGTCGGCTTGGCCTTCAAGATCTCGGCAGTTCCATTCCATGCATGGAGCCCCGATGTCTATGACGGTGCGCCGACACCGGCAACGGCGTGGATGGCATCAGGTGTGAAGGCCGCTGCCGTTGCTGGTCTCGTTCGTGTCTTCATGCTCACGTTCTCGAACTACGCCTCAACTTGGAAGCCGATCGTTTACGTCTTGGCGATTCTGTCGATGGTTCTTGGTGCGGCACTGGCCATTGTCCAGAGCAACGTCAAGCGCATGCTGGCGTACTCCTCGATCAGCCACGCGGGCTTCATCTTGATGGCGATCGAAGCCAATACTGCAAACGGGATTTCGGCTGCAGCGTTCTATGTTGCGGTCTACACCTTCATGGTGGCTGGGTCCTTCGGTGTGGCCACGATCGTTGGCCGCAAGGGCGACGGCAATCACCAGCTTTCGGATTACAAGGGCCTTGTCCGCTCGAATCCATGGCTGGCCGGATCGTTCATCGTCATGCTTCTGGCTCAGGCTGGTGTTCCGTTCACCGCTGGCTTCTTTGCCAAGTTCTTGGCGATCACTGCAGCGGCCGATGCTCATGCGGTGCCGCTGGCAATCATTGCCATGGTGTCGGCAGTGATTTCGGCCTTCCTCTATCTCCGCATCATCGTCGCCATGTTCATGTCCGGCGGCGACGACGGCACCGAAGATGTCATCGATCGCTCGAACCGACTTCGGGTTCCCTTTGCCGCAGGTCTGGCCATCGGAATCTGTGTGGTCGTCACGATCGGCTACGGACTGCTTCCAGATCTACTGCTCAAACCCGCTCGCAATGCCACACCGGCAGCGGTTCAGTACGAACGACCCACTGACACGATCGACCTCGGCTTGGCCGGATCCACTACTGGGTCCACCACCGCCGGCCGTTGATCCCGCAAGATTGAACCACTCTCTTTATGTCACGAGGATTTCATGCCGTGTTCGGCCCTTCTGTAGTGTCCGGGAACGATGACTGAGTACTCCGATTTCGTCAGGCAGTACCTCACTGTTGCGATTTTCGCCGGTGTTGGTATTGGCCTCGGTGCCGGTCTTCTCGCCATTGGCAAGATTTTCCGACCAACGCGCCCCCAAGAGCAGAAGTATCTCGTCTACGAATCGGGTGTTGACCCGGTCGGTTCCGGCTGGTCGCAGAGCCAAATTCGCTATTACATCTACGCCCTCCTCTTTGTCATGTTCGACGTGGAAGCGGTGTTCATGTTCCCGTGGGCGACACAACTCGAGTCTTACGGTGTGTTCGGTTTGGTCGAGATGCTGATTTTCGTGGCGATCTTGGCCCTGGGCCTCCTGTACGCCTGGCGCAAGAAGGTGCTTCGATGGGCCTAGTAGAAAGCGGCAAGCTGCCCAAGCCGCTCTCCAAACTCCTCAATATCTCGCGGAAGTACTCCATCTGGGCCTACCAGTGGGGTCTCGCGTGCTGCGCGATCGAAATGGGTGCGGCATTTGCGTCCCCCCGTTACGACGTCATGCGCCTCGGGGTCATTCCCTTCCCGGCGAGCCCTCGCCAGGCCGACCTTGTGGTCATCGCCGGCACCGTCACCGACAAACTCGCTCCGGCAGTTGTTCGTCTTTATGAGCAGATGCCCGACCCCAAGTACGTCATCTCAATGGGATCCTGCGCGAACTGCGGCGGCCCCTACTGGGATAGCTATTCAGTGACCAAGGGTGTCGATCAGTTGATTCCCGTCGATGTCTACGTTCCCGGTTGCCCGCCACGTCCCGAAGCATTGCTTGAAGGAATCATCCTTCTGCAGGAACGCATTGCGCACGAAGATATGGCCGAGCGTTGGAAGGGTGAGCCAATTGTCGTCGGCTGACACTGAGACGCTCGAAGAGGCAGCGCCGGCAATCGACGAAGCGCGCGAGGCTGTTCTGGCCGAGATCACTGCGCGCCTTGGCGAAGGTGTCGTCGGTTCGCATATCCGTCCTGGCGACGACCTCTGGATTCGCGTCGATCGCGCCAATTGGGTTGCTGCCGCTGAAGCAGCGAAAGCCATGGGCTATCGCTTCTTCGACTTTCTTTCCGCAATCGATTGGCTTCCTTCGCCCTTCGGTCGCGACATGGATTCACAGGAAGACCGCGTTGTTTCTGGTACTCCGGCAAAGGAACCAGAAGCAATGGTGCAGGGCTATGCCGGTGGCGAAACCCGCTTTCAGCTTCTTGCGCGCGTGTACTCAATCAGCGCAGGAATGGGCATCACGTTCAAGTGCGATCTTCCCGATGACGATCTCACTGCAGGTACTTGGTCGAACGTCTACGCCGGGGCGAACTGGCACGAACGTGAAGCCCGCGAAATGTTTGGTTTCTCCTTCGACGGACACCCGAACATGATCAACCTGTACTTGCCTGCCGATTTTGTGGGGCATCCTCTTCGTAAAGACTTCCCGTTGTTGGCTCGTCGGGTTCGCCCGTGGCCCGGCATCGTCGACGTCGAACCGATGCCCGGTGTTGCCGATGAGGAAGGAGAGGGTGAATGACCGCCATTAGCGATCCGCAATCCGTTGCTGCTCTCGCCGCCGAAGCAGTCGATAACCGCGTCAACCTCGATTTCGAAACCGAGGGCATGACCCTCAACATGGGTCCGCAGCATCCCGCCACCCACGGAACGTTGCGCATCATTGCTCGACTCGATGGCGAACAGGTCATCTCTGCCGAACCGATGTGCGGTTACATGCATCGCGGTTACGAAAAACTCACCGAGGTTCGGACCTACCCGCAGATCAATGCGCTCATCAATCGTATCGATTGGCTCGGAAGCTTCGCGAACGAAGTTCCGTTCATCCTTGCGGCAGAAAAGCTCATGGGTGTTGAAGCGCCGCCTCGTGCGCAGTGGATTCGCACCATCCTCTTTGAAATGTCGCGCATTGCGAACATCTCTTTGTTCCTTGGTGACTTTGGTTTGCAGCTCGGCGGTATGACCGCTGGTTTCTACGCATTCCGCGATCGCGAATGGGTTCTGAACCAGATCGAGTCAGCAACCGGTGGACGTTTCCACCCGAACTTCGACCGCATTGGTGGCCTTAAGGACGATTTGCCGAAGGGCTGGATTGAGTCCTCACATACCGCAATGGACAAGCTCCTTGCGTTCTGCGATGAGTTGGAAGACCTTCTCGTCGGCAATGAAATCTTCCAAGCCCGTACTCGCGGCATCGGCGTTATCCCCGCCGAGATCGCTCTTTCCTACGGACTTTCCGGGGCCAATCTCCGTGCTTCTGGCGTCGACTGGGATCTTCGTCGCGACAACTGCCCTCCCGGACTCGTTTACGACAAGGCCGACTGGAAAGTTTGGACACATCCGGACGGCGATTGTTTCGCTCGTACGTGGGTCCGCCTCCAGGAAACTCGCGAAGCGGCAAAGATCGTGAAGCAACTTCTCGACACCATCCCGAGTGGTCCGGTGATGGCCAAGGTCCCACGCATCATCAAGGTGCCCGAGGGCGAGGCCTACGTCGCCACCGAGAATCCTCTCGGCGAAATGGGTTACTACGTCGTGTCGAAGGGTGATCTTGTTCCGTTCCGCGTCAAGATCCGTTCGGCCTCGTTCAACAACATTTCCATCGTGCCGTGGGTGGCTCGGGGTGCGTACGTTCCCGACCTCATCTCAATTCTCGGCAGCCTCTATTTCATCTTGGGTGACATCGACCGATGACCCTTCTTCTTGCTTCGTTCGCGCCGCCGTATTGGCTTTCGACCCTTATCAAGGTTCTTGTCGTCAGCGCAGTCGTTCCCACTACCGCCCTTATTCTCGGCATGGTCTTCTTGTTCAAGATCATGTCGTGGATGCAAAGCCGTCTTGGTCCGCAAGAAGCTGGCCCGCGTGGAACCCTGCAGCTTCTTGCTGACGGGGTGAAGTTCCTTCAGAAGGAAGACATCGCTCCGAACGGTGCCGATCTCTGGGTCTTTAAGGTCGCGCCGCTCGTGGTGCTCATGTCCACCCTTCTGCTCTACGTTGCCCTTCCGGCCTCGATGCACCTTGTTGTCGCCGACCTCGACGTTGGTGTGTTCTTCGTGCTTGCGATTTCGTCGCTTTCGGTCATCGGCGTACTGATGGCGGGTTGGTCATCAGCCAGCAAGTACTCCCTCATGGGTGCGCTTCGTGCTGCCGGTCAGCTCATTGCCTATGAACTTCCGATGGTGCTCGCCGTCATCGGTGTCGTCATTCAGGCTGGAACGATGAGCCTCAACGGAATTGTTGTCGCTCAAAATGAGTCGGCGATTTTCGGATGGAGCGGCATCGGCTATCCCTACATCCTCACGCAGTTCCTCGGCTTCTTCATCTTCATCGCCGCGGTTCAGGCAGAACTCACCCAGCCTCCGTTCGATATGCCAGTTGCCGAATCCGAAATCGTTTCCGGATATCAGGTGGAATACACCGGCTTCCGTTTCCTCATTTTCTTCTTGGCCGAATTTGCGACGGCGTTCGCCTTTGCTGCAATCGCTGCGGTGCTGTTCCTTGGCGGTTGGGCTGTTCCGTGGCTTCCGGTCTCAAGTGACTGGTATTACGTGCTCGGTCCGATCGTGTTGTTCGCAAAGGTCATGATCGTTGCGTTCATCATTTTCTGGGTGCGATTCACCTACCCACGTTTCCGTGAAGACCAACTCCAGAGCCTTGCCTGGAAGGTTCTTATCCCGCTTGCGCTCGTGAACATTGTCGTCACGGCTGTGCTGAAGGTGGTGCTCTGATGCCCCCCAAGCCCAAGGTTCCTGGTCTCATTAAGGGTCTCGGCGTCACGTTTGGCGAGATGGTCAAGACCCTCAAGGACGGGCCGCAAACCACGCAGTATCCGCATGAACGCGAAGAAGTTGCGCCTCGTGCTCGTGGCGTTATTGCGCTTCACGAAGAAAACTGCACCTCGTGCATGTTGTGTGCTCGTGAGTGTCCCGATTGGTGCATCTTCATCGAGGCGCACAAGTACCTCGCTCCGCCGCGCCGCGAGGGTGGCAAGCCGCGCCAGAAGAACCAACTCGATCGTTTCGATATCGACTTTTCGCTCTGCATGTACTGCGGTATCTGCGTCGAGGTTTGCCCGTTCGATGCGCTTTTTTGGAGCCCCGAACACGAGTACTCCGAAATTCGAATTGCCGATCTTCTCCACGACAAGTCGCGTCTTGACCAGTGGATGCAAACGGTTCCCGATTTCGAACCGTATGAAGCAGGCTCTGATGCCAAGGTCAGGAAGGTGCCGCGCTGATGCTCGCCCTTCTTGTTGCTCAGAACATCGCGTTCTACATCATCGCTGCGCTGATGGTGGTTGGTGCGATTCGCGTCGTCACAACCAAGAACGTCATGCACGCCGCACTTTGGCTCGTTCTCGTTCTTTCAGGTGCTGCGGCCCAGTACATCCTGCTCGCCGCAGAATTTGTTGCCATTACGCAGGTGCTCGTTTATCTCGGTGCCATCATCGTTCTGTTCTTGTTCGGCATCATGCTCACCCGAGCAAAGACCGGCAATGACGACGATCTTGATAATAAGAAGTCAGCGAAGTTCATTGGCGCTGGTATCGGTGTTCTCTTGCTTGGGCTCATGAGCTTCTCGCTCATCGATGGCTTCAAGGACACTGAATTCGGAGACCTCACGGTGCAGCGCACCGCCGAGGTCAGCGATTCCATCTTCTCGACCTATCTGCTTCCGTTTGAGGTGTTGTCGGTGCTTCTGCTCGCTGCACTCATTGGCGCCATCGTGATTGCGAGGCGTGACTGATGTTCCTCAACCAGTTCCTCCTCCTTGCCGCCATTCTCTTTTGCATCGGCGTCTACGGAGTTCTTGCACGCAAGAACGGCGTTCTCGTTCTCATGTCGATCGAACTCATTCTCAATGCAGTGAACATCAACCTCGTTGCGTTTGGCGCCTACTGGCACGTGAACGACATGGCCAACGTCTCCGGCCAGGTGTTTGCGCTGTTCGTTATCGCAGTTGCCGCCGCCGAGGTTGGTGTCGGCCTCGCGCTCGTGCTGCTCATTTACCGGAACCGACAAAGCATCGACATTGATGATGTCGACATGCTGAAGGGCTGATCGTCGTGTTCAACATGATCGACAAGGTCTGGATCATCCCCGCCCTCATGGCGGCGTCGTTCCTCGTCATCCTCTTCTTTGGCAAGCGTTGGGGTACACGAGCCACCGCCGGCATCGGTATCGCCTCGGTGTCCATCTGCCTGATTCTTTCGGTTGTCGTTGCCGGCAACTGGATTAGTCGCGTCAATCATCCACCTACTGGCGCTGCGCTCGCTGCTGACATCGCCGCTGCGAACGGGCTTACTCCGCAGACGGGCGAAACCATCGGCGAAGAAGCCAATGCCGCCACGAAGGATTCTGGCGAAACTGTCACTACCGACTCGCACGCGTCCTCGGAAGAGGGTCATGCCGCTGAGTCGGGCGAACATGGTGGAGAACACGAAAGTGTTCCGCCCGTTGTGCGCACCGTCACCTGGTTCCAAATCGGTGGCATGGAATTCGAGATGGGCACCCTCGTTGACGGCCTTGCCGCAATGATGCTCATCACGGTCTGCATCATTTCGTTGCTGGTCCACATCTACTCAACTGAGTACCTGCACGGCGACGTTCGTTTCACCCACTACTACGCGTTCCTTTCGCTCTTCACTGCTTCAATGCTCTTCTATGTGCTCAGCTCGAACACGTTGCAGATGTTGATGGGCTGGGAGCTAGTGGGCGTCTGTTCGTTCGGATTGATTGGCCATTGGTGGGAGGAAAAGAAGAACACCGATGCTGCGCTTAAGGCCTTCCTCACCAACCGCGTTGGCGATATCGGTCTCATCCTCGGCGTCATCATCACCTTCTTTGCCGCCGGCGGCATCAGCTTCAACGTCCTGCACATCAACGAATATGCGCTGTCGGGTAACGCGAACACCACGCTTTTGTTGGTCGGAGCACTGTGTCTCTTTGGTGGTGTTACCTCAAAGTCAGGCCAGTTCCCACTGCACACCTGGTTGCCGGACGCTATGGCCGGTCCGACTCCGGTTTCGGCGCTTATTCACGCCGCCACCATGGTTGTCGCCGGTGTGTATTTGATCGCCCGGCTCTATGCCGTGTTCTTCTCCGGTCTTGCGATCGGAAGCAGCACCTTCCACTACGTCGCATTCATCGGCGGCTTCACCACCATCATCGGCGGCCTGTTGGCTTTCGTGCAGACCGACCTCAAGAAGGTGCTGGCGTACTCCACGATTTCGCAGCTTGGCTACATGGTCATGGCGCTCGGTGTTGGCGCCTGGACCGCTGGTGTGTTCCATCTGTTCACACACGCGTTCTTCAAGGCGTGCTTGTTCCTTGGCGCTGGCTCGGTGAGTCATGCGTGTCACCACACCTTCGATATGCGCGAGATGGGCGGTCTTCGTAAGAAGATGCCAGTCACGCACGCCACGTTCCTTGTTGCGACTCTTGCGCTCGCAGGCATTTTCCCGCTTGCCGGTTTCTGGTCGAAGGACGAAATTCTTGCTGGTTCAGCAAGCGGTCAAGAAAACGCTTACACGATCATGCTGATCTTCGGTCTGATCACGGCGTTCCTCACCGCTGCGTACATGGGCCGCGCCTACTGGATGACGTTCTGGGGTAAGTACCGCGGTCACGCTCACCCGCACGAATCACCAAAGGTCATCACCGTTCCGCTCATCATCCTTGCGGGCTGTGCAGTGTTCCTGGGCTTCACGAACTTCCCCAAGTCGTTCTTCGGCATCAAACTGCCGGGGAGCGTTACGACGAGGTTCGAACATTTTGTCGAGCCAACGTTCTCCTTTCCTCCGTTGCAGCACGCGGAGTTCACGCCGTGGCTCGCAATTGCCTCGACAATTCTTGCTGCCGGCGGCTTGTTCCTTGCATACCAGTACTACGAGAAGAATCGCGGTCCGCACGGACTGACCTCTCGCAACAAGGTCGCGCTTGCCGGTTACACCTTCCTCGAGAACAAGTACTACCTCGACGATCTCTACACCGGCGTTATCGCGGGCAGTACGAAGGGCCCGATCGCCCGTGCTGCGAATTGGTTCAATCAGAACATCCTTGATGGCGTCATCAATGGCATCGGATTTGTCGCTCGCAAGATCGCAGGCGTCGTCTATGTCTTTGGTGATCAGCTCATCATCGATGGAGCAGTGAACGGATCAGGTCAAGGTTCTGAAGGAGCAGGTCAACTGCTTCGCAAGATCCAGACCGGCAAGGTCCAGCAGTACGCCTCGATCCTCTTTGCCGGCGCGGTCGTCCTCGCCGGTGTACTCGTGTTCGTCGTCTAGGAGCCCAGGACAATTCGATGAAAGATTTCCTGAACAGTTGGGGTATCAGCCTGATGGTGTTCCTCCCACTTGTGGGAGCACTCGCCATGTTGGTCGTGCCCAAGGCCAAGGAGCAGTTCCACAAGGTTGTCGCATTGGCGGCAAGCCTCGTGGTGGGCTTCATCGGCATTCTGATCATGACCAACTTCGACTACGACGCGAACGGTCAGCTGCAGTTTGTTGTTGACAAGGCGTGGATCCCGATCATCAACAGCCGATACATCGTGGGAATCGACGGCATCTCGCTGCCGATGATCGCCCTCACGCTGCTCATCGTGCCGTTGTGCATCATCTACTCCTGGAATCACTTCCCGGAACCGAAGAACCCCAAGGCGTTCCTTATTCTGATTCTCATCCTCGAAACCGGCATGCTCGGTTCGTTCGTTGCGCAGGACCTCATCCTGTTCTTCGTCTTCTTCGAGGTTGTGCTCCTCCCGATGTACTTCATGATCGGCGTGTGGGGTGGGGAAAAGCGTCAGTACGCGTCGCTCAAGTTCTTCCTCTACACGTTGTTCGGTTCGGCGCTCATGATCGTCGCCTTCCTTTCGCTGTATTTCCTCTCCGACAAGATCCCGGTCAACGGCGAGATGATGCATTCGTTCGACATGCGCCTACTCCCCGAACTCGCCACTGGTATTTCCACCGGTGCTGCGCTCTGGATCTTCGGTGGCATGTTCATGGGCTTCGGCATCAAGGTTCCGATGTTCCCGTTCCACACGTGGTTGCCCGACGCGCACACGCAGGCGCCGACCGTTGGTTCGGTCATCCTGGCCGCAGTGCTCCTGAAGCTCGGAACGTACGGCTTCATCCGTATCGCCATTCCGATCCTTCCCGGTGCTGCAGAGAAGTGGGCGCCGTTCATCGGTCTGCTCGCGGTGATCGGCATCATCTACGGAGCTCTGTGCTGTTTGGCGCAGACCGACATGAAGCGACTCATCGCGTTCTCATCGGTTTCGCATATGGGTTTTGTGATGCTTGGTATCGCCACGCTCACCACCTTCGGTTTCCAAGCCGCAATTTTCGGCATGGTTGCTCACGGCCTCATCACCGGCATGCTCTTCTTCGTCGCTGGTTCAACCAAGGACCGCTACCACACCCTCGACATCTCACGACTGGGCGGCATGCTCAAGTCGATGCCGCATATGGGCTGGATCCTCGGCTTCTCGGTCATGGCCTCTCTCGGGCTTCCCGGTCTTGCCGGTTTCTGGGGCGAGTTCCCTGCGATCCTGTCGGCCTATAACCCAGGTCTTGGTCTGAACGTCGCCTTCTTCCGTGTACTCATGGTGATCGCCGCTGTTGGCACGGTTCTTGCCGCTGCCTACCTCCTGTGGATGTATCAGCGTGTCGGCTTCGGTGTTCCGACGAAGGAATTTGAAGACGATCCACACCTGCATGACGTGACGTTCACTGAATGGGTGGCGTGGACTCCGATGCTCATCCTCATCGTTGTGCTCGGCTTTGTTCCCAACATCATCTTCAAGGTCACTGACGGTGCGGTTTCCAACACCATCGCGATCGTGAACGGGCTCGGAGGCTGATCCGTTGCTCGCCCAGTTGCTGACCTTCGCCTGGAGTGCTCCAAGCCTCGACTATCACGCGCTCGCGCCCGAAATCATCGTGGCTGCGACCATCGTGGTGTTGATTCTGCTCGATGCCTTCACTGGCGAGCGCTCGCGATGGGCGTCGTCATCGGTTGCCGGTATCGGTCTGCTGCTCGCGCTGATCCCTATTGCCACGCTGGCCTACGACGGCGTCGACCGAGTGATGTTCGGCGGCGGTTTCGTTGTCGACAGCTACGCACTCATCTTGCAGGCGCTGTTCCTTATCTCGGGTTACGTCGTGATTCTTCTCTCGACGAACTACATCGCCGAAGGCGACTATCACGAGGGCGAGTACTACACGCTCCTGTTGTCGTCGGTGCTCGGCATGATGGTGATGGCGTCGGCTCGGGACCTCATCAGCATCTTCATTGCGCTTGAACTTGTTTCCATCCCGGCGTACATGATGGCGGCCTGGCGTAAGCGTGATCAGAAGAGCAACGAAGCGGGCTTGAAGTACTACCTCATGGGTGTTTTCGCATCCGCGATTCTTCTTTACGGCATGTCGCTTGTCTTCGGCATTACCGGGTCCACTTTGCTTGTCGAAATCGGAGCTGATCTCGGCTCGTATGTTTCTTCGCAACCGATCATCACACTGGGCATTGCATTTGTGCTTATTGGTTTTGCGTTCAAGGTCTCGGCGGTTCCGTTCCACCAGTGGGCGCCTGACACCTACGAAGGTGCGCCCACTCCGGTCACCTCGTTCTTGGCGGTTGCGTCCAAAGCTGCTGGATTTGTCGCAATTCTCAATGTTCTGTTCATCGGTTTCTACGGCCGTAACGATGTGTGGGAGCCGCTTATGTGGGCGCTCGCTGCACTTTCGATGACCGTTGGCAATCTCATTGCCCTTCGCCAAACCAACGTCGTTCGCATGTTGGCCTACTCCGGTATCGCCCAGGCCGGCTACATCCTTGCTCCGCTCGCAGTTGCAGGTGCATCGCTTGGCACAGGCGGCGAAGCACTTCGTTCCATCGTTGTGTACTTGCTCATCTACGCAGGCATGAACCTTGGTGCCTTTGCTGTCGTGCTGGCTGTTGCCCGCAAGACGCGCTCAGGCGAGATCAAGAGTTTCGGTGGATTGTTCTCGTACGCACCGGCGCTCACGGTGTGCATGACGATCTTCCTGTTCTCGCTCGCTGGCATTCCTCCGGCGGCGGGTTGGTTTGCCAAGCTTTCGATCTTCAGTTCGCTGGCCTCGGCTGGAACGGCCTCGGGCTATGTGCTCGCAGTCATCGTGGGTCTTAACTCGGTGATCGCGTTCGGTTACTACGGCCGCCTCATTCGTGTGATGTGGATGGACGAAGCCCCCGATGGCGATCGCTCTCCAATCAAGGTGCCGGCTTCGCTGTCGTTCGCACTCATCATCACCATGGCCGTCACGCTGGTGTGGGGTGTCTTCCCCGGAGCGCTTACGCACTTCACTGATCAGGTCACGCTCTTCTCGCTGCTGCGTTAAACGCTCATGACCGAACAGTTCCGATCTCGGTTCCCGGTCGGAACAACGATGTCCTTCGCGCAGTACATGGACATCGCGCTCTACGACGAGTCACTTGGTTTTTACGCGACTATTGGTCGTGCTGGACGCCGTGGGGATTTCCTCACCAGTCCCGAAGTTGGGCCGTTGTTCGGCGCATTGATTGCGCGTCGACTTGATGAGGAATGGTTCGCCCTCGGTTCACCCGACATGTTTGTCGTCGTGGAGTTCGGTGCCGGGCCAGGAACACTCGCGAGATCTATCGCATTCGCAAAACCGGAATGTGCGCCCGCACTTCGCTACTTGATGGTGGAGCGTTCTGCCGAACAACGGACGTTGCACGCTGAGCACCTCGATGGTTGGCTTGGCGATCTCGACGCTCCTGGTGTCGACTCGTTCGTGCGTGGCGTTGGCACCGGTCCGCGATTCGCTTCGAGTTCAATCGCGCCCTATGGAATCACTGGCGTTGTGTTGGCCAACGAACTTCTCGACAATCTCGCTTTCGACATCGTTCGACACGACGGCGAGGGAAACTTTGAACGACTCGATGTGCACCATGGCCAAGATGGTCTCGAGTTTGTCGTTGCTCCAACTGAAGTATCTGCGTCACTTGCCGCGGTGTTGTCATCTGCGACATCGGGGGAGTGGATGCCTCTCCAGGAACACGCAACACAGTGGCTTGCAGCGGCGATCGATCGACTCGACCGCGGAGTCGTGATTGCGATCGACTACGGCGCGACAACTGCAGAGATTGCGGCTCGTCCGGAGATGGGCTGGTTACGAACCTTCGTTGGGCAGGAGCGCGGAGGCCATCCACTCGACAATCCCGGCACCTGCGATATCACCACCGACGTTGCTGTTGACCAGCTTGCGACGATTGCTCGGCCATCGGTCATCACGACGCAACGGCAATTCCTCGAACGTGTCGGTATCGCGCAGCTTGTTGAAGAAGGAAGACAGATCTGGACGGAAAACGCATCGGCCCCCGACGTTGCTGCGCTTCGTGCTCGCAGCCGAATCGGAGAAGCCGAGGCGCTCCTTGAGTCCAGCAGCCTCGGAGATTTCGTCGTTCTTGAATGGACGGTTTGAGGGCGGTTATCGGCACCGGTCCGCCATCACCTGCGCCGGTAGGCTCACCTCGTTGATGCGGCGACACTTCGCCATTTGTTGAGGGGGATGCAATGACCGAACCGACGATCGAGGACTACTTCCTTGAAGAGCGGACCTTTCCGCCGTCACCCGAGTTCGCCGCTGCGGCACTCACCTCGAACGATTCGCTGTACCGCGAGGCCGACGCCGATTACGAAGCGTTCTGGGCCCGCCAAGCGCGCGAGCTTCTCGACTGGGACACCGATTTCACGACCACCCTCGAATGGGAACTTCCCTTCGCCAAGTGGTTTGTTGGCGGGAAACTCAATGTTTCGGAGAACTGCCTCGACCGTCATGTCGCCAATGGCATCGGCGATCGCGTGGCCTATCACTGGGAAGGTGAACCCGGCGATACGCGCACCATCACCTATGCCGATCTGCTCGGCGAAGTGAAGAAGTTCGCCAACGTTCTCAAGGGTCTTGGTCTTGAGAAGGGTGACCGCGCGGCGATCTACATGCCCATGATCCCCGAACTTCCCGTTGCGATGTTGGCGTGCACGCGAATTGGTGTCGCTCACTCGGTGATCTTCGGTGGCTTCTCGCCGGACTCAATCATCGATCGCGTTCACGATGGTGAATGCAAAGTCATCATCACTGCCGATGGTGGCTACCGACGCGGCGCGGCCTCGTTGTTGAAACCAAATGTCGATGTGGCGATGGAATCGTGCCCAACAGTGAGCAACGTTGTTGTTGTGCAACGCACGAATTCCGACGTGACCATGGTTGACGGTCGTGACCACTGGTATCACGACCTCATGGCAACGGCCTCGACGGACTGTCCCGCCGCGCCAATGGAGTCAGAGCAGTTGCTGTATTTGCTCTACACCTCGGGCACAACGGCAAAGCCCAAGGGCATCATGCACACCACCGGTGGCTATCTCACCCAAGCAGCGTTTACCCATAAATACGTGTTTGATCTCAAGCCGGAATCGGATGTGTATTGGTGTTCGGCCGATATCGGTTGGGTGACCGGTCACAGTTACATCGTGTACGGACCGCTCGCGAACGGCGCAACATCGGTGCTGTATGAAGGAACTCCCGACACGCCGGACAAAGATCGCATATGGGACATCATCGAGCGCTACGGCGTCACACAGCTCTACACCGCGCCAACTGCCATTCGCATGTTCATGAAGTGGGGCGAACAAGAACCGCAAAAGCATGATCTTTCTTCCTTGCGCCTTCTTGGTTCGGTGGGCGAGCCGATTAACCCCGAAGCATGGATGTGGTATTTCGAACACATTGGTGGCGGTCTTTGTCCGATTGTCGATACGTGGTGGCAGACCGAAACCGGCGGCATGATGATCACGCCGTTACCAGGTGTCACGACCCTCAAACCTGGTTCCGCCTGTTTCGCATTGCCCGGCATCGGTGTTGAAGTCGTTGATGAAGAGGGACACCCGATTGAGCGCGGCGGTGGCTATCTCACGCTGACGCGTCCGTGGCCGGGCATGTTGCGCGGCATTTGGGGGAACCCCGAGCGCTACAAGGACACCTACTGGAGTAAGTATCCAGGCCGTTATTTCGCCGGGGACGGCGCCAAGATCGACGACGACGGCTACCTCTGGTTGCTTGGTCGTGTCGACGATGTCATGAACGTGTCGGGTCATCGCATCTCCACGACGGAAGTGGAAAGTGCACTCGTCGATCACACATCTGTCGCCGAAGCTGCAGTGGTTGGTGCCAATGACGACCTCACGGGTCAAGCAATCGTCGCGTATGTCATTGTGCGAGGGGGAGTGACTGCCGATGATGCCCTGGTGAACGATTTGCGGGCTCACGTTGCAACAAAGATCGGCCCAACGGCGCGACCAAAGCGCGTCATCATCGTTCCCGATCTTCCGAAAACTCGAAGCGGAAAGATCATGCGGCGCCTCTTGCGCGACATCGCTGATGGTCACGAACTTGGCGACACCACGACCCTTGCGGACCCGTCAGTTGTCAATGCGATTCGCGAAAGCGCACTGCACGGACCAGGCAGCGGAGCGTGATGGAAACTCCCGAGAACTGGCGATGGCGTGAAGGGCCCGTTGCGCCTGGCCCAACTGTTGTCTTCGATATGGATGGCGTGTTGTCGAACGCCAGCGATCGCCAACACCACATCGCGAATCGTGACTGGAATGCCTTCTTCGAAGCTTGCGGTGATGACGAAGTCATTCATGAACTCGCTCGCTTACTCAGTTTGTTGGCACCGGAACTACACGTCGTGTTGCTGACCGCTCGACCGCTACGCGTGCAACCGCAAACGCTCGAATGGCTTGCCCGTCACGAACTGCGCTGGGACTTGTTGTGTATGCGTGAGGACCGCTCGGGACAAGAAGCGTGGGAATTTAAGAAGCGCACGGTTGGGCAACTTCGTGAGTTCGGACTTGATCTCAAACTTGCGTTTGAAGACGACCGAAAGAACGCGGATATGTTCCACGGCGAAGGTGTCCCGTGCGTCTACATCCACTCGGGCTATTACGATTAACCAGCGCTGCGATTAGTCGCGGAAGTTTTCGAACTGTAGAGGGATCTCAAGATCAACTTCTTTCAGTCCGGCAATGACGGCCTGAAGGTCGTCGCGCTTCTTTCCTGTCACGCGAACCTGTTCACCTTGGGTTTGCGACGACACACCCTTTAGGCCGAGTTCCTTGATGGCCTTGTTGACAGCCTTGGCTTTTTCGCTCGAAATGCCGGCAACGATCTTGACGGTCTGACGAACGGTTCCGCCGGCTGCGTCTTCGACCTTGCCGTAGTCAAGCGACTTGAGCGACACCTTGCGCTTCACCAACTTCTCTTCGAGAACCTGACGTACGGCGTTCAAGCGATCGGCACTGGCCGACGCCATTTCAATAGAGAGGTCCTTCAACTCGATCGACGAGTTGGTGTTTTTGAAATCGAAGCGAGTTGTGAGTTCTCGCGAGGCCTGATCGACCGCGTTTCGAACCTCTTGCTCATCAACCTCGGACACAACATCGAAGCTCGGCATGATTTCCTCGTTCCGTCGACTCGCCTCGTGGGCGACCGCTGCGTGGGTTCCGTCCGGCAGCCCCGCCCGATGGGCGGGGAGCCGGATGGTGGGCCGGGATGGATTCGAACCATCGAAGGCAGAACCGACGGGTTTACAGCCCGTTCCCTTTGGCCGCTCGGGCACCGACCCTGAAGGCGTGAACCTTAGCGGAGTGCCGACTGCCCTCCGAAAGTGAACAGCTCGCCTCAGAGCATCCGCTGCATGATCACGACATCGAGCCACTTACCGAATTTCCGGCCAACTTCCCGCTCGGTGCCAACAATTTCAAAGCCAAGCGAACTATGGAGTCCGATCGAGGCGTCGTGGCCCCCAACGATTCGGGCCATAACGGCGTGAAATCCTCGGGTGGCGGCAATATCGAGAATCTCGGCCAAAAGGGCCCGGGCCACGCCTTGGCCCCGAAAGTCGGAATGGATATAGACCGAATCCTCGACGGTGGTGGCATAGGCAGGGCGGTCTCGGTACGGCGAGAGCGACGCAAAGCCGACGACCTGCCCGTCGATTTCGGCCACGACGACGGCCATTGCCCCAGAGCGCTGGTCGAGCCAAGCCAGCTGATCCTCAAGGGACCGGGGGACGAGGTCGAAGGTCACCGTCGTGCTCGTGACCTCGGTGTTGTAGATCTCGCGGGTCGCTTCGGCATCTTCGGGACGGGCGAGACGGAGGTTCACGTCTGTCACCGTACCGGGGGCCTTGGCCGTGAGTTGGGAATCCCCTGTGGGGCGTGGCAAGATAACGCCTCCTTTGTCGGGCTTGCCCGACGCGCCCCCTTAGCTCAGTCGGCAGAGCGTTTCCATGGTAAGGAAAAGGTCGACAGTTCGATTCTGTCAGGGGGCTCTGTGCCGGAAGGGCTCCGCCCAACCGGCCAACATGTCGGCGTAGCTCAGCTGGTCAGAGCACTCGGCTCATAATCGAGTGGTCGTCGGTTCAAGTCCGACCGCCGACACCAATCGGTAACCAGTTACCAAGTCGCAGTACCCGCAGCATGCAGCACCCAGCACGAAATACCCAGCACGTACTAATTCAGGCAAACGCCACCTAAAACCGGCAAACGCCACGAAAGGCACCAGGAGAAATCAATGGCACGCGAGAAGTTCGAGCGGACCAAGCCCCACGCGAATGTGGGCACGATGGGTCATATCGATCATGGTAAGACCACGTTGACCGCGGCGATTACGAAGGTGTTGGCGGATGCTGATCCGTCGAAC
>JAURMR010000027.1 GCA_030830565.1 Acidimicrobiales bacterium
ACCGAGGTCTACGACCGCGTGGCCAGCTCAGCAGCAATCGAGCGAGCCGAACTGGTTGGCCTTGCTCCACAGGCGGTTCTGGACGCGACGGATGAGAACCGTTGGGAGGAACTCGATCTGTCGATCGAGTCGACAATTGAGTATCGGTTAGAGCACCGCCCGCACGGCGGTAACTGAACTCAGGCCGTTGCAGTACGAGCCGGTGCTGCTGCTGCACGGGCCAATGCACGCTGGCGACGAATGCGACGACGCTCACGTTCGCTCATGCCGCCCCAAATGCCGAACTTCTCGCCATTGGCCAGCGCGTATTCAAGACAATCGTCACGAACGACACAGCCCTTGCAAACCTCTTTGGCTTCGCGTGTGGATGCTCCACGCTCAGGGAAGAAGAGGTCGGGGTCGACGCCAAGGCAGTTGGCCATGTCCTGCCAAGACTTGTCCTCGCCGTCGAGCTCGACGGGCGTGGAGCTCTGGGCAGAGGTGAGAGAGATCGATTGCGGCATGCTGGGGGTCCTCCTGGACTCGAACAGCTTCCCCCGAGAGCGACGGTGCTCCACGGGTGTAATTACAACGGCGTGATTCTGCCCTGTCGGCGCGACAAACGCAAGGGGGATCTGGGTTCGGGGCAAAAAAACCCGGACCCAGCAGGGGAAATCAACCGGCTCGGCGGCCTCGGAGCATTTCCCGTTTGTTGTTCAGGAAGTCCACCAACACGTAATCGCCCAGGTTCTCTGGGGTCGTGAAAAAGGCTCGTCCACCGTTCAATTGGCTCATTTTCTCCACGAACTCCGAGAGATACGGGTTCGGGTCGAGCATGAAGGTGTTGATGACGATGTCCTCTTTGGTACAGAGCATCACCTGACGCAGGGTGGCATCGCGGGTTTCGGGCCGGGTCGGATAATCGAAGAAAATCTGGCCGTTCGGCATCACATGGGCGGTGGGCTCACCGTCGGTGATCATGATGATCTGCTTGGTTCCGGACTGCTTGGCCAGCAGGCGACGGGCGATCATGAAGCCCTCGTGCATGTTGGTGCCGTAGTCGAAGTCCCACGAGACTTCGGGCAGTTGCTCCGGCTTCAGTTCCTCTGCTGTGCGACTGAACCCGACGAGACCGAGGTAGTCACGGGGGTACTTCGAGGTGATGAGGGCGTGCAAGGCCATCGTGACCTTCTTGGCCGGAAGGAAATTGCCCCGCATCGGCATTGAGAGCGAAAGGTCGACCATCAGTACGGTGCTCGATCGCACGAGATGCTCAGTGCGTTCAACTTCGAAGTCTTCGGGCGTGAGTTGCACCGGCGTTCCGGCCCCACTGCGGAAGATGGCATTACGCACCGTGCGGCCGATGTCGAGGTTGAACGGATCGCCGAACTCGTAGGGCTTGGTGGAGTGATCGCGTTCGTGACCAACGCCGATTCGCGCAATTTCGTGCTGACCGGCTTTGTCCATATCGAGCTTGTTGAACAATTCGTCAAGCGCGTTCTGCCCAAGTTGGCGAATGCCACGGGGTGTGAGTTCGAGCTTGCCTTCTTTGTTCTCGACCAGTCCTGATTCTTCAAGGCGGCGAGCAAGTTCCGCCATCTGTTCAAGGCTGCGAGCAGCGTCGTCACCAAGAAGTTCACGTGCACGATCGAGATCGACTTCAGCCAGTGCACCCGGGTTGGCTGCACCCTTCAGAAGGTTCTCAAGCTGGTCGATATCGCCCAACTGCTGAAGCATTTGGTTGGCGTCGGCCATGTTGAGCGGTTCATCGCCAGAGAACTCGTAACGTCGATTCCAGTTGAGATCAGGAAATGCTTGGGCGAGGTTCTGACCCAGCTGGTCCATCTGCCAGCGAAGATCCATATCTTCGAGCAATTGGTCTGACAGCGCCTGCAACTGCGCGCGCTGTTCGGGCGTCATCGAATTCATCATCGCCTGAGCGGCGGCCATACGGGCCGCCATGATTTCAAGCAATTCGTCAAGGTTCTGCGGGTTTTCTGGGAAGAAGTCACCAAAGCGCTCCATAAACCCATCGAAGTCCGGTTCTTCGCCCCGCTGGCGCTGCTCGAGCATCTGATTGAGTTCGGCGAACATGTCTTTCATTCGAGCCATGTCTTCGGGCGTCATGTTTTCAACTGCACCCGACATCTGGTCGACGTACTGCTGCATCAATTGCTCGCGCAGTTTCTCGACCAGCTCCTCGAACTTCTCGCGCGCTTCAGAAGAAGTGAAGTCGTGGTTCTGCAGATCACGAACCATGCCGGCGAGATCCTGAGACATGAGGTCGAGGGACATGTGCCGTTCAGCGGCAACTTGTTCAGTGAGTTCTTGGCGACGCGCATCGCCGGAGTCACGCGCTTCCTGCGCGAGTTCATCAATGGCTTCGCGCTCGGTTTCAACGACCTCGCGGAGGTCCTTGGCAATTTCGTCGTAGATGCCACCGAGGTCGTGACTTTCGAGCGTCTCGCGACGTTTGCGTCGGAGCTCGTCCATCATTTCGCGCAAGCCCTTCATGCGCTCGCCGTTGTCGGAGTCGAACCCCTCTTGCATCATCCGACGCAGTGCAGCGTTGATATCGCCGTGGTACAGCAGATCGTCGGTGATTTCGCCGAAAATGTCGGTGGCGTCGAAGTCGAACCCGACCTGTGTGCCATCCCATCGCGAGTACTGAACCCGATTGGCTCTGCCCATAGAGGCACCGTACCGGGAATACTGCAGTTATGACTGACCCTGCCCTTTGGGGCATCGCTATGACCGCTGCCGGCTCTGAAGGGCTGTCGGATCGAAGCGACTGGTCGACCCTCACCACCGAAGGAATCCTTTCCGATTCCCTGATCGGCAGCGGTTTTGGATTCGAGTACCGCTCTGACCTCCCGATGCTGGCCGAGGCCGGCGTTCCCTCGATGCGCTGGACCATTGATTGGTCACGTCTCGAATCTCGCCCCGGCCGCTGGGACAGCGATGCGGTCGATCACGTTGCGGACATTTTGAAAGCGGCTAAAGCAGCAGGAATCGATGTGTGGGCAGTACTGCACGACGGCCCGTTACCTGGGTGGTTTTCAGAAGACCAGCGTGGTTTCGACGATGCCGATGGACTTCGCCTCACCTGGCCTCGCCATGTGGATCGTGTCGCGGAAGCCTTCGGCGACCTCGTTGCCGGTTGGGTGCCGATCCTCGACCCCTACACACGAGCGCTCGAAGGGCACCTCATCGGCACGCGCCCGCCGTACAAAACCGATCCCGGAAAGTTTCTCGAAGCACTCCAGACTTTGCACCGAGCGTCATTCGAAGCGAACCGACTCCTACGTAGCGGCACTCCCCCGGTTGTCGTGTGTATCGATACATGCCCGGTGGAGCCAGGTGTGATGTCGCGTGAGCCGGACGAACGCGACGCAGCTCGCAAACGAGTCGAATCGGTTGATCGATTGCGTTTCGGCTCGTGGATTCGTGAACTCAATGACGGAGTCATTTCCATTCCTGGTTTGGCCGAGCATGAGATCGACGGACTTGCCGGCGCGTACGACCTCATTGGCTTCACCTACCGGGGCGGCGCGACGTTGTTCGCCGACGGAACGAGTGGGCCCTACCCCATCGATGCTCCCGTTTCGCCTGATGGGCGCGCGCCATGGACAGAAGGTCTCGGCGTCACCATTCGTCGCCTGTCCGACAACTTCCCGGGCAGGAAATTCGCGCTGCTCGGTACCGGTCTCACCGCTGCTGAGGATGATTGGCGTGCAGAGGTCCTCTCCGGTTCCATCCTTGAAACCCAACGCGCCGCTGACGATGGCATCGCAGTGACTCATGCATTCTGGGAATCGGGCATCGACGGCTGGACTCCAGAATGCGGACTCGACGTACCCGACGGCGTCTTTGATCGCAGTCGAAACGCTCGCGACAGTGCACAATTACTGCGCGCTGTGACTCGCTGACGTGCGATGCTCTCGGCGTGAGTACTGAACAGAACAACGCCGAACGTTCTCCGCAAGACATCGCCAAAGAAGCGGCTGGTCGTCACGCTGCCAGTTACGTCACCGATGGCATGCGAGTCGGACTTGGCACTGGCTCAACCGTGCACTGGACGATCGTCGAACTCGGCGAGCGTGCGCTCGACATCGTGTGCACCTCAACATCGGTACAAACACACGAACTCGCAACATCACTTGGGTTGAAGGTGATTTCGCCCGACGACATTGGTGCGCTCGATATCGCTATCGATGGTGCCGATGAAGTCGACCCAGCGTTCAATCTCACCAAAGGCGGCGGCGCGGCTCACACTCGCGAAAAAATCGTTGCTTCGATGGCCCCTCGATTCATCATCGTTGTCGACGAATCAAAGCTCGTTCCTGCACTCGGCCCCTTCGGCACGCCGCTCGAAGTCCTCGACTTTGCCCCTGGCGTCGTTGCGAGTGCAGTCGAAGCCCTCGGCGCGTCAACGGTCACCACACGAGAACGGCGCAGCGATAACGGCAACCTCGTGATGGACGCACAATTCGGCGCCATCGCCGACCCTGTCGCGCTTGGCGCTTCACTCGCCAACACGCCCGGCATCGTCGAACACGGAATCTTCCCCGGTTCGATGGTGGAACGAGTGGTGATTGCTGGTCTTGATGGCGTGCGCGAACTGGTCAACGACCAGCGCTAGGTCGCTGGCAGATTTCAGCCGCGGCCGCGGTACTGCGCCCGTGCACCAACTGCATCTTTGTTGAGTCGCTTCGAAAGGTGCAGACCTTCGAGCACGAACTCGACGGCACTGGCAACGATCTCGGGAGTGGTATCGCCACCCGTGAGTGCGGTGATATGCGGAGCGAGCGCCGGGATATCCGTAAGGAGCGCGACATAGTCGGCCGACGAAACGTCTTCACCGGCGTTCACCAACCGATCGCCATCGAAGGAATCGACAACATCACGAAGATTTTCGATGGCGATGTATTCACGGAAGATCGAAAGCACTGCCGCCTTCAGGAGTTGTTCAACAACAAGCCCTTCACGACCTTCTTCGATGGTTTCGATTTCGACCTTGCCGATTGTTGAGGCAGCAAGCGCGTCGAGATCAGAAACGCGCGGCACAACAATCGTTTCGCCATGCTGCAACGCGCGACGCATTGCATTTGCCTCGAGCGTTTCAAG